>JBGSRA010000163.1:0-109775 GCA_041737765.1 Draconibacterium sp. | reverse complement strand
ATGAAGCAAGGTTTTTCCAGCCGACCAGTTTTCAAGAATAAAATGCGCCATTGTTGCATCTTTTATCGCCTGAGCTTTGGGGAAGTTTGGCGTTACATGTGCGCCCATTCCCTCCATTTCCATCATGCTTTTGTAGCAATTTAATTCTGCATCGTATTTTATTGGCAGCGGTGGCAGATATGTTTTTGCATCCGCAGAAAGTTCATCCAATCCTTCGAATCCTTTTGAATTGACCAGTGAAGCATACCTCCGCGGAACATTGGTTGCTACAAATTTAAGTTTATTCGTTTTTGCAAATTCAACAAGCGGTTTATAGTCGGTTTTATAATTTGGCCAAAGTCGTGCGTTCGATTCAAAACTGGTCGTCGAAATCAAACTATCCAGATATTCATCCAAAATTACCTGGTTATCGCTTTCAAACATTTCGGCACCCAAAACCAATTTATCTTTTTTTATTTCATACAAATCTTTGGTCAGTTCGAGTTGAAGCCAATGCGAAATTGCATTATCATGCGATTCTCCAAAAAGAACAATATCAGCATCTTCGGCTTCTTTCAGCATTTTTTCGTATTTAACATCTTTCCCCTCTTTATTGAAAAGATAATATGCAGGTTTATCGGCTTTAAATGCTGTGAATACAAAAAAGATGGCAACAAGTACAAATTGAAATTTATTCATGATTTTTATTTTATAACATTGACTACAACAAAAGAAAGCTTTTTCGGTTTAAATCAAACCAACTCTTTTATTTTGTTTAAACAAATGGTAGAATCAGGAGCTTTTTACAGTACAGTACTCGACCCAATTTTAGCGCCAATGCGAAAACGGGTAACCAGCGAAATCAATGCCGGAGAGAAAATAATTGATATTGCCTGCGGAACAGGTGCACAGGTTTTTGAACTATCTGAAACTGCTTCTGAAATAGTTGGAGTTGATCTTTCCGAATCGATGATAAATCATGCTCAAAGCTCTGTCAGAAAAAGAAATATACCGAATGCTGAATTCTTTGTTTGCAATGCCACCAATCTTTCCCGGTTCGAGGCAAACAGTTTTGAAGTTGCAATTATGTCGCTGGCTTTGCACCAGTTTGATCCTCTTTTACATTCAACTATTCTTAACGAAATGAAAAGGGTTGCCAAACGAATTATTATTGTCGATTATGCAGTTCCACTCCCAAAAAATTATGCTGGTGTTGGCAGTCGGATTGCCGAGTTTCTGGCTGGAAAAGAACACAACAGCAATTTCAAACAGTATTACCAACTGGGCGGATTAAATAAGATTTTGCCTGCAAATGAACTGAAAATTGAAAAGTCGGTGTTATTCGGGAAAGGTTCTTTTCAACTGGTGGTTTGTTCTGAAAAGCGGTGAACTATTTTTTTGCACAGCGGCTTCAGCCCTGTGTTTAAAGAATTTGAAAATCTAACCGGCTTTAGCCATTAACAAAGTACAAAAACCAAAAACCAAAAAAATTAATGTCTAAAGCCCGATTAAAAATTCCAATAAGAAAACGCCAAGCTAAAGCATGGCGCAAAAAAAATCAGATTTGTTAGTCCTTTGTAATTCTGGTTAAATACAAATTAACGTTTTTAACATCGTTCAATTTTATTTAACAAAACTTTTAATTTATTTTATTTGGTTAACTGAACTTTGATTTATTTTTGAACCATAACTCAAAAATCAAATCATTATGAAGTACCAAAACATTCATTACTATGCAATTGCATTTCTATTCCTTTTTACAATTATACCTGTAAATTCTTTAAAAGCCCAATCGGAATTCGGGGTAAAAGGAGGAGCGCTTTATACAGGTCTTAAATTAGGAGAGGAAAGTTCCTTATTCGATTTTCAAAATTCAAGTGGCTTTTCTTTAGGCGCATTTTACACGAAAAACAATTTAATTGGCCCAGTCGGGCTTCAATTTGAATTGCTTTATCAAATGAAAGGTGCAAATATATACATACAACAACCAAGCATTCCAACTCCGGGAAATGGTGAAACTGAAATTGTTTATTGGTTCCAATATTACAGGAAACGTTCTATTCTTGCATCAACGACACCTGTTGCCTGGGACAGGCACCAGGAACGTTACCATTATTTTTCCCTGCCCATTTTACTCACTTTTCAGCCAACTAAATTTTTGGATGTTTATTCAGGAGTTGAATTGGGGTATATGTTTGCTAAAACTAACGTTTACTCCTCAAACCTAAACGACTTAATGCTTGGAGAACCAAACAGGTTTTCTGCAAGTTGGATTGCTGGTGCAAAAGTGCGACTTGGAGATAAAACCAAGTTGGATTTCAGGTATTCCGGCAATTTGGTTCCTCTGTATGAAATACGAAATACAGAAATTAAAGATCACAGTTTTTCAATTTCCATCGAACAATCACTTTGGCGCAAATAGAAATACATCTTATACAACAAATACTTTATAAAGTCAAAAATCAAATAATCATGAAAAACCAAAACATTCAGAGTTATGCAATTGCATTTCTAATCATTGTTTCCATTTTTTCTGCTCATCCATTAAAAGCCCAATCCGAATTTGGAGTAAAAGGAGGGCTTAACTTCTCAAAGTTTAAAATTTCAAATGATGAATTTATTACAAACGTTGAACAACAATATAAAAACGGGTTAACACTTGGTGTGTATTATCAGTTGGAAGATTTAATTGGCCCTATCGGACTAAGGACTGAACTTTTATACCAATCGAAAGGTTCGGATATGTACACTGAAGATTATCAAAGCATTGGATACGGATATAGTCAATCAAGCTGGTACAGGAATCATGAAAAGTTACATTATATTACATTACCTGTGCTTTTTACTTTTTCTCCTTTAAAAAACATTGAATTTTATGCAGGAAATCATGTTGGTTTTATGGTAAGTTATAAATGCGCACGACCAACAAATGGGAGCAACAAACAACGATTTGCATACGGTTTGGATGCCGGGGCTATTTTTAAATTCAATAAACATTCTTCAATTGATTTGCGCTATTCAGCAGATTTAACAAGATTTGACTACTTCAATGATATAAGCAAATCTCCACTTAAAAACTACGGCTTCGAAGTTACTTATCAGCATACTATTTTAAAGAAGCAAAACAAGTAAACTTTGCCTCATTCACCATTGAAAACAATTAATTCGGACAAGGATTCTTCAGAAATGAGGAGTCCTTTTTCCTTTTAGATGTGAGATTATGGTAATGAGTATTGAGGCAGAAAAAATTTGAACTTTGAACTCCAGCAGTCAGCGGCAGCAAGCAGTAGGCAGTCCTCTTCCCGGTGACCAGTGACAAATGACAAACTCTGAATTTTGAATTCCGGGCTACAGTTTCCCCAACTCCACTTTCAGCCAGTCAGGGCGGTTGGTGGTAATTTTGGTTACTCCGAGTTCGGTTAACCGTTTTGCTTCGGCAGGATCGTCAACTGTCCACGAAAGCACTTCGAGTTTATTCTCTTTTGCAATTCTCACAATTTCTTCATCAATAACCGAGTAATGCAGATTTACACCGTCAAGTCCATTTTCGGCTGCTTCAACTATCTTTTTATGCAGACCGTTTTTTGAAGAACTCAACCAGTAGCATTTGTTTTCAGGAAATGTTTTTTTCACCTCCACCATTGTTTTCCAGTCGAACGCAATAAAAACTATCTGTTCCTTTTTATTGCACTTTTCCATCATCCTTACCAACGGAGGAATAACTTCAATTCCGCATTTTACCTCAATCACCAGTGTTTTTCCTGCGGGTACCGTTTCAACAATTTCTGTAAGAAAAGGAATTTTTTCGCCCTTGTATTTTTCATCTTTCCAGATACCGGCATCCAAATCGCGCAATAAGGTAGAAGGAGCGTCGGCAATTTCCAGATTCTTTTTACCCGAGCACGTACGTTTTGTGTCTTTGTCATGAATAACCATTATCCGGTTGTCCTTCGACAGATGAATGTCACATTCAACCGCATCAGCACCCAGTTCCCATGCAAGTTTCGCCGAAGCAATCGTGTTTTCGGGAGCAATAAACGATGCACCCCGGTGAGCGATAAATGTATTTTGAGCAGTCATATTCAATACAATAAAAAAGAAGAAAGTTGATATTTGCAGTTTCATAATTATCAGATTTTATTGTCCGAAGATAGTCAGTTAAAGAATAATATTGACCGGATTTACGTTAAAAAATGTAGTTTTACTTTTTCTTTACACAATAATGAATTCAAGGTTTTCGACAAATATTGGAATCTTCTTTTTAAAAATAATGGCCAGATTTCCATTCTGGTTTCTTTATATTTTATCCGGTGTTTTATATTGGATAGTTTACTATCTGATCGGTTACAGGAGAAAAGTAGTCAGGCAGAATCTTAAAAATGCTTTTCCTGAAAAACCAACCTCTGAAATTAAAGCCATTGAAAAAAAGTACTATCATCATTTTTGCGATTTAACCCTTGAAACCATAAAAATGAGGGGAATGAAACCGGCTGATTTTGAAGAACGAATGAAAGTTACAAACGCTGGTTTGGTAAACGGGTATTTTGAAAAAGGGAAAAGTGTAATGGTTTTAACCATGCATTACAATAACTGGGAGTGGGGAGTTTATCTGTCAGTGCACTTAAAACACAAATCGCTGGCAGTGTACAAACCGCTGCAAAACGAAGTTTTCGACAGATTTATGAATCAAACCCGAACAAAGTTTGGAACTGAACTGATAAAAAACGACCAGATTTACAGACGTGTTTTAAAGGCAGAAAAACAAAAAGAATCCATATTTACATGGCTGGCCGGAGATCAAACGCCACCTGTTTTTCATAAAATATGGTTTATGTTTTTAAACCAGGATGCCTTATTTTACCCGGGTCCTGCTGTTATTTCGAAACGGTTTAACCAACCTGTTTTTTTTCAGAAAATTGAAAAAACCAGTCGTGGAAAATATGAAACCACATTCGAATTGCTTTTCGAAAATCCTGCCCGGTTTACTGAAAATGAAATTATAAAAACCTATATTCAGCGAATGGAGGAGGTAATTCGGGAAAAACCAGAATTTTACCTTTGGTCGCACAAAAGATGGAAACATAAACGGCCGGAAGACATTCCGCTACAAAATTAAATGATATAAAATGGACAAATCTGAACTGGCGAAACGAGATAAACGTTTTCATGAAAATTTTTTTCAACGAACAATCAACCAAATAGTTGTGGGGTTTTTAATCGCATTGTCATACCTGCCTTTCTGGATTTTATACCGGATTTCGGATGTGCTTTATTTTCTGATGCGTTACATCGTAAAATACCGTTTTAATGTAATTACCAAAAACCTGAAGAATGCTTTTCCAGAGAAAACAGAAAAACAAATCAGCGAAATCAGAAATAAATTCTACAGGCATATTTGCGATGTTATTTTCGAATCGATTAAACTTTACAGCATTTCGGATAAGGAAATTGAAAAGAGACTAAATATTAAAGGGACAGACCTTGCCAATGATTTCTTCGATAAAGGCAGAAGTATAGTTGCACTTGCCATGCACCACAACAACTGGGAATGGACCAGTTTTGTGCAATCGAAATTAAAACATTCGATTTTAGACATTTATAATCCTGTTCGGGGAAATGATGCGATGGAGAATTTTTTATTACATAACCGCGAAAGATGGGGTTGTAAATGTATTCCGGTACACAAAACTGCCCGATCGTTAATTGAATATAATTCGAAAGGTAATTTAACGGGACTTTGGCTGGCTGCCGACCAAACACCACCGGCAACATCAAAATTCTGGACCATATTTCTGAACCAGGAAACACCGTTTTTCCAGGGACCCGATAAAATTGCTTCAAGTACGAACCAACCCGTATTTTTTCAGCATACCAAAAAAATCAGCCGTGGAAGATACGAAATTGAGTATTCGGTTCTTTTCGAAAATCCCAAAGAAGTTGACCAAAAGGAAATTTTGCTTGCATATGTGCGTAAAGCTGAAGAAATTATTCGTCAGGAACCTGAGTATTATCTGTGGTCGCACCGACGCTGGAAGCACTCGCGACCTGAAGGAATAGAATTGACTTTATAAAAAAGGAGCCGGCAAATTCACAATCTGGTCAAGGGAAAGTGTTAATTTGACTTGAATAAAATCTCCTTTCCTGCCGGCTACCTTATGAAAAAAACTGCGCTGTCTAAAATAATTTTAGATTTTCAGACTTGTTACGATTCGCGTAAAAACGCATCCATATTTTTTGCGGCAACTTTACCTGCTTCAATGGCATGTACCACAAGGCTTGCGCCTTTTTCAGCATCACCGGCTGCAAATAATTTTTCCACCGAAGTCTGTTTTTTATTGTTTACTTTCACATTACCGCGTTGATCGTAATATACTCCCAAAGCATCCAGCAATCCAACATGCACAGGCTGAGTAAATCCCATCGAAAGCAAAGCCATTTCAACCTCGATTATTTCTTCTGTTCCGGCAATTTCGCTCATGTTCCAGCGTCCGGTTGCATCTTTTTTCCAATCAACCTGAACCAGCTCTACTTGTTTCAACTTACCGTTTTCGCCAATAAATCTTTTTGTTGAAAGATTCCAGCGGCGTTCACAGCCTTCCATGTGAGAACTTGAGGTCCGCAAAGTATTTGGCCAGTATGGCCACGGATTATTGTCCTCTCGTTTTTCAGCCGGTTTTGGAAGAATTTCAATTTGAGTTACAGATTTTGCTTTTTGCCTGATTGAAGTTCCAACACAGTCGGAACCCGTGTCGCCACCACCAATTACCAACACATTTTTACCTTTTGCAAGAATTCTGAATTCCTCCCCATTTAGTTTTCCGGAAACTTTTTTATTCTGCTGGGTTAGAAAATCCATAGCAAAATAAACGCCTTCCAAATCGCGTCCTTCAACAGGCAAATCGCGGGGTTGCTCAGCTCCCACTGCAAGAAGTACTGCATCGTATTCATTATACAATTCTTCTTTTAATATGTCAACTCCAACATTTACATTGGGTTTAAAAATAATTCCTTCGTCAACAAACAATTCCAACCGGCGGTCGATTACACTTTTACTCAGTTTAAAATCGGGTATTCCATACCGAAGCAAACCACCAATTGCATCGTTTTTTTCGTAAACAGTTACCCAGTGACCAGCCCTGTTTAACAAATCGGCTGCCGACAAACCTGCCGGACCTGAACCAATAACAGCTACTTTTTTCCCTGTCCTTATTTTTGGTGGATTGGCTTTTACAATTCCGGCTTCGAAAGCCTGTTCCACTGTGGCACATTCGTTTTCGCGAATAGTAACGGCTTCATCGTGAATGGCTAAAACACACGATTTTTCGCATGGTGCCGGACAAATTCGACCGGTTATTTCAGGAAAACTATTGGTTGAATGTAAAATAAAATATGCCTCATCTTTTCGCCCGCGATAAATTGCATCCTGCCATTCGGGAATTTTACTCCCAACCGGACAACCCCAATGACAAAAAGGAATTCCGCAATCCATACAGCGCGACGCCTGCAATGCCCTGTCATTGTCATTCATAGTTTGCTCGACCTCGCCATAATCATGAACTCTGTCATTTAACGGTCTATATCCCGCGTCTTTCCGGGGTACTGTCATAAAACCTTTTGGATCTCCCATATCTTATAAATCTCCTGCTTTTAAATTGATAAAATTATTTATTCGTGACGCGAAGGATTGTCTTCCGTTAACTGGAGCTTTTTCTGCAACTCTTTCAATTTCTGTTCCTCCAGTACTTTTTTATATTCAAACGGAATTACCTTCACAAACCTTGGGAGATATTCCTCCCAGTGGGTAAGTATTTTTGAGGCCAGTGAACTCTGGGTATATAAAAGATGTTTGTTAATTAGCTCCTGTAATTCGCTGATATCAGCCTTTTCGTCAACCGGGCATAAATCAACCAGTCCACGGTTGCAGTAATAATCGAAATCGCCATTCACATCAAGTACATAGGCAATTCCACCGCTCATACCGGCAGCAAAATTTTTACCTGTTCTTCCAAGTACAACCACGCGACCGCCGGTCATGTATTCGCAACAGTGGTCGCCGGTACCTTCGATTACAGCTTTAGCACCAGAATTTCTAACGCAGAAACGTTCGCCGGCAACTCCCCTGATATACGCTTCACCACTGGTAGCACCGTAAAACGAAGTATTACCGATTATGATGTTTTCTTCAGGTTTAAATGTAGATTCTGGTGGCGGAACCACAATTATTTTGCCGCCCGAAAGACCTTTTCCAATATAATCGTTTGAGTCGCCAATCAAACGGAAAGTTACCCCTTTAACTAGGAAAGCACCGAAACTTTGTCCGGCAGTTCCGTTGAACATACAATTAATGGTGTCTTTTGCCAGTCCGGCTTCGCCATATTTTCGCGAAATTTCGCCAGAAAGCATTGCGCCAACAGTACGATCGGTATTCATTATCTTTCGTGAAATCCATACTTTTTCGCCAGCTTGCATCGCTTTTTTCGATTCTTTAATTAAATCGAAATCGATGTGATCTTTGCCCAATTGCTCGTTCTGATGCGTATTGTGAATATCGTTCTGTTTAGCTTCTTTCGGAACATACAACAACCTTGAGAAATCGACGTTTTTCATTTTCCAGTTAACAACATCTTTGTTAACTTCGAGTAAATCTGTACGGCCAACAATATCGTCGAATTTGGAAAATCCCATTTGAGCAAGGTATTCCCTTATTTCCTGTGCAAGAAACCTAAAGAAATTGATTGTATATTCTGATTTGCCTATAAAACGTTTGCGCAATTCCTTATCCTGGGTAGCAATTCCTGCCGGGCAGGTATTCATGTGGCATTTACGCATCATGATACAACCCAATACAATTAATGCCGAAGTTGAAAATCCAAACTCCTCTCCACCCAAGCAACCCATTATTATTACATCGCGACCGGTTTTTAACTGACCGTCAACCTGTAGTTTTACCCTGCCACGTAAATTATTTAAGACCAGCGTTTGCTGAGCTTCGGCTATTCCTAACTCAACTGGTAAACCGGCATGTTTAATCGAACTTGCCGGACTTGCACCTGTTCCTCCATCGCCTCCTGCAATTATTATTACATCCGAAAAAGCTTTGGCAACACCTGCGGCAATCGTTCCAACTCCATCTTCTGATACCAGTTTTACTGAAACCGCAGCACGTGGATTTGTTATTTTCAAATCGTAAATAAGCTGTGCCAAATCTTCGATAGAATAAATATCGTGATGCGGCGGAGGCGATATTAATGTAATCCCAGGTGTTGAGTGCCTTAGTTTTGCAATAATAGTATTGATTTTGTAGCCCGGAAGCTGTCCTCCTTCTCCGGGTTTTGCTCCCTGCGCAATTTTAATTTGAAGCTCGTCTGCATTTACTAGGTAGTTATTGGTAACTCCAAATCGTCCCGAAGCAACCTGTTTGATTTTACTGTTTCTGATTGTTCCGAAACGCTCGGCATCTTCGCCTCCCTCGCCGGTATTACTTCGGCCTCCAATCGAATTCATTGTAATTGCCAGCGCTTCGTGAGCCTCCTTGCTGATTGAACCGTACGACATTGCCCCGGTAACAAACCGTTTCATAATATCTTCAACAGATTCAACCTCTTCAATTGGAATAGGATTATTTGTTTTAAAGTTAAAACACCCGCGAATGAAGGCCGGTTTTCTATTTTGTTCGTCAACAACAGCGCTGTATTCCTTAAACTTTGAATAATCGTTTGTACGCGTTGCCCATTGTAAAAGACCTATATTTTCAGGATTCCATGCGTGATGCTCACCATATTTTCGCCAGGCATAAACACCCGCATTTTCAAATCCAAATGGTTCAGGGGTGGTCTCTTTTTTATAAGCATCGGCATGAAAAATAAGTGTTTCCTGGGTAATTTCTTCCAAACCCACACCCCCGATTTTAGAAACGGTTCCGGTAAAATATTTATCAATCAACTGCTGGCTGATTCCGATTGCCTCGAAAATTTGTGCACCATGGTAACTCCTCAAAGTTGATATACCCATTTTTGAAAGCACTTTCAACAAGCCTTTATCAATTGATTTTATATAATTTTTCCTTGCTTCGTTGTACTCTTTTTCAATTTTCCCTTCGGTAACCAAATGGTCGATAGCAGCAAAAGCGAGGTATGGATTTATAACACTGGCACCAAAACCAAGCAAAAGGGCAAAATGATTTATTTCGCGGGCTTCTCCGGTTTCAACGATAATGCCTACCTGCATTCGTTTTTGAATTTTTATGAGGAAGTGGTGAACCGCTGCCACTGCCAGTAATGATGGAATTGGAGCGAATTCTTCCGAAATTCCCCTGTCTGAAAGAATGATGTAATTCTTTTTGTCATCAACTGCTTTTTCTGCTTCAGCCAGCATATTCGCTATGGCTTCTTCAAGGCCTTTTTTCCCTTCCTTCACAGGGAAAACCATTGGTATTATTGTGTGTGTAAAAATATCATCCTTTAAATCCTTGATTTTTCCAAGGTCGGTATTGGTTAAAATTGGTACATCGAATTTAACCAACTTGCAGTGCTCATAGGTTTCTTTCAAAATATTTGAACTGAGCGAACCAATATAATTTGTTAATGCCATAACCAGCCCTTCGCGAATTGAATCGATGGGTGGATTGGTAACCTGGGCAAACATTTGCTTAAAGTAATCGAACAACCGCTTTGGTTTATCAGAAAATACAGCCAACGGCGCATCGTTCCCCATCGAACTGGTAGGCTCCGCGCTGGTATCGCTCATTTCCTGAATAATTTCATACATATCTTCCTTTGAATAACCAAAAACCTTAACGTAAGTATCGAAGTTTTCAATTTTGGAAGAAACCCTTGTTTTTACTTTGATATCATCCATCATCAACCGGTTTTCCTTCAACCACATCTCATATGGATTACGGCGGCTTAGTTGATCTTTCACTTCCTCATCGGGAATAATAATTCCAAGTTGAGTATCGACCAGTAAAATTTTCCCGGGACGCAAACGCCCCTTAACCTTAATTTCATCTGCGTCGAAAGTCTGAACCCCCACTTCGGAGCCCATTACAATCAAGTCGTTCTTGGTAATGACATACCTCGACGGACGAAGCCCGTTTCTATCGAGTGTTCCTCCAATATATCTTCCATCGGAGAAAACCATGGAGGCCGGACCGTCCCATGGTTCCATTATTGTTGAATGGTATTCGTAAAATGCTTTTAAACTGTCGGGAATCGGATTTTTTTGATTGAAAGATTCTGGAATCATCATACATAATGCATGTGGGATTGATCTTCCTGTCATGTGCAGGAATTCCAGAACATTATCAAACGATGCTGAATCCGACTTTCCGGGCTCGATAACAGGTAGCAGTTTCTGAAGATCTTCTCCAAAAACATCCGATTTCATCAGTCCTTCACGAGCCTGCATCCATAAACGATTTCCCCTGATAGTATTAATTTCGCCGTTATGCGCAATTATACGAAATGGTTGAGCCAGATTCCAGGTAGGAAATGTATTGGTACTAAAACGCGAATGAACAAGAGCTATAGCACTTTTAAATTTTTCGTTTCTGAAATCGAGATAATAATCGCGCAATTGCGAAGGTGTAAACATTCCTTTGTACACTATTACTTTTGCCGATAAACTGGGTTGATAAAAAGCATCCCTGTATTTCAGATCTGAAGCACGTATTTCTTTCTCTGCCAGTTTCCGAACCAGGTATAGTTTACGTTCGAGTGCATCTTTTTCAAGGTTTGCACGGATAAAAATCTGTTTAACTGCGGGTTCTGTTGTTTTCGCAATTTCTCCCGGAACCGAACTGTCAACCGGTACATCGCGGTATCCGATTAATGTTAAACCTTCTTCTCTGACATATTTATTTATTACATCGATACAAACAGTAGCTTCTGTTTCGTCTTTCGGAAGAAAAATTATACCCGTTCCATAGGTACCTTTTTCACCCACATCGAGTTTTAAAACATCAGTAATAAATTCATGCGGAATTTGCATCAACAAACCTGCTCCGTCGCCAGTGGTTTTGTCGGCACCGGTTGCACCGCGGTGGTCCATATTTAAAAGGACATCAAGTCCTCTGCGAACTATATCGTGAGAAGGGTTACCTTTGATATGAGCAACAAATCCAATTCCACAGTTATCATGTTCATTATCGGGATTATACAACCCCTGCGCATAAGGTAATCTCATTTGCTTCATTTTTTGTCTGTTTATTTACCGATTCTGCACAAAATTACAGCAAACTGGTCATCATTGAACCCGCCGCTGTAAAATTGAAAGCAAAAATCGAATTTTCCTTACAATGTGATATCAAAAATAGCGTAAAACGCTATATTTCTCAATTTACACCCTGTTAAAAGGCTGCTTAATAACATACATTTAACCTTTCCAGCAATCGTAATAACAGGTAAAATCAACTACATAATTAGGTAAAAAAGTCCAATAAGTCTTATTTTCAGCAACTTTATCAGTTCACTTTAGTAACTGTTTTACCGCATTTTCAACTTTATCGAAATTAAAGCTTTCAACCTTCAACTTTTTATAACCTGCAATTTTATCGATGCATAAATTGCCGATACTTCCTTCGTGGGAATGTGAAATTGCTTTGTTTGGTTGAAATTTTCCTGACTCAATTTGTTCCCCAACTATTTTATAGGCTTCACGGAAAGGCACTCCCTGTAAAACCAGCTTATTCACCTCTTCAACACTAAACAGAAAATCGTATTTCGAATCTTCCAGAATATTTTCTTTAACTGTCATATTTTCAAGAGCCAGCGAAGCAATGTTTAAACAGTCGTTTAACTCTTTAAATGAAGGAAGAAATACTTCTTTCACTAATTGCAAATCGCGAAAATAACCGCTGGGCAGGTTATTTATCATCATTGTAATCTGATTGGGAACACCCTGCAATTTGTTGCATTTTGCACGAATTAATTCAAATACATCCGGATTTTTTTTGTGCGGCATAATACTCGACCCGGTTGTAAATTCGGTTGGAAGACTCACAAAATTGAAATTCTGGCTCATAAACAGGCAAACATCAAACGCCAGTTTCGATAGTGTGCCTGCCAGATTGGCCAATGCAAAAGAAACAATTTTCTCAACTTTTCCGCGCCCCATTTGAGCGTAAACCACGTTGTAATTCATTTTGGCAAAACCAAGTAAATCGGTAGTCAACTGGCGGTTCAACGGAAAAGAGGAACCATAACCAGCCGCAGAACCAAGTGGATTTTGATTGGTTATGATATAAGCGGCATGCAATAATTCCATATCGTCTGTTAAACTTTCAGCGTATGCACTGAACCACAATCCAAACGACGATGGCATTGCAATTTGCAGGTGAGTGTAACCCGGCATTAATACAGATTTGGTTTCTTCAGCTCGCCGCAATAAAATGTTAATGAGGGATGAAGTACTTTCAACAATTTCTTTGATTGCATCGCGGGTAAAAAGTTTTAAATCGAGCAAAACCTGATCGTTTCGTGAGCGGCCACTGTGAATTTTCTTACCTAAATCGCCCAGTTCCTTTGTCAGCAACAACTCAACCTGAGAATGAACATCTTCAACTCCCTCTTCGATTGCAAAATTCTTATCGATTGCAACTTTGTACAATTTTTTTAACTCCTGCAATAAAACCGGCAGTTCATCTTTTTCAATCAAACCAACTGATTCAAGCATTGTAACATGCGCCATCGAACCTAAAATATCGAAAGGTGCCAGATAAAGATCCATCTCACGGTCTTTTCCAACAGTAAACTCCTCAATGGCTTTATTTACAGGAATTCCTTTTTCCCAGAGTTTCATTTTCAGCAGTTTTGAATTTCGACAAAGATATTGAATTCAATCAGAATCATATTGCACTTTACAATTGGATTGACTTTTTCGCATTATTTTACTTTTTGCAAAATAATTGCGACTTTTATCGCAGTTTTATAAATTGATATCCATCGTTTTTACAACCAAAATAATGCTTAACAACAAAACATTACGAATCATTCTTCTCATTACTACTTTGGTTGCAATCTGGAGTTATTTTGCAGGTTTACCAATTGATGTTACCCGAGATGCCGGAAAATATGCAACAATTGCCAAAGAAACATTTCAAAACGGAAACTACATCAATTTAACTGTTCACGGTGATGCATACGACCAAAAACCACCGATGATGTTTTGGCTGGGCGCACTGGGTTTTGCTGTTGGCGGAATCTCGAATTTCTGGTTTAAACTACCGATACTTTTACTGGTATTTGCAGGGTTCTACTGGGCTTTCAGATTGGGAAAAAGTCTGTACAACACAAGAGTTGGCTACCTGACAGCAACTTTTCTGGCATTTTCAATTATGTATTCGCTGTACAGCATGGATATTCATGCCGACACACCGCTGCAGGCTTTTGTGACTCTGGCTTTGTGGCAACTTTTCGAATTTATAAAAACCAGGAAAAACAAACACTGGGTTTTGGGATTTACTGCAATAGGGCTGGCAATGTTGAGTAAAGGTCCGATTGGAGCAGCAATTCCGGCTTTTGCAGTAATTGGCCATATATTGCTGAAAAAAGACTACCGGTTTTTATTTGATTACCGCTGGTTTTTGGGAATTATTCTGGCGTTTGCTGTTGCCAGTCCTGCACTGATTGGGTTAATGAATCAATTTGGATGGGCAGGTATCAGGTTTTTCTTTTGGGAGAACAATGTTGGCCGCATAACCGGTTCGTATGTAAAAGCAGTAAACGATCCTGTTTTCTACTTTCATACTTTACTTTACGTTTTTCTTCCATGGGTTCTGCTATTTTTTATTGCCGCCTACTCAGAATTCAGAATGCTGGCTAAAAACAGGTTTCGTTCAAACGAATACTATACGTTTGCGGGAATCTGGATTTTTTTCATCATAATCAATGCATCAAAAAACCAGGTACCCAATTATATTTTTTCGATAATGCCATTGATTGCAGTATTGACTGCCAAATGGGTTGACATTGCCATTGAAAATAGAAACAAGTTGCTAGTAGTTTTTAATTCAGCACAAAATTTTGTGGCCATTTTACTTTGGTTGATGATTTTTTCGTTAGTATTTTATCTCTTTCCGATGCCCAAACTTTATTTCTGGATAGTTGCAATTGCAGGAATTGGTTGCAGTTTTTGGATAGTTTTCAGAATTAAAGAACCACTTGCCAGACTCCTTACACCTTCATTAATTGCATTTGCATGTTTAATGCATCTTTTAAATACACATGTTTTCCCTTATATTTTCAGTTTTCAGGCACCTCCAAAAGCTGGGCGTTATTTCACAGAAAATGCAACCGAATCAAACAAATTATATAATTACAAATACGGACAGTACGAACTTTTCTTTTACAGTGAACCACAGGCTACTCAGGTAAAATCGGTTGATGAATTAAAAAAGGCTGCAGAAACAAAAGGAAGCTGGATTTTTACTGATCCAGACGGATTGAAAGATTTTGAAGCTCTTCAACTGCAACCCGACACAATTATTGAATACAAACATCTGTACCTGAACCGGGGCGGGCGTTTCATCAATCCAAAAACCCGTGATAAAGTTTTGCAACCCATGTATTTGATAATACTTCCTAATTAACTAAACATGAAACTGTTTCCAAATCTTGAAAAAAAGCATTATTTGCTGCTTGCCGGGTGGTTACTCATTAATATTCTGCAATCGTTATTTACCAATCTGCACTCTGATGAAGCCTATTACTGGATGTACTCAAAAAATTTGGAGTGGGGATTTTTTGACCACCCGCCAATGGCTGCGTTTCTTGTTTTCCTTGGCGACTCAATTTTGCATAACGAATTGGGGGTAAGGCTTTTTATTATTTTACTTTCGACATTAACAATGGCAATGTTAATGAATGAGTTGAATGAAAAGAAGGATCTGTTCTTTCTAAGTCTATTCCTCTTGTCATTTCCTTTGATGCACACACATATCGGTGGTTTTTTAGCACTTCCCGACACTCCACTCGTGTTTTTCACATTATTGTTTTTCCTCGGATATAAAAAGTTTGTAAACGACCCCACTTTAAAGATGGCCATTTTGATGGCTTTTGTAGCTGCAGCAATGATTTACAGCAAGTATCATGCATTTGTGGCTTTGGGTTTAATTGTTTTGTCGAACCTAAAATTATTAAAGAATAAGTATTTCTGGGTTACTGTAATAATTGCAATTGTGTTGTTAATACCACATATTTTATGGCAAATCGACAATCATTTTCCAACCTTTAAATATCATTTAAGCGATCGCACAAAACCCCTGAGATTTTGGACAGTGCAAAATAACCTTACCAGTCAGTTACTTGTGGCCGGTCCTATTACAGGATTAATTGTTTTTTACAGTTTATTAAAATTCAGAATAAATGGCGATCCTTTTAAAAAAGCGATGATCTTCAGTATTCTGGGTTTTTATATTTTCTTTTTCATCATGAGCTTTAAAAACCGTATTGAAGCCCATTATACAACTGCAATTACGCCATTGCTGATAATTGCAACCTACCCGATTATTTCAAACGATCCGGTATTGAAAAGATGGTTTAAACGATTGTCAATTCCCATTATTGTAATTCTCTTCGTTTTTCGGTTCTATCTCGCTGCTGATTTTCTACCAAATGTTGGTCAGGCTAAAATTTCTTTTTACAACCATAAATCTGCTGCAGAAGAGGTAAAAAAAATGGCTGAAGGGAAAAAAGTAGCATCTTTCAATAATTTCGCCTTTGCCGGAATCTATCAGTTTTATACCGGCGATCCCGCCATTCACATGGCAACACCAGGTTATCGTTTCTGCCAGTACGATCTTTGGGATGAAGAAACTGCAGGAGAAGGTGAACCGCTATTTGTTTATATTCCCGACCGAATGGATACCACTGATAATATCACACTTACCAATGGAAGAAAAGCCAGATTAATTGTTACACCGAAGTTTCAGTCATTAAAACATCTTACTATTATTAATAATGGTGGAATAATTAAAACCGATACATTGACTCTTAACATTACAATGACCAACGAATTTGATCATGCGGTTCAATTTAGCCATCCTTCGGTACCTGTCATCGGTTTTATGCAAAAGAAAATTGAAATCTTTTCAACCCCGCTGCACCAGATTACCGGGAAAGAACAAATAGCTGCAGGAGAGCAAATTTCGTTTAAATACAACATACCACTTGGTTTATTAGAAACTAGTCAACCTGTTGTGATTTTTACACAAACCATTGAAAGAAACCGCGGTAGAATGTTTGCAGTTAAAGTTGACGATTACATTCCGAATTAAAATATCTGACCTGAAAATCGTTATTTTACAAGAAAATCTTCGTGCAAAACCTGCAGATATGCCTTGGCAAAATCAAAATCAGGTTCGGTATTACCATTTTTCACAAAACTTTTAAATTTAGTCGAACTTTGGTCATAAAAATATTCTCCTTCATTTGAAATATATCCCCAACCTGAATCGCACATATAAAAAGCATAAGAAGGTGTTGAAAAAATATCGTGCCCAAATAACGCGGAATCGGGTTTCCATCCAAATTGTTTTACAAGTGTTGGAATTAAATCGGGTTGCCCGCAAATATTATCAATTACTGTATGTTTTTTCACAATTCCACCGGTCCAGATTAGGGGGATTCTATAAGTAGCAGGCTCAATAATTTCAGTTGGCCCGGGGTAAAGGTGACCATGATCGGCAGTAATTATGACCAGTGAATTATCCCAGTATTTTGTTTTTTTAAACGCTCTGATGAAATCACCCAGACAACTATCAGCGTATGCCAGTGAGTTTAAATACTTTTCTTCATTGGTTTCTGCTTTTATCATTTGCACCGGCACATCGTACGGTGTATGACTGCTTAATGTATAAACAGTTGTAAAAAAGGGTTGTGGCTTATCAATTTCGTTTAAAACACGTTCGAAAAGAAAACCGTCGGGGGCTCCCCAGCTACTCATGTTGCCTATTTCTTTCGGATAATCGTCCTTACTAATTATTTCATTGTATTCACCCTGTAAAACAAATGATTTCAGGTTATAAAAGTCGATATCGCCACCATAATAAAAAGACGACCAGTAACCATTTTCATTGAAATACGAAGATATTTTTTTCAGTTTAACCGATTTTTCGGGGTAATTAATAACTGACTGAGTGAGTAATGAGGGATATCCTCCTAAAATTGCCGCCATTCCCCTGTCTGATCGGTTACCACTTGCATAAAACGAAGAAAAGATTAAAGATTCTTTACTTATAGAATCAACATTCGGACAAACATCATAATTACCTCCAAACGATGTAATTACTTTATTCGAAAAGCTTTCGAGAATAATTAAAACAACATTGGGAAGATGATTTTTATCGATTTCAACAAGAAACGAATCAATTTCAACACGCTGTTTTTCAATTAAATTAAATTTTTTCAAAGCTTCCCTGCTTTCAAAATAGTTGCACGGATTTACCATTTTCCTTTTCTTTTCAACTGATTTAAAAAAATTCCACATAAAATTATATGCAGCGTGGTTTACATATAATTTACTGCTAAACGAAACTGTACTCAAATTAATAGGAGTAGTGCCCAATCCCCCCCGGATAGGAATAATCAAAAGTGCTGTAATAAATATTATTACGGATGAATAATACCATTTTTGACGGGCTGCCTCAGAAACACTTTTTCCCAGGCATCTAAAATAAAATAAGGTGAAAACTCCAATATAAAATGCAATTACAATTATGGCTGTTAAAACATCTTTCAAGGAAATACTCGAAGTAACACCTTCCGGATTTCCGGCATAATCAAATGCTGAAATACCAACCCTGGTTCCCCAGTGCGGATATAAACCCAAATCAAGGATATTAATAAATGTTATTATGGAAAGTAGCAGAAAAGTATATATTTTAAAAATATTGCCTAACACATTTGGTGGTGTTAAAAACGAGAAAGCAAGAATAATTCCGGGAAACACCATCAAATAACTCACAAACGAAATATCCATTTTCAAACCGTGAATGAATACCCCTGAGATTTCGGAAAACGTTAATGATCGGGTCAGATTAAAATTATATAGTAAAAAAATAAGTTTTGCCACTAAAAAATAGATGAGCCAAAACAAAAAATACTTTATAAAAACAAACAGGATTTTTTTCATTATCTGCTTTCCGAAAATGATTAATCAAAAAAATATGAACTATTATTTAAGTGACAAAATTAGAAAAATATTGTATTACGGTTAATTGCCGATCTGGCAGGATTGAATTTCAATTTTCGCCATCAAAATATCAGATTAAGTAATTTGTTTGTCCATTAAATTGAAAATCGGTTGCATCTACTGAATAACGACTTGACATCTTTGATATATGTATGAAATAGTCATTTTATGGATATTTGATTGCATTAAAGTTTATTTTCTATGTTTTTGACATTATTTTTATTATTTAATGTCATTATGCAATAAAATTATGCTCAAACATTAAAAATTTGTTAACAGATATAAAAAACGGAACGGGAAAAGTATCATTCAATATAAAACATACATATTTTCGACACGTGATTAATTTTTTAGGGGGTCAACAAAATATTTTACATCTTTTTACAAATTATAATACATTTTTTAACGGGTATAAAATAAATTATCAAATTTAATCAAAAAAGAAAATAACAAAAAAGCAATTAGAAATTAACATTTAAAAATTACTACTATGAAAAAGATTTTAATGATTACCGCGAGTGTGTTACTGTTAATTACATTTATTCCAAATGTAAATGCACAGGAAGAAGAAGGAAGTTCATGGAATGCCGGTCTTGATATTTACAGCAGTTATATCTGGAGAGGTTTAAAATTTGGTACAGGTGCCGCATTTCAGCCTTCGGTTGATTTTACTGCCGGTGGATTTACAATTGGTGCATGGGGTTCATTCAGCACCGGAGGAACAGAAGCAGCAGAAGCCGATCTTTACGCTACTTACGCTTTGAATCTTGGTGAAAAAGCAGCATTAAGTTTAACAGTTACCGATTACTACTTTCCAGGTAGTGAATATTTTAATGGCGATTCTCATTTTATTGAGCCAATGGTAAATTTAGGTTTGGGAAATCTTTCGCTTACCGCAGCTTACATGATTTATAACGCTGCACCAAACGGTTCGGGCGATCTCTATTTTCAGGCTGGATATGCTGCAGGCCCCGTAAGTATTACGCTTGGCGGCGGTAATGGACAGTACTCGCTGGAAGACGAAAACGAAGATGATAAATTTGCAATCAGCAATATTGGTATAGGAACTTCAAAAGAAATTAAAATTACCGATAGTTTCTCACTGCCCATTTCAGGCTCAATTATTTTAAATCCTTCCACTGAACAGTTATTCGTTGTAGTAGGAATTTCTCTTTAACCATAAATAAACTAATTAAAATGAAAAAGATTGAAGCAATAATTCGAAAATCTCAGTTCGAAGAAGTAAAAGAAGCTTTGCATGAAGCTGAAATCGACTTCTTTACATATTGGGATGTTACCGGAATTGGTAACGAAGTGGCAGGAGGTATTTACAGGGCACAGGTTTACGAAACCCGGTTTATACAACGCAGAATAATCACATTTGTATGCCGTGATCACCTGGTTGACAAAGCGGTACAGGCAATTATAAAATCGGCACGTACCAACGAGCTTGGCGATGGAAAAATATTTATTTCCAATATCGAAGATTCAATCCGCATCAGAACAGGCGAACGTGGTCCCGAATCATTATTTATCAAAGATTAATTCAAACGTTAAAATTCTATCACAATGAAAAAAATACATAAACATATATCTGTGATTCTCGGAGTAGTAATTCTACTCGTCAGTACCACAACATTTATTGCGGCACAGGATTCAACTATGGTTGTGCAGGATTCGGCAGTAATTGCGCAGAATTCAGCAGCAGCAGTTCAGGAAACCGCAGCAACAATAGTTCCTACGATTGACGCAGGCGATACCGCATGGATGATAGTAGCAACTGCATTTGTTTTAATGATGACAATTCCAGGACTTGCATTCTTTTATGGTGGGTTGGTACGTCAGAAAAACGTTTTGAATATAATGATGCAAAGTACCATTTTAACAGCATTGATTACTGTTCAGTGGGTGGTTTTCGGATACAGTATTTCATTTGGTTCTTCTGAGGGTGCATTAGCTCCTTTCATTGGAAATTTAGATTGGGCATTTCTGAAAGGCATTGGCATTTCCGACCTCAGTCCATATTTTATTTCCCATTCACAGCCAACTGCTGATGGTGGAACTATTGGTACTATTCCACACCTTCTGTTTGTTCTTTTCCAGGGCATGTTTGCTGTAATTACTCCGGCGTTAATTATTGGTGCTTTTGCTGAAAGAATTAAATTCGGTGGATTTGTAGTATTCTCGTTGTTATGGGCTACAATAGTTTACGATCCTATTGCACATTGGGTGTGGTCAGGAGATGGTTGGTTATATAAAATGGGTGCCCTCGACTTTGCCGGAGGTACTGTGGTGCATGTTAATGCAGGTATTGCAGCACTTGTAACTGCAATCATGATTGGCAAACGCAAACATTATAAAGGACACGCAATTCCACCACACAATATTCCATTCGTAGTTTTAGGAACTGCTTTACTTTGGGTAGGCTGGATTGGATTTAACGCAGGCAGCGGTTTAGCAGCCGACGGACTTGCAGTAAGTGCATTCCTTGTTACACATCTTGCTACTGCTACTTCAGCTGTGACCTGGGTAATTCTCGATACTATTTTCAACAAAAAACCAACAGTTGTTGGTATTGCAACTGCCGCTGTAGGTGGTTTGGTTGCCATTACACCAGCTGCAGGTTTTGTTGATGTTACAGGTGCAATGCTAATTGGTTTTGGCGTGGCCGTATTGTGTTTCATCATGGTTGGTTATGTAAAAGGGAAATTGGGATACGATGATACATTGGATGCATTTGGAGTACATGGAATAGGTGGAATCTGGGGAGCAATTGCAACTGGTTTATTTGCAACAACAGCTGTTCAGAATTATTCAGGTTTATTCTATGGAAATGCTGGTCAGCTTGTTACGCAGTTAATTGCTACTGGCGTAACTATTCTGTACTCAGGTGTTCTTACCTTTATTCTTTTCAAAATCACAGATAAAATTATTGGTATCAGAGTTACTGATAAAGAAGAATCTGTGGGTCTTGATTTATCGCAACACAAAGAAGTTGCTTATACGGCAATTGATTAAATATGAATACCCTCTTTCAACATTCTTGTCTGTAGCTGTCTGTTTAAAGCCCGCCTAAAGTGGCGGGCTTTTAAAACAAACAGGAAAAAGTCGGAATAAGACAAAAATTTGATAGGTCAATATAAGTTGTGTTAGTTTAGTTTATTAGATTAGAAAATCAGAAACCGGTTCACTTTAGAGTGACCGGTTTTTTTGTTGAAAAGTTGACAAATAAAAATCGATCATTTATAAAACGGTAAATCGAATAACCCTATTTTTGCTGACTCATTTTAAATTAAGAATTGTCATGATGCAAACCTGGTTCGAAAGCAAAGTAAAATATGTGAAAGTTTCTCAAAGCGGTAACGAACAAATGGTAACCGAAAATTTTCTACTCGATGCCGTTTCATACACCGATGCTGAAACACGCATTATTAAGCAAATGCAACAAACCGTAAAAGGGGGAGAATTTGCCATTGTTGATATTAAAAAATCGCGGATAGCGGAAGTTTTTCAGTATGAAGCAGGCGAATGGTGGTTCAAGGTAACAATTAACCTTGTTACCGTTGATGAAGAAGCAGGTAAGGAAAAAAAGTTACGCGCTTACTATTTAATTATGGCCGACGATATTAAGGAAGCCTTGGATCGGCTTGATGAAAGTTTGTCGTACCTGGTTATTCCGTATGTAATTTCAGCCATTGCAGTTAGCAATATTGTTGATGTTTTTCCATATGTACCAGCAGAATCATTGATTCCTGAAGGATTCGTCCCTGTTAATAAAAAGAAAGATGAAAATCCAATTTTCACGAATGGTGTAAATCCATTTGAAGACAATGAGGAGTTGGAAGAAGATGTATAAGAGCAAATAACAGAATAAGTCTTTAAATATATTTCCTTAATTTCATCTTATACAATTCATTCAATGCAAATTTTTTTGCAAGGTTTATAAATTTTTTGTGTTTCATATTTTTTGACATATGCTTTTATCAGCATAAAAAATGACAATGATTCCCAACCTTTTTTATAACTTAGCTCGGCAATTAAACAGGAACAGTGCATGTCAATTGAAATTTGCCGAAATTATCATTTGTCAGGAACAATTTACAATCCCTACTGTTTAACTAATGCATAAAACAAAGACAGTTACACTTTAAAATTTATAAATATGAAATTAAAAACTTTACATCTTGTTGTGCTTTTAGCCTTTGTGGCAAATCTGGCAGGTTTCGCCCAAATACCCGACCGTGTTGGATGGTGGAAATTTGAAGAGGCTGTAGATTTGGCAAAAGCCACCGTTGGAACTCCACTTCAATTGGTGGGAACACCTACTTCTGTTGATGGCCCGGTATCCGGAAACAAAGCAGCAGAAATTCCTCTTGGAAATTACCTTATGATGACGCATGGAATTGCAGCCAACGGTGGAGGAACCATGGTAAACGAATACTCGCTTCAAATTGATTTCTCTATTCCTGAAAAAGGAATCTGGCACTCATTTTTCCAGACTGATATTACCAACGGTGGCGATGCCGACCTGTTTACAAACACTGCAAATTCGCTTGGTGTTTCGGCTACCGGATACACTGCCAATGGTATTACAAATGAAACCTGGTACCGAATGATAGTAACTGTTAGAAATGGAGAATTCTACAAAATTTATATCGATGGTACTGTTTGGTTGGATGCTGCAGGTCAGGAATTGGATGGCCGGTTTGCACTTGCAGAAAAACTATTATTGTTTGCTGACAATGATGGAGAAGATGGTACAATCCGTTGTTCGGAACTGGGAATTTGGGATACAGCTCTTGATGCCGACCAGGTTTTATCATTAGGTGGTGCGAGTGGTGAAAGAGTTCCTGTAAGAACTAAATTGGGTTCATGGAAATTTGACGATCCAACCAACCTTTTAAAGGCAGAAATTGGTAAACCGCTTCAATTAACGGGAACACAACTTTCTGTTGATGGCCCTGAAGCTGGGAATAAAGCTACCAAACTTGATTTAGGTAGTTATTTAAAATTGACTCACGAAATTCTACCAAATGGTGGCGGTGCACTGGTAAATGAATACTCACTTCAAATAGACTTTTCAATACCCGAAGCAGCAAAATGGCATGCTTTCTTTCAAACCGATCCGGCAAATGCCAGCGATGCAGATTTATTTACCAATACAAATAATCAAATAGGTACCGCAGCCACAACATATACCAGCAATGCAGTTGAAGCAAATACATGGTACCGGATGGTTGTAACCGTGAAAAATGGTGAATTCTTTAAGGTGTATGTCAACGGAGAATTATGGCTCGATGGTGCAGGTCAGGCGGTTGACAGCAGGTTTGCCCTGAATACTGATCTTTTATTATTTGGTGATGATGACGGTGATGATGGCACAATTTACTGCTCAGAAATAAATATTTGGGAAGTTGCCCTTACCGAACAGGAAATTCTTGATTTAGGAACCGATCCGTCAAATAAACTTCCTGAAAAAGTGGGTATGTGGAAATTTGATGATGTACTGGATATTGGCAAAGCAACCATCGGAGAAGATCTCGGTATTTTTGGACCAATCACTTCGGCAAACGGCCCGGCAAATACCAATTTAGCAGCTCAGGTTCCACTTGGAAGTTATTTCGAAATGACTCATGGAATGTACGGCAACGGCGATGGTGCAATGGTGAACGATTATACATTACAAATCGATTTCTCAGTTCCTGAAGCCGAAATCTGGCATGCATTCTTTCAGACTGACCCTGTAAATGGAGGTGATGCAGATTTATTCACCAATAAAACAAACCAGATTGGAACTGCTGCAACAACTTATTCAACAGGTACTATTATGGCAAATACCTGGTACAGAATGGTAGTGACTGTTAAAAATGGGTACTTCTTCAAAATCTATTTAGATGGAGAACCTCTTTTAAGTGCTTCCGGACAACCAGTTGACGGAAGATTTGCACTTGCAGAAAAACTTTTATTGTTTGCGGACGACGATGGTGACGATGGCCTGATTCTTTGTTCCGAAGTCAGTATCTGGGAAGTTGCTTTTACCGAAGAACAAGTTAAAAAGCTGGGTAACGCAACTACTATTCCAACCGGAATTAATGATATACAACTTAGTGAATCTAATGATTTGGGTCAGAATTTCCCAAATCCATTTAGTGGAACAACAACCTTTAAATACCAGGTAAAGGAAACCGGCAATGTAAGTTTCCACATAATGGATATTACCGGAAGAGAAGTTAAAGTAATCAACGAAGGTATGAAAGAAGCCGGCAATTACAATTTACTGCTTCAATCTGAAAACCTGACAGACGGAATTTATTTTGTACAAATGAAAGCTGGAAACCGCTCGAGTACAAGAAAAATAGTAATCAGAAAATAAAATTTAAATTAAACTTATTAACTAGAGGATGCTTCACCTGGTGGAGCATCCTCTTTATATTTTCAAAAATTACCTCGGTTTCGAAAATCTTTTTGGCCAATACAATGTTTAAGTCTCTATTACAAATGCAATCATTTTTCCTTAAATTTTTCCAGATGAAAATAAACCGGTTTTTATTGTTCTTTCTGATTTCAATTGTTTTTAAAACTTTTTCTTTTGCAATTGTTCCTGAGCGCATTGGTTGGTGGAAATTTGATAGTGCTTCGGATTTAACAAAAGCTGAAACCGGATTTGGCCAACAGCTTATTTTAGTCGGGAATCAGACTGCTGTAAATGGACCTGATGTTGGTAACGGTGCAACTCTCATCGGAGTTGGGAGTTATTACAAAATGAATCATTCGATAATTCCTTCTGTCGGTAATAAAGTAAATGAATACACTCTCCAGTATGATTTTAAAATTACTGAAATCGGTGCCTGGCGCAGTTTTTTCCAAACCGCAATAAACAACTCAGGAGATGGAGATTTTTTTATCAATCCGAATGGAAATATCGGAGTGGCTGCTGTTGGTTACAGCGAAGTTACAGTTACACCAAATGAATGGTACCGTTTAATAATTTCTGTTAAAAACGGAACTCAGTTTAATTGTTATCTCGATGGAAAACTATTTCTCAACGGTACTGTCCAGACTGTAAACGGACGATTTTCACTCGAAAATCAATTACTTATTTTTGCTGATGAAGATGGAGAAGACGGCACAATTCATTGTTCAGAATTAGCAATTTGGGATAAAGCGCTCAATGCGGCCGAAGCACTTGAATTAGGAGGTTATACACATCAAGGTCCGAAACTATCAACCAGAATTCCTTACCTGCAAAGTCCGGGGAAAAACTCAATGACAGTTTGCTGGCACGACACAGCCTTGATAGCCACAAAAGTTGTTTTTGGAATGGATTCTACAAAATTAAATTCTGAAAAATCGGGAACATCAGAAATTATTAGTGATCCATATCGGTGGCATACGGTAAAACTTACTTCCTTGCAGCCAAATACACGTTATTTCTACAAAGTTTCAAGTGGTAATCAATTTTCAGGAATATATTCGTTTAAAACATTGCCTGATAATGATTATAAAGGAAAATTAAGATTTATAATGTTAAGCGATACACATTGTCCGGATACTACAATGGCCGGCAAAATTGCAAGACAAGCCCGTTCAAAAATTACCGAATTGTACGGTGCAGATTTGGAAAATCAGGTTACCGGAATAATACATTCAGGCGATATTGTTGTAAGCGGTAGCACGCCTGAACAATACAACAATCAGTTTTTTTTGCCGCTCTCATCGTTAACATCAAATATACCAACAACGGTTGTTGCAGGTAATCACGAAGTTGAAAGTCCCTTCTTTTATAATTATCTGAAAGTTGATGATTTATCAGCATTCCCGGGCACACCCACATTAAACGAAAAAATACTTCAGCTTCGGGTTGGCAATTCATTGTTTTTAGGATTAAATACAAATATCACAAGTCAATACGGAACAATTCAGTCGAACTGGCTCAACACCAAACTAAAAGAAACTGAAACGGATGAAAGCATCGATTTTGTTTTTCTGTTTTTTCATCATCCTCCCATGTCGGAGCTCTGGGATTACACAAATACACAAGATGCCGGAACTGCTTATGTGAGAGACATTTTGATGCCCATAATAAAGAACTACAGCAAAGTACAACAAATGCATTACGGACATACTCACGGTTTCGAAAGGGGAGCAATTGTTTCTGAACAACCTGAAGGCGATTTCAGGATAATTTGCGGAGGTGGCGGAGGAGGAGTGTTAGATCCTTGGAAACAGGAAGAGAACCGCGATTTTAATGAAATAAATATATGTATCAGTAATTATGTTTTCCAAATACTTGAAATTGATATTGCCAACCATTCATATCAAAATTCTGTTTATAGTTTGGGTACATTGAGTTCTCCCAAAAATGGAGAATTAATTGATTCGTGGTATAAAAAAATCAACCAGGAAGCACCAAATACTCCTTTAATTGAAAATGTTTTTACGAATAACGATTCCGTTCTAATAAATACATCGCCATTTTCAGGTATCGATTCTTTGATGACGATTCAGATTCAAGTTACTGACAGTGCAAACGGTAATAAAATTGTGATTGATACTTTTATTCAAAGGGTAAATATTTATGGTGTTGACAACAACCAAAATCCAATTGACTTAAACAGAAATCTCAATATTTATCAAACCAGTTTACCTGTTTCATTATTGCCAAAAACATCGTTTCACTTACAAATCCGCTACCGTGACAATAATTTGAAATGGAGTGCATGGTCTGATCCCTGGTTGTATTTAACCACAGGTAACAACCAACTATCTGAAATAGATAATCATAACATGTTATACCAAAATTTTCCAAATCCTTTCAGAAACAATACTACTATAAAATATGAGTTAAATTCGACAGGTGAAGTAACATTTCGATTCTATGATATAAATAACAAGTTAATTCTCGAAAAAAATGAAGGAATTAAAACCAAAGGAATTAATACGCTCAACTTTTTAAGTGGAAATCTGAAAAGTGGAATTTATTTTTACGAAATGATTTCGGAAAAACAAAGAAGCACAAAAACAATGTTGAAAATTGATTAAACAGATTTGCCCCTTCACCCGGTTTTGATATTCAGATAATGATTCTGTTGTAAATGTGAATTACAAATTTGTCAGCACTTTGTAAAAATTAAACTGGTCGCGTTTTACCGGGTCGAATTGATAGTAAGCCATTGCAATTCGACTGATATCCTGAATGGTATCATAAATTTCCCTTACTTCCTTCTGACCATAGGTATTGAGATGTGCATCTCCTTCCAGAGCTTCGAAACATCTTGTAAATTTTGTAATCAGCTGGGCACAATCCATAATCTTCACAATAATTGTGTCAGGCGTATTCTTCGAAATAATTTTTTTTCTGGTTTCATCGTCAAGATTTTTGGCAAAAGTGGTTAAAAACTTATGCAAACTTAAATGATCACCATTCTTGGCATCGCTAAAGAACTCGATGTAACCGAGCTTTTCAAATAAATTTTTCAAAAATTGCTTGTTATCTTTAAAATCAACTTTAACCGATGCACGTAAAACTTTTAAACCTTGCATTCCGGCAACCATTATTTCGTGCCATTCCATAAATTTGGTATTGTCGATCGAATCGGTATTGCCAAGGTAATATTTCTCAATAGTATCGTTCACCCACACATTTATCGATGTTGCATAACCCGGATCCCAATCTTTCCGAATTCTGCTTAACTCATAAATGTTTTCTTTAAAAGTTTTAGCTATTTTCTGACATGCTAAAATTGTTACGGTACTGGTCGGACAGGCAATCATAGTTTCCATAATAAAAGGTTTTTAGTTTTACGATTAATACAAAGCTACCAACTTCGGACTAAAAATATTCAACAAAGCCTTTTAAATATTGAATGTTATACAGTTATGTTGTGAAACTATGTTACATAACTACTTTTTAAAAACCTGTTTTACAACAATGAAATGAAAATTAAAATAGTCAGGAATGTCTTCGTCTTAGTTCGGCAATAATATCCTCAATCCGATATCCTTTGTGCGAAAGTAAAACGATGAGGTGGTACAGTAAATCCCCGGCTTCGTATAAAAAGTTATCATCATCATTTGCCATTGCCCCAATAATGGTTTCAACTGCCTCCTCTCCCACTTTCTGCGCAATTTTGCGAGTTCCGCTTTCGAAAAGCGAAGTGGTGTAGGACCCCTGAGGCATTTCTGTCTTTCGTTTGTCTATAAAATCCTGCAGGTAACTTAAAAACTGAACATCGCCAGTTTTATTTATTTCGCTGAAACAGGTATCCGCTCCGGTGTGACAAACAGTACCAACCGGATTGGCTTTAATCAGCAAAGTATCATTATCACAATCAACAAGAATTGATACAACATTTAAAAAATTTCCCGATTCTTCTCCTTTTGTCCACAACCGGTTTTTGGTTCGGCTAAAAAAAGTGACTTTGCCCAACTCCTGTGTTTTAACAATTGCCTCAGCATTCATAAAACCTACCATTAATACTTTCTGCGAAGTATTATCCTGAATAACAGCCGGAATCAGTCCGTTCAGCTTACCAAAATCTATTTGGTCAATATTTTGAAGTTTATTCATTTTTCGAAATTTGATGCGAAGTTAATGATTCAATGAAAGAATTAACGGACAACAATGCCTTTTTCCTTCAAATAACTTTTTAGTACCGGAATCGGTATTTCGTTATAATGAAAAATGCTCGCCGCCAAACCAGCATCAGCTTTTCCTTTGGTGAACACATCGACAAAATGTTCCATTTTACCAGCGCCACCCGAAGCGATTATTGGTATTTTCAACGAACCGGCCATTTGAGCCAGTTGTTCGTTTGCAAATCCGTTTTTGGTTCCGTCGTGATTCATTGAAGTAAACAAAATTTCACCTGCCCCGCGATCTTCGGCTTCCTTTGCCCACGAAAACAGTTCTTTGTCAGTCGGAATTCGGCCACCATTTACTGTAACGGTCCAATGATTTCTTTCATCGCCACGCGCATCGATGGCCACCACCACAAACTGACTTCCAAAACCTTGCGCAAGTTCATCAATCAGTTTTGGATTACGAACTGCAGAAGAGTTAATCGAAATTTTATCGGCACCTGCACTTAACAACTTTTCGGCATCGCCAAATTCACTGATTCCGCCGCCCACAGTAAAGGGAATATTCAAATGTGCTGAAATCCGTTTAACAAGTTCAACAAATGTTTTACGGCCTTCGTGCGTAGCTGTAATGTCCAGAAAAACAAGTTCGTCGGCTCCGTCAGCAGCGTATTTGGCGCCCAATTCAACAGGGTCGCCCACTTCCTGTATATTAACAAAATTGATTCCCTTAACGGTTTGACCGTTTCGGATATCCAAACATGGTATAATTCGTTTTGCTAACATTCTAAAGTTTAATGTTTCGGGTTTAATGTTTAAAGTTATTTAAAAAAAACTCTTCTATTACTTTCAAAGTTATTCTATTTTCGTAAATGGCTTTACCAACAATCACTCCCGGCACTCCCATTTCATTTAATTTTAATATGTCGTCCATGGTGGCAATTCCACCGCTGGCAATAATTTCAATTTCCGGAAGTGTTTCCATAATTTCAGAATACATGTCAAATGCTGGTCCCGATAACATTCCGTCGCGGCTGATGTCGGTTGAAATTACTTTTCGAATACCGGCAGTAAAATAGCCGGAAATGAAACCAACAACAGGCAGTTCAGTAGATTCCTGCCAGCCACTAACTGCAATTTTTCCGTTTTTTGCATCGGCTCCGAGAATAATTTTATCACTGCCATATTTTTCGAGCCATTTTAAAAAAATGTAGCGCTCTTTTACCGCAATACTTCCACCGGTCACCATTGATGCGCCTGAATTAAAAGCAATTTCAAGGTCTTCATCCGATTTTAGTCCGCCTCCAAAATCAATAATTAATTTGGTATTGGTGGCAATCTCTTCCAGAACTTTATGATTGACAATGTGCTTTGCTTTTGCCCCGTCCAAATCGACCAGATGTAAACGACGGATTCCGGCGGCTTCAAACATTTTGGCTACTTCCATCGGATTTTCGTTGTAAATGGTTTTCTGGTTGTAATCGCCTTGTGAAAGCCGGACACATTTTCCGTCAATCAGGTCGATGGCAGGTATGATTTCGATTTTATTCATTTTATAATTGTCACTGATTTCAAAATTACTGCCACAGATTCACAGATTTTTCTTTTTTTCATCTGTGAATCTGTGGCATTTGATTTACAAATCTTCCAAAATCATTTTCAATACCGCCTGTGCAGTAACTTCGCGGTTAGCTGCCTGTGGAATGACAATCGAATTCTTACTGTCAATAACTCCGTCGGTTACAATTACATTCCGACGAACAGGTAAACAGTGCATAAATTTCGCGTTATTGGTGATTGCCATTTTTTCTTCGTTAATAGTCCAGCCAAAGTCTTTTGAAAGGATTTGCCCGTAACTGGTGTATGATGACCAGTTTTTGGCATAAATAAAATCAGCACCATCAAAAGCTTTGTTCTGATCGTATTCCACTTTTACATTGCCCATAAATTCCGGCGCTAATTCATATCCTTTGGGGTGCGTAACCACCAAATCGTAATCGGTCCTACTCATCCATTCAACAAATGAGTTTGCCACTGCCTGGGGCAAAGCCTTTGGGTGAGGCGCCCAGGAAAGCACCACTTTGGGGCGTTCTTTGGTTTTGTGTTCTTCAATGGTGAGTAAGTCGGCAAAACTTTGCAGCGGATGGCGGGTTGCGCCTTCCATGCTTACTACCGGTACTCCGGAATATTTTATAAACTGATTGAGTATTTTCTCAGCATAATCATCTTCACGGCTTTTAAATTTTGCAAAAGCTCGAACCCCGATTATATCGCAGTATGAACCGATAACCGGAATAGCTTCAAGCAGATGTTCTGGTTTGTCGCCATCCATGACAACACCGAGCTCCGACTCCATTTGCCAGCTCTCTTCGCCAACATTGAGTACCATCGTGTTCATTCCCATGTTCATTGCAGCTTTCTGAGTGCTTAAACGGGTACGCAAACTGGAGTTGAAAAATATCAAAACCATGGTTTTGTTTTTTCCGAGATGCTGGTAAGCAAACGGATTTTTCTTAACATCCTTCGCAACTTCGAGCGCTTTTTCAAGGTCTGAAATATCGTTTACAGAGGTAAAATTTCTCATTTGTAATCTTAAATTTTAAAATTCCTATTCTAATTTATGATATTCGAATCTTCTATTTTGGTCTTACCTGCCCATTGCCATCAATTATCCATTTGTAACTGGTGAGTTCTTCAAGTGCCATTGGTCCGCGGGCGTGAAGTTTTTGTGTACTTATTCCAATTTCGGCACCTAAACCAAACTGTGCACCATCGGTAAATGCGGTTGAGGCATTTGAATAAACCGAAGAAGCATCAACCATTTTTTCGAATTTCTGAATGTTTTCAACACTCTCGGAAACTATTGCCTCGCTGTGTTTCGAGCTGTACTTGCCAATATGATCAATGGCCTCATCGAACGAAGCTACAGTTTTCACCGCCATTTTCAACGAAAGAAATTCGGTACCAAAAGATTCTTCCGTTGCTTTAAAAAGCAGATTTTCAGGATAAATTTTCTGAATTGTTTTGAAAGATTTTTCATCGGCATAAATCACCACGTTTGCTTTTGAAAGCTTTTTTGTAAATACAGGCAAATCTGTCAGGCGAGATTCGTGAACTATCAAACAGTCGAGTGCATTGCACACCGACGGCCGCCTGGTTTTTGCATTGAACACAATTTCAGCTCCTTTTTCAACATCACCAAACTCGTCGAAATAGGTGTGGCAGATTCCGGCACCCGTTTCAATTACCGGAATGCGGGCATTTTCGCGCACAAAATCGATTAATGCCTGACTTCCGCGTGGAATTATCAGATCGATGTACCCGTGAGCCCGCAACATTTCATTTGTTTCCTCGCGACCAGCGGGAAGCAAAGAAACCGTATTTTCATCTAAATTGAATTTTCTGAGAACATCCTGAATGACCGAAACAATAGCCTGGTTGGAATAAATGGCATCGCTGCCGCCTTTCAAAACGCAGGCGTTTCCCGATTTCAGACAGAGTGAAAAAACATCGAAAGTTACATTCGGACGGGATTCATAAATAATTCCAATCACACCAAATGGAACAGAGATTTTCCTGATTTTTAATCCGTTTGGTCGTACTTCTTCTTTTAATATTATTCCTACCGGACTTGGCAGATTAGCAACATTTTCAATGTCGTTAGCAATTCCTTTAATTCGTTCTTCTGTTAATTTCAACCTGTCGTATTTGGGATCCTGCGGATCCATTCTTTCCAAATCTTTTTGATTTTCATTCAGAATAAATTCGCAATTTACCCTTGCCTGATTTGCCAGTTCAAGAAGTACTTTATTCACTGTCTCTGCTTCCACCAGATTGAGTTTCCGGGAAGCCGACAAAACATTTTGTAACTGATTTTTTATCTTCATAATACTTTCTCCAACTTTAAATTATCTTCTTACAACCGAAAGTATGAAATGCTATTTATTTTCGAGATATAAATAATCGTAATGAACTACAGGTTTTTGTTTGTCCGACAATTTTTCAGTTTCAATTTTTGATGAACTGTAACTCGCTTTCCCAACTCCAATCGCTCTTCCCGATTCGTCAACAATTTTTATCAAATCGTCTTTTTTAAATTCGCTGGTAATTTTCACAATTCCAACCGGCAATAAACTTACTGCTTTATCCGAATCGAGTGCTTTTGCAGCACCCACATTAATAATAACTTCTCCTTTTGCAAATCCGTCGGAATAACCAATCCATTTTTTTACACCACTTGCCGGTTTTTTATTTGGTACAAACCAGGTGTGTTTTAATTCTTTCTGCTCATCCAATAAATCAATAATCACATTTTCACGGGTTCCGTTGGCCACATGCACATTAATTCCGTCTCCCGCAACTTTCTGGGCAATCCTGAATTTGGTAATCATTCCGCCTCTTCCAAAATCTGAAGATTCGCGCGAGATTCCGTTTTCCGGTTCCTGATCGGTGAATTCAATTTTTTCAATCAGTTTTGCATCCTTATTTTTGGGATGATCGCTGTAAACCCCGTCAACATTACTGAGCAGGATAAGTGCTTCGGAATTTACCATTGACGCAATCAATCCCGAAAGTTCATCGTTGTCGGTAAACATCAGCTCGGTTACTGAAATAGTATCGTTTTCGTTGACAATCGGGATGACTTTATTTTCGAGCAAGGTTGTAAAACAGTTTTTCATATTCAGGTAATGTGCACGGCTCGAAAAGTTTTCCTTGGTCGTCAGTACCTGTGCGCAAATCAATCCGTGTTCGCTAAAAAAATCGGAGTAACGGCTGATTAATTTTACCTGCCCAAGTGCAGCCCACAATTGACGTTTCGAAACTGCGTCTGTTTTTTTGAGGGGTTCCAGCACTCCGCGGCCTGACGCCACAGCACCCGAACTTACAACAACCACCTCCACACCGTTTTTCCGGAGAAAAGCAACCTGGTCAACCAAATGAGCAATCCGCGAAACATTCAGTGTACCGTCGGATTTAGCCAGAACATTGCTGCCAATTTTTACAGTTATTTTTTTATACCTGAAATTCATGAAGTCTATTTCTTTGCAGGGGCTATTTTCTTGTATGAAGCCATGACACCCTGAATCAGTGAAGAACTAAAACCTTTGTGCTCCATTTCGTTCAGCCCGGTAATAGTTACTCCCATCGGTGTTGTAACCTTGTCGATTTCGCGTTCGGGGTGATTACCCGATTGCAAAATCAGTTCGGTGGCACCTTTAACGGTTTGTGCAGTAATAAATTGAGCCATTTCGGCACTAAACCCAATTTCAATTCCTCCCTGCATTGCAGCCCTGATGTAACGCAAAGCATAAGCAATTCCGCACGATGAAAGCACTGTGGCTGCCGCCATGAGTTCTTCGCCAATTTCTATGGTTTTGCCTAGTTTATCGAACATTTCGAAAACATATTTTTTATGAGGGGCAGCATTTTTATTCGAAGCAATACAGGTAAGCGACTCCTGCAAAGCAATTGCAGTGTTTGGCATCACCCTGAAAACAGCTAATTCCTGGCCTGACATCTCACTGATTTCGCCAATACTTACTCCGGCTACAATTGACATCAGTATTTTACCTGAATTCAATTCTGATTTTATTTCATCAATTACCTGTGCAATGTGATACGGTTTAACCGCCAATAAAACAACTTCGGCTGTTTTTACTGCTTCCAGATTATCGGTGCTAACAGTTACTCCCAGTTTTTTCATTTCTTCGAGACTTGACTCTCTTTTGTCGGTAGCAATAATATCAGCAGGTTTCATAAAACCCGATTTAATAAGGCCTGCAGCTATTGCGCTTCCCATATTTCCAACCCCAATAATGGCTATGTTTTTATTTTCCATGATCTGTTTTATTTCAAAATGAGTCGATATATTCTATTTTCCATCTACCGAAACTGAAATATCGGTAAAAACTTTGGTAAAAGCATCAATAAATTCGTCGGCCTGCGCGAAACTTAACGAAAGTGGAGGCAGTAACCTGATGATATTTTGCCCCGAGAAACCGGTAAAAATGCCATGTTCAAACAACAATTTGTTTCGCAATTCTTTAATTGCAAAATTAAACTCGATCCCAATCATTAATCCCTTCCCACGTATTTCGTATGTAGAACTGATTTTAGTGAGTTTTTCCATTATGTAGTTGCCAACTTTCCCGGCATTTTCAACCAGATTTTCACTTTGGATAACATCGAGAACAGCAATTCCCGCAGCACAAGCCAGGTGATTTCCGCCAAAAGTAGTGCCTAACATGCCGTACCACGGTTGAATATCGAGTTGAATTAAAATTCCTCCCACAGGAAAACCGTTTCCCATTCCTTTGGCCATCGTTATAATATCAGGCTTCACGTCGGCGTATTGAAAAGCAAAAAACTTTCCGCTCCGACCATAACCCGATTGGATTTCGTCGAGAATTAAAAGGCTTCCGTATTTCTTTGTTAGTTCAGCTAATTTCTCCAGAAACGTTTTTTCAGGAATATTTATTCCACCAATTCCCTGGATACCTTCGATAATAATTGCTGCTACATCACCATTTTTCAATACATTTTCAGTTGCCTGAATATCGTTTAACGGAAGAATAACAGCATTCTCTGTTTCATTTACCGGGGCAATTATTTTTGGATTGTCGGTTAATGCGACAGCGGCCGAAGTTCGCCCATGAAATCCTTTGGTGTAACTGATAAATTTTTTCCGTCCTGTAACAAACGAAGCCAGTTTTATTGCATTCTCATTGGCTTCAGCACCGGAATTACAAAGAAATAACTGGTATTCAGGACAACCCGAGACTTTTCCGAGTTTTTCGGCCAACTCGTGCTGAAGAGGATTTTGTATCGAATTGGAATAAAATCCGATGTCGGAAAGCTGATTTGTAATTTTTTTGATGTAATGCGGATGGCTGTGACCGATTGAAATTACAGCGTGCCCCCCATACAAATCGAGGTATTTTTTGCCTGCCGAATCCCAAACATAACAACCTTCGGCTTTTACCGGGGTAATATCGAAAAGTGGATAAACGTCAAATAATTTCATTGTTTTTAATTTTTACACCATGCTTTAGCTTGGTGAGTTAAGCAATCTAATTCCTGTGGCTTTAGCCTTTAACTTGTTGAATCAAAATTAATTGTATTACTTTAAAATTAATGGCTAAAGCCGGGTTTTGTTATTCCTTTCAATCACCAGGCTGAAGCCTGGTGCTAAATTTAAAATGCTACCGGTTTCAAGTTCAGTCCGGTTTTTTCATCAATCCCAAACATCAAATTCATGTTTTGAACTGCCTGTCCCGATGCGCCTTTTATTAAATTATCGGTAACACTGATAATGACCAGTTTGTTGCCATGTTTTTCAAGATAAATTATTGCTTTATTGGTATTTACAACCTGTTTTACACCCGGATTTGCTTTCGTTACAAAAACGAAAGGATGTGACTCGTAGTAATTTTCAAACAATTTATTTGCTTCTTCAGCGGAATTCTGAAAATTTGTATATGCCGAAACAAAAATTCCACGGGTGTGATTTCCGCGAATCGGCACAAAGTTGAAATCTTTATCGAATCCGGGCTGAAGTTGTTTCAGACTCTGTAAAATCTCGCTTTCGTGTTGGTGTTCAAAAATTTTATAGGCCGAGATATTGCTGCTGCGCCAACTGAAATGAGAGGTTTCGGTGGGTTTTTGCCCTGCACCGGTTGAACCTGTTATTGCCTGAACATGAACCTCATCAGATAACAATCCTGCTGCTGCCAAAGGCACAAGTGCCAGTTGTATTCCGGTTGCAAAACAGCCCGGATTTGCAATGTATTTTGCCGTTTTTATTTCTTCGCGATTAATTTCAGGCAGACCATAAACAAATTCGTTACCTGTTCTTTTCAGCCTGAAATCGTGGCTCAAATCAATTACTTTCAATGTTTCGGGCAGGGTATTATTTTGCATAAACTCCACCGATTTGCCATGACCCATGCACAGAAAAACTACATTAACCGAATCGAGTGGCATTTCGGCGATAAACCGCAAATTGGTTTCGCCAAGTAAATCATCGTGAACATCTGAAACGAGGTTTCCTGCGTTGCTGGTACTTTGCACAAATCCAATTTCAGTTTCCGGGTGATTTAGAAGAATTCTAAGTAATTCTCCCGCTGTGTAGCCCGCTCCACCTATGATTCCGATTTTTATCATTTGATTAACGAATAATGATTAACGATTTTTGATTGCAGATTCTGATTAACGAATATCGATTAACGATTTTTGATTGCAGATCTTATTGCAATTCAAATCATTTTTTACTGTTGTTCTTTTTTGAGGTTTCAATACTTTTTACAAAAATTGAAATTAGTTCGTTATTTTCTCCAAAACACCATTCAAGGAGAGTCTTTTTTTCAGTAAGGTTTCCGTATTTTATGATTTTGATGTTAATAAAGGTCTCCCGCAATTCCTTTAAACAAACACCCATTTTATGAATAAAATCTCTTGGCGATTCAGCGCTTTGAGCTTCACCATAATTAAGTGCTGGCGAAGTTCCAGAACGAACAATTTGTCCGCTCAAATGATTGCCGGCATTTGTATTTGGTAAATGGTTTGAAAGTTCAATTATTCTGACTGCAAACCAAATTAGTCTTTCCTCTAAATCAAATTTATTCATTTTTCAATCTTTTAAATTTTTCTAAAATCGTTAATCTCCAATCGTTAATCTTCAATCGTTAATCTTCAATCGTTAATCTTCAATCGTTAATCTTCAATCGTTAATCTTCAATCGTTAATCTTCAATCGTTAATCTTCAATCGTTAATCTTCAATCGTTAATCCTGTTTTTTATTCACTTTGTGATAAATCTTCAGCGAATTCGACATGATTTTAGTAAATCCCTTCACATCATCTGCTGTCCATGCTTTTACGGTTTCTCCGTAATCTCCAAATCCGGACTTCATCAAATCGTGTTCCGATTCAATTCCCTGTAATTCAAACCGGTAAGGCAACAATTTCACAAACACTTTTCCGGTAACATTTTCCTGTGAATCTTCAAGAAAAGCTTCAATATTCCGCATAACCGGTTCGTGATACATCGCTTCGTGCAAGAACATTCCGTACCAGTTGGATAGTTGCTCTTTCCAGTAGGTTTGCCATTTTGTAAGCGTGTGTTTTTCGAGCAGGTGATGAGCTTTGATAATAATTAAAGGCGCTGCAGCCTCAAAACCAACCCGTCCCTTTATCCCGATAATGGTGTCGCCGACATGAATATCGCGTCCAATGGCATATTTCGAAGCAATTTCATCGAGAGCCTGAATGGTTTTCGGACCATTTTCAAACGATTTTCCATCGATGGTTTTTAACTCACCTTTTTCAAAACCCAACTCAATTAAACGTTCTTCTGTGGCTTCCAACTGACTTGGGTATGCTTCTGATGGCAATCCTTTATTCGAAGTCAAGGTTTCTTTTCCGCCAACGCTCGTTCCCCACAATCCCTGATTGATTGAATATCCCATCTTAGTGTAATCTTCAACTACACCATGTTTTTTCAGGTAATCAATTTCTTACTGACGACTCAACATCAAATCGCGAATTGGAGTGATGATTTCAATTTCGGGAGCCAAAACCTGAAAAGTGAGGTCGAAACGAACCTGATCGTTTCCGGCGCCGGTACTGCCGTGTGCGATATATCCTGCTCCAATTTCCTTGGCGTAATTAATGGTTGCAATGGCCTGAAAAACGCGTTCGGAACTTACCGAAATGGGATACGTATTGTTGCGCAAAACATTTCCCATCACCATATAACGGATACATTTTTCGTAATATTCGTTGGTAACGTCAATGGTTACATGTTTTGTTGCACCTAACCGGTAAGCCCTGTCTTCGATGGTTTTCAGTTCATCGTCAGAAAAACCACCCGTATTTGCTATGGCCGTGTAAACATCAAAACCTTTCTCTTCTTTTAAATACTTTACGCAAAACGAGGTATCCAAACCACCGCTGAACGCCAAAACCAATTTCTTATTCATCTTTTTTCCCTTTTAAAAAAGTCCGTTAAAAAATTTTGCCAAAAGCCCGTTGTTTATGCCGTTTCCGGGTCCCTGATTTTTCCTTGAAATTATATTTACAGGGCTCAGCTTTTTAATAATGTCAAGCAAAGTCCGCTTTTTAACCGGAGCCTGCTCCACTTCTTTATTGTTTTGTTTTGTTTGTTTTTCCCATGCTGGATCGTATAACATTCCTGTACAAAGACATTTTGTGTGATGCGTGCGTTCCAGAATATCGTGGTTAACACAGCTTTTGCATCCATTCCAAAACTGATCGTCGTTAGTCAGTTCAGAAAACGTTACCGGCCGGTAGCCCAGTTCGTGATTTATTTTCATTACTGCCAAACCTGTGGTTAACCCAAAAATCTTGGCATTCGGATATTTCTCGCGCGAAAGGGCAAAAGCCTTGTGTTTGATTGCTTTAGCCAGTCCGAGCCCGCGGTAATCATCCAAAACGATTAAACCCGAGTTGGCAACAAAACCCTTTTCCTGCCAGGTTTCGATGTAACAAAAACCGGCAAATTTATCTCCGTCCAAAGCAACAATTGCCTTCCCTTCCTTCATTTTACCTTCCAGATATTCAAATGTCCTTCTCGCAATACCTGTTCCACGTTGCTTCGAAGCAATATCAATAGCATCGTTAATGTCATCGATGTATTTGATGTGTACTTCGGTAGCAACTTCAATTTTGATATTTTCCAGTGTTTTCATCTCATTCATTATAATTTGCCTTCCAGTTTTGGCATAATTAAAACCAACGCATTTATTAAATCAAGTTTCGAAATTCCTTCTTTCATAATGATCAGGATTGTGTCATCGCCGGCAACAGTTCCTAAAATCTCCCAGGGTTCAGTTTTATCAATTACCGCTGCAATTGTACTTGCATAGCCGGGTTGTGTCCGAATAACAGCAAGGTTTCCCGAAAAACGTAAATCTCTGAAACCATCAGCCAGATAATTTACCCCCCTTACTTCAGGTGCAGCTTTAGTTTTTTCACTTTCGGGAACAACATATACATAACCCTTTGCAGGATGAGGCACTTTCGCAATCTGCATTTCTTTCAGGTCGCGCGATAATGTGGCCTGTGTCAAATCGTAACCAATCGTTTTCAATTCGACCAATAATTCATCCTGGCTGTGAACATTCCCTTTTTGAATAACCTTCCTGATTTCCGCCTGCCTTTTAAAACGATTCTTCATTATGAATATTTATTCATTTTGGTTGCAAATTTATACATTTATTTAATCTAAATGACAGGGAAGCGAATTATTTTCAAATTCTTTTGAAAACCAAAAACCAATAACATTTAAGAAAATCAACAGCAGATTATTGTTTGACTCTTATTTAGGGAACAGCGATGATGCAAATTACCTATGTAATTTGTATTATCTGCGACTCAGCTCATTGCGCACCTGAGTTTCCAATTCAATTTTAAGGGCTGGGTCAAGATTAAGCTGCCGAGCAAGTTCCCCAAGATAAGAACGCTCCATAAAACTTTCTTCATCCACCATCATAACGCTGGCAATGTACATTTCTGCTGCCATTTCCGGTGTTTTCGCAGCTTTGGCAACATCAGCAGGGTCAAGCGGTTTGTTCAGTTCAGCTTCGAACCAGCGCCGTAATTCCAAATCGTTTGTAAGTTTGCTTAATTCCTGGTCTAACAGTTGACGCTCCCTTACATCGACATGGCCATCAGCTTTAGAAGCAGCCACAAGGGCTTTAAGGATTGCCAGGCTATGTTGCTCTACCTGTTGTGCCGGCAAACGATCGATGGTTTGTGGCTCACCATGCGCAGTTTGTACATTTTGGGCCTGCCAATTACTGTAAGCTTTGTAGGCTATTACACCAAGCGCAGCCAAACCACCATACATTGCCACCTTGCCACCAACTTTACGGGCTTTTTTGTTACCAAGTAATAAGCCAATAGCACCACCCGTAGCAACTCCTCCGCCAAAACCGGAAAGCAAACCTCCCAATCCACCACTTCCCGAAAGGAGATCTCCAAGTCCACCCAAAGGCGAATTCGTATTATTAGATTGACCACTATTGTTCTGCATCGTTCCCTGGCCCGATTTAAGCAGTTGATCGAGTATACTGGTTATATTCATGAATAAATCTTCTTTTAAAGTTTATAAATTTCCTTTTTAAACCACCAAAACTAATTACTGTAATATCTATTTGGCAAGTTTACTGATATTTTTAATAGATAGAATTAGTTAAATATAATTTAACAACCTGTTTTCAAAGGAGTAAAATGTTTACTCTTTTTATTGAATAGTTGTCTTTTTAGCCAGTATCCTGAACTATTATTTCTTTATGAATAATTATTCATTTTTTTACACCTGACATAAAAAGTTTAAAATTATTTATATTTTTGCACAATGAATATTTTTAAAATCATCATGTTTATTTAGATGAGAAAGAGAATAAAACTTATTAATACAACAGATGGAAGAAAATGCGTTTGAACTTTTTTTAAGGCAAACGCATTTTTTTTAATATAAAACTGAAATATGTTGAATTTTAAACAAGCAAAACTTACGCTGGAAGACGGAACTGTGTTTACCGGAAAATCGTTTGGCGGTGAAAAATCGGTAGCAGGAGAAGTTGTTTTTTACACAGCAATGACGGGCTATCCGGAGAGTTTAACCGACCCATCTTACACCGGTCAGATTCTGGTTTCGACCTACCCCATGATCGGAAATTACGGAGTGCCATTCGATAAAAAGGAAAATGGGATTCACAGATATTACGAGTCGCACAAACTACATATTACCGGACTGATTGTATCAGATTACTCATTTGAATTCAGCCATTGGAATGCTGAAAAAAGTTTGTCGGACTGGCTCAGGGAACATGAAGTTCCGGGAATTTTTGGGATCGACACCCGAGCCTTAACAAAAATTTTACGTGAGAAGGGATCAATGCTTGGCAAAATTGAATTTGAAGATGAAATCATTGACTTTTACGATCCCAACAAAGAAAACCTGGTGGCAATAGCCAGTTGCACCGAAAAAGAAGTTTACGGCAACGGCGAGCACAAAGTAGTTTTAATTGACTGCGGTGTTAAGAACAACATTATCCGTTGCCTGCTCGACAGAAACGCAACTGTAATAAGGGTTCCGTGGGATTACGATTTTACGGATGAAGAATTTGACGGCGTATTTATCTCAAACGGTCCGGGTGACCCGGCCATGTGCGATGTTACCGTTGAAAACATTAAAAAAGTGATAGCCGAAGAAATACCAATCATGGGAATCTGTCTCGGAAACCAGTTGCTTGCACGCGCTGCCGGAGCAGAAACCTACAAATTGAAATATGGTCACCGAAGCCACAACCAACCTGTGCTTTTAACCGGAACCAACAAATGTTACATTACTTCGCAAAATCACGGTTTTGCTGTTGCAACAGAAACACTTCCGGGCGACTGGGAACCGTTATTTACCAACGTGAACGACGGAACAAACGAAGGAATCAGGCATAAAACAAAACCCTTCTTCTCAACTCAGTTTCACCCGGAAGCATCGAGTGGTCCGACTGACACCGAGTTTTTGTTTGACGATTTTATTAATAGTATAAAATAATAAAAGACAGCCCCTCCTAACCTTCCGCCAACTGGCGGAGAGGAACACTCCTCTCTCCTTGGGAGAGGTCGGGAGAGAGGCCTTTATACATACAAATATGATACAGACTGACATTAAAAAGGCAATAATCCTTGGATCGGGAGCGCTGAAAATTGGTGAGGCAGGCGAGTTTGATTATTCGGGATCGCAGGCATTAAAAGCACTAAAAGAAGAAGGTGTTGAAACTATTCTTATCAACCCAAACATTGCAACTATTCAAACATCGGTTGATATTGCCGATAAAATCTATTTCCTCCCGATAACTCCTTTTTTTGTTGAAGAGGTAATTAAAAAAGAAAAACCACAGGGAATTTTACTTGCTTTTGGTGGTCAAACAGCACTAAACTGTGGTGTTGCATTGTTCAAAACCGGAGTTCTTGAAAAATATAATATAAAGGTTGTTGGCACACCGGTACAATCGATTATTGATACCGAAGACCGTGAGATATTTGCAAATATGCTGGCAGAGATTGATGTTTACACTCCCCGCAGCATTGCAGCTATAAATATGGACGAAGCCCGGGCCGCTGCTAAAAAAGTCGGTTTCCCAATTATCATCAGGGCAGCATATACTTTAGGTGGACTTGGCTCAGGATTTTGCGAAAACGACGAAGAACTTGAAGCCCTGGCTTCTAAGGCATTTTCATATTCTCCACAGATTTTGGTTGAGGAGTCGATAAAAGGATGGAAAGAAGTTGAATACGAAGTGGTGCGCGATAAATATGACAACTGTATCACCGTTTGTAACATGGAAAACTTCGATCCGTTGGGAATTCATACCGGCGAGAGTATTGTAGTGGCACCGTCGCAAACACTTTCAAACTCTGAATACCATAAACTTCGTGCCATTTCAATAAAAATTATCCGCCGGGTAGGTGTTGTTGGCGAATGTAACGTTCAGTTTGCACTCGACCCACATTCAGAAGATTATCGTGTAATCGAAGTAAATGCACGTTTATCGCGGTCATCGGCACTGGCATCGAAAGCAACGGGCTACCCACTGGCTTTTGTGGCTGCAAAACTTGGACTTGGTTACGGTTTGCATGAACTTAAAAACTCTGTCACCAAAGTAACCACCGCCGCTTTTGAACCTGCACTCGATTATTGTGTGGTAAAAATACCCCGCTGGGATTTAACCAAATTCGTTGGCGTTTCGAAAAACCTGGGTAGTTCGATGAAAAGCGTTGGCGAAATTATGGCCATTGGCCGCAGTTTCGAAGAAGCCATTCAAAAGGGAATAAGAATGGTTGGACTTGGAATGCACGGTTTTGTTGCCAATAAAGAAGAAATCTATATCGAAGGAATTGATGATGAACTAAGCAATCCAACAGATCGCCGGATTTTTGCCATCGCCGAAGCATTCGCTAAAAATTATACAATTGACGAAATTTACAATAAAACAAAAATCGACCGCTGGTTTCTGCAGAAACTGAAAAACATTTTCAACATTAAAAATGAACTCGAAAAGTTCGATACACTTGAAAGCCTGCCCGTTAATTTACTGAAAATGTCAAAACAAACCGGCTTCTCGGATTTTCAGATTGCCAGACTTGTTTTGAAAAGTAAGAATAAAAATATTCACGAAGATTTGTTAAAAGTGAGGAGTCACCGGAAAAAAATCGGAATTGTTCCCTTTGTGAAACAAATCGATACACTTGCCGGTGAATACCCCGCCCAAACCAATTATTTATATATAACTTATAACGGCAGTGAACACGACATTGAATTTAACAACGACGACAAATCGGTAATTGTGCTGGGGTCGGGGGCTTACCGTATCGGAAGTTCAGTTGAGTTTGACTGGTGTAGTGTTAACGCGGTGAACACCATTCACAAAGAGGGTTACCGATCTATCATGATTAACTACAATCCTGAAACTGTAAGCACCGATTACGATACCTGCGACAGGTTGTATTTTGATGAACTCTCGTTTGAACGTGTGATGGATATTGTTGACCTTGAAAATCCGCATGGTGTGGTAGTATCAATGGGCGGACAAATACCGAATAACCTGGCAATGAAACTTTACGGACAAAACGTCCCGGTTTTAGGTACATCTCCATTGAAAATCGACAATGCCGAAGACCGTGAAAAATTCTCTTCGCTACTCGATCAACTGAATATAGATCAACCAAGGTGGGCGAGACTTTCAACCATCGAAGAAATCCATAAATTTGTTGAAATAGTGGGCTATCCGCTGCTTATTCGTCCTTCGTACGTTTTATCGGGTGCGGCAATGAATGTGGTTTCGAATCCCGACCAATTGGAACATTTTCTTGAAATGGCAGCCAATGTTTCAAAGGAACATCCGGTTGTAGTGAGCGAATTTATAGAGGAAGCAAAGGAAATTGAAATCGATGCAGTAGCTAATAAAGGAGAAATGATTGCTTATGCGATTTCTGAACACGTTGAATTTGCCGGAGTACATTCTGGTGATGCAACCATAGTTTTTCCACCGCAGAAATTATATATCGAAACTATCCGCAGAATTAAGAAAATTGCCCGTGAAATTGCGAAAGGACTTGAAATTACAGGCCCTTTCAATATTCAATTTCTGGCCAAGGACAACGATATAAAAGTAATCGAATGCAATCTCCGTGCTTCACGCAGTTTCCCGTTTGTTTCGAAGGTGATGAAACTAAACCTGATAGAAATTGCGACAAAAGTAATGCTTGGCATCCATGTTGAAAAACCCGACAAATCGTTGTTTGAACTTGATTATGTGGGTGTAAAAGCGCCGCAATTTTCGTTTGCGAGATTACTAAACGCAGACCCTGTTTTGGGTGTTGACATGGCTTCAACCGGAGAAGTAGGCTGTATTGGCGAAAACTATTACGAAGCTATTCTGAAAGCCATGCTTTCGGTAGGATACAGAATCCCTGTAAAAAACGTAATGATTTCATCGGGGCCATCGCGTGGAAAAATCGAATTGTTAAACAGTGCCAAAATGTTGCGCACCAAGGGAATTAATATTTTTGCCACCGCTGGAACACATAAATTTCTTATGGAGAATGGGGTTGATAACACACTGCTTCACTGGCCTGATGAAGAAAATCAATCTCCAAATACCATTGAATATATCAAGGAAAAGAAGATTGACCTTGTAATTAACATTCCAAAAAACTATACTTCCCGCGAATTAAAAAACGATTATACAATCCGCAGAAGTGCTATCGACTACAATATTCCACTTATTACAAATTCGAGGGTTGCAAGTGCATTTATATATGCAATCTGCAAATATGAAATAGAAGATATTTCGATTAAAAGCTGGGATGAGTACAATTAGTAAGTTTTGATAATCTTATATTTGTTAAACTTTTTCAAATTCATATTTTAATCCGAATAGTGCCGGAAATATTGAAACAAACAACTGAAAATATTATTGGAATTGAACATATCTCGAAAACTTTTGGAGACAAGTCTGTTCTTGACGATATCAATCTCAGTGTTCACAAAGGCGAATTTGTAACCATTCTCGGGCCATCGGGATGTGGAAAAACCACGCTGTTGAGGCTAATTGCAGGTTTTTTAAAAGTTTCGGAAGGCAAAATTACCATTGCCGGAAAAGATATAACCGAAACTCCTCCCCATTTAAGGCCAGTGAATACAGTTTTTCAGAAATATGCACTTTTCCCTCATCTCAATGTATATAACAATATTGCTTTTGGTCTGAACCTGAAAAAGTTTCCTGCTGAAGAAATCAAAAAACGAGTAATAAAAGTGCTCAAAATGGTTGGCATGACCGACTATGAAGAACGCGATGTTGATTCACTCTCGGGTGGTCAGCAGCAAAGAGTTGCAATTGCCCGCGCAATCGTTAACGAACCCGAAGTTTTACTGCTAGACGAACCGCTTGCTGCACTCGATCTGAAAATGCGGAAAGACATGCAGATGGAAATAAAGGCAATGCACAAAAAGCTGGGGATATCTTTTGTTTATGTTACTCACGATCAGGAAGAAGCGTTAACTTTAAGCGACACAATTGTTGTTATGAGTGAAGGTCGAATACAGCAGATTGGAACGCCAACCGAAATTTACAATGAACCTGCCAATGCTTTTGTTGCCGATTTTATTGGAGAAAGTAATATCATGAACGGCATGATGATAAAGGACAGCCTTGTCGAATTTGCCGGACACCGATTTGACTGTGTTGATAAGGGATTCGGACAGAATATTCCGGTTGACGTGGTAATCCGCCCTGAGGATATTTATATTTTCGATCCGTCGGAAGCAGCACAGTTTACGGGTGTAGTAACTTCAAGTATTTTTAAGGGAGTGCATAACGAAATGATGGTGCAAACTCCTGAGGGATTTGAGTTCCTGATTCAGGATTACCACAGTTTTGAGGTTGGGAAAACCGTTGGACTTCGCATAAAGCCTTTTGATATTCATGTAATGAAAAAAGAACGGCTAAACAATACTTTCGAAGCTGTAATTACCGATAAAACACACGTACGTTTTCTGGGGAACAACTTCGAATGTGCAGATACCAAACAAATTCACCAGGGCGAGAAGGTAAATGTCTCTGTTGACTTTCAAAATGTTGTTTTACACGACAACGAGGAAGACGGGATGTTGGCCGGTGAGGTGAAATTCATTCTTTATAAGGGAAATCACTATCATCTGACCATTTCAACAGATGATGGCGAAAACATATTTGTGGATACCAACGATGTGTGGGACGACGGTGACCGCATTGGGATTTCAATTCAGCCTGAGGATATACAAATCTCTAACCTTTAACCCGACCAAAAAGTGAAAAGTACTTTTTTATCATTCGCAGGAAAAAGAAGGAACTGGTCAATACCCTATATTCTATTTCTCGGCTTCTTTGTGCTGACTCCTCTGGTTCTCATTGTTTACTATGCCTTTACCAGTGGAACGGGTGGTTTTACAATCGATAATTTCCGTAAATTCTGGTTGCAGCCCGAAGCAATGCACACTTTTATTTATTCTGTAGGTGTGGCATTAATAACCACATTTATCTGCCTGTTGTTAGGTTATCCGGCAGCTTTTATTTTAAGCCGAATGGAATCAGACAAGGCAAGAATTATGGTTTTACTTTTTATTCTTCCCATGTGGGTTAATTTTTTGATTCGCACACTAGCAACCGTTGCACTTTTCGATTTTCTGGGCCTCCCTCTTGGCGAAGGTTCGCTCTATTTCGGTATGGTTTATAATTTTCTGCCCTTTATGATTTATCCGATTTACAATATTCTACAGAAAACCGATCAGAATTTAATAGAGGCTGCTCAGGATTTAGGCGCCAGTCCACGGCAGGTGTTTTTCAAAACTATTTTACCGCTCTCTTTCCCGGGAATTTCGAGCGGAATAATGATGGTTTTTATGCCGGTGATTTCAACCTTTGCTATTGCTGAATTATTAACCATAAATAATATCAAGCTCTTCGGAACTACCTTACAGGAAAACATTTACAACGGAATGTGGAATTACGGGGCTGCTTTGTCACTGATTATGCTATTGTTTATCGGGCTGACATCGCTGCTCAACAGTCAGGGAGCGGCAAAAGCCACAGAGGAAGGAGGATTGATATAATGAAAAGAATCCTTTCAAAAATATACATTGGTTTATTGCTGGTGATGTTGTATTCACCTATTTTGGTAATCATTGTTTTTTCTTTCACTGAAGCAAAGGTCTTAGGAAACTGGACTGGTTTTTCTTTTAAACTTTACTCAACACTTTTTCAGGGTGGAGTTCACCATTCGTTGTCCAGCGCGCTTTGGAACACTTTGATTATCGGATTAGTTGCAGCGCTGGTTTCCATGGTTTTAGGCACAGTAGCTGCAATTGGAATTTACAACCTGAAACCCCGGACACGAAGTGCAGTTCAACTGGTTAACAGCATTCCTATTCTAAATCCCGACATTATTACCGCCATTTCACTTTTCCTGTTATTTATTAGCCTCGGAATTTCGCAGGGCTATACAACGGTTATTCTTGCCCATATTACTTTTTGCACGCCTTACGTTGTATTGAGCGTTTATCCGCGGTTACGCCGAATGAACGAAAACCTATACGAAGCTGCACTCGATTTAGGTGCTACCCCATTTTATGCCCTTCGAAAAGTTTTACTACCCGAGCTCAAACCCGGAATGATAAGTGGATTTATACTTGCATTTACACTTTCAATCGACGATTTTGTGGTAACACTTTTTACCATCGGAAATGAAGGATTGGAAACACTTTCTACCTATATTTATGCCGATGCACGAAAAGGAGGTCTCACTCCAGAATTGCGTCCGCTTTCAGCAATAATATTTATCACCGTGCTGGTGCTGCTTTTGGTAATTAACCAGCGCACCGCTAAAAAAAGATTATAAAAATGAAGAAACTTAACCTGAGAAACCTTTTGCAGACTTCATTACTGCTTGTCCTGTTTTTATCGGTCTATCTTTTGCCGGCAGCAAGTTCTGCTGCTGACGATGACCGTCAGAAAGTACTTAAAATTTATAACTGGGCTGATTATATCGACGAGGATTTGCTCACCGAATTTCCAAAATGGTACAAGGAGCAAACCGGGGAAGATGTAAAGATTGTTTACCAGGTGTTCGACATGACAGAAGTGATGTACACAAAAATTGCACTTGGTCAGGAAGATTTCGATTTGGCTTGTCCAACGCAGGCAATCATGCAGCGAATGATTCATCAAAACCTGGTTTTGCCCTTTAGCCGCGATTTTGGGACTACACCAAATTATCTCGGCAATTTATCACCTTTCATTCTTGACAGGCTTGACGATTTCAGTACAAACGGAATGAATGCTGCTGATTATGCTTTGCCATACATGTGGGGAACTTCAGGAATTTTATACAATACCAAATTTATTTCTGCTGATGAAGCGAAATCGTGGGGTTGTATGTGGGATCCGAAAAACAAAGGCAAAATGCTGATGAAAGACAGCTACTGGGATGCATATAATATGGCTGCTATTTATGGTTACCGCAACGAAATTGCTGCCGGAAAACGAACCGTTTACAGTGTTACAAACGATCACACTCCCGAAGATATAAATTTGGTTGAAGAACAATTGAAAGCGTTGAAGCCAAATCTTGCCGGTTGGGAAGCTGACTTTGGAAAAGAAATGATGACCAAAGGCGAAATCTGGTTTTGTTACGCATGGGGTGGCGATGCAGTTTGGGCTATTGAGGAAGCCGCAGAAGTGGGTGTTTCGCTTGAATATGTTGTTCCACAGGAAGGCAGCAACGTTTGGTTCGATTGCTGGGTGATACCAAAATATGCAAAAAACACAAAAGCTGCCAGTTACTTTATGAACTATTTGTGCCAGCCCGAAATTGCCCTGCGAAATATGGATGTCAGCGGTTATTCGAGTGCGGTTGCTACTCCCGAAATATTGGAAACACTTATCGATTCGACACTTACCGAAACAGTAAATGCCAGTTATTTTTTTGGTCCCGGAAACGATAGTCTCAAAATAAATTCCATTCAATACCCTGACAGCAGTGTGGTTGCCCGTTGCTCAATTATTAATGACTATCTCGATAAAAACGATAAAGTACTCGAAATGTGGAGCCGCGCAAAAGGAGATAATCTTTTTGGAGGAATGACTTATATGATTATTGCGGTAGTAGTTCTTTTGATTGTTTTTATCGTTTTGCGTTTCATCAGCAAGGCAAAAAGTAAAAGAAGACGGCTTGGCAGGAATAAAAAAGGGTAACCGGGATTTCTTATTCTGAAAATATCTCTTTATAGTTGATAAACTTCACCGGCTTGGTATCGCGAAGTTAGTTTAATATCGAATCGTGAGAAAAACGGAAGCATTGAATTATTGGCTAATACAGGCGAATTGTTTTCTTTTGAAAGATGGCTTAGAAAAACACATTTTAAATTTTCGCCTGCATGGTTATGAAGCAAATTAAACGCCTGCATGTTTGAAAGATGCCCCACACTCGATGCAACCCGCTGTTTTAAAAAGAATGGATATTTACCTTCCCATAGCATTTTTTCATCGTAATTGGTTTCCAGGAACAAACAATCGCATTTTTGAAGATGAGAAGTTACATTTTCGCAGGGTTCTCCAATATCAGTAAAAACACCGACACTTTTGTTTTTGTGTTGAATCCGGAATGAGCAGGGTTCTGATGCATCATGATTTTTCAAAAAAGTATGAATAGAAAATTCTCCAACTTCAACAGTATCGCCCGGATTAAAAAAACGAGGATAGTCAGGCCGCATATTTTTATAAGCCCCGTAATATGTTTTCGATGTTAAATAAACCGGCACCTGCATTCGGTTTCCAAAAACACGTGCACCACTAATGTGGTCGCTGTGTTCGTGCGATATAAAAACTGATTTCACTTTTAGAGGATTCAGATTTCGATCTTTCATCCGCTGAATAATCTGTTTGCACGAAATACCGGCATCAACTAAAACCGCCTCATTTTGATTTCCAATATAATAGCAGTTTCCGTTACTCCCCGATGCAATGGCACAAATTTCAATCATTTTTAGTCGTTTTTCAGGGCTGAAAATAGCTAAATTTTATGTGCTTTCAGAAATTTTTTCGGTGCAGAATACCTTCGCCAGGATTTAAGTTTGGTTAACGATGTATGAACAATTAACCATGAGAAAAATCTGTATTTCATTAAAAAATGTACAATCTGGTAAGTAAAAAACACAACCGGCAAACCTGTAATCAGAATGATGGCATCTGAAAACAGATTGAAATAATCTGAAATTCCGGGATAATCTTTTGCCAGTTCCTTCAATATTAACATTGGAATAACGGCGAAAATCAACCACCAGATAATTGCCACAAAAAGGTGAGGTGTCTGTATTGACTTTTTCGGACAAACATTCATACAATGCATACAACTTTCGCATTTGCGGGTCCAGAATGGACGGCCATTTTTCATTTTGATGGCAGTCACGGGACATTCTTTTTCACACAGAGCGCAGCCGTTGCAATGGCTGTCGGCAACAAAAGTTTTTGTAAGTGCAAACCGACCATAAAAATAATATCCGAACGAAACCGGACTGATAAGCAAATCGATGGGCAACGAAATTAATCCCCTGTAAATTTGTTTTCCTGAAAGTATTTTATCTGCAAATTTTTTTGTGATCCTTTCACATCGCTGAAATATTGAATCCACAACTTTTTGACGTAATCCCGGATGAATGGAAATCCAGTTCGAAGGTAAATCCATGGGTTGTAGAGCCGCAATTTTGTAGCCTTTCAGTAAAAGGAGCAATGCAGGGAAAAGTTGCGCAAGACCACTAAGTCCGGGTAAAAAAAGTTTCGAGAGTTTCATGCCTGCCCGCGTATTCAGCAGAAAAACCTGATTTTGCGATTTTGGAAACCGAAATATAAAATCTATAACTACCGGAGGTGCATTAAAACCATGGGTTGGATAACAAAACCCGATTAAAGTATTGCCAGTAAAATATTTATTATCAACATGAAGCGATGGTGTAATTTTTCTTACTTCGACCTGAATATTTTTGATTGCCGAAATTTCAGCAATCCAGTTTGCAACCGCCAATGCATTTCCGGTGCCGGTGAAATAAAATATGATTAGCTTATTGAACATCGAAAACTAAATTTTACATCGCTGAAATTTACAATAGAAGTGTTAACTTTTTATGTTTCCGATTTATTTTACAAGATTCGAAATGGCTTTAAATTCGGGTGCTGTTGAAGATCTGGTAAGTTCGAACAAAATCGATTCGTATGAAGTCATTAAAATTCCTTCGAATCTGAAACGCTCTTTGGCAATTTCAATGCTATCTTTTGATCGCGACGAAATACAATCCACAACTACAATTGGGATGAAGCCAGCTTCTTTTAAATCAACAGCGGTTTGCAAAACGCAAACGTGAGATTCGATTCCGCAAATGATTATATTTTTTACTCCTGTTTTTTTCAGATTTTCCATAAAAACAGGTTCATCGCAACAACTGAAATCTCTTTTTTCAATAAAACTGAAATCAGAAATTACCGATTTTAATTCCTGAATTGTTTCTCCCAATCCTTTTGAATATTGTTGCGTAACCAGCAATGGTAATTTTAATTCTTTCAAGCCATTAATCAATGTTAATGTGTTCTTCAGCAAAGTTTCCATTTCCCACATTGCGGGGAAAAGTCGTTCCTGAATATCAACAATTAATCCAACGGTATTTTCTTTTGTAATTCGCATTGTAATTTTTTTTAACGTTTAATTTTCAAACTACGGGCAGGAACCATGAGGTAATCGTACCACCCGGCTGAAGCCGTGTGCTGACTTTCCTGTTCAGGAAATTCCGTTTTCCTTTGCTTCAGACTTTGCCTTTTCCTTTGCCTTCGCTCTTGATTTATCACCCAAATATCCACCATGATGCCGTTTTGCATAATCTTCGCTGGTAAAACCAATCTTCTCCATTAACGAAACAACCAATGCATCGCCAATGACTGTCATTACTGTTGTTGATGTAGTTGGCGATAATCCAAGCGGACAAACTTCCTGTGGATTTCCGGTGAATATAAAGACATTGGCATTTTTTGCGAGTTCGCTTTCGGGATTGCTGGAAATAACGATAAGTGGCAAACAAGGATATAAATTATCAGCAAGTTGAACCAGTTCAATTATTTCGCGGGTTTTCCCCGAATTTGAAATCAGCAATAAAACGTCGTTTTTCTGCACAACTCCCAAATCGCCATGTTGCGAATCGCTCGGATGTAAAAACACTGCGGGTGTTCCCGTCGAACTAAAAGTTGTTGCAATATTAAGTGCAATCTGTCCTGCTTTCCCCATTCCGCTGGCAACCAGCTTCCCGTTTTGCTGATGAACTCTTTGGTAAATCAACTCAACTGCTTTCCTGAAACTGTCATTAACCGGAATATTTCTAATTGCCTGTGCTTCGTGTTCAATAACCCTTCTTATTGTTTCTTCCATTTTCTGAAAATATTTTGCAAATCTAACTGAAAAAACAGTATCAGTTCAAATCCTGATTTTTCTTTTTTTGCTTCGTTTACCCAATACTCAAATTGTTTCAAAACAGCCATAAAGTGCGAAATATCATAAAAAAAAGAAACATATTGATAGTTTTAGATTTTTAAATATTTGTTACTTTTGACCATTAAAATTATTACTTCTCATACTAAATTTCAATCGTTTTAATTCCATCGGTGAATTTTACCAAAGAGAAGTTTTACTGCAATTTCCAATAAAAACCAAATGATATAAATAATTTATTGAGATGAAAATTCACGAATATCAAGCCCGAAATTTATTCAGGAAGTACGGGATTCCTGTACCCGATGGTGTTGTGTGCAACACTGTGGAAGAAGTGATGGAAAAAATTCCTAACGACGACAAGCTAAGAGTAATAAAAGCGCAGGTGCATGTTGGCGGCCGTGGTAAAGCAGGTGGTGTTAAACTTGCAAAAACCAAAGCAGAGGCAATCGAAAAAGCAGGCCAGATTCTTGGTATGGACATTAAAGGATTGACCGTTGAAAAAGTGCTGGTTGCCGAAGCGGTTGACATTGAAAAGGAATTTTATGTTGGATTGATCAACGACAGAAATTCAAAATCGGTAACATTGATGGCCAGTGCTGAAGGTGGCGTTGAAATTGAAGAAGTAGCAAAAACCAATCCCGAAAAAATCATTAAAATGTCAATCGACCCAACCATGGGTTTAATGGACTGGCAGGCTCGCAAAATTGCGCTTCAATTGATGAGTGATCCATTGCAAATTCGCCAGGCTGCCTCGATTTTAGCAAAGTTGTACAAATTGTATATCGAAACCGATGCCTCACTTGCCGAAATCAATCCGCTGGTTTTAACACCTGATAAAAGGGTTCTGGCTATCGACGGGAAAATGAATTTCGACGACAATGCATTGTTTAGACAGGCTGAAGTGCTTGCCATGCGCGAAGTTACACACGAAGAGCAAAAAGAAATTGACGCCAGCGAAAAAGGGCTTTCGTATATTAAACTCGATGGGAATATTGGTTGTATGGTTAATGGAGCCGGACTGGCAATGGCAACCATGGATATGATTAAACTTTATGGTGGAAATCCTGCAAACTTTCTTGACATTGGCGGATCTTCAAATCCACAAAAAGTTGTTGATGCCATGAATATTTTGCTGAGCGATACCAATGTAAAAGCTGTTATGATAAATATCTTTGGCGGAATTACCCGTTGTGATGATGTTGCCCGTGGTTTGGTTGCTGCCTTAAAAGCAATCAAAACCGATATGCCGATTGTTGTTCGTTTGTCGGGAACAAATTCGAAAGAAGGTTTGGAAATCATTAAGGAATTTGGGTTACCAACCGTTTCAACCATGAGCGAAGCGGCAAAAAAAGCCATTGAGTTAAGCCAGAGAAAAGTTAAAAAATAAAAGATCACAAAATGAGCATATTAATAAATAAAGATACCAAAGTTATCGTGCAGGGAATTACCGGTCGCGATGGCGCTTTCCATACTTCAAAAATGAAGGATTACGGAACCAACATTGTTGGTGGAATTTCGCCGGGGAAAGGTGGCAGTGATGTGGGTGGGATACCTGTTTTCAATACTGTTGAAGAAGCTGTAAAAGCTACCGGGGCAAATGCATCGGTTATTTTTGTTCCGGCCCCGTTTGCTGGCGATGCTATTCTGGAAGCCAGTTATGCCGGCGTTGAACTGGTTATTTGTATTACCGAAGGTGTTCCGGTTCAGGATATGATTAAAGTTACCCCGGTATTAAAACAAAATGGCACAAAACTGATTGGTGCCAACTGCCCCGGATTAATAACACCCGGCGAATGTTTAATCGGAATTTTGCCAGCCATGATTTTTACTCCGGGAAATATCGGATTTATTTCGCGTTCAGGAACATTAACCTACGAAGTTGTTAACATGCTGACTGAAGCCGGTTTAGGTCAAACAACCTGTGTTGGAATTGGCGGCGACCCTGTTTCAGGTCTATATTTCAGGGATGTGCTTGAAATGTTTGAAAACGATCCAGCCACTGAAGCCGTTGTTTTGATTGGCGAAATTGGAGGTGATGCTGAAGAGTTGGCTGCTCAATATATCAGAGATCACATGAAAAAACCGGTTGTAGCATTTATTGCAGGACAATCTGCTCCTGCAGGTAAAAGAATGGGACATGCCGGAGCCATCATTTCAAGTGGTTCGGGAACCGCCGAAGAAAAAATTAAAGCTTTTGCTGCTGCCGATGTACCGGTTGCAAAAGAACCTGGAGAAATTCCCGGATTGGTTAAGAAAAAACTTGGATTGAAATAATCTTCTCTAATCCCCTCAGAGGAAAATATAAGGAAAAGTTTCATAATATCCATAAAATAAAACGGGCAGTTTCGGTTGAAACTGCCCGTTTTTATGTTGCAAATATTTTCTTCTATTATTATCAGAACCGTAATTACCCTTTTAATGCTTCCGCTCCACTTACAATCTCCAAGATTTCGCCGGTAATAGCTGCCTGTCGTGCTTTGTTGTATTCCAAAGTAAGATATCCGAGCAGTTCGGTAGCGTTATCGGTAGCACTGTGCATAGCTGTTAAACGTGCACCATGTTCAGCAGCGTGCGAATCGAGCAATGCCTTGTGAAACTGAATTTTTAGAATTCTGGGTATCAACTCCTGAATAATATATTCTTTCGATGGTTCGTAAATAAAGTTGGTATTCGATTTTACCTTTTCGTCAGTTTTTATTTCTACCGGAAGAAATTGTTCTGAAGTTTGAATCTGAACTGCGGCATTTTTAAACTGATTGTACACCAGTTCAATCCTATCGTATAATCCACTCTCAAAAGACTGCATTAAATTGAGCGCAATTACCGAATCATTCTCAAACGAAAGCGAATTGAATATTTCGTTATTGTTTTCGGCTACCTTCATACCATGATATTTCATTTGCCTCATTCCTTGTTTGCCGATGCACAAAAACTGCACATTTCCTCGTTCGCTCTGATTGCTGTATTTTTCGTGTACAAGCTTAGCTGCTACTTTCGAAATATTTGAATTAAATCCTCCGCACAATCCCCGGTTCGATGTAACTAAAACTATCAATACTTTTTCGGGGTCGCGTTGTTTGGTATATACCGAGTCTTCCCCGCTTTCAAGGCTGGCGCTTAATGTTGTAAGAATTCCTTTAAGTTTATTGGCATAAGGCCTTATCTGATAAATGGCATCCTGGGCTTTTTTTAGTTTTGCCGCCGATACAATTTTCATGGCACTTGTAACCTGTCGCGTAGTTTTTACCGATGCAATCCGTATTCTTATTTCCTTTAAACCTGCCATATTTTAGTGAATGTGTTATTGTGTAAATGAGTATTGAGGGAAAAGTCCTCATTTACTCATTTACTCAATTACTTTTTATACTTCTCCGCTATTTCGGTTGCTACTTTTTTAATTATTTCTTCAGCCTTTTCCGTTAGATTTCCAGTTTTTAATTCATCCAGCGTCTCGCGATGCTGCATTTGCATTATTTCGTGAAAATCTGCTTCAAAAGCTTTTACCTTGTCAACCGGAACATTTCGCAGTAACTCTTTTGAGCCACAATAGATGATGGCAATTTGCTGTTCAATATGTAAAGGTGAGTATTGTCCCTGTTTTAAAATTTCCACATTTTTTCGCCCTTTATCGAGTACACGCATGGTTGCAGCATCAAGATCGGAACCGAATTTGGAAAATGCTTCCAATTCGCGAAATTGAGCCTGATCAATCTTCAACGTACCGGCAATTTTTTTCATGGCTTTTATCTGAGCACTGCCACCAACACGCGAAACCGAAATACCCACGTTAATAGCCGGGCGGATACCAGCATTGAACAGTTGCGGTTCAAGAAATATCTGACCATCGGTAATCGAAATTACGTTGGTTGGAATATATGCAGAAACGTCGCCCGATTGGGTTTCAATAATTGGAAGTGCTGTTAACGAACCACCCCCTTTTACTTTGTCTTTCAGACAGTCGGGCAGATCGTTCATATTTTTGGCTACTTCATCGCTTTCAATAATTTTTGCAGCACGCTCGAGTAAACGCGAATGCAGATAAAAAACATCGCCCGGGTATGCTTCACGTCCCGGTGGTCGACGAAGTAACAACGAAACTTCACGGTAGGAAACTGCCTGTTTCGAAAGGTCATCGAAAATAATTAAAGCGTGTCTGCCGGTATCTCTGAAATATTCGCCAATTGAAGCTCCTGCATAAGGTGCATAAAACTGCAATGCTGCAGGATCCGAAGCCGGTGCTGATACTATTACAGTATATTCCATAGCACCATGTTTTTCAAGGGTTGCAAAAGTGTTTGCCACATTGGAACCTTTTAATCCAATCGCTACATAAATACAGTAAACAGGATCACCTTTTTCGAAATTTTCGCGTTGATTGATTATGGTGTCAATTGCAATTGCTGTTTTCCCGGTTTGGCGGTCGCCAATAATCAACTCACGCTGACCACGACCGATCGGAATCATTGCATCAATCGCTTTAATTCCGGTTTGAAGCGGTTGTTTTACCGGCTGCCTGTAAATTACCCCGGGAGCTTTTCGTTCCAAAGGCATTTCGAGTAATTTACCCTGAATTGCTCCTTTACCATCAATGGGTTCGCCAAGGGTATTAATAACCCTGCCCAGCAACTGTTCGCCAACCATTATTGAAGCAATTCTTTGCAAACGTTTTACGGTGTCGCCTTCCTTTACCTTTGATGAAAGACCGAGTAAAACTGCTCCGACATTATCTTCTTCGAGATTTAGCACTATTCCTTTTACACCACTGTCGAATTCGATCATTTCGTTTGCCTCAACATTCGAAAGACCATAAATACGCGCAATTCCGTCGCCTACCTGTAAAACTGTACCTACTTCTTCAAGTTCAGCTTCCGATTTAAAGCCTTCGAGTTGTTGCTTTAAAATTTGAGATATTTCAGCAGGTTTTATATTTGTCATATTAAAATATTTTTACGCTTCGAATTCAATTATTTTATTTCAGATTCCAGCAAAGTTTGTTTTATTTTTCTGAGTTGGGTTTTAACACTTGAATCAAACTGTTTATCGTCGATTCTGAGTATCAGTCCTCCTATTATTTCGGGATCGACCTGACACGAAAGTTCAATTGTTGAATCGAGTTCTTTTTCTATCAGAAACTTAATTTTTCCGACAGTTTTAGTATTTATTTCACTCGCAGTTACCAAAACCGCCGACTTGATATTCTGGTCAATTCGGGTTAAATCCAAAAAATTCCGGCAGATTCCCGGAATATAAACTTCACGCTTATTTTTTGTGATTAATAATAAAAAGTTTAATGTTAAAGGATTGATTTCACCTTTGAAAAATTTAGAAATCAGTTCAGCTTTTTTTGAAGATGCAACAACCGGACTTTCGAGCAAATGAATAAAATCGGTTGATTGATTACAAATATCAAAAACATTCTGAATATCGGATTTTAATTGCTCCAGCATCTTTTTCTCCTTTGCCAGTGTGAAAAATGCTTTTGCATATCTTACCCTTATCGCACTAATACTCATAGATTTTAATTCAGTTTAATTTCGTCGATTAATCCGTCAACCATTTTTTCCTGTTCAGCTTTATTGCTTAGCTCTTTTCTAATCACTTTTTCGGCAATCAAAACCGAAAGTTCTGCTACCTGCTTTTTCAAGTCGTTAATGGCAGCCGTTTTTTCAGCTTCGATTTGCTGTTTTGCCTGAACAATACTTTTATTGGTTTCTTCTATTGCTTTTTCTTTAGCTTCGAAAATGATTTTATCTTTTATTTCCTTGGCTTCCCTTAGAATGATATTTTTTTCCTGTCTGGCTTCCGCAATAATTCTATCGTTATCTGCTTTTAATCCGGCAACTTCTTTTTTTGCTTCTTCTGCCGAATTTAAAGCCTGCGAAATCGATTCTTCCCTGTCTTTGAGGGCATTTAAAATTGGTTTCCAGGCAAACTTCCGGAGGATGAAAAGCACTATTCCGAAAATAATCAACATCCAGACTATAGTTCCGGGATTTGGTGTAACTAAACCCATACTTTCAGTTTTTAAACAATTAAAAGCTACAAACTCCGGCAATCCCGGAGATTGTAGCCGATTTCACTAAATAAAAATAACAAGGGCACAGATAATTACTGCGAAGAAGGCAACACCTTCAATTAAAGCCGCAGCAACAATCATGTTCGAGCGAATGTCGCCAACTGATTCGGGCTGGCGGGCAATTGCCTCCATAGCGCTGGCTCCAATGTTGCCAATGCCAATTCCTGCTCCAATAGCAGCTAATCCGGCTCCAATGGCAGCACCAAGTTTCCCGAGTGCCGCGCCTGCGGTTGCTTGTAGTAATACAGTTAAAATTGCTGATAACATAGCATTTAAATTTATTAATGATTATTAATGATGTTCTGCCGTCGCCATTCCAATATAGAGTGCCGAAAGCAGCGTAAAAACATAAGCTTGTATAAACGAAACCAACACATCGAGCAACATGATAAACACTGAGAAAACAATTGATAACGGACTAACTCCAAATCCGGCCCCTGCTCCCATTAAACTGCCAAAAATGAATATTAAGCTAACAAAAACCGTTATTATCATGTGCCCAGCCATCATGTTTGCAAAAAGTCGAACCATTAATACAAATGGTTTGGTTATTACACCTGTTAATTCGACAATTGGCATTAACGGAATCGGGAATTTCAACCACCATGGAACATCGGGGTTGTAGATTTCTTTCCAGTAGTGTTTGTTTCCGCTGAAAGTAGTTATAGCAAAAGTAAACAAAGCCAGCACCATTGTAATGCTGATATTGCCCGTAACATTGGCTCCAAACGGAGGGATAGGAATCAACCCGATTATATTTTCAAGGAGTATAAAAAAGAAAAGGGTTAAAAGAAACGGCATGTACTTTTCGTATTTTTTATCACCAATTGTGGGCTTTGCAACCTGGTCACGTACGAAAAGAATAACCGGTTCGAGCAGGTTTTGAAGTCCGCTCGGCGCTTTATCCCTGTTTTTAGTAGCCTTTGCAGCCATCGAAATAAAAACCCAAAGTAAAATAATAACGGTAAGAAACAATTCTGCCACAACTTTGGTAACAGAAAAATCCAAAGGTTTACCTATTTCGGTTCCGTTGGCATCAACTTCTACAATTTTGCCTTCAAACTCTTTACTGTGCGATATTCTGAATCCCTTAAAGTCATCATGCCCATGGTGAAATTTCGATGACATAAATACATGAAGGCTTTTCCCTTCGTGTAAATCAGGATTCTTGCTAAACAATATAACCGGCAGTGGAATACTTATATGTGTTTCGCCAAACGATACAATATGCCATTCGTAACTGTCGGAAACGTGTTCAATAATAAATTTTCCTGCATCGAACTTATTTTCGACAACGGAGACAGTGTCCGCATTTTCGTGCGTTTCGTTTGCCGAAAGCGAACTAAAAGATATCGAGACCAGCAGAAAAATTATATAAATTCCAGAGGAAAGTTTCAACATATTTTTAGTGAGTTTTACTAATGTCCACAAATTTAAAAGATTTTTTAAATGACTGCTTAAAAAACCAAGTTTTCATTATTTAATAATTTTATTTCGTGGAAAGGTTTTAACCTGTCAGTTTAACCTTTCTTTCCGGTATTTACAGGAATTTTTAATACTGATAAAACTTCGAAAACAGTAAAAACGACATAGAGCAAAATAAAAAAAACAACAAAAACTTTTGCGTTTTGTTGGTCAATAGCTATATAAACAATTGCTACTGCCGAATATAAAAACAGTTTTAAAAAAGTAATTATCATATTACTCCTTGTAAATTTCGCCATATCCTTTTTTGCAAGTTGCAACTGATAAGCATGAATTGCAATAGCCGTCAGCACAAAAAATACAAGTAGAAAAGGAAAAGCCGGCAGATAATATTGGGGAATAAACTGCGAAAAAATCAACCAGCCTGTTAAAGAAAGTACAACTGAAATTACGGCTATGTTGATAATAAATTTTTTCATGGCTAATCTCCAATTGCTATTTTTTCTTCAGCAGATTTCTTGTTCCGTAGATAATTGCAAGAACAACAGAAAGAACCATCAATCCAAGTGTAAATCCCTTAAATTCGTTTTTCATCCATTGGTCGATTTTGTAACCTCCAAACGTAAATGCTCCGATAATCGCCATCATTTCGAAACCCAAGCTGGAGTAGCGAATAAAATTATCAAATTTATTTTTGTAAATCTTTTTATTTGACTGGTTCATTTAGCGGTTTTGTACCATTCATAACACAACTTCCTGAGAACAAAGAACCTGGTTCAACCGAGAGTTTTCCAGCAATTATATCGCCAATAATTTGCGAGGTCGATTTCATGTTTATCAGTTCACTGGCGGTAATTTTGCCTTTTACATTCCCTGAGATTTCAATGTTATTACACATAATCTGTCCTTCGATTTTACCCTTTGGACCAATTACCAAACGGCCTTTTGCCGAGATATTTCCTAACAATTCACCATCAATCCGAATATCACCATTCGCAATTATATCACCTTTTATCTTAGTTCCTTCGCTTATTATATTGATCGATTGGTTTAAACTCTCGCTGTTTGCAGTAAGTTTTGACATATTTTGTTCAGTTTTTGATTTATTGAATAACATATTATTTGCTGAATTTTAGGAGTTTGAATTTACATTTTTTTACTGTATCAACAATAATTTTTCATTCTATTAAGAAAAGAAGATTGTGAATAAAACAATTGTTCTGTTTTTTTTTGACTTTAGACTTCTGCACTCCCGTTTTGCCTACTCGCTATCGTAAGCCCATTTCAGGTAAACACTGCCCCATGTAAAACCTGCACCAAACGCTACCAGAATAATGTTATCCCCTTTTTTGAGTTTCTTTTCGTAATCATATAAACACAGTGGAATAGTTGCAGAAGTTGTATTGCCGAATTTCTGGATATTAATCATCACCTTTTCCTTTCCAACGCCCATGCGACGTGCAATTGCATCGATAATACGCATGTTTGCCTGGTGCGGAACCAGCCATGCCACATCTTCCGGCTGCAGGTTATGTTTTTTCATTATTTCTTCGGCTACATTTGCCATACTCGAAACTGCCGCTTTAAACACAACCTGACCTTCCTGGTAAACAAAGTGTTCCTGTCGATCGACAGTTTCGTGTGAGGCAGGTAACAATGAACCACCGGCTTTCATGTGAAGGTGATGACGTCCCAATCCATCAACCCGGTTAAGATAATCGATTACACCTACATTTTCGATGGTTGGTTCCAACAGAACTGCTGTACCGGCATCACCAAAAAGGGGACAGGTTGTGCGGTCGGTGTAATTTGTTATTGCCGACATTTTTTCGGCGGCTACAACAATTACCTTGTTATAACGCCCCGATTCGATAAACTGAACTGCTGTTGATAAAGCAAAAATAAATCCTGAACATGCTGCATTTAAATCGAAACTCCAGGCATTGTGAATGCCCACTTTTTGAGCTATTATATTTGCAGTTGCCGGGAATGGCATATCTGGAGTAATAGTTGCACAAATGAGCATATCTATTTCATCGGGAGAAGTATTGGTTTTTCTCAGTAATTCATTAACCGCTTTGGTTCCAAGGTCACTTGTGGCTTTTCCGGGTTCTTTATAAATACGGCGTTCCTTAATTCCAATGCGTTGCATAATCCACTCATCGGTGGTATCAACCATTGTACTTATTTCTTCGTTTGTTAACCGGTATTCTGGTAAGAAGGCTCCGATTCCGGTAATTGCAGCTCTTAAATTTGCCATTGATTTGAAATGATTTTCAAGAATAATTTGTTTTTAAAATCAGTTTTTAAAACCGGCGTGAATATAAAGTTAAAAACAAGTAAATTCAAAAAATTGGGACTTGTGATGTTATTGCCCTTAACAAATACTTAAGTTAGTACTGAACAATCCGCTTTAAAGTTCGAAAAATCTGAATATTGGAAATATATGAGTTTGGTAACGCTGATTTAAAATTCTTTTACAGATTGCAAAATTGCACCAAAAAATCAAAAAAAAACCAGGTGGTTAACCTGGTTTAAACTGCAATTTCTTTTACTATTACCTGTTTCCCTCTGTAATATCCGCATTCCGGACAAACAGTGTGGTATTTAACAGTTGTTCCACAATTTGAACAGCTAGCAAGTGTTGGTGCTACGGCTTTGTAATGCGTGCGCCTTTTGTCTCTTCTCGTACTCGATATTCTATGCTTTGGATGTGCCATAATATATAGTTATTAATTATTATTTTCTAGTCTTCTCAGTGCATCCCATCGTGGATCCATTAATGTATCATTCTCATTTTCAGGATGCATATAATTTTTTAGTTTCTCAAGCATCTCTTTGTTGCAGTTTCTTTTCCCGTCGCTGTTTTTTGGATGAACGTGCCTCAAAGGAATACTTAAAGTAATGTATTCGTAAATAATCTGAGCAAGGTTGATGTGGTGTTCTTCAGGATGCACCCAAATTACACTTTCGCCGTCATCGAACTCGTTCTCCCCAAACTTCACAAACATTTCAGTCTCGTGTTTAATTGGTTGTTCATACAAATCCAGGCAACGGTCGCAGGTAAGTTCAAGCCATCCCTTAATTTTAAAATGCAATTTGATAAACGAACTGCGTTTTTCCAATACTATTTCAACTTTTACTTTCCCGTTTTCAACCAGGCTTTCTTCAAAATGCTCAAAGAACTTATTGTCCGCTTCAAATTCGAAATCGTGCAGGCCTTCATTAAGACCCTTAAACTCAATATTATATTTCATTTTCCAGCTCACGTTTCGAAAAAAGTGTTGCAAAAGTATAAATTTTTTATCAACACCCGAATAATTCGTAAAAATATTTGGGATTTGATAAGATAATCGAAACTATGATTTCAGATTAAAAAGATTTTTAAATTGTATTTTATCCCGTTTTTTTACTTTCCCAATACAATCCTGAAAGTGGTCCCCTTCCCGATTTCTGATGATTTAATAAAGATTTTACCATTGTGGTAGTTTTCGATAATGCGCTTTGCCAGCGACAGACCAAGTCCCCATCCTCGTTTTTTGGTTGAGTATCCGGGTTGGAAAATGGTTTTGAACTGCGATTTCGGCACACCTTTCCCCGTGTCGGAAACATCAACATAAATATGACTTTCTTTTTGATGGAGATCAATTGTAATTGTTCCGTTATTTCCCATTGCATCGATGGCATTTTTGCAGAGGTTTTCGATTACCCACGAAAAAAGTGCAGCATTTAGCGGAGTTTCAATTACATCGCTTTCCGAAAATGATGTTTTAAAAATTACTTTATTTGATGATCTAGTTTTTAAGTAATTAACAGTTGAATTTAAAGCTTCAACCAGATTCGCAGTATGTAATTCGGGTTTTGACCCAATTTTCGAAAACCTTTCTGTTATTCTCTCCAGCCGTTCGGTATCTTTTTCAAATTCCCTGATTAATGTTTCATCAACATTCTGAAGTTTTAATATTTCTGTCCATGCCATTAATGATGAAATGGGCGTACCCAACTGGTGTGCGGTTTCTTTTGACATACCAACCCAAACCTGATTTTGCTCGGCTCGTTGCGAAGCACTGAATGCAAAATAGGCAACAATAATAAATACCACAATCACAAAAAGTTGAATATAAGGATAGTATCTCAGATTTCGTAAAATACTCGATTCGCGATAATAGAGTTGTTGAACATCGTCTTCAGGTAATTTTATGGTAATTGGCTCCGAATAATCTTTCATTTTTTGTAACTCGGCAAAAAGTACTTCTTGTTTCCGGTTTTCACCATAATGTATATTGGCGTCTAATAAAATTGTGTCATTTTCAACTAAAATAATCGGGATTGTATTGTTTTGATCATTAACCATTGAAATAAACTCCAAATATTTATTTTCAATTTCTTCTTTTTCCTTTAAAATTTCTTCCTGACTTATTTTTCCAGATTCGGAAATTACCTCTCCGTCCTCGTTTCTGAATATTATACTTATATCGTTCTGACGTTCAGTTGCTTCTGCCCAAAGTTTTACTCTTTTTTGTTCTTCATCTGCCATCTTTTCGGTCAACCAGCTTGTGTACACCAGCGATGTAACACCGATTAATATGGCAATCGAAAGAAAAAGTATTTTTCCACGCCGACGTTTAAGATATATATCCAATGCAAATAATTTTTATAATACAATAGATGAAAACGAAGGAAAGATAATAATATTATTATTTAGTTGAAGAATGGAAAGTTTGAAGCCAGAAGTCGGGAGACAGAAGCAGAAATTTTTCCCAATAACAAGTTACAAGGGGTTAATTGCCTTCTGCTTTCCCTAATAATTCGAGTACAGTATTCGTGATTCCCTTAACGTCGATTCCACACTCGCGATACAAATCATCGGGCGATCCGTGTTCGATGAATTTGTCAGGAATACCCAACAATTTAACTGTTGCCGAATAATTGTTTTCTGCCATAAATTCAAGCACGGCACTACCAAATCCACCATGAATTACTCCATCTTCAACAGTAATAATAATTTTATAGTTTCTGAAAACTTCGTCGAGCATTTCTGTATCGATGGGTTTTACAAACCTCAAATCGTAATGTGCTGCCGAAATATCTCTGTTTTCGAGACTTTTTACTGCGCGTTTTGCAAAAATTCCGGATTTGCCAATAGTTAATATTGCTACATCAGTACCTTCGGCCAATTTACGTCCTTTACCAATTTCTATTTTTTCAAATGGCTTTTTCCAGTTTGGTTTTATTCCACATCCACGGGGATATCTGATTGAAAAAGGCATTTTGTTATCGGGTAATTGTGCGGTGTACATCAGATTGCGGAGTTCTATTTCGTCCATAGGTGCCGATACTATCATATTCGGAACTGAACGCATATAAGCAATATCGAAAACACCATGATGAGTAGGGCCATCTTCGCCTACCAGTCCGCCTCGGTCGAGACAAAAAATAACAGGAAGTTTCTGAAGGGCGACATCATGAATTATCTGATCATAAGCCCGTTGCATAAAAGTAGAATAGATGTTGCAAAACGGCACCATTCCCTGCGTAGCCAAACCTGCCGAAAATGTTACAGCATGTTGCTCGGCAATTCCAACATCAAAAGTTCTTTCCGGCATTTTTTCAAACATCAGGTTCATGGAGCAACCCGTTGGCATTGCCGGAGTGATTCCAACAATTCTTTCGTTTAACTCGGCAAGTTCCACCAATGTCTGACCAAATACATTCTGAAATTTTGGTGCCTTTTCAATCGGACAATCGCATGAATAAATTTCGCCTGTATCTTTATCGAAAACGCCTGGGGCATGATATTTTGTCTGATTTATTTCGGCATGAACAAAACCTTTTCCTTTTTGGGTAATCACATGAAGCAATTTCGGCCCGGAAATTTTCTTTAAATCGTTTAATACTTCTGTAAGATAAACAACATCATGACCATCAATTGGTCCGAAATAACGAAAATCAAAAGCTTCAAAAATATTATTTTCCTTGAGTAATAAATTTTTAAGGGCGTGTTGATTCTTTTGCAAAATTCTTCTGGCTTTCTTTCCAAAACCATCCAGTTTCCCAAGTCCTTCCCAAATATCCTTTTTAAACCGGTTGTATGTTTGAGATTTCGAAATATTAAGTAAATACCGGTTCATTCCGCCAACATTCGGATCGATTGCCATATTGTTATCGTTGAGAATAACCAATATATCGGCATTATTTCCACCTGCATTGTTTAAAGCTTCAAAAGCCATTCCTCCTGTCATTGCTCCATCACCAATCACAGCAATTACTTTTCTGTCCTTTTCGCCTTTTAATTTCGATGCAACGGCCATTCCAAGGCCTGCAGAAATTGAAGTAGAAGCATGTCCAACACCGAAAGCATCGTATTCACTTTCGGTTATTTTAGGGAAACCACTTAAACCTTTATACTTTCGGTTTGTATTAAAATTGGTACGTCGTCCGGTTAAGATTTTATGCCCGTAGGCCTGATGACCTACATCCCAAATAAGTTGGTCGTAAGGAGTGTTATATACATAATGCAAAGCTACAGTTAACTCTACTACCCCCAAACTTGCTCCAAAATGTCCGGGATTTATTGATAATTCCTCGATTATAAAATTTCGTAAATCATCGCAAACCTTTGACAGTTCATTTAATTGAAATTTCTTTAAGTCGTCAGGACTTTCTATTTTTTCTAACAAGCTTCCCTTTTTAACATCCATTTTCCGAAAAAATATTTTCAAAGATATAATAAATATGTGATGGAACTTTTTTAAAATCCAAACCACGAATATAAACTAACCGTGAAGTATTAAAAATGTTTTCGGTTTAACAATTTTAGAATTATACGGAAAATATGCTGACTCCTGTTCAAACCAATAATTCTTAACCCCGAACATTTCTGTTAATCAGATATAAACCATTCAGGGTAAGCATGGGTTCAATGATTTTTACATTTTTTGTTAATGGTGCAATTATCGAGCTTAAACCACCTGTTGCCACAACCGTCAAATTTTCTTTAAGTTCGTTTTGGGTTCTTTCAATAATTGAATCCACCAGTCCGCTAAAGCCAAAAATCACTCCCGACTGAATTGCATGAACAGTATTCTCGCCTAAAACCGAAGGTGGTGGTGATAAGTGAATCTGAGGCAACTGAGCAGTTTTACCGGCCAGTGCACTTACTGCTGTAAACAGACCGGGTGCAATTGCAACTCCTCTTATTTCGGCATCTTTACCAATGGTTGTAAAAGTAAGCGCAGTACCAAAATCGATAACTGTGGTAAGTTTTCCAAATTTTTCGAATGCCGCAACAGCATTTGCTACCAGGTCGGAACCAATTTGATATGGATTTAAGACCTTTATTGGAAGTTTATGATAAATCTCGGGTCCAACCACAACAATGTTACCATCGGGTAATAATTTCGAAAGCATTTCATTAAACTGGTAAACCAGCGATGGTACAACACTGCTGATTATGATTTCGTGAATATCTGCTATACAGATATTTCCGTCGGTAAGAAGTGAACTAAAAATAACCCTGTACTCATCGGCCATTTTAAACGGATCGGTCTGAATTCGCCAGTTATGAAGCCATTCGCCATTGTTATTTACCCCAAAAACTATATTTGTATTTCCAATATCGATTGCAAGCAACATGTTTAATTATTCAATATTTAAAGACAAACTTAGCTGATTTAATATTTACTCCATCTTTATTTTTTTAATTTTTCAGACTTATTAAACTTAAGATTACAGGAAATTTACTTTTCTCTATTTTGGGATAAAAATGTTCAGTTAAAAAATCTTTTACTTTACGCTATTAAAACGCAATTTATTAGACGTTTTTGCTGTTATTAACTGGATTGAAAACTTGAACGAATGTGAATTTGATTTCTGAAAAAAATTTTGTTAATTTATCACTGGTTGATTTCAATTTAAAATGAGTTGTCATGCAAAAAACTAATAATCCGTTAATTTTTCTTATTGAAGAGAGTCTGATTTATAAAGATTTGATTGTAGGCTATTTACAATCGAATAAATTTCAAAATATAAAAGTTTTTAAAAAAGGAGAAGAGTGCCTGGCTGAATTGCATTTGAATCCTGATATTATAATTCTGGATTATTCGAGTGAAGGGATGAGCGGGCTGGAATTAATGAAAAAAGTAAAATTGGCACACCCATCAATTGATTTTATTTTTCTTAGCGCGCAGAATGATGTGGAAGTCGCAATTTCGATTATGCGGCTTGGAGCTTCGGATTATGTTGTGAAAAATGATAAAGCACCTGTCAGGTTGGTTAGAGCAATTGAACAGGCGATTTCAAATACCAAAAAGGAAAAATTGAACAAGGGTTTTACAATCGGGGTTTTTGGTTTTTTTGTTTTATTACTTCTGTTAATTGCTGGCATTATCTTTATTACCTTGTTTTTCAACCTATAATTCAATTTAAATTTTAAACATTTTTTCTACTGATTCATTTTTTATCTGACTGATTTCCTGATTTTTCCGGTTTCGATGTACCTGTATTTTATGAAATTTGCATTCTCAGTTTCTGTGCAATTTTATTTCCCCTCGAGAGTATTCCGGCCGAAAAGTGATTTTCCATTTCGTGTTCAATAATCATTAGGATTTCGGGTTTTAAATCGGGTTGTTTTTCAGAAATATTATACAAAACCTGCATGGCATGTACACGAACAGCTACCGGTTCTTTGGCCGAAGTAAAAACACCAATACAAAAATTGGTTAAAAACCCAAGTTGTTCGATAGGCAAATCGTTCATACTGACCAATTTTAAAAAATGACGTCTTTTGCTTTCACTTCGTTCTATTTTTAATTGTGCAATCATTTCATTCAAATACGGTTGAAGTAATTCCGGTGAATTGTCGTTAATTTTATCGACAAGATAAGCTGCTCTCCAGCTTTTCGGATTAACATTGTAAAACGCAATTTCAATTAATAACTGGTAAACTTCAGGATTTCTGACAATTTCGTTTTGAAGATATTGCAGGTTTTCCCACGAATCAATCAGTTCAATCAAATCTTCTTTCGTCATTTTACGGTTTTTCACAAATATATATTTTTCGAACTTCACCAAAAACAAACTTTTTTAATTTTGATTCATGTTAAAAGTAACTTGTGCAATTATTGTCAGGCAAAACAAAATACTGGTAACACAGCTCAGTTCCGTTGCAGCTCATCCTTATAAATGGGAATTTCCGGGCGGAAAACTAAACCACAACGAAAAGGTTGAAGATTGTATTACTCGCGAAATAAAAGAAGAACTTGAAATTGAAATCGGGATTAAGGAATCGATGATTGCTGTAATACATGATTACGGATTCAAACATATTGAACTGATCCCATTTTTATGCAATGTAAAATCAGGCCGGATAAAATTAAATGTACATAATAATTACAAGTGGGTTACACTCGAAAACCTGAATGAAATTGATTTTGCAGAGGCTGACAGAAAACTAATTCAGCTAAACGAAAATCAAAAAATACTAGAAAAATACCTTTGGAAAAATAAACACGATTCCGGATAAAACACCTGCCCAGCTAATAATCGATAATATCATAAAAGGCACAGTGTAAGGCCGTTTTGCATAATATTTATTTGCAAGGAAAGCACCAACCGGAATAGTAAGAATAAATGGAGTGCCAATAAAATACCCCAAAATCCATATGACGATTTAACTTTCGCAATAAATCTGCTTTTTTTCGAGAATATTTTCGATGGTTTATTCAACGACATTCTTGTGCAAAAAACATGAAAACGAACTTTAACAAATTCAGGAATATATCTGCAAATTCTAGGTTTCACAATTTCAAAGGCTGTTATGAGCCTTTTACTCAGGTAGTAAAAAAATAAAAATCCTCCAATGCCACCAATCAATACAGATATCAAAGCTTGTTGATAATTGAGGCCAATTATCATTGCATATGGCAGAGTAACAAAATACTTTACCGAAGCAAGCAGAATGACATGAAAAATTTTAAATACCATATTTATTTTAGATACCTTGATTAAACGCCCAACAAATAAAATTGTTTTGTTCGGATTGTTAAAATCAACCCGATTAAATAATTGTTAACTATTAACAAAAAGATATTGTTTAAAACAACAATTACCCTGCCACAAAAAAGATGAATGAATTCAGCCTTAATGTCTGGTTTTGTTTTCTAAATCACAGTATTTATTGTGTTCCCTTTGACAAATGCCCTCAGATTTTCGGTGGCAATATTCATCAGTCGGGTACGGGCTTCGAAAGTAGCCCAGGCAATGTGTGGTGTTATAAAGCAGTTTTTGGCTTTTGGCAGCGGATTATCAGCACTGGCTGGTTCAACCGACAAAACATCGAGACCTGCACCGGCAATTCTTCCCGAATTAAGAGCATCGGCCAAATCGTGTTCATTAATTAGCGGGCCTCTTCCGGTATTTACCAGAAATGCAGTCTGCTTCATTTTTCCCAGTGTCGATTTATTTATGAAACCTGCATTTTCGGTTGTAAGCGGACAATTTATACTGATAAAATCACTTTCTGCCAGCAATGTTTCCAATTCAACCTGTGAAGCCTGCAAACCAGTTTCCTTTTTACTGCGGTTGGTAAAAATTATTTTCATCCCAAAAGCCTGTCCTATTTTTGCTACTGATTGGCCAATTTGTCCAAAGCCAATAATTCCCAATGTTTTACCGGCAAGTTCGGTTTGAGGAGTTTTCCAGTATGCAAAATCTACACTGGCAGCCCATTCTCCTGAAGTAACTGATTGCGCATGAACCGAAACATTTTGTACAAAATTCAGGATATGCGAAAAAACCATTTGAGCCACCGAAGCTGTACTGTATGCCGGGATATTTGTAACAACGATTCCTGCCTTTTTTGCTGCAACCACGTCAACCACATTGTAACCGGTTGCCAAAACACCAATATATTTCAGCTTTGGCAGTTTAGCAATTGTTTTTTCGTCGAAAACCACTTTGTTGGTAATTGCAATTTCCGCATCGTTTGCCCGCTCAATAGTAAGTTCACGCGGAGTGCGGTCGTAAACAGTGCATTCTCCAAGTTGCCTGATTCCGTCCCAGCTTAAATCGCCGGGATTCAGTGTATATCCATCGAGTACAACAATTTTCATCGTTTATTTTTTTTGAAAACCAAAGAAAGTAAAATATTCAATTCGTTTTGTTGGCAAAATTCAATCAAGCTGTTAGTTTTACATTTCAAACCAATTGAACTTAAATGAGACTTAAAAATTCTTTTCTTTTTCTGATTTTTGTTTTGATTTCATTTGCGGCTTCAGCTCAAAAGGGAAGTTTAAAACTTTGGTACGAAAAACCTGCTGAAAAATGGACTGAAGCGCTCCCCATAGGGAATGGCAGGCAAGGTGCAATGATTTTCGGAAATCCACTTCACGAACATTTTCAGTTAAACGAAAACACGCTGTATTCGGGCGAACCATCGTCAACATTTAAAGATGTGAACATTCAGAACGACTTGCCGCAGGTTATTAAAATGCTCGAAGAGGAAAAATATGTTGAGGTTGACAAATTTGTTACCGAAAACTGGTTGGGTCGTTTGCACCAGTGTTATCAACCGTTTGGGGATTTGTATCTCGATTTTAATGGAAACGAAGCTAATATTTTAAACTACAAGCGCGATCTCGATATTTCGAATTCAATTTCAACAACAAGTTTTACATTGAACGGAGTAAATTATGTCCGCGAAGTTTTTGCCAGTTTTCCTGACCAGCTGATTGTTATCAGGATTTCTGCTGACAAAAATGCATCGATTTCTTTTAAAATGAATTTCATTTCAGTACACCCGACCTGCAGTATTGAAACTCCAACAGAAAACCTGCTGGTTTTTAAAGGACAGGCGCCCGGTTTTGTTTCGCGCCGAACACTGGAACATATCGAAAGCAAAAACGACCAGCATAAATACCCTGAGATTTACAATACAGATGGAACCCGAAAATCCATTGCCAAACAGGTTTTGTATGGAAACGAAGTTGATGGGAAAGGGATGTTTTTTGAGGCTCTGCTTGAAGTTAAAAACAATGGTGGAAAGGTTTCAAAAACTGAAAATGGCCTGAAAGTGACCAGTGCCGACGAAGTGATTTTACTGCTTTCTATGGCAACCAGCTACAATGGGTTCAACAAAAGTCCAAGCCGCGAAGGAAAAAATCCGACAGAAATTAACACTAAAATTCTTGAAAAAGTTAAATCAAAGTCGTATTCCGACTTAAAAAGCAGTCATATTGCCGATCATCAAAATTTGTTTAATCGCGTAAATTTTGAACTTAAATGCAACGATTTCAGCAATTTAACAACTTCGGAACGGTTGAAAAACTATGTAAAAAACAACGACTTCCAACTGAATACCCTGTTATTTCAATATGGAAGATATTTAATGATATCGGGGTCGCGGCCGGGTGGTCAACCACTGAATTTGCAGGGAATCTGGAATGCCGAAATTATTCCCCCCTGGAACAGCGGGTACACGATTAACATGAACACCGAAATGAATTACTGGCCTGTCGAAAATACCAATCTTTCAGAATGTCATGAACCTCTTTTCACACTCATAAAGGAAGCGGCTGTAAACGGCGCCGAAACAGCAAAAAACATGTATGGAAACCGCGGATGGGTAGTTCACCACAATGTCGATATATGGCGACCTACCTACCCTGTTGACAACCAGGCAAGATATTCGTTTTGGCCAATGGCACAAGGCTGGTTAACCAGTCACATGTGGGAACATTACCTTTTTACAGGTGACGAGGATTTTCTCAAAAATGAATTATATCCTGTTTTGAAGGGGGCAGCAGAATTTTATGCCGACTGGCTGGTAAAAAATAAGGAAGGTTATTTGCTGACACCGGTAAGCACCACTCCAGAAAATGCCTTTTATACATCACAAAAACAAGTTGCAACTGTCAGTCAGGGTACTACAATGGACATGGCCATTATAAAAGAAACATTTGCCCGTACCATAGAAGCATTGGAAATACTGGGTGTTGACGATGCCTTGCGCAAAGAATTAAAGGAAAAACTTGGCAGTTTACTTCCATATAAAATCGGAAAAAAAGGCCAGTTACAGGAGTGGGAATTCGATTTCGACGAACCTGAACCGGAACACCGGCACCTGGCTCATTTGTATGGTTTTCATCCCGGCGACCAAATCACCAGGGAAAAAACACCGGAACTTTTCGAAGCCGTTCGGAAAACACTGGAACTCCGCGGCGACGCGGCTACCGGATGGAGCATGGGCTGGAAAATAAATTTCTGGGCCCGCATGTTCGATGGAGATCATGCTTTGAAGATTATCAAAAACTTTTTCAGTTATGTGGAAGAGGGCAGCACACAGTACACCGGTGGCGGTCTATATCCAAACTTATTTGATGCACATCCGCCTTTTCAGATCGACGGAAATTTTGGCTATACCGCCGGTATTGCAGAAATGCTGCTGCAAAGCCACGAAGAAAAAATACGTTTGCTTCCTGCACTTCCTTCTGAATGGGCAACCGGGAAAATTTCATGGTTAAAAGCCAGAAGTAACATTGAAGTTGCGATGGAATGGGTGGAGGGAAAACTTTTGTCTGCTTCTCTGAAATCTCCAAGAGACAAAACAATACTTGTTGATTATTTGGGAAATACCATCAAAGTTCAACTTATCAAAAATCAACCATTAAAAATTAATCTTCAAAACTTTACAAATTGAAAAATTCAGTCATAAAACAGCTATTCGTTTCCCTTTTCATTATTTTCATTTTTAACTGCATTTCAGCGCAGGAAAAACCACAAATGGAAATGGTCGATTTTATTGGCATCAACTCCAATATTGCATCTTACGACCAGAAATATCTTGCCGATTTGGCGAAATGCACCAAATGGATGCGCGAGTATCATTCGTGGCAGCAACTGGAAGTTGCCGATAATTATTACAAATGGGATAATATAACAACTGTTCCACAGGGATATACCTGGCCCGACCACAACAAATTTATGGATCAGTGCAAAGCATTGGGAATTAATGTACTGATTGATGTTTTAAACAAACCCGACTGGGCCGGAACTGCGCGTGGCGCCTACTCTTCCGGTGACGGCACAAAAGCAACTGATTACCTCGACAAACTTGAATTTATGGGTCAGTTGGTGGCACGGTATGGTGCTCAGAAAATCGACAAGTCGAAATTGGAAACCGCAGACAAAGTATCGGGACTGAACTACATTAAATACTTCGAAGACGATAACGAACCCGACTACTGGTGGGAAACCCCACAATGGCCGGCTGAAAAATATGCTGTTTACTGCAATGCTGTTCACGATGGGTTTGGGGTTGAAACAAGTGCAGGTTACCCGCTGCTCGGAATCAAATCGGTTGACTCAACGGCAATTCATGTATTGGGCGGTCTGGCAAAAAATAACACAACCTACATTCAGAAAATTCTGGCAGCTTCAAAAGGTCGTGTTCCGTTCGATGTGATAAATATTCACACTTATTGTACCGACGATAAAGATGGATATTCGCCTGAAAATGAGAGTTTAGGACTGGAAAAAAACCTGGGCGGTTTTATGGACTGGTGCAAAAAAACACTCCCCGAAAAACCGGTTTGGCTTACCGAATTTGGGTGGGATACATACTCTACACCAGCACAACATTCGTATGTTTTTGCACCTGCACCGCAACAAGCCAATTATATCATCCGTTCCTATTTTGTTGCGCTGAAAATGGGTTTCGAGAAAGCTTTTTTGTTTATGGACAGGGACCCAAACAGCAGTAATGTTCTTCAGTACAGTTCGAGCGGAATCATTTCTGATCAGGCTTCCGGTTTGACTAAAAAACCATCCTTTTATTATCTGGCTACCATGCAAAAATCGATGGGTGATGCGGTTTTTAACCGCGTTGTTTCATATCGCGAACCAGCAGGCAACAACGAAGTGTATTGTTTTGAATTTGTGAACAGCAACCAGGAAACTGTTTATGCTCTCTGGACTCGGGTAAAAAACAGCAAAACCGACAGCGGAACAACTCTCAATTATTCGCTTGATTTGGGTTACCAACCCGAATACGCCAACCTGATTACTTTAAAAGACAAAGATTTGGATGGTGTGAAAACCAACATCGAAATAACAGGAAAAACTTTGCAGCTCAATTTATCAGAAACCCCGCAATTCTTGACTGTTGCAACAAATAAAACAGGATTTAATTCAAATCCGGAAAATGAGTTTGATTTCAGGATTTTTCCGAATCCGGCAAAAAATGAAACTCAAATAAAAATTAACAATCCGAAATTTCAGCACATTGCAATTTCTGCTTTTTCTCCGGAAGGAAAAAAAGTAGCTGCGATTACAGATAAATTCATTAATGCCGGTGTTCAATACTTTTCTTTTGGAAAAAATAATACACCTGGAATTTATTTAATTGCAGTTACAGCATCCGGCATTAAAAAAACAACAAAAGTAATTATTCAATAAAATAAAATCATGAAATCAATTCTTAGCCTGACAACCTTTGTTCTTTTTGCTATTTTCTGTTACAGTCAAACGGAAAAATCATCACAAAAACTGAGTGAAGGAAATCTGATTTGGTCGGATGAATTTGAAGGGAAAGGAATACCTGACCCAAGTAAATGGGACAGACCTGAATACAACCGAAGAATCAATGCCAACGGACCTGATGGCTGGTGGAGTAAAGAGGACTCATATCTCGATGGAAATGGCAACCTGGTAATCCGTGTAAGAAAAATTGCAAATAAAAACACCGACAACGATGCCTATGATTACAGTGTTGGTGCTGTAAGAACAAAGGGGAAATTTGAAACCGGCTATGGAAAATTTGAAATTCGGTGTAAAATTCCAACACAAAAAGGCTGGTGGGTTGCTTTTTGGATGATGCAGGGAAATGTTGGTTCTGTTAAAAATGCCGGAGTTGATGGTTCGGAGGTTGATATTATGGAGGCGTTCGGTTGGACAGACAAAATTAATCAGGCCATTCACTGGGACGGTTATGGAACAGAACATAAAAGCACTGGAACCCAGAAATTTCCTTCCGGAATAAGAAATGGTTTTCATACTTATACGTTAGAATGGTTCCCCGAAAAATATATTTTCTATATTGACGGAAAGGAAACCTGGCGCACAACAGGCGGTGGTGTGTGCAACCAAAAAGGATATCTGAAAGTAACAGGTGAAATCTCAACAGAGGATTGGGCGATTAACCAGTATTGGTCGAACAATCCTGTAAATGCGCAATATCCCGATTCTTTTATTGTTGATTATGTTCGTGTTTATGAGTTGCCCTCTATTAATACAGGTACAGGTTCAAACTATTTTCCTGATAATAAACTAAAAATTTACCCAAATCCGGTGCTTGACAATCTAAATTTGGAATGGAGTGAAAACCAATATGCTCAATCACAAAAAATATCAATATTAAATGCTGACGGTCAAGTCGTAAAAAACATTTCAGGTATCGGTAACTCAAGTATTTGTGTTGAAGATTTAAATTCAGGCTATTATATTTTAAGGTCAGAAAATGATGAATCAACGATTTTCAGGCGTTTTTTAAAACTGTAATCATAAATTAATTTCTGTTTTCCCTCCCTTTAATAATTTCAATTTTCCGTTCCAGATGAAAACGCCGGTTGTATTGTCAGGAATGGTAACAAACCCTGAAACATTGTTGTTCCCGGTTTTTTTCAGATCCACTTCAATTATTCCTTTTGGGTGAGGCATTTTTGCTTTCATAAAAGTGAGTTTTCCAAATGCCGGTGCAATTTCAATCTTGCTGAAACCAGGCGCGGCAGGTCTGATTCCGCAAACCGTTGCAAGAAAATCATAATTTGGAGTAGCTCCCCAGGCATGACAATCGGAGCGCTCGTCGTAGTCGCCTTCTTCAAAAGTGGTTAACCCTTTGGCAATCATATCGTGCCAGGGACCCAACTGTTCGATGTATTCATCCGCCAGTCCCACTTTTTTCATTGCCTGAAACAGATAAAACCTGAAATAGATGGTGCATTGAATCAATGTTTTATCGGTCAAGACTTTCCGAATCACCTCTCTTTGCTTTTCTTCAGGAATGGCATCAGTTAAAACGCCCCAAATATTAGAGTGCTGCGAATATATTTCTTCAAATGGAGTATCTTTTAAAAGTTGTTTTTCGGTATTGAAGCAGAGGTCATAAACAGCACGTTTAATAGATTCTGCCTGATTTTTATAATCTGAAGCTTCGTGGTTCTTCCCGTAAAAAGCAAATAATTCGGAAGCGCGGTCCAGTGCATACGCATAATTCAATGACACCAGTGCAGAGTTGCTTGTATCGACTCCAGCCGGACTGCCCACCATAAAACCCGGCGTCCAGTCAGAAAAATTAAAAAAATCCAATCCTCCCAGCATTCCGTTTTTATCCATTCTCCGTTCAAACCATCCCAAAACAGCCTCAATACCAGGTAAAAACTGCTTTATAAAAATCGAATCGTCACGATGTAAATAATAATCGTGTACCATATCAATCCAGTATAACGAAAATGGAGGTGTAATTTGTGGAACCGAAGTTGGTGTGCGTGCCATTGTCAAACCTTCGGGAATGCGTGAATTGTCGGTTAGTGTGAGTGCATTCCTAATCAACCTGTCGTCACCTGAAACATAAAGAGAAATAAGTGCTTGCAGCCGGGTGTCACCAAGGTACTGCAGCTGTTCCCAATACGGGCAGTCCATGTAGGTTTCGCCGGCACAAAGCCTTGCAGTTCGCCAACCCACATTCCAGATTTCTGAAAGGCTTTTGTTATCGCTTTCAAAAGAGGCATTTTCTTTTAAAGGATATGAAGTAAAAATTCCGTAATAATCTGAAATTTCAAGCGGTTCACCTTTTGTTTCAATATCGAGTTGAATAAACCTCCAGCATCGCAGCCACAATGGACGAAATTTGCGTTTGGTCCCTCCGTCTGGCAGAAAAATATCGTGATAACCCCTGATTTCCTTGCCCTCCGTAATATTTCGGTTTCCCTTCGAACCATCTTTGGCAATTAATGCTTCAGAATAAGTTACTTTAATTATACTTTCTTTCCCTTTACCGACAATCATTTCGGGATAACCGACTGTTAAATGGGTTTGATCGAGCAATAAACTCACTTTTGAGTTTGCAGGAATCTGAAGACTTCCCTTTCCATTCAAAAAATTATCGTTTGGGTTGATTCCGGCGCTTCTCAGAATTTTCGGAATCCTTTCTATTTTCTGTTCCATCGTCGGAATGGTGCGGGGAGTCAAAAGCCACGGAACGCCATGCATATAACCACGACCCACGCCACGGATTATGGTTTTTGGTTTCAACCAGCCCGAATCGTCAAAATTCAGGGTTTCCCAATTCCAGATTTGTTTCGAACCGTCAATTTTATCACACGGACCAGCCACAAAATAATCCTGCACCATTTCGCGGGTTACTTCAATGGCCGAATAAGCGTGGTTCTGTTCTACGCGCCAGTTGCCTTTTCCGGTATTGAGTTGTTCTCCCAATTTTCCTTCGGCTTGAAAAAGAAATGCTGTTTTGTGCGAAAACTGCGCCACCGGACGATGTTCGCCCAGATTAAAAACTTCGGCCGCAATTACATTTTGTCCTTTCTGCAGCCAAGGCGAAATATTTACAGTTTCGTAACGCCAATATTCAAGGTTGCCACGTGCCGGACCATTCGATACTTCCGTTCCATTTACAAACAACCGGTACCGGTTATCAGCCGAAACATAAACAATGGCAGAATCGGTAACAGTTTCCATTGTAAAACTGTTTCTGAAATAAAAAACACCGTAATCGAAAACAGAAGCAGTTGGGTGTGAAATCCACGAGGCTTCCCATGCGTGGCGTTCATGGTCCCAGTCGGTATTTACCTGAATATTTCGTTCCTGAGAAAAAATAACAGATGAGATTAGCAAAAAAATCCCGGCAAGTTGAAGTTTAGATTTTGGTTTCATCAGGTTTGATAGTTAGCAGTTTATTTTGAAAAAATCAATTCATAACTGATACAATATTTGTTTGGTTTATTTAACAAGCATTTCAAATTCTGATTTGGTAATGAACTTGAATGTAGAGGATTTTTGAGCCAATATTATTTTGTCACCAGTAACCACATACATTGAATTAGTTTGAATTGCAAGGTCAAAAAGAAAATTGTCTTTTGGGTCGGGAGAACCCTGATAAATCGGCACGGTATTGTGAAAAATACAAAGGTCACGATGAAAGTCGATTAGTTCATTAACCGGAATTTTGATGTATTTTTTGATCTTTGGACGGTTTAATAAATCTTCCAACTCGGCAATAAGAGTATTGTTTGTAAAAATAATGAGGTCGTTTTTATAAATAGCATTGACAAGTTCAACATGCTCCCCTGCCATAAAGTAACTTACCCAAATGTTTGTGTCTAAAACAATGTTCATTTGTTTTGTCTGACTTTCCGCACTTCATTAACAATATCAGTCATTGAAAGGCTATTTTTTGCAACTCCTTCAGCCAGTTTTTGTGCTTTCTCAAGCATCATTTTTTGTTCGAGCCGCTTTAAAAGTTCTGTTTGTTCCTCTGCCGATAGTTGACTAACCATGCGGGTTATGCGAGTAACTCTTTCCCGTTTATTGCTAATTGCTTCCATTATCTTTTAGTGTTTAATGCAAATGTAAATTATTTTCAAGAAAAAGAATCCTGTAGAAATATTTAGAAAACAATTAACTTCGAACATCCTCACCAAAACTAATCCAATATAATTTTCAAAAAAACCTAAAAATATTCACCCGAAAGCCATCAATATGAATGCAACTAAAACACCGGCTTCAGATTTTCCCATTTCACTTTCCAGTCCGAAGGGAATCCGGGATTCTTTTTTGTGTTTCCTTCGAAACCAGCACACATCATCGCGACAGCTGTAAGTACGCCTCCATTTCCGGGAAGGTAAATCCTTAAACGCCCATCTTGCCAGTTGTGCCCGTTTTTCAGGTAAGTATTTTTCTTTACATCTTTCAAGAGTAATTCAATCGCTTTTTCGGGTTTTCCCAAACGGGTGGCACACATGGCAGCCATCGGATAATCCCAGCCCCAGGTTTTTTCCCAGTTCCATATTTTTTCAATGTGATCGAAGGTAGCCGACATAATTGCTGTATCCATTTCAACAGTTCCGGGCAAAATTCCGAAAGCACCTAAAACCATGGGATGATCGGAATAGTAACGCTCGTTTTCATACGAATCGGGTGCACTTTCGGCGGCAAGATAAAGCTCGTTTTTTTGTGCAAACGTTGGAAGACCTTCAATTACTTTCTGCCAATCTTCATTTTTTTGTAACTCCATTCGTTCCCTCCATTTTTGCGCAACACTCAAACCCCAGTACCAATATGCAATTTCGAAGGGTGGATTAAATGTAAGCTCCTTTTCAAGACTTTCCTGCGCGGGAATTAATGGCGGGCCCAAAACGAAACGGTTGTTTACCTCATCGCGGCGGACAAAATCGGCCATAAAATCAGCAGTGGCAAATATCAGCGGGGCATATTTTTCCAGAGTTTCGCGGTTGGGATGCTGCCGGTAACACAATTCGGCAAAATAAATAATATGGGGTTGCTGCCAAATCAGGAATTCTCCAACTCCTGATGGTGAATCGTTACCATTTAAATCGGTCATTTTTGGCCAGCGAACTCCTGAATAACCCTGTATTTCAGCTTTTACCCGGGCTTTCTCAAAAATGGATGTATAATAATCAAGGCTTTTTTCAAGCAGTTCGGTGTGGTTCCAGTATGCCCAATGAACACCGTGCCACCAATGCATTTCGAGGTGAGGCTTTCCGTACCAGCTGTTAAAAGTGAGTCCGGTTTCCTGCGGGGGGTAATTTCCGGCACACTGAATCCGGGTTAAATACTGCGATAAAACCACGCGGCGTTCCAATTCAAAAGCACGCGGGTCAGCCGTTTCGGAAAATTCGACTGCGCCACCGGTTTCCCAAAATGTTTTCCAGGCAGTTTCTGACTCTGCATTCACGTTTTCAAAAACGAGTGGTTCTCCAAAATCGTTGTTTTCACTGAATTCAACAGAAACACTAAAATCTGAATTTTCAGAACCGGGAATTAAAACAAAATAATGTGGCTCTTTTTCTGTCAGAGCGGCCTTTCCGAACCAGTTTATTTTAATGAAATAAATTGTGGTATCTATTTTATGAATTAAAACTGCACTAGATGAATCTTGTTGAAAAATACCAGTACTGTGTTTTTCCTGATTTTTAAAGTCTGCCCCACCATCCGCAAAATTGCCGGTTGGAATAGGAAATTTAAATCGAATACCCATCAATCCTTTTTTTATTCTTTCAGATTTCAACTGTATTCCGATTAAATCGCGTTCAGGATGACAGCAGGTTTTCATTTCAAACATGTCGTTTTCAAACTTAAATGAACTTGAAATTAAACCTTTCCAGACATTCAATTCCTGGTTGATTTTTGATATTTGTCCCGCCCTAACCAATGAACTGTCATTATTTAAAAGTTCCAAACCAACCATTCCCAAATGCAGCCGGTGCGGATTTATTCTGAAATAGTTTGCTGCATCCTGTTTTCGTCCCGGTTCTTTCCATTGCACAGCATATGGAACTTTCCGACCTTCAACATCATAATTTTGATAAGTTTCATCCAGACGGTAATATTCGTCATTAGGAAAACTGTGCCAGCCCCATTCGCTTTGAGTTCCGAGACTAACTCCGTTTTCGTATAATTCGGGGAAAGTTTGCAATCCAGTGGCATCAACAGTAAATGCAAATTTTCCGTTTCCAACTGAAAGCGAATTCAACGAATCAAATTCGGTATTGAAAACATTGTGGCGGTTAACCAGTGCAAAGCGGTCGATTTTTTGGGGATGTTTTTCATTATAAATGTTTGAGCATTTCAAAAATGAAAAAGTCAGAAAAACAGGCATTAAGAATAAAATCAACAGTTTCATGTCCAGCGCTTTTTTATTCATGATATGCTTTAAATCGAAATCACACAAATTAATGCTAATTTAATTGAAAATCAAATTCGGACATTTCATGCTCCAACCCAATAAATTTAAATTGATAATTGACAAGGAATCAGCTTTCTTGTCCAGTCTGTCTAAAGCTTTTCCTGGATTTTAACAGGTGATATTTGTTAATACTCACATTAAGACTAACTTAAAAACAAAAGGGAAAGACTTTCATCTTTCCCTTTTCGGGGTGGTACCACCTGGCCACGATAGCTATCGTGGTGAACCAGGTATTTTTACTGGTATTTTAAAAGTAATTTTTCTAAAATCACCGGGAATACTATCAAAATTATAAAAAAAGGGAAAGATTTTCATCTTTCCCTTTTGGGTGGTACCACCTGGCCACGATAGCTATCGTGGTGAACCAGGGGTATTAATTGTATTTTAAAAGTAACTTTTCTGAGATTTCAGGAAATTCTGCCAGATTTTGATAATAAACTTTGTTACGCATTCTTTTAATATGAGATTCTATTTCGATAGCCTGCTTTCTTGATTGGCATTTCAGACTCCAAAGCATCTTCCAGTCGTTGGAAACCTTTGTTGATGAATCTTCATAGAAGCCTTAATTATGTTGCTTTAAACGTTCCTCAATATTTACTGTTTGTCCAATGTAATATCGATTAAGCTTCTTGCTGAATAAAATGTAAACAAAAAAATCCATGAATTAAAATTATAAAAAAAGGGAAAAACTTGCGTCTTTCCCTTTTCGGGGTGGTACCACCTGGAATTGAACCAGGGACACACGGATTTTCAGTCCGTTGCTCTACCAACTGAGCTATGGTACCCCTTTTTTTGGTGTGACAAAAGTAAACATTTTTTTAAATTCACAAAAAAATAAATCATTCTTATCGTTTTTATCCGAAAAAATCAAATCAGTCAACTTTGCCTTAGATTTACTTTTCTTTTATACTTTTGCACGCTTATATTTAATTTAATGGTTGGTACTGATTTTCTGACACATACACTAAAAAACGGAATCCGGCTGATTCATCAGCAAACCGATTCTCCGGTAGCACATCTGGGTGTTTTGATAAATGCCGGTTCGCGCGATGAAGCCGAAGAAGAACACGGGTTGGCACATTTTATAGAACATTCGGTTTTTAAAGGCACAAAAAAACGCAGGGCATATCATGTTTTAAGCCGAATTGAAGACGTTGGAGGTGAGCTAAACGCTTATACAACAAAGGAAGAAACCACGCTTTACTCTACATTCTTAAACCAGGATTACGAGCGTGCCGCCGAACTTTTAAGCGATATTTTATTTAACAGCGTTTATCCGCAAAAGGAAATCAACCGCGAAAAAGAGGTAATTGCAGAAGAAATAAATTCGTACAAGGATTCGCCTTCGGATCTGATTTTTGATGAATTTGAGGAATTGATTTTTGATGGGCACCTTATTGCCCGCAACATACTGGGAACCAGCGAAAACATAAATAAATTCAACCGCGATTCAATCCTCCGGTTTATCGAAAATAATTATCATACCGACCAGATGGTAATTAGTTCGGTTGGTAGTTTAAAATTTGAAAAACTGGTAAAATTTGCCGAGAAATATTTTGGCAGCATTGAAACTAAACTCAGGATTAACGAACGAAAACCATTTGAAAATTACATTCCCGGAAACAGGACAATCATAAAAGATACTTTTCAAACCCACTGCGTTTTGGGAAACATTGCATACGATGTAAAACATGCCAAACGCATTGTAATGGTTTTACTCAATAATATTATTGGCGGACCAGCCATGAATTCCCGGCTAAACCTGGCTCTGCGCGAGAGAAAAGGGATGGCTTACAACATTGAATCGGGCTACACGGCATACACCGATACCGGGTTGTTTGATGTTTATTTTGGCACCGATAAGGAAAATTTCGAAAAAGCGCTGACACTTGTAAACAAAGAGTTCAAATTGCTGCGCGACACAAAACTGGGAGGTGTGCAACTGAGCAAAGCTAAAAAACAGCTGCTTGGCCAGATTGCGGTTTCAACCGAAAGTCACGACGATTTAATGCTTGCCATCGGGAAAAGTTTTCTGCTTTACAACCGGGTAGATCCGCTGAGTGAAGTTTTCAGAAAAATTGAAGCGATTTCAGCAGAGGATTTAATTGAAGTAGCGAATGTTGTTCTCGATGAAAATCAAATGAGTATGTTGGTTTATCATTGAGAAGAAAGTCGGAAGTCGGAAGACCGAAGTCGGAAGTCGGAATAAAGTAAATATGGTTTGTGGTCTTCAAACTAAAATCTTAAAGCAAAACTCATGAACCGGTTAAGGGAAATTGACAAATATATTCTGAATCACATTGAACCCGAAGATGAAATACTGAGGGAACTGGACAGAGAAACTAATTTGAATGTGCTTGGAGCCCGCATGATTTCAGGGCATCTGCAAGGACAGGTGCTTTCCATGCTTTCGAAAATGATTCGCCCTAAAACCATTCTTGAAATCGGAACTTTTACAGGTTACTCTGCCATTTGTCTTGCGAGAGGACTTCAGGAAGGGGGCAAACTGATTACCCTTGAAATTAATGATGAACTTGAAAACATCGCAAAAAAATATTTCGAAAAAGCCGGGATTCAACATAAAATTGAACAACGAATTGGTGCTGCACTCGATATAATTCCAACCTTAAACGAAACATTCGACCTGGTTTTTATTGATGCCCACAAACCTGAATATTCTGCTTACTTCGAAGCGGTTTTCGGGAAAGTGAACATCGGAGGATATATTATTGCCGACAATACTTTGTGGAATGGTAAAGTAATTGAAAATCCGGCTGACGATGATTTTCAAACCCTCGGAATAATTGAGTTCAATACAATAATAAAAAACGACAACCGAGTCGAAAAAGTTATACTACCCCTGCGCGACGGAATGACGATAATCAGAAAAAAACGGTGAATTAATTTAAGTTTTTATTCACCACAAATTTCCCTGTTCCTGATGGTCCTGATTTAAATTTCGACCTTCTTTTCTTGTTTAAAATCTTTTTGCTTTTATCAAACCTGTCAATGTTTCCATCCAGTTTCACTTCCATTTTATTTTCCTCTTTTCCTTCCTCTGCTACAGAATTTATGTCGGGTTTAATTCCCCGTTTGTTTTTCTGAATGATGTCTTTTACCTGCTGGATGGACAAATTAAAAATAGTACCGGCATTTCCTTCAAGACTGTACCAAATCTCTTTTTTAAGATAATCGGTTTTAAAAGGTCTGGCAATTCCCTTTGCAAGTTCAAGGTTGAGCAGTTCCTGCGGAAAATCGTTTTTTGCTTCAATATATACATCCAATTCGTATAACAGACAGCATTTGAGTTTGCCACAAGCGCCGGTCATTTTAAGTGCCGATGGCGAAAGGCCCTGTTGCAGGGCAGCATTCGACGAAATGGTTTTAAAGTTGGTGAGCCAGCTCGAACAACAAAGTTCCCTTCCGCACGATCCAATTCCACCAATAATGCCCGCTTCCTGCCGGGCACCTATTTGTTTCATTTCAACATTGATACCAAATTCGCGGGCATACGATTTTATTAATTCCCTGAAATCAACGCGTCCATCGGCTAAATAATAGAAAATTGCCTTTCTGTTATCACCTCTGAATTCCACATCACCAATTTTCATATCCAATCCCTGTTCGGTTACAATCTGCCGGGCGCGAATCATGGTTGGTTTTTCACGTTCACGTGCTTCCTGCAAAAGTCTAATATCATTGGGCGATGCCTTTCGGTAAACTGCATTCAGTTTATAACCCGATGGATTTTTTATTTTCCTTAAAAACTGTTTTTCTGCCAGATATCCGGTAAGAGTTACCTCTCCGATATCGTGCCCGGGCGATGTGGCAACCACAATTTTGTCTCCCCTTTTAATATCAATATTTTCACTATTCGAATAATATTCCCTTCTTGTAGTTTTAAACTTAACTTCAACAATATCAGATTTATCCGAAGTATCGGGTAAATCATTTAACCAGTCGTAACTGTCAACCAAAAGATTGCTTGCTGAACTATTATTTGTACATCCATTGCAACTCATTTCTTCCCTGCTTTAAATAATTCAGTGCAAATATTCAAATAAAAGATTAAAATGTCGTAATATAACTTTGATTTTATCAAACTTTATTATTCTAACCAATCCAAAACAAGGACAAATTCCTATTTCATTTCAACTTAATTCTTTTAATGCACCAATCAAAAAATTATCTTTGCTGATGTATGACTGAAACAAGAAAATATGTTGAAACCCCTTTGATGAAGCAATATTACGACATCAAAGAAAAACATCCTGATGCAGTTTTGCTTTTCAGGGTGGGCGATTTTTACGAAACTTTTGGAGAGGACGCGATAAAAACCGCGGGGATTTTGGGGATTACATTAACCCGTCGTGCCAACGGTGCTGCAAGTTATGTCGAGTTGGCCGGTTTTCCACATCATGCGCTTGACACCTATTTACCAAAGTTAGTGAGAGCGGGTCAGCGGGTAGCAATTTGCGAGCAACTGGAAGATCCAAAACTTACAAAAACAATTGTAAAACGAGGCATAACCGAGTTGGTTACACCCGGAGTTTCAATTAACGACAATATTCTTGAAAACCGTGAAAACAATTTTCTGGCTTCGGTTCATTTCGATAAAAAAATGGCCGGAGTTGCTTTTCTCGATATTTCAACCGGGGAGTTTTTAACTGCCCAGGGAAAATTTGAATACATCGACAAACTTTTAAACTCTTTTCAACCCAAAGAAGTGCTGTTTCAACGGGGAAGAGGAAAAGAATTCAGCGAAATTTTTGGATCAAAATACTACACTTTTAATCTTGAAGACTGGGTTTATACCGACGATGCCGCAACTGATAGATTAAAACGTCATTTCGAAACCTCATCGTTAAAAGGTTTTGGAGTGCAAGGAATGGAGCTGGCAATAATTTCGGCGGGTGCAATATTGCATTACCTCGATATTACACAACACAACAGGTTGAGCCACATTAATAATTTAAGCCGGATTGAAGAGGATCATTATGTCTGGCTCGACAGGTTTACCATTCGCAACCTCGAACTTTTTTCACCTATCCAGGAAAACGGAAAATCGTTGATTGATGTGGTTGACAAAACAATTTCACCCATGGGATCGCGTTTGTTGAAACGCTGGATGGCGCTGCCTTTAAAAGATATTGAACCCATTAACAGACGGCTCGATGTGGTTGAGTTGTTTTTGAAAAATCCCGAAATAAAAGAAATCATCGACGACCATTTACGACAGATTGGTGATTTGGAAAGACTGATTTCGAAAGTAGCAGTTGGCAGAATTAATCCGCGTGAAGTAGTACAGGTAAAACATGCTTTAAACGCGATAATACCAATTAAACAGGCTTGTGCTACTGTCGAAAACGTGGCATTAAACCGGTTTTCAGAACAGTTAAATCAATGCGATTTGATTCGCGAAAAAATTCATAAAGAAATTATTTCGGACCCACCGACTGCAATTAATAAAGGCAGGGTAATTGCCAGTGGTATTTCGCAGGAGTTGGATGATTTGCGGGAAATAGCATATTCAGGAAAAGATTTCCTGGCAAAAATACAAAAACGCGAAAGTGAAAGATGCGGAATTCCATCGCTGAAAATCAGTTTCAACAACGTTTTCGGATATTATATCGAGGTCAGAAATACACACAAAGATAAAGTTCCGACAGACTGGATCAGAAAACAAACTCTGGTTAGCGCTGAACGATATATTACTGAAGAACTAAAAGAATACGAAACGAAAATTCTGGGAGCCGAAGAAAAAATTCAAACACTCGAAACAAAGATTTTTACCGATTTGGTTTTGGCTTTGAACGAATATGTATCTGCAATTCAGCTCAATTCGAATATTCTGGCTCAAATCGACTGTCTTTTATCGTTTTCAAAATGTGCCGCTACTTACGGATATTTTCGTCCGCAAATTAACGATTCAACAACTATCAACATAAAAAGCGGGAGACACCCTGTAATCGAACATCAGCTTCCTATTGGCGAATCGTACATTTCGAACGATGTTTTACTCGATCAGGAAGATCAGCAGATTATTATTATTACCGGTCCAAACATGGCAGGTAAATCGGCACTTTTACGTCAGACCGCACTGATTGTTTTACTGGCTCAAATGGGTTCGTTTGTTCCGGCCGAAAAAGCTGAAATTGGTTTTGTCGATAAAATTTTTACCCGAGTTGGCGCCTCAGACAATATTTCGCTGGGCGAATCAACTTTTATGGTTGAAATGAATGAAGCGGCAAGCATATTAAATAATGTATCGGACCGAAGTCTGATTTTGTTTGATGAACTGGGTCGCGGAACTTCAACCTACGACGGAATTTCGATTGCCTGGTCGGTGGTTGAGCATTTGCACGAACATCCACGGGCAAAAGCAAAAACACTTTTCGCAACCCATTACCACGAATTAAACGAAATGGAGGGCGCTTTCGCACGGGTAAGAAATTTCAATGTTTCGATTAAAGAAGTGGGGAACAAAGTCATTTTTCTGCGGAAACTCGTTCGTGGCGGAAGCAACCACAGTTTTGGAATTCACGTGGCAGGTATGGCAGGAATGCCAAAATCGGTAATCAAACGTGCAGAACAAATACTTGTAAAACTGGAGGGTGGAAGAGAAAAAGGCAGTCTTTCGAAACCATTGAGTGAAATCAGGGATAAACGCGAGGGAATGCAACTCAGCTTTTTTCAGTTGGATGATCCTGTGCTGAAACAAATCAGGGACGAAATTGCAGGGTTGGATATCAACAATCTCACACCAATTGATGCATTGAATAAACTCAATGAAATTAAGAAAATAGCTGGTCTGAAATAAAGGAGGTATTTTTATTTTTAATATTTTGTGAGATAAAAAAATAGCAATATATTTGCACCACTAAAAAAAACAGGTTCTTTTAAATAAGCGGGAATAGCTCAGTTGGTAGAGCACGACCTTGCCAAGGTCGGGGTCGCGAGTTCGAGTCTCGTTTCCCGCTCAGTTGAAAACATAAGGATGCCCAGGTGGTGGAATGGTAGACACGTTGGACTTAAAATCCAATGAACATTATGTTCGTGCGGGTTCCCTGCCCGACTGCGCGGTCAGGCGGGAAGTCCAGCCCAGGGTACATTTGCGGGAATAGCTCAGTTGGTAGAGCACGACCTTGCCAAGGTCGGGGTCGCGAGTTCGAGTCTCGTTTCCCGCTCTGGTAAAAAGAAAGGTAGTCCCGAGCAATCGGGATTTACCGTTCATTGAAAATTTAAGGATGCCCAGGTGGTGGAATGGTAGACACGTTGGACTTAAAATCCAATGAACAATATGTTCGTGCGGGTTCAAGTCCCGCCCCGGGTACAACTTGATGACGACAACTGATTGTCAAACTAAGAAAGATTGTGAAGGTTAACACTTTAACAATCTTTTCTTTTTTTATTACACTTCACTGATACGACATTGTAACGCCATATTTTGACAAAGTATCGTTACTAAATCGTTACTGAAAAATTGCAATATGTTATAGTAACGATTTCCTTCATAAGTCTCTGAACTGTCATGCTTTGACTTCTCACAAGTAGCTTAATTGAATTAGTTTTGCAACCAATTAATTAAGTATCATGAAAAGCACTTTTAAGATTTTATTCTATGCACGGAAAAATCAGGTAAACAAGAATGGAGAAGTAGGTATAATGATTCGCGTTTCGGTAAATGGCGAAAACACTCAATTTAGTTCAAAACTCCAAATCCACCAAGAAAGTTGGGATCCAAAAAGGAAAATGGCAATTGGAAGATATAATAAAGCTAACCTGATCAATTCTACACTTGATGATATTAGGGCATCCTTAACTTCTCATTACAGAGAAATTGAAAGATTTGAATCTCATGTAACCCCGGAAAAGGTGAGGAATGCTTTTCTCGGGATTAGTGAGAACAAACAAATGCTTATTGAAGTGTTTAAACAACATAACGAAGAATTAATAAAACGAATAGGTAAGGGCATCACTGTAAGAAGTGTGGATAAATATGAACTTTCAAGAAAGAGGCTTTCATGTTTTATACAGCATCAATATAATATTAAAGATATTGCATTAAATGAAATCAAGTATAATTTCATAGCCCAATATGAAACTTACCTACTTTCAACTTGTGGATATAAAGTCAATACTTCAGCTAAATATCTTTTACAACTCAAGCATATTATAACACTTGCATTCAACAATGGATGGATTCATGCTGATCCTTTTAAAAACTTCAAACTGCGTTTTGAAAAAGTTGATCGGGGTTATCTTACTCAGCAAGAGCTTAATATAATGATGCAAAAAAGATTTACCATTCAACGTATCGAGCAAGTGAGGGATATCTTTGTTTTTTCTTGTTTTACAGGTATGGCATACATTGATGTAAAAAACCTTGCTGAAAAAGATGTTAAAACATCATTTGACGGAAAGCTTTGGATTATGAAAAAACGTCAAAAAACTAATGTGCTATCAAAAATCCTTTTGCTTGATATTCCTAAGAAGATTTTGACAAAGTACAAAGACAAGCTATCGGATGGTAAATTATTACCGGTATTAACAAATCAAAAAATGAATTCTTATTTGAAAGAAATTGCTGATGTTTGTGGCATTGAAAAGAATTTGAGTTTTCACCTTGCACGTCACACTTTTGCCACTACGATTACTTTGTCGAAAGGTGTTCCTATTGAAACAGTTAGTAAAATGCTTGGTCACACAAGTATAAAAACAACACAGATTTATGCCCGGATTACCGATAGTAAAATAGGAAATGATATGGAAGTGCTTTCCGAAAAACTTCAGGGGAAGGATGAAATGTTAACCTTATAGATGAAATGTATAGAATTGGTTTTAATTCAAATTAAGAATTTTGAGAATAGAAGAGTACGATTGAAAGTTCTTTCTTTACCAGCTCATACAAGAAATAGACACAACTTTTGCAAAACCTTGGTTAAACAAGCATGATTCAGTGTATCAGTTGCTAGCATATCCCTTTAAGGTGGGTTGGGTCCGAACCCTACATGGGAGTTGAAAAGATAAGACAAAAGATGATATGAGCTACAAATCAGTATCTTAGGCAATTGTTTTTTAACCAAAAACGCCAATCCACGGCAGAATAATTGCAATTTTAGACAAAGTATCGTTACCAAATCGTTACAGAGAAATGATTTGGTTTTCTATGACGATTTAGCTCGTATCTATCTGAACTGTAGCTCATTGTATTCTTGTAAGTAACTTAAAATTGAGTTAGTAAAGTTAATTTTGTAACGATAAATTTAAGTATTATGAAGAGTACATTTCGGATTTTATTTTATGTGAGTAGAAACTACGTTAATAAAAATGGAGAAACGGGTATTATGGTTCGTATAACCCTTGACAGTGAAATCGTCCAATTTAGCTCCAAGCTAAATGTTAATCCCGGCGACTGGGATACAAAAAGAAGTTAGGTTATTGGTAAAACAAAGGAAACTAAAAACATAAATGACACTCTGGAAAATATCATGGCTTCCATAATCAGACACTATCGTGAGATTGAATGGCAAGATGCACAAGTAACAGCGGAAAAAATTCGCAATGCTTTTCTGGGGATTACTGTGAAAGCTCAAATGCTTTTGGCGGTATTTAAAAACCATAATGATGATTTATCAAAGCGAATTTGAAAGGACATAACAGATGCAGGAGTAGAAAAATATCAACGTACAAGTCAGCGATTGGAAGATTTTATGATTTACCAATACAAAATCAAAGACATTGCTTTAAAGTAAATCAACTACAATTTTGTTAGTTACTTTGAGACCTACTTACGAACAGTTCATAATTGTGGAGTAAATACTACAGCTAAATATCTTCAACAGTTTAAGCATATTCTAACAATTGCAAAAAACAATGGATGGTTACAATCCGATCCATTTATAAACTTCAGAATACGTTTTGAAAAAGCTGACCGGGGTTATCTTATACAGGAAGAGCTTGAAGTAATGATGCAAAAGAAATTTTCAATTAAAAGGCTGGAACAGGTAAGGGATATTTATGTTTTTTCGTGCTTTACCGGATTAGCGTATGTTGATGTTCGGAATTTGAGAGCAAAAGATATCACAACTTCGTTTGACGACAAACTCTGGATTATTAAGAAACGTCAAAAAACCAATGTTCAATCAAATATTCTTTTGTTAGATATTCCAAAAATGATTTTAAAGAAATACAGTAATAAAATCACTGGGGGTAAGTTACTACCGTTGATAACTAATCAAAGAATAAATTCAGATCTAAAAGAGATTGCCGACGTTTGTGGCATTGAAAAGATTTTAACGTTTCATTTGGCCCGACATACTTTTGCTACCACGGTAACTGGCGAAAGGAGTTCCAATGGAAACCGTAAGCAAAATGTTGGGTCATACGAGTATTCGAACTACTCAGATTTACGCAAGAAATTACTGATAGCAAAATTGGAAATGATATGCAGGAGCTTTCAAAGAAACTTCAAGGCATGGATAAAATGTTGTCTCTTTAGATTAAATTTTGTTTACTTGCATAAAATACAGCTTCTGCGGCTGAGTTGGCATGCAACTTTTCAAATAATTTTGTTTTATGATTTTTGATTGTTGATTCAGATATTTTTAGTTTTTGGGAGATCACTTCAATCCGGTCTCCGATAGCAATAAATTTCAATATCTCTTTTTCCCTTTTGGTAAGAACCGTGTTTTGAGCATCTTCAAAAGTCTTGTTTTCAATATTGAAATTAAATCTTGAGTTATCATCCTGCATAATAATATGAACATCACCTGACTCTTTTCTAGAAGATATGGAAACCAAACATATTGCCATCCAAATATTACCATCCTCAGTTAATAATAGTGGAGCCAACTTATGGTTTATCATTATTAAACTTTCATTTGTTTTATGTTTTAATTTAAAGTCGTATGCAATAACAGCATTCTCTCTTCTTCCGACAGGCAGTTTATAAAAATATTTGAATCCTGCTTCGTTAAGTTCGAACAAAAGTTTCAGATCGTCTGGAGGAACACATAAGGGATAAAAGTCAAATCCTAATTTTGATACCTCTTCTTGCGTATATCCACTTAAAAAAAGTTGATTAGGCGAAACATAAAAGAAGCATTTTTTATAATAATCAACAATGTAATAACTTAAATCGCACAATTTTGAAATAGCTTGTAGTGCCTCTAAATAGTTTTCGATTTTACGATAATTCTCACTCCCAATATATCTTGTTTGTACGATCGGATCAAAAAAATCTGCTGAATTATGAGTCATGGGTATTGATTTTAAGGTAAAAATTTATGGACTTTTTCTCCTATATTTTATTTCTATATTCTCAATTAAATTTAAACCTAATCACAAATCTAAACAAAAAAATGAAAAAATTAGTAAAAAATTATGGAGACTTTTCACTTTGGGAAATAACTGAAAGAAATGAATTGCAACAAATCGATCGATTTATTTTACACATTTATTATTACCACCATTTAAAGCAAAGAAATTACCCTCAAAAAGAGTTGAGAAATATGATTTTAGAGGATATAAAAGCTCTGCCAAACTCATCTTTTTACGTAATTACTGATGAAGAAGAAGAAATTGTAGGAACTATAAAATCAGAATTATGGGATAATAATACAACGTTAGCTATTGAAAAGGATTTTTTGGTTAATGTAAAATATTTTATTCAAGGTTTGCATCAAAATCCTCAGAAAATATTTCATATTGGACGTTTTGCAATCGATCAGGATAAGATAAGAAAAAAAACAGCCTTAAGAAAAAAAAGAATTACAATACTAAAACTGCTAATGTATTATGCGTTATTACCTGTGACAGAGAATAATTCGAATATTTTCTTTTGTGAGTGTGATCAAAAATTATACTTAAAACTAAGTATAATGGGATTATATCCTCATGTAATTGGAACTTCAAAATTTTGCATGGGTTCACAAACGGTACCTATTTATTGCGATAATGCCGGAATCAAAGATTTTTTTAATCAGAATAAACACTTAAGCCATTAAGCCATGTATAGCAGAAATTATATTTATATAACTCCTGAAGACCAAGAAAAGATAAAAGATTGCCGTATTGTAATAGGAGGGTGTGGACTGGGCAGTGTAATTGCCGAATGTGCATTACGATTGGGTTTCGAGAATTTTTGCATTATCGATGGAGACAAAGTGGAACTCTCGAATTTAAACCGGCAAAACTATACCCAACAGGATATTGGTAATTATAAAGTGAATGCACTTTACGATAGGTTGATGAAAATAAATCCAAAAGCAACTGTTCTGGCTGTACCTGAATTTTTAACAATGGATAATATTTCGGAATACTTGCTTCCAACATTTTCGGTTGCTATAAATACACTTGATTTTACTTCAGATATGCCTTTTGTTTTTGATGATATATGCTGCAAACAAAGTATTCCTGTTTTGCATCCTCTTAATCTGGGATGGGGCGCAAGTGTTTTTATTATAAATGGAAATAACATGGCATTGAGGAAATTGCATCCAAATTATAAAGACTTTGAAATCCATTTAGCTAACCATATTATCGATAAGCTTAAAAAACATAATACACTTCCAGATTACCTGCCCAAAATTTTAGAAGAGTATATCTTTATCAAACACCAATACATATCGCCTCCTCAGCTTGCAGTAGGTTCCTGGATTGTTGCTTCCATTTGTACATCTTTACTTTATAAATTATTTCTTGGCAAGCAAGTGAGGATTTTCCCAGAATTATATTTTAAAAGTGCGTAATAGTTATTTTCCACTTAGCAGGATATTTTACAGAATAGAGCTAAAACAACTAATGTTGCGAAATATGAAAATTTTCAATTGTCTAAAAGTCCTATTTTTTTAGCTGTTTTAGAATAATATTTTAAGGTTTTAAGAGAATTTGTAATTTTTAAACGATGCTTAATTGTTAATATTTGTTAAAGTTTGACAATTTATTGCAATATATCGCTTTTTTTTTTTTGCAAAATAGTTGAAAAAAAACAGAATTTGATCTAAAACTAAGGATTAGTCCTATATAAGTGCAGCTTTTCAAAATACAATAGGACAAAACCCTAGTTTTTCTGATTGTCTTTTTCTGTAATATCAAAGTATAAATATTTTCAAACAGCAATAAGGGATAATCCTTTTGTATGTGTTTAGTTCTTGTTTTTATTTTGAAAACTGTAAGCAAATGGAACACATAATTTCAACCGACCAACAAATAATCAATACATTGTTACTCAATGCCAGCTTTATCGACAATATTGGTTTAATGCATGGCAAAATGGGAGTCTCTATCTTTTTCTTCCATCTTGCCCGGCAAACTAAAAACCAGATTTATGAAGATTACGCGGGTGAATTAATCGATGAAATCTATGAAGAAATAACAACAAACACACCCGTAGATTTTGAAAACGGATTGGCTGGAATTGGTTGGGGGATTGAATACCTGGTGCAAAATGGTTTTATTGAGGCCGATACCGATGAAGTACTGGAAGAATTTGATAATCGGATTTTTAAGGAATTAATTTACAATACTCCAAAAGAAATTGGTTTATTAAATGGAATAATTGGTGTTGGCGCGTATTTCTTAAAACGGATTCAGAATCCGTCATCCAACGATGAAAAAATTACCACCTTAACAAACAAACAAACCTTAATTCACTTTATTGATGAATTGGATCGCAGAGTCCAGAATAATTCAGAAATCATCAAAGAGCCGGGAGCAAACACTGAAATGTTTGAACATTCGAACAAACAAACCTTCGAACTTTTAATCCCTGAAACCAAAGAAGCATTCGAACCCAAGCCATGCTTCGATATAACCTGGAACTATCCTGTTTTACTTTGGTTTCTTGCCGAACTCTATGAACAAAATATTTTCAATTTTAAAGTTGAAAAAATAATCCAACGCCTTACTGAACCACTTGCAAATGAAACTACCCTGCCCAAACTACAAAGCAACCGATTGTTATTGGCATTGGCACTCACAAAAATTAAACAAACGATAGAAACCATAGTAACAACCGCAACCATAAGAACAACTGAAACTCCAGAAACAATCGAAACAACAATTCACAACCTACTCAAAGAAATTAGCAGAGAAACTATAAAAACCGAATTCCCACCAAACAACACAACCATAAAATATGGAACTTCGGGCATTGCCTGGATTTACAAACAATTATTTGAGTTAACCACCGACAAACGGTTTAATCAAGAGTTGAAGTATTGGGCGACCCAAAGCTCGCTGGCTAAACACAAAGTTAAGAATTACGCAGGGTTAGATAATTCTACAAGACATAACGAAACGTTATTTGGTGTTTTAGAAGGAAAGGCCGGTACCATACTCAACTACCAAACTATCAGTCATTCTACTACCAAACCAATAAAACATTGAATTACACAAAAATGAAATAAATACAATCCAAACAGGAAGATGGGCAGGAAGCCAGGTTATTTGCACAACTAACGCTCCCTGCCCGGGCTCCTTTAAACAAGAAAGGAGGTAATGGCAAAGATAACGTTTTAACCGGATTGGCAGCCAGGCCGTAAATATGAAATCCGTAGTTGAACAAACAAAAGAGTTATTAACATAAATTTTAAAACAATGAAAAAATTAGGAAAATTATCAATCAATCCGGAAAAAGTGATAAAAGACGAGGAATTGGTGAAATTAAAAGGAGGTTATTCTCATTGTTCATGCAATATTGTGTGGCCGGACGGAGCACAAACATCTTTTGCAGGAGAATGTGGAACTTCTTCCGATTGTAATCAATGTGCAATTGATATGATGAATTTACCAGCTTATTCTGGCTGTAATATTGCATGTGAATAAATCAAATGACTTAAATAGTTGCAGTTGGTTTATTTAATTGAAAAAAAATATTTTGATAAAATATCAATTGCAACTTTTTAGGATCAAAGCTTAAACATAATGGACACAAACAATAGTCACTTTTCAATAATAACTGTTACTTTTTTGATGTTATTTGTATGTTTTGCATGTTCCGTTGAGAAAAAAGAAAGAGTAGAAAGAATAGATATCGAAGGAAACATAAAGAACTTTCAACATCTGAAGTTGAGCGAGATATGCCATGATGTTGAATACATAATCCTGGAAAACAACAATTTATGCCTAATTAATGAGATTAAATATCTGGAAGTATCAAGGAAATATATCCTTATTTATGATTGGGAAAAATGTCTTTTATTTAGCCGATCGGGAAAATTCTTAACACAAATTAGTCGTGAGGGACGTGGACCAGGTGAATATTCGCATCCAGGTCAAATAAGAATAATTGATAATGAAATATTCATTCCCGATGCAAATAGAAACATTATCCGGATATATAATACCAAAGGAAACTTTATTGAAAATGTAGAATCGCCAGGCAAGTTTACCAATCAATTTCAAATCAATAATTATATGCCCCTTACTGATTCATTATTTCTTGTACAAATACCAAATTTAACAGGACAGGAAAGTACTAGGATTTCTTTGATAAACAGAAAAGGGGAAGTACTAATAAATTACGAAAACACTACTTTTTTTTATAGAGAAAGACCTCGGTTTGATAGTAGCGATCTTGCAGCACAATTCTATTTTTATAGTAATAAAGTCAGGTATAAAGAATTACTAAATGATACAGTTTGGCAAATTGAACAAAATAAATTAATACCTATTTATGTTTTTGACAGAGGTAAGTTTGGAACACCTAATAATATTAGAGGATTACCTATAAAAATCTTCCATAATGAAATAACAAAATCAATCTTTATTAATAATTTATATGAGATCAAAGGGTATGTAATCCTCAAAACTAATTTTATGAAGCATTATCCTTTTGAATTCTTCAGTCCGACGCTTTTAACAGGAGATTTTGCAGCAAAAACTCCACACAATATTTTGGGTGTGTACAACAAAATGAAAAAAAAATTCTTTTTTATTGAACCAACCAATATAAGAGATCAAATATACCCAACTGGAATTGAAAATGATATTGACGGTGGAATAAATTTCATTCCTGAATATAAATTAGGTGACACTTCTTTAGTTAGTTGGCTTAATGCTTATGATCTTAAAACATATACTTCAACGGAAACTTTTCTTAACTCCTCCCCCAAATTCCCCGAAAAGAAAAAAGAACTTGAAAAACTGGCCAACAGCTTAAACGAAAACGATAACCCGGTTTTGATGTTGGTGAAATTAAAAGAATAGTTAGTTGTTAAATTGAAACTATAGAAACAAATGAAACCTTCCTTGTTGGTAACACATGAACAATCAAACTTTCGAACATTTAAACAATGAAACTGAACTAATGCAAAAAACTAACTGGATAATACTCAAAAGCAAAGACCGTGGAATTGATTACGGTGTTGGGACATTTATTAAACAATTGTCGCATGGATTAGCTGCAAGAAAAGAAATAAATGTTTTTGTCATTGAAATAGGAATAACCGGTAGCAAATCTTTTACATTCAGAATGCAAGATGGAATAAACATTCTTGAGATCCCGCTGGAAGAAAATACGAAAGGAATTGATACAAAAAAAAACCAGGAGAAACTTTCCCGAAATATTACACATGTAGTTTCACAGTATATTCCAAAATCGGATGTTACAGTTATACACATGAATTACCTTTTTCAGTATTTTATTGGAATTGAGCTGAGGAGAGTATTAAAAGGAAAATTAATTTTCACCCAACATGTTTTTACATTGGACGAAATAGTTGGAAACAATTTTTTCGATACTGAAAACCACACCTATCAATTAGTTGATAAGATTATAACAGTTACCAAACATGGCAAAGACCACTTGGTTAAAAAAGGAGTTGAGGCAAGTAAAATTGAAGTTATTTACAATGGAATAGATCCAGTCCATTTCAATACCAAAAATAATGATATTCTGAAAAAGTACGGGATTGAACGAAATGAAAAGATAATTCTTTACAGCGGACGTATTGACCCGATTAAAGGGTTGGACTATTTGTGTGATGCTTTTAAATTACTCCTGGAAAAAATTCCGGGTTGCCGCTTAGTTATTGCAGGAAATGGAAATTTTGAATCGTTGATAAAAAAAGCTAATAATTTTTCTTCAAATTTCAGTTATCTCGGATTCATTCCCTTTAATGATGTGGTTGCACTTTATCATGAAGCCGACATAGGTGTAATTCCTTCACTTGAAGAACATTGCAGCTATGTTGCCCTTGAAATGCTGCATTGTGGTTTGCCCGTTGTTGCTTCAAAACTTGGTGGCTTAAAAGAAATATTTGTTCATGGTGAGAATGCCCTTCTAGCAGATACAATTGCCGATAAAACAAATATGCATGGCGTTTCCCCTGAAGTTAAACAGTTAACAAATCATATGTACAAACTATTATCTGATGAAAAACTAAGAGCAGAGTTTTCGGGAAATGCAATAATTCGGGCAAACGAAAATTTTACCCTGGATATAATGATAACCAACTATATACAAACCATCAAAATCTTAAACTAAATGCACGGTAATAAAGAAGAAAATGCAGTTTTTGTTTTACAAAAAGCAATAAAACAATTCAAAATTAAGGTAACAAATATCTCCGTTAAAGAATTTTTACTGGCACATCCGCATTACCCGTCTTTAAAAAGTGTGTGCGATGCACTCAAAAAATGGAATGTTGATCATTATGCCTTAAACCTCGAATTAGACGAAATAAAAGCCCTGGAAATGCCATTTATTGCCCACTTGAAAATATCCGGGGGGCAGTTTGTTTTTGTTGAAGGGATAAAAAATAACCAGGTAACCTTTTATGCATCGGAAGGAAAAGCAATAAATGAAGATTTTGAAAAATTTTCTGAGAAACTTTCCGGGGCAGTTGTAGTCATGGAAGCAGGTAAAAATTCAGGAGAAAAAGAATACCGGCAAATCCGCCAAAACGAAATTCTAAATAAAAGCCTTTTACCTTTTTCTCTTATAGCCCTTATTATTTTTGCTGTCTTTAATTTTATTTCTAACTCATTTAATATATTTCCTATTACAGGTTTTATATTTTGGGGATTGCTTGCAACCAAAATACTTGGGCTGATAGCCTCTGTTTTTCTGGTACTACACGAACTCAAGGTTCATACACCCTTAGCAGACAAGATTTGTGGTTTTAGCTCCAAAACCGATTGCGATACTGTACTATCTTCCAATGCTTCGAAATTATTTGGTTGGGTAAATTGGGCCGATGCAGGAATCATTTTCTTCTCCGGATCACTCATTTATTTATTGGGCGCATCAGGGAACAATTCGCTTTGGATACTTGCAATTATAAGTGTACTTTCATTGCCTTATCCTGTTTTTTCAATCTACTATCAATCGGTAAAACTAAAAAAATGGTGCCCGTTTTGTTTAATTGTGCAGGTAGTACTAATAGCTGAATTTCTTCTTCTAATCCCGGCGTTCAAATCGTTAGCTTTCTCGAGTCTTGAATTGTTTCAATTAATTGTTTCATTTTCCATACCTGCCACAATCTGGTTCACATTTAAAGCGTTTTACAATAAATCCGGAGAACAAACAAAAGAACATTATTCATTTCTCCAATTTAAACGGAACCCTGAAATCTTTCTCCATCTTTTGCAAAGTAACGGATATACAGAGTTTCCTGAAAATGAAAATAGTTTGGTACTTGGAAAACCCGATGCAAAATTGACAATAACAGCATTTTTAAGTTTGTATTGTAATCCTTGTGCCGGAGCATTTATAAAACTTAAAAAATTAATAGATAATTGCCCTGATGTAAAAATCAACGCTGTTTTTTCGGTTTACAACGATGAAGAATCACAAAAGTTAATAAACAAGTTGTATTCCACATACTGCAATAAAGGCACGGAACAAACGATGGATTTTCTGTACAAGTGGTTTTCCATGCCAAAACAGAACAGAAAATCAATTTATGAAAATGGATTAAACGAGGATGATGGCTTAGCTAAACAAGTTGGAGAAAAAAACAAAGCTCTGTTTGAACATTACAAAGTTGCCGGTACTCCAACTATTTATGTGAATGGGTACAAATTCCCAACGCAATACGAATACAGCGATATCGAATATTATATTGATGAAATTAAAAATTTAACCAGGGAAAGTAAAAGGCAGGAAGCTTGTGCCAATTGCCATTAGCCGCTTCCTGCCTGCCCTTTCCTTAAATCCCGGTTTTTTACCCGAGAAAGGAGGTAATAAGGCAAAGATAAAATAAAACCGCAAAGGCTGCCAACCTTACTAAGGCGGTGTTTACCCAAAAACAAACAATTAAGATAAGTTGGAAATGCGAGTAATTAAAATTTAAAATCATTAAAAATGAAAACAATAGGAAAATTATCAATCAATCCTGAAAAGGTAATAAAAAACGAAGAGCTTATGAATTTGAAGGGTGGAACTACATTCAGATGTTGTTGCGGCATGGGGGGAGGTAATGCTAATTGTTTTGATGTGGAAGCCAGTTCTTGTGCGGAAGCAAATTGGGCTTTAACCTACGTTTGTTCATTTGGTGGAGGTTGTTTCTGTTAAAAAAATAAAGTCAAATAATTACAGAATTGAAGAAAGTTGTAACTGTTAATAGACTATTCAGGATGAAATAATCCTGAATAGTCTTAATGAAGTAAATTTGCTAAAATAACCAAATCTATTCAAAAATGAATTATTACAAAGTTATTCTTTTTGTGGCTTTACTGATTATTATGTCAGGAATGGAGTTAAAAACAAAAATGAATGACCCTCCAATTAAAATAAAAATAAACGTTTTAGAAAACAATGAACTTGCTATTTCTCAAATAGGAGAAATTATAAAAATTGTGCCATTACAAAAAACCTCACCTAACAATTATTTAAGTACAAACAAAGTGATTTTTAATTTTGTTGAGGACTTGGTATTTATAACTTTTGGAAATTTTCCTCGTTCGGTATATCAATACAAACTTAGTACAGGTCAGCTTATAAGGATAATAAAAAAAGATGAAGCCAATTTATTTGATTTTCCTATACATCTGTTTTCTTTTTCAGATCAAAATTGTATTGGAATTGTTTCAAAAAATGAGGTTTATAAATTCGATTATTCCGGTAAACTAATCAACAAATTCAAGGTTCAATATGCAAATGATATTTTCCACTTTAATCATATTTTTTGGGGATTTAATGTTGAATTTACTGAGGAAGGATATGATAGGTACACTTTGTATTCAACAGAGAATTTTATAAAGTTTGATAATAGATATGGAATTAAGCATAACAGGGATAAATGCGAGCCTAAGTTTTTAAAAGTGAAGAAAGATCCTTTTTTAAATTCAATCAATGGTGTATTCTATTTTTCGCATGAAGCCGATCCTATTATGTTTAAATTAAAAAATAATGAAGTTGAAATTTTTATGGAATATTCTTTTAATACTACCGATTTTAGCTGTCCTGAAATATTCAGCAGAAATCAGAAATTGCTTGGAGATAAATGGTTAATTGTTAATTATGATTTTAAGGAAAACAAGAATTCTTTTTTATTTCACATAAAAACTAACAAGTCATTCAATTTAAAACAAGGAATAATTAAAGATAATTTATTTGGAACAAGTGGAATTTTAGGAAAAGGGATTAGAAATATGCAAGAGGATTATTTTTGTTTTATCCTGTCTTTATATGAAATTAAGAAAGGTGTGTCTAATATCCCTGATGATTCAGAATTGTGTTTGGTAATTATGAAAGCAATTTAACAAAAATGTGTAAGACAATGAAATACTGTTTTTATCTAATTCTGATTGTTTTAATTTTTGGATGCACGACAAGAAAAAATGAATTAAGGGTTTTTGATATTGAAGTAGATAAAACTAAGGAATATGCACTTTCCGAAATTGTAGATTCTGTTTTTGCAATACCTTTGGAGACTAATAGCAAATGTTTAATTTCAATCGTAAGAAAGGTTAAGTTTTCGCCTGAACATATTTATGTAGCAGATAAACAACGTTTGTATAAATTTGATAAGAAAGGCAACTTTATAAGTCAGATAAACAAAGTTGGAAGAGGTCCTGGAGAAATTAGCACTTTTATGGATTTCTTTGTTGAACCATATAATGATTTTGTTTATATTCTTACTTACAAGAAACTTCTTCGTTTCAATAGCAGAGACTCGTTAATTGATGAAATTCCATTTTATGGCTTTCCCGAGCAGGTTCAGATTATTGATACATCTGTTTGGATAAATACAGTTGATATGAATGTGAAAAAAAATGATGGCAAAACTCATAACATATCCTACTTGAAAAGATTAGATAAACTGTATTATCCAGTTGATTCTATTATTGTTCTTGATATTGTTAGCAAACAAGGGTTTACTTATGTCAATCCTGGTGCAGTATTTTATTCCTCAACAAAAAATTGTTCATTTTTTTATTATCCATCACAACTAATTGAAACATATAGCCGCGACACATTATTTCAATTTGAAAATAATAAACTAATCCCTGTATTTAAATTTAATTTTGGAGAAAAATATTATGAATTAAACAGAAACCAGAAGGAAGAAAGCGGAATCCCTCCTTACAAGAAATTTAGAATCAATTCAATTTATGCTACATCGTATTTTCTTTTTTCTTCTTATTCCATAGAAAATGAAGACTATTTACTTTGTTACGACACCAATAGAGACAAAGCATACAACATGAAAAAAGGATTTAACGATGATTTTTTTTATACGGGCAAAGTATTGTTGAATCAATTTAATTTCGCGACGGATAGTATGTTTTTTATTAAAAACGGATATGAAACATTAGGGAAAGTTAATGGGATTAATGAAAATTCAAATCCGATTCTGTTTATAGTAAAACTCAAAAAATAGAATAATGAAACAAAATTCTCCAAAAGTTTCTGTAATAATGCCAGTATATAACAGGGAGAAATATGTGTCAGAAGCAATAGAAAGCATTTTGAATCAAACGTTTACTGACTTTGAATTTATTATTATCGATGATGGATCAACAGATTCTACCGCTGAAATCATTAAGTCCTTTAAAGACAATAGAATACAACTTATAAATCAATATAAAAATCTTGGAAATTACAGAGCTAGAAATGATGGAATGAAGGTAGCACAAGGCAAATATATTTGTGTCATGGATTCAGATGATATTGCTTTACCAAATCGAATTCAAAAACAATTGGAATTTTTGGAGATAAACACACAAATTGGAATTTGTGGCAGTTATGTAAAAATAATTGATAGTGATCAAATATTAACTGTTCCGGAAGATTATAATAAAATAAAGGTCTGGTTAATGTGCAATATGACTTTTATCCATCCTACCATTTTTATTAGAGCCGAATTTTTAAAAAAGTTTAACCTAAAATACAACGATTCGTACCGTTATGCAGGCGATTACGATTTTTTGGTCAAGGCAGCCCATTTATTCCCTGTTACAAATATTCCGGAAGTTTTGCTAGAATATCGTAAACATTCTGAACAAATAACAAATGCAAACAAAATTGAGCAAGGCAAAATTGTATATAAAACTATGATTAATCAATTAATGTATTTTAAGAAAAATGTGACAGATGAAGAAAAAAATATTCATTTGTCCTTAATTAATAGAATATCAAAAAAATATGATTGTGATTTTAAGCTAATTATTAGTTGGGCAAATTTCCTTTTACATACGAACATTAAAACCAAGGTTTATGATTCGACACAATTAGCAATTTTTTTTAAGAATCTATTAAAATATAAATTAAATCATCTTAAATCAATTGAAAAGTAAAGAATTCCAAAACATTTAGGGATTACAAAAATGCACATTTTAATAAATAAATTGCTAAATATTTACTTCAATGCTCAAATTCCCACATTACAAACAACTTGATGCCATGGACTGCGGCCCCACATGCCTGCGCATGGTGGCCAAATATTATGGCAAAAGCTACAGTTTGCAATATTTGCGTAGCTACTCTTATATTACCCGTGAAGGGGTATCTATGCTGGGAATTAGCGAGGCTGCTGAGAACATTGGCTTCCGTACTAAAGGCTATCGCTTAACCTGGGAAGAGTTACGAGATGATGTGCCATTGCCCTGCATCATCCACTGGAAACAAAGGCATTTTGTTGTAGTTTACGCCATAAAAAAGACGAAGTCTTTTTCTCCCCTCTCCTTTCGGAGAGGGGCTGGAGGTGAGGCCTTTGTTTTCATCTCCGATCCCGCACAGGGCCTCCTAACCTACACCAAAGACGAATTCCTTAACTGTTGGCTCAGCACTAAAACCGAAGGGGAAAAAGAAGGGGCAGCCTTATTGCTAGAACCAACTCCCGATTTCTACAAACACGATGACGAAGAAAAAGGCAAACTAAAATTTGCTTATCTGCTGGGCTATCTTCGGCCTTATCGAAAATACATAATCCAGTTGGGATTAGGCATGCTTACTGGTAGCATTATCAGTATGATTTTCCCTTTTCTTACCCAGTCGGTTGTGGATTACGGTATTGGCAACAGCGATTTGGCCTTTATAGTCATGGTTTTAGTGGCACAAATGATTTTAACCTTCGGGCAAACAGCCAACGGACTTATCCGTAGCTGGATAATGCTGCATGTGACCACCCGGATTAGCATTTCACTTATTACTGATTTTCTTGTTAAATTGATGAAACTTCCAATCGCCTTTTTCGACATTAAAATGATTGGCGATATTATGCAACGCATCCAGGATCACAACCGGATACAATCGTTCCTGACCAAATCATTAATAGATATTGTATTTGCAGTAATTACGCTTGTTATTTACACGTTTATAATGGCATCATACCACATGGGTATCCTGGGGATATTTTTTATCGGAAGCATTTTATACATCGGGTGGGTACTCCTGTTCCTAAAAAAAAGGAGAGAAATCGACTACAAACGGTTCCAGCAATCTTCGGCCAACCAAAGTAACATTGTCCAGCTGGTTAACGGTATGCAGGAGATTAAACTTAATGCCTGCGAGAAACAAAAACGGTGGGAATGGGAAAGCATCCAGGCAAGGCTTTACAGGGTAAGTATAAAGGGATTGGTATTAAGCCAGAACCAACAACTTGGCGCCACTCTTATTAATCAAACCAAGGACCTGTTTATTTCATTTCTTTCGGCCAAAGCAGTAATCACCGGCGATATGACTTTAGGGATGATGATGGCCGTTCAGTACATCATCGGGCAATTAAACGCCCCCATCCAACAGTTTATTGGTTTTACCCAACAGGCGCAGGATGCAAAAATAAGCCTCGAACGGTTGGGGGAAATCCATGACCGTGAAGATGAAGAAAAACCCGAGGATGGCAAAATCAGGGACATTCCCCCAAATAAAGATATTGAACTTAAAAATATTATGTTCCAATACGAAGGGCCCCACTCCGAAAAAGTACTCCGAAAAATCAATCTTACCATTCCGGCAAATAAAGTGACGGCAATAGTTGGCACCAGTGGAAGTGGGAAAACAACGCTGATAAAGTTGATGTTGGGTTTTTACGAACCAACCAGTGGCAAGATTAATCTTGGTGGGATTGAGATGAAAAGGTACAGCGAATCGAATTGGAGAAAACGTTGTGGCGTAGTTATGCAGGAAGGATTTATTTTTTCGGATACCATTGCAAATAATATTGGGATAATGGATGAAGTCCCCGATCTTGAAAAAACAGAACAAGCTGTTAACACGGCAAATATCGGTGAATTTATTGAAAAGTTGCCCTTGCGTTATAATACTAAAATTGGAGGCCAGGGGCATGGACTTAGCACCGGACAAAAACAGCGAATATTAATAGCCAGGGCAGTTTATAAAAATCCGGAATATATTTTTTTCGACGAGGCTACCAATGCTTTGGATGCCAAAAACGAAAGAATAATTATGGAAAATCTTGACCGGTTTTTTCAGGGGCGTACTGTGGTAGTTGTTGCCCATCGTCTGAGTACGGTAAAAAAAGCCGACCAGATAGTGGTTTTGGAAAAAGGTCAGATTGTTGAAAAAGGGACACACAAAGAATTAGTCGCAGTTAAAGGTGCGTATTTTCATTTGGTGAAAGATCAGTTGGAACTAGGGGATTAGAGGCCCCCTCTGGCTCCCCTGTAGAGGGAGAATTTAAGAATAAAAAAATGTAACAATATACATGCAAACATTAATAAAAATAAAAAAATAGAACATTTGGAAGAAGGGCAGGAAGCCATATTATTTCAACAACTTCCGCCTCCTGCCCGGACACCTGTTCCTTAAAAGAAAGGAGATAACGGCAAAGATATAGAAATTCCACTGAGGTTGCCAACCTTAATAAAGTGGTGTTTACCCAAAAACAAATAATTAAGGTGAATTAGAAATGCAAGTAATTATTTAAAAAAACATTAAAATGAAAAAATTAGGAAAATTATCGATTAATCCTGAAAAGGTGATAAAAAATGAAGAATTGTTGAATTTGCGTGGAGGTGGTTATGGATTGTGTACAACATATTGTCATGACGGTACAACTATACAGAGCCCATATAGATGTATGCCTGAATTATGCTCATATAGTTCTTCATGTGATTGTAATTAACATATTGAATTAGAGCTAATTGATTATCCAATCAATTAGCTCTTAAATGAAGAACTAATCAGTTGAATTTTATAATAATCATTTATTTAATGAAAATGAATTGGCAAATGATGATACTTTTATGCTTAAGTCTTGTTGTTGAAGTGGCAGCGCAAAATAAAATAGAAATTGATCCTGAGAAGGTCTGCAAAACTATTGTCAAAATATCAGAAATCACGGATGAAATTCATTATATTCCTTTGGAAACTAAACCTGAGAGTTTAATAAGCGACCCTGCCAAAATACGAATTACAGACAACCTCATATTTGTTAAAAACCGTAATCCTCAATCGTTAAAAGTATTCGATTATAATGGAAATTTTGTAACTGACATAGGTAAAAATGGAAATGGGCCCGGC
>JBGSRA010000126.1:0-2722 GCA_041737765.1 Draconibacterium sp. | reverse complement strand
AACACTGTACCACAACATGTTATTGATTGAGCGATTTATTGACGTGTTCGCTGTAAATCCAAACAAACTAAAAAATCAAGATATTGTCAAAGAACTTATATATTACGGTACTATTGCCGCTTAAAACTTAACGGAGTATTGCCTTTAATTACCATATGAAAATGACCAGGTAGAAGGACAAATGCAATTATGGAAATGTGTGATACCAAATATTTATTTAGGAGTATTAGGAAATAGTGATAATTATCCTCTGTGAAAAATATTTTTTGGCCGTTTATCCCTCGATTAAAAATGTGGTAATAATTGCCACCAAGAATCGGAGTAGTAGTTTTTATTGAAGGCATTTTTGATTTAAAATTAGCATTTTTTTTGATTTGGATTCCATCTGTATTTTCACAGTTTGGATCAGATGGAATCCCTATTTGAAATCCGTTTTTAAGGATTCCATCTTAGTTTATACAAAATTTTAGTTTTACTTGATAGTTTGATTTTCATTGTAACAGTAAAGATGGAATCCAATTTTGAAATGATTCCGATTTCATCTGTATTTTCACTGTTGGGATCAAATGGAATCCTTTGTTTTTCAATCATGCAAAAATGCAGTTGGGATGAATATATAATTCCCTGATTATTAAAAAGATTAAGAAAATTGAAATGTGTTGTAGTTTTCTATATTCCATGAAAAATACCTAAATTGCAGGGTTTTTTACAGCGGTTTGTAATTTTTATTTTATTGCTTTGCAATCTTAAAAGACAATTAAATTGTTAGACATTAGTAAAAAGAAAAAATCACAAATAAAATTTAAAGTAATCTTTTTAAAATTATAGAAAATGGCAAATTATTTCAATTCACTTCCGTTGCGCCTTCAGTTGGAGCAGCTTGGAAAATGCGATTTCATGGATGAATCTGAATTCGCTGATGGCGTTAAAAAACTGGTTGGCAAAAAAATAGTAGTGCTCGGATGCGGTGCGCAGGGCCTTGCACAGGGTTTAAACATGCGCGACAGCGGCCTCGATATTTCGTACGCGCTTCGCAAGGTTGAAATCGACGAAAAACACATTTCGTTTGTAAATGCTACTGAAAACAAATTCGCAGTAGGCACTTTCGAAGAAATGGTGCCAAAAGCCGATTTGGTTTTGAACCTTACACCTGACAAATACCACACTCCGGTTGTAAAAGCTGCGATGCCGCTGATGAAACAGGGCGCCTGCCTGTCGTACTCGCACGGTTTCAATATCGTTGAAGAAGGAATCGACATCCGCAAAGACATCACGGTAATTATGGTGGCGCCAAAATCTCCTGCATCAGAAGTGCGTGCCGAGTTTTTACGCGGATTTGGTGTGCCTACATTAATCGCAGTGCACCGCGAAAATGACCCGAATGGCGACGGACTTGAAATTGCAAAAGCATATTGCGTTGGCACAGGCGGACACAAAGCCGGTGTTTTGCATTCATCGTTTGTGGCCGAAGTAAAATCTGATTTAATGGGCGAACAAACCATTTTGTGTGGTGTGTTACAGTCGGGTTCAATCCTGTGTTTCAATAAAATGATTGAAAAAGGCATCAATCCGGGTTATGCATCAAAACTGGTGCAATATGGTTGGGAAGTAACCACCGAAGCGCTGAAACTGGGTGGAATCACGCACATGATGGATCGCCTTTCGAACCCTGCAAAAATTGAAGCCTACAAACTGGCCGAGGAATTGAAGACCATCATGCGTCCGTTGTTTGAGCATCACATGGACAATATCATGTCGGGTGTGTTCTCGTCAACTATGATGAAAGACTGGGCTGCCGGCGACAAGGATTTGCTGACATGGCGCGCTGCCACCGGCGAAACTGCCTTTGAAAAAACTCCTGCCGGCGACATGGAAATCAAGGAACAGGAATATTTTGACAACGGAACTTTAATGGTTGCATTTGTAAAAGCGGGTGTTGAACTGGCTTTCGATGTGATGACAGAAACCGGAATCAAGGCAGAATCGGCTTACTACGAGTCGCTGCACGAAACACCGCTGATTGCCAATACCATCGCACGCAAGAAACTGTTCGAAATGAACCGCGTGATTTCGGATACTGCCGAATATGGCTGCTACCTGTTCGACCACGCCTGCAAACCGCTGCTGGCCGATTTTATGAGCCGCATCGACACCAACGTGATTGGTAAAAATTTTAACGAAGGAAAAGACGGTCATGTTGACAACCGCGAACTGATTGAAATCAACGACGAAATCCGTTACAGCGAAGTGGAAATCATTGGCGCAGAACTACGCGAAGCAATGGAATCCATGAAAGCGATTATCTAACCAATGTTTATATATTTTGAGGAATGGCTCTGTCGGTTGGCGGGGCCATTTTTGTTTACTTGTATTTTAAATTACCAAATGGTTTGAACCTGGTATTTTTTTATGTTTTCATCTTTTGTTGCAAGAACAAGGTTGTCTGCTTTACATTGCGAAATAAGCAACCTGTCAAAAGGATCACGATGTATAAATTCAAGTGTTGATAAAATAAGAGCATGTTCAAAGGTAATTGGTATTATTCCAAAACCATTTTCTTCTATCAATGTCAGAAAATGTTTAATACCATTTCATAGACAAATTTACCCAATAAAATTTTTAGTGTACAATTCATAGCCAGTTATTGATTTTACCAGGTCAGGAGTTAGTTGGTTTACCATTTGGGTAATTTTGTCTTGCAGTGCCTTGGTTGATTCGAAAA
>JBGSRA010000125.1:0-37515 GCA_041737765.1 Draconibacterium sp. | reverse complement strand
TTTCGAATCAACCAAGGCACTGCAAGACAAAATTACCCAAATGGTAAACCAACTAACTCCTGACCTGGTAAAATCAATAACTGGCTATGAATTGTACACTAAAAATTTTATTGGGTAAATTTGTCTATGAAATGGTATAATATATTGGGACCCAACAATGCAGATCTTGCATCACCATTGTTTAACGACAAACCGGCAAGTGACGCATTGACTGTCTTTAATATCAAATTACCTAAAGATGTGGTTTCTCAATATGATCTCAAACTGGCCGGCCTTTCTGTTTCCGGTGCTTCACTTAAACCAGTATTTAATCCTGCTTACAAAGAATACTTTACCACAATTCCCGCAGGTATCACTTCGGTTGAAGTTACAGCCACGCCACAGGATGCAACAGCAACAGTAACAGGTGCAGGTACAGTAAATGTTTCTGACGGAAAAGGTACAATAACTGTTACAGTTACTGCATCCGATCCTCAATATACCCGTGAATATTCCATTCATTATCTGTCAGACACTGAGCTTACTATGGCACATTCATACACCTTCGATGATGGAACCGCAAACGATCAGGTTGGTGGTGCAGATGGAACAGTTCATGGAGGAACTTTTGCTGACGAGGGGTTTATTTCGGCTAAAGAGGGAGATTATATAATTCTTCCGGCAGCGGAAATCGCGTTGAATACTTTTCCTTCAATTACGATGGAAGCTCATGTAATGACAGGCGTAAATCCCGCATGGACCATGTTGGCTTACTTTGGAGGTTTGCAAAGTGCCAACTCATACTGGATGTCAATTGCACGAAATGATAATGTTAGTATGACAGAAATTAACACCGGGGGGGTTACTAATGTTTCGGGTGCTGAGCCTGGCGCAGGGGAAACCCACCACTATGTAAGCGTAGTTAGCAGTGATAGCATTTTTTGGTATATCGATGGTAGTTTAGTAAGAAAGGTTGCAACTGGCAGCAATGTTTTAATAAGTAAAATTAGCAATGCGAATGGATGGTTAGCCTTTGGTGGATGGAATGATCCAACATGGATCGGTACAATCTATGAGTTTGATATTTACAGTGGTCAAATGGATGCAGCAACTGTTGCACAACGTGCTATACATTTCTTAGGGGGTATTCCTGACGCTACTTTAGCATCATTGACAGTTGATACAGGTGAATTGATTCCTGCATTCGATCCTGCTGTTACAAGCTATTCCGTGATTATTCCTGCAGGTACAAGCACTGTCAATGTTTCTGCTGTTACAAATAGCAGTAAATCAACACTTGAAGGCGATGGTGCCGTTGATGTTTCTTCTGGAAACGGAAGTGCTTCTGTTGTGGTTACTGCAGAAAATGGTGCTACTAAAACTTACACTATTGGATTTAGTACACCAACAGATTTTACCTTAATGCATTCATATACATTTGAAGATGGTACTGCAACTGATGTTGTTGGAGATGCAGATGGAACACTGGTGGGAGCAGGAACAATTGCAAATGGTGCTTACACTGCTGCAGCTAATGGAGATTACATTGAATTACCTGCTGCAACTATCGCAATCAATACTTATGCTGCAATTACCCTGGAAGGCTTTATTTATGCCGATATTGATAATACCGGTTCCACAATGATGGCCTATTTTGGTGGAAATGAGAATAATCTTGGTGGAAATGGATATTTCTTCACACCTGATCGCAATGCAGAAAGCCGGACAGCAATTTCATGTGGTAACATTACAGCACCATGGAGTGCTGAGCAGGGTGTTACCGGTGCTCCGGTTAGTGTGGGTGAAAAGCATCATGTGGTCAGCGTTCTAACTAACTCTTCAATCAAATGGTATATTGATGGTATATTGGCTGGTGATGCTGTTGTATCAGGGGCCAATTCAATTGCAGGAATTAGCAATGTAAATGCATGGCTGTGTAAAGGTGGGTACACTGCTGACCCAACCTGGATGGGTACCATTGATGAATTTAATGTTTATAATGGAGTTTTGGATGCAGCTACAATTGCAGAACGTGCTCAGCAATATTTGGGTGGCGGAGGCCTTACCTTAATGCATTCATATACTTTTGAAGATGGAACAGCTAACGATGTAGTTGGTACAGCCCATGGCACATTGGAAGGAGATGCAGCAGTTGCAGATGGCTCACTAACCCTTTCGGGAACCGGATTTGTGACTTTGCCAGGTGTGGATATTAATATAGCTTCATATAGCAGTATTACTTTTGAAGGAGTATTTAATCAAGCTGTAGGTATGACTGATAAATTTACCGCGATTGCTTCGTTTGGCGACGTTAATCCAACGGTTGACTGGATGGGAATCAATTATATTATTATGCAACCAACCCGGCAGGATAACGCCAATAGCAGGACTTCAATTTCCTGTTTGAACACTACTGATCCATGGGCTACGGAAAATGGTGTGAATGGAGCCGAGATAGCAGATACACTGACTCACCACTTTGTAACAATTATCACCGGGTCAGAAATCAAATTATATATTGATGGAGTGCTGATAGGAACTTCACCGCTGACGGGTAACAACTCACTGGCTAATGTAGGCAAAACAGTTGCTTTAATTGGCAAAGATGTTTATCCTGGCGATCCATTATGGCAGGGTTCTGTTGATGAACTGAATATTTATGAAGGTGAAATGGATTCGGCTACCATTGCTGAACGGGCAAAGAAATTTATGGGAGCCGTTACCTTAATGCACTCTTATACTTTTGAAGATGGAACAGCTAACGATGTAGTTGGTACAGCCCATGGCACATTGGAAGGAGATGCTGCAGTTTCAGAAGGAATGCTAACCCTTTCGGGAACCGGATTTGTGACTTTGCCAGGTGTGGATATTAATATTGCTTCATATAGCAGTATAACCTTTGAAGGTGTATTTAATCAGGCTGAAGGTATGACTGATAAATTTACCGCGATTGCATCGTTTGGCGATGTTAATCCAACGGTTGACTGGATGGGAATCAATTATATTATTATGCAACCAACCCGTCAGGATAATGCCAATAGCCGGACTTCAATTTCCTGTTTGAACACAACTGATCCGTGGGCTACAGAAAATGGTGTTAACGGTGCTGAAATTACAGACACCAAAACCCATCACTTTGTAACTGTTATTAATGAGTCGGAAATCAAATTATATATTGATGGCGTGTTGATAGGAACCGCTCCGTTGACTGGTAACAACTCATTGGCCAATGTAGGCAAAACAGTCGCTTTAATTGGTAAAGATGTTTATCCTGGCGATCCATTATGGCAAGGTTCTGTTGATGAACTGAATATCTATGATGGTGAAATGGATGCAGCTACCATTGCTCAAAGAGCCAATGATTTCACAACCGGAATTTCAGATAAAGAAATCAACGAAGCTTCTATCCTTGTTTATCCGACTTATTCATCGGGTGACTTTACCGTTAAAACAAGCGGAAACAAAGGTATGATTACTGTTTATAACATGGTTGGAAAATTAGTTCTTCAAAGAATGATTGAAAGCAGTGAACAGAAAGTAACCTTGCAAAGTGAAGGCATGTATTTAATGAGGGTTGAAAGCGAAGGTGTAGCAAAAACCTTTAAAGTATTTAAAACAAAGTAAAATTTAGTCTTACTGTTTAATTAATTTTTATTTAAGGGCTGTCCGACAATCAACGGACGGCCCTTTAAATTTGTTAGATTTTGGTTTTTAAAAGATTGATTTATTTTTTATTGATACTTTTAAACCAGAGAAAATCATGACGGATTATTTGTACTGGTTTATCTGTTAATGCAAGTTTTTGAAGATAGATTATGATTTTGAGAAAATACATTAAGCTATTCATTTTATTCACATTTTTCTTCGTTACTGTTTTTACAGTAAGGGGACAACGCTGGCCAGCCGGTATTCACGATCCGTCCAGCATTGTTAAATGCGATGACACCTATTGGATTTTCGGGACTGGGGACGGTATTTTCAGTATGTATTCAAAAGATTTGATTGCATGGCAGACTGGTCCAACGCCCTTTACTAAAACCGCTTACCCCGGCTGGATTAAAAATTACGTTGGTGCGTTTGAAGGAAATTTTTGGGCTCCTGATATTATATACATGAATGGTAAATACTATCTGTATTATTCCAGTTCTGAGTGGGGAACCATGACTTCAACAATTGGTTGCGTGACAAACAAAACACTCAATCCGAGTGATCCTGAATATAAATGGACTGATGTTGGTTTTTTGGGAATCTGGTCGTACCAACCCGGATTGGCGCTAAATGCTATCGATCCATCGCTGACGAGAGGGCCCGATGGTAAAATCTGGATGGTTTACGGTTCATTTAACGAACAGGGAATTGTAGTTTCTGAAATTGATTCGATTTCAGGAAAACCTAAAACTTATGCAGGCAATCTTCCCGGCACAAGCATTGCAAATTCATGGACAGGTCCCCAAAGTTATAATTATGGCGAAGGTGAAGGTGCTTCTATGATTTACCGCAACGGTTATTACTACCTTTTTTACAACAAAGGAGGATGCTGTGCCGGTATTGCAAGTACCTATTATATGGTTATGGGAAGATCAACAAGCCCAAAAGGTCCATTTTTAGATAAGGCAGGAAAAGCGTTGCGAATTACCGGTCAACCTAGCGGAGGAACGATTGTACTAAAACATGACAATTCGCGCGGAACAGAAGACCGTTACTTCGGGTCCGGGCATTTTGGCATGTATAGCGAAAATGGTGTCGATTATGTAACATTTCATTATTACGATCCCAACGGATATTATCCCAATCCGGCAGTGAATAATCAGGGAGGACCGACACTTGGGTTGGCAAAATTTGTTTGGAATACGGATGGGTGGCCTACCATTTCCCTTGATTTTGTGAATGAGGGTGTTTATACCATTGAAAATGTTTTCAGTAAAAAAGTTGTGGACGTTTCTTCCCAAATGTTAGTTGATGGAGCATCTTTGTTCCAGTATGCTGCTGATTCCACATACCAAACACAGAAATGGGTGTTTAACTCATTGGGAAGTGGCGAATATTCCATTTACAACTATACCAATCCAGAAATGTTTGTAGAAGCAGGTGGTACCAACAACGCAACTACCTTGTCGATGACCTCAGAATACGATGGCTCAGTGAATCAACGATTCAGAACGGTTACCTCTCCCGCTGGAAAAACCATAATTTATCCGTCAACAAAAGATGTTGGCTGGGGGCTTCCATCACAAACAGATAATGATGCAAAAATCTCTTTGCGAACAATCACCTTTCATGATTTTCTGAGGTGGAGTATGATTCCATTTGATGAAATGCTTGTGGTTTCTGAAACCAAACTTACCATCGAACATTCTGACGGAACTGATAACAGTATTATTGTGGAAAGTAATGGTTTATGGAGAACTTCGGTATTATATGAAACATGGTTAAAAGTTGAAGCTTCAGGTGTGGGGAACGATTCGCTGAAATTATCGTTCAGTGAAAATACCGATGTAAATGATAGAAAAAACAGAATTTATATTACATCCAATGGAGGGAATTCAAAAATTATTACCGTGACGCAACATGGTAAACCAACTGTTTCACTAGAAGTATCGGACAACAATCATTTTGAAATTTTTCCCAATCCAGCGAATCAGAAATTATATATTGAAAGCAGCAAAAATGGAAAGTTGTCGGTTTACAACCAAACCGGGCAAAAAGTTTGCGACTTCAAACTGGTTATTGGGAAAAACCAAATTGATATTAGCAACTACAAAAATGGCATTTACCTTTTGAAGATTGTTTCTGACAACAAAACTGTTGTGAAAAAATTCGTAAAGAATTAAAAGAAACCCTTTAAAATCTGGCTCTCCGGATCCTTTATTTTTTTAAGTACCAGTTATTTTCATCCATTAATTTTGAACGGATAGCTTGTTCGTTACCTGTATGTTTTGCCGCTACTTTATTGGCCAGGTAGGCAGGATCGTTTCTTCGCATGGCAATTCTCATCAGGTCGTGAAAGCGGCTGCCTTCAAAAGCCGTTTCAAGCGACAGTTCTTCAATAATCTTATCTTCAACATAAAGAATGGAATCCATCTTTGAGTTCAACGCGGGAATAACATAGTCGGTAGCACGATCCATATTTCCGCAACCACGTGAATGCACACCAATGTTATTATCGAATGTAATGTTGCTGAAATCAACATAATCGATAAAGGTGCCAGTTGAATCGGTGTAAACGCTGTACTTTTCATGGCGGGGTACAATAGTATCCACTGCAAGCGCATCGGAGTTCATTCCATGTTTCAGAACTGCGAAAGCCAGGTTGGGTTTGCCTGCACGGTTCACCGCCTCGGCATAACGCAGATAGAGCGTTGCAACCCGATAAACCATAACAGCTTTCGATACTTCTGCTTCGCTCCACATCAAATAGTACTTTAATATCGCATCAGCACCGCCTAAACTATTGGTGCCGGTTACCGAATTTATATAAGATCCAACTGGGCCCCGTAAATCTCCCGGAATAGTTGCATTTTCGTTATAGTAATACGTTTGCCCTTCCCAATTGTTGATAGCGACCTGAGAAGCTTTCACTTCCCAATCACTAATTGTTATTTTAAACATTTCATCAACTTCACCCAATTCCGTCGATCCGGCAATCAATGTAATTTGTTCGTTGTTTGTCAATTCAAAAATATCAAGGTAATTCTGATCAAACATATCTCTTTCAACAAAAACACCATTGTCCACTGTCCATGTTGAGCTGTATCTGTCGTCGATTACATAACGATTGTCTTCAATCAAAGTATAAAATTCACGGGCTGCATTTTCGAATTGGTTGTTCCACATATAGAGTTCTCCCAGTAAAAATGGAATGGGGAAGAATAGCTTTTCGCTTGATATGTCAACTCCGAGCGAGATTCTGCCGGGTGTTTCCGCATTTTTCACGGGTTCAAGATCCTGAATCAAAACAGGTACCAGTTCTTGTACCGAATACTCAGGAAACTGTTTTTGAGCAGCTTGCACAGTTAAAAGAGGTTCCTGGTAATATTTGGCTGTTCCATAATTTAATGCGATCTGCATGTATGTCCAGGCCCTGATTGCCTTGGCTGCTGCGTATTCTTTATAAAGCGATTTTTGTCCACCGGAAATTAAAGCAGTGTCGATGTTGTTAATGAGATAATTACAATGGTTAATCACCGAGTAATAATCTTCGATTACATTGTACGGATTATCAGCCGATATTTCGAGGTTGCTTATCTCGCGCAGTTCGAGGCCAGCATTTTCAGTAATGTCCATCAGGTCAGCCCTGAGTTCACCCAGCACCACATAGCGATCAGCCAGTTTTTGCAGTTGGGTGAAAATGCCAATCATCGTATAAATCGAGTCGTTTGGTGAATCAATCTGATGATTTTCGGGAAACATGTTACGTTCGGAATTGACATCGAGCATTGAGTCGCAACTGGCAGCAATTACTGACAGAATAATTAGTCCGAATAATATTTGATTTAATTTCTTCATCTTTTTTTGCATTAATACGGTTCCTGATTCCATTTCATTTAAACAAAATCTTCTAAACTGGTTACAGGTTCATTTTAATTCCTATAAAATAACTTCTGGTGAGTGGCAGCAAACCAGCATCAATTCCCTGGAACAGAACGTCGTTTTTCACCGATACTTCCGGATCGCGTCCTAAATAATTCGTAATCGTAAACAGATTGTTGGCCGATACCCAAACATTAAGACCCTCTATCACTGTACCTTTTAAAGGAATATTATAGCCCAGCGACAAAGTTTTAAAACGCAGGTAAGATCCGTCTTCAATCCATCGGTCAGAGAAACGTGAATTACCCATCGGGTCCATGTAGGTTACTTTGGGCTGCATGGTTTCCTGTCCTTCGTAATACCAGCGGTTCAGCATGGCCGTGGTTTGGTTTGTCAGCACACTACCCGATTCCAGGTTCGCGCGCAGTGCGTTGTAAACATCGTTTCCGTATGAATAGGTGAAAAGCATATCCAATGTAAAATTTCCAACATTGAATTTGCTGTTGAATGAACCAAAAAACTCCGGATTCGGATTACCAATCACCTGGCGGTCATTATTATCAATAATACCATCAGGGTTTAAATCCTCGAAATGAATGTCGCCGGCTTTGAAATATTGAGAAGCACCGTTTTCGTCGATAATTCTCAGGTTCGCATTGGCGGCGGCCTCTTCTCCAGTAAAAACGCCAAGGGTTTTGAAACCGTAAAATACACCTGCCGGATTTCCAACCGAAGTGAGTATGTCCGCTCCGTACATTGAGGTAATGTATTCACCTTCGTCAGGCAATGATTCGATTTTATTTTTATAATGTCCGATATTACCTCCGACTTCCCATTTTATTCCCGCGAGATTAACCAATTTCAGATTGGCCGACACCTCGAAACCTTTGTTCGACATTTCGCCACCGTTGCCCCAGTAGTAACCGTTACCTATCACTTCAGGCAATGATTTCAGAAATAACAGGTCTTTGGTTTTATTGTTATAAAGATCAGCCGTAACTGACAATCGGTTGTTAAAAAGAATAGCGTCTAATCCAAGACTCGCTTTGGCGGTGGTTTCCCACTGTATTTCGTTATTTCCAATATTTGCCAGGAACAACCCATTTGCCCGGTCCATATATCGTGTTGATTCGAAATAAGCACTCCATGCATAAGGTTCAATATCGTCGTTACCTGATAAACCATAACCTGCGCGCAATTTCAGCCAGTTGATGGCTTTCACATCAGCCATGAAGGTTTCAGAAGAGATCAGCCATCCAGCATTGATCGATGGAAAAACAGCCCAACTGCGGCCAAACAACCGGAAACCTCCCTGGGTTTCGCTCCCAAAACGGGAGGAGGCGTCAGCCGAAACTGCTGCTGACAGCAAATAACGGTTGTCGAAACTATAATCAACCATTAAATAATTCGATATTGATTTTACGCGGTCGTTTACACCGTCGGTACTTCTGATGAGCTGGTTCAGCAGGTTCCTTTTCTGGTCGGATCCTGAGTTGTGACCTTCTCCGTAATCAACTTCCAGATAATTGGATATGTAACGAAAGCCGGCAATCGCTTTTATGTCGTGAACTTCCTTAACTTGTTTATTAAACCTTAATTGTGTATCATCAAATATTCCCGTGTTCCTCATTATCTGGCTTTTGAAAACATTTTCCGATACTCCCACACCGGGGAGCTCACGATTGACAACACCAACCATTGGGCTGTAATAGGTTTCTTTAAACTTGTCGATGGCGTAATCGAACTGTGAACTAAGTGTAAATTCAGGAGAGAGCTTGAATTCGGGTTTTATACCAATAGAAAGCCGGTAATGTTTGTTTGTATTCAACGAGTTAACGATGATAGCGGTCGGGTTGCCCACATTGAATTCGTCGGCGTCTTCCAGGTCAGTGGTCAAAGTTCCTGTAGGAGTGTAAGTATAGGGACTCAGGAAAGGAGCTTTTTCCATGGCCAGGAGTGTGGGTGAGGTGTATGGATTGATTCCGTCATCGAGCAATGTGCGGTCGATGCTGGTGTAACCTATATTCATCCCAAGTTTAATGTTCTCAGAAAGAAAGAAGTCGGCATTGGTTCTGGAATTCAGGCGTTGCAAATCGGTTATTTGTACAATGCCCTTGTTTCCGGTATAACCCAGCGAAAAGTAGTACAGCGCTTTATCGTCACCACCGTTAACACCAATATTATAGCTGTGTGTGAAGCCATTCTGATAAACCTCATCGTCCCAGTTGGTATTGTTGTGGTACTTTTTATAGGTAATCGAATTTGGATCATCATTCAAATATGGCATTTCGTCAATCTGCTCAGAAGTCAGACTGGTCGATCCCAACAGATCGGTGGTATAAACACGAGACTGATCGCCATCCATCATCGGCAAAGAAGAAGCTTTTTCTGTTAGTCCGCCAAATGCATTAAAAACGATTTTTGTGGCCATGTCCTCTCCCCGTTTGGTTTTGATAACGATTACTCCGTTACCACCTTTTGAACCGTAAATGGATGTACCGTCTTTGATGACTGTTACACTCTCAATGTCGCTCAAATCGATATCGTCCAGCGGATTGTTGTAAAAACCGTCGTGAACAGAATTCATATCGGAATTGTTATTCCATATCACTCCGTCAACAATAAAAAGTGGTTGTGCATACATGTTCACTGAGTTTAATCCACGAATAAACATGGATGCACCCGAACCGATATTTCCAGAACGGTTTATTGAGCGAACATCGCCGCCAATTTTTGACTGGATGGCATCGTCAACCGAAAGAAATGTGGGATAACCAATTTCGCGCGTACCCTTGATAGAATTAACAGTAGTTGTTGAACGCACCGGACCGGCAAGGCCTTCAATTTCTTTGTACTGATCCCTGTACACCTCTGAATAAATTTTGATATCTAGGCTTTTTCTTCCCCGAACCGGTACTTCGCTTAAGTTATAGTCGAAAGCGACAATGATCAACACTTCGCTGGGAGAACTGATTTTGATTTCGAAATTTCCCTGTTCATCAGTTGTGGCTGCGGTTTTGTGGCTTTGTGAACGAACCTGCGCAGCAACAATTGGTTGCTGTGTTATTGCATCCCGAACAACACCTTTTATAATGAATTCCGATGTATCTGTAAAAGTTGCAGTATCGGAACCTATCGAATCAACTACTGCTATTGTTTCGGTTTGTCCATACGCCATGTTACTGACCATCAAAATCCCGGCTATAAAGATCGAAGGCAGGAATTTTCGTAAGAAATGATTCCTCATTGTATTTTTTGATTTGATATCTCTGTTCATTTTCATCTTTACTATTTTTTGAACCTATTCAAGAACAGGCTCTAAAATGATACAATCGATACGCATTGTCCGGCTGAATTCACCCGATTGTTCTTCCTGCGATGTCACAGCGCTGCTAACTTCCAGTTTTACAGCTATTCTGTTGTTTTCTACATCAATTATGTTGGCATATTCAAAATCGAATTGATCAACAAACATTTTGGTGAACCCTTCAGTATTAGTTACATTATTCTCGGGAGTAACCCGTTTGATAAATGTACTGCCACTCGCTCTTCTGATGTAAGTAAGCTGAAACTTTGCCTTTGTTGGTGTTAGATTATTGGACCCCACTATTTTGGCAGGAACGAATACACAGTAAATGTTGTATTTCGCTGAAAGTGTATTTGGAATCGAAAATTCAACGGCCGGTTCAGTGGATGTAGGATCGACCAGAATATAATAGTTGTCGGATGCAGTAAACTCAGTTCCGTAGCTGGATCGAATAAAAATATTGCTCCCCGTATTGGATCGGCCATTTGTTTGTTCTGCTTCAACCCTGATTTCCTTAAAAAAAGAAGAAGTATCAGCGAATGGCATTTTATCGGTAACATAAGCATGCCCGTTACTGAGTGCTTCGTAATCAAGGCCTTTAAACATTTCATCGGGATTGTAGAAAACGTTACCGTATGTGGATGTAACCGAGTCGAGTTTTTCAGGCTCGCTGATACGACCGCGGTAAAGCATATCCTGAATAATAGTAAAGCGGGTCATGTTTCTTTGACGTTCTTTACTTCCGGCATCGTTTGGGAAATTATAATAGCCCTCTATTTCCGAGTAGGCTTCATTCCAGGCATTGTTGTCGGGCATAATAGCAGTGTAAATGCTGTCTTCAACATCAATAGATCCGAGTTGTTCCAAAACCGGATTCCAGATTACAAACACACTGTCGTAAATTACCTGCCCATTTTCATTGGCACCTATCTCGATACTGTTAGCCGCATCAAAAACCTGCTTTGACTGGCCATAAATATAGTTGCGCAAAGAGTCTAAACCATCAGTCGCGCCCAAGTATTCCCAAAGGTTATATACATAAGGTGCATAGCCGTCGATTACATGAATCAAACCGTTTTTTGCTGGCTGATTGATTTCGGTGAGATTGTTTTCTCCGAATGTGTATCCCGATTGGTATTTGTCAAAACTTACATATTTACTGTTCAACATCCTTATGAATGATTTATCGATTCCGGAAGTGGTAATTCTGCTGCGGGTTATGTGGTTCTGTACTGTTTTTCTCACCAATTCGGTATCAGAAATATTCAGTCCAGTCAATGCATTGTTTTTTGGTGCCCATACCGTGTACGACTGCGAAGCGTTCAGAATACTGTCGTAACCGGTTATTTTCAGCATATTGGAAAAGGTACTCAGATCAGGCTTTCCATTTATATATTCGGTCACAGTTTTGTCGGGAAGATCAAAAGAACCTTCATCGTAATGATTGTCCCATTCTTTTGTACAGGCCGCAGCCAGCAACACAACTATCAAAGCCGAAAGGGGAACAAGGCCCTTTAAATATTTGTATCTCATTTTAAATTGCATTTCTTACTTAATAAATGTCCTCGTATTCCAATACCTCAAGCGGAACAAATTCCAGATAGTCGAACATAAATTCACCCGATTTCACAGCTTTCACCGAAAAGGTATGCGTACTGTATTCATTAAAGGTATATATACCCAAAATCCGTCGAAGTACATCTTCACTCATTCGGGCACTGGCTCCGGTGTACCACCATTCAGCAACAACAGTATAACTGGCGGGGCCTTTCATGTAACCCCGGTTGCGCATAGCCTTATCATTTTCGAAACCTTCCGGGTCACGTGCATCGGTGCCAGGATATTGATAACCTATATCCGGATCGTTGGCTAAAGTTCTTAAATCGAGTGGTATTCCGGTTGGTATTCCATCCCAGTATAACTGGGCTACACCTCGATTACCGGTTGGCTGATAACCAAAACGTACTTCGTAGGTACCCGGTGGAATGGGAACAGTGGTTATTTCAAAATCGTACAAACCAACTAAAAACAATTCGTCGCCCTGATAATCCATAAACCTGTCATCAGCATTAAAATAATGAACATCGGTTGTTGCAGAGGCTGTAATCCGGTCAGCATATCCATTGGGAATATGCCACCGTTCAGAATATAAACCACCACCTATATGAGAATTTCCTGTACGAATATTATTATTGGCAAACTCGGGAAAGAAACTTGAAACATCCATTCTGATGCGCTTTGTAGAAATCATTCGTTCTACATCAGCATTATAAACCAAAATATTATCAATTTCGTGATAAACCCCGTTCAACGCATCATTGTCGAAATTGGCAGTCAGGCGGATTGCCTTACCTGATTCGGGAATCATATTGATGATGCTGTATTCATTGGTATTACGCAGCGTGCGAAACTCAATTAAAGTATTCGGACACAAGGTTTCATTGTATTCGAACATATCAACAACCTTTACGGAGTGAGTTTCGCCTGTTGATTCGTAATTCATTCCTGTATTGTCATATTTTTCAATGAGGAGCCTCATGGGAAGCTTTTTGTTGAGCAGGTGATAAGCAACAAACCGGTTCAGACTGTTTTTTCTATTGGTAACATCAGTAATCGATGCATCTTCGGGATACATTTTATCATATACCTGTTTTGCGTAAGCTTTCAGATCATTAAAATTATTGATGCCATTTGCAACATAGGTTTCATTGCTTTCGATTAAAGCAGTAAAACCATATTTTCTTTCCCGTGGTATGCGGACTTTTGCATAGTTATAGATGGTATTTGAGTTTTCCATTGCCACATATTCCGGATCAGGTACATAACTTTCGTCTTTTATCAGACTCAGATTCTGGTCGAGACCGGTTGCCTGCAATACTTCTAAAAAGAGTGTAAATTTTTTATCATTGGATATGGCTTCAACCAATGTATTCTCTGAAGGAGACACTACTTCGGTGATTGTATGTACTACACCATTATGAGCCTCAATATCATTTTCAATAATTTTCGAAGCAGTATTTATTGAATAAACAAGACCCGTTTCATCAGAAGAAATTCCAATATCCATATAACGGCCGCTCATGGTTTGTTTTGGTAAAAAACCTTCAACAAAATCCTCGGTGGTTATTGAAAAGTCTTTGATAATATGATCATAAGCGAGTTTCTTAAGTGCTTCAAGTGAAAAATCATTCATAGAGTTTTTGCCTTTGCTCTGGTAATATCTTTTCATTGCCTCATTATTGGGAAGGAAACAGGTATAATCACCGTAAGCATTCAGTAATCCCATCACTCCTGTGGTATCAAGAACATGTGCGAATTCGGAGTATGTTTCAGGTCGGTTTTTTATATACTGACCAACTGTTTCTCCGGTGAAAGTGTAGAAATTGTCGCCAATATTGTCACTGTCACAGGCAGGCAACATGAACAATATTGTCGTTAAAAGAATTATTGACAACATTATTCCTTTTCCTTTGCAACTTATTTTAGCTAGCATATTGTTGAAGTCTGACATATTCATTCTATAGATTTTCATGTTCAAATTTTTACTAATTACCCGATTCTTCACCGGTAACCTTATAAAATTCATTTTGCAACAGTGCGGAGTTTGCCTTTAGTTCATCGGTATGTACCGGTAAATACAATGCATCCATAACCGCCATTTTTGTTGATTGACTGGAGGCCCCTCCAGTGGATTTTTTTGATACATAGCTCAGCAGCGGCGCTGGCGAATCCACTCTTCGCGACAAACGCATCAGGTCGAACCACCGTTTCCCTTCGAACATCAATTCGCGCTGACGTTCTCTCATTAACAATTCATCGAGTTTGAGTTTTGAAGTGTAATTCTCTGCTAACAAACCTTGTTCATCTTCTTCAATATTTGATCTCATGTAAACCGTATTGATCAGGTCAACAGCCTCTGTGGTGTTGGCCTCGAGTTGGATCAGTGCTTCGGCTTTCATGAGATAAATTTCTGAAAGACGGTAAACAATCCAGTTGGCTGTTGCATTCCGGTAATAATAGGTGCTCACTTCTGTAGTAGCATTTTCCTGCCTTTGGGCGCCGGCATATTTAAATACATAGTAACGATCACCTCCGGGTTCCTGGCGAAGAAAATCTTTTTCTCGCAGGTCTTCGCTGCTCTCTTTACCGTTGCCTGCATTGTAGTTGAATGGGCTGAATTTGCCGGTTACCAGAACACCTGGGAAACTCCACTGCCCCGCTTCGTTACCATAAGCACCGAAGTAGTCACGAACAATCCAGTTGAACATTAAATCATCGTCAAACTGCAATTCAAAAATGCTCTCTTTCGAATTACCCTGATAAAAAACCCTTGAAATTACATTTTCACCCAGTTCCAATTCAGAATCCGTACCATTCAGTATCTGATCGCAAATTTCAATGCATTTGCTATATTCTTCCATCCACAGGTAAATGTCGGCGAGTAGCGCTCTAACTGCATCGGTTGTGATTCTGCCTTTGGTGTAAACATTGGTTTCATAGTTGTTACGCGAATATTTTAAAGCGGTTTGCAAATCGATCACAAGTTGGTCGAGGATGATATCTTCGGATGATTGGGGAATGTTGTAATCCTGTGCATCGTCGATACTTGGTTCGTCAACCCACGGAACTTTCTCAAATGTACGTACCAGATAAAAATACATCAGCGCGCGTAGAGTAAGTACCTCTGCTTCCATTGCGTGGAGCTTCGATTCGGTGAAGTTGGCATCCAGTTCAACGACTCCCGGAGCATAATGTAAAAAACTGTTACAATTATTTATTACAGTGTAAAAGTCTCCCCACCTGCAATACCCGTTGTCGGATGAAATATCAACATTGAGCATTTTATACATGTCGGTAGGCATATTTCTTCCATAGGTTACATTGTCCGATCTCAGTTCACCCCAAACCAACATCCTGCTCATAACACCAACTTCAGTTATTGAACGGTAACACGCAGCCAGCACCTGGTTCACCTGACTTTCGTTCTGCCAGAAATCATCAAGCACGATTTCACTCTCAGGCTTTATGTCGAGCCAGCCGTTGCATCCCGGCGTTACAATTAACAAGCCTGCTATCGATAATATGTAAATTAGTTTCTTCATCTTCAATTATTTAAAAGGTCACAGAAACTCCTAAAGTTGCATCTTTCGAACGTGGAGTAGGAGAATTATCTGTACTTACACCAAACGATCCATAACCAACTTCAGGATCTACTCCTGTATATTTTGTTAATACCCACAAATTGTTAATAGTGAGGTAAAAACTCACCTGTTGCAACTTGTATTTATCCAGTTTCGCTTTTGGAATGGTATAGTTGAATGTCAGGTATTTCATTCGCAAAAACGAGCCGTCTTCCACATAACGGTCACTGCCCAGCCAGTTGTAACCATAATTGTACAGTGCACGTGGCATTTCGGTTACGTCGCCGTCTTTTCTCCAGCGCCAGTTTACCGAAACACTTTGATTGTTGAGGTAATACATGTTTTCGGCATTCATCCGGGCCATGTTAACGATTTTGTTCCCGTAACGGAAATTGAAAAACGCTGTTACAGAAAAGTTTTTATACCTGAGAGTTGAGCCAAAGCCACCATTCACTTTAGGATTCGAGTTGCCCAGATACACAATGTCAAGTTCATCAATATTACCATCTTTGTTAATGTCTTCATAAATGGCATCACCACCTCTGAACTGATAGTCATTGCTTCGGCCATAGGCAAAATACATCGGCAATGGATTTCCTTCTTCATCTGTAAATACGTATCCATTCTCATCCCTGGCCACCGGAGCATTTTCCTGAACTTCAGGAATGTATTCGTTGTATTGGTAAACACCTTTGTACCGAAAACCATAAATAGATCCAAATGAGTTACCTTCCTGAAGACGAGACAAGTAAGTGCCGTTTGTATAATCATAATCGGCATTGTAATTGGCAAGAATATCGTCTCTCAATTCAACGATTGTGTTAATATAGTTAGATAAGTTGAAGTTGAAATCGACAGTAAAATCCTTTGCGTGGATGGCCCTGTTGGTGTAAAAATATAATTCCCAACCATTATTGTCCATGGTTCCGACATTTTGCACAGGAACAGTTGAGAAACCTGATGAACTGGGAACCTGCAGGTCGCTGAACAGGAGGTCTTCAGTATGTTTGTTGTATAGGTTGAGATCAAATACAAATCGATCGTCAAAAAATCCAAGGTCGAAACCTAAGTTAAATGACGTCGATTTTTCCCACCTCAGGTCGGACAAACGCAGGGTTGTCGGGCGTGTTGCCGGCATATCGATGTAACTTCCGTAAGGTGAGTACCGGCTATAGTGCAGGTATTCTTCGGTTGGCTGGTTGCCGGTGATACCCCAACTCGGACGAATGGCAAGTGTGCTCAGCCATTTTTTGGAAGATTGCATAAATGATTCGTCCGTAATGATCCATTTTGCAGAAATTCCCGGAAAATTCCCGTATTTGTATTTTTCGCCAAATTTTGTACTCCCATCCCTGCGAAATGTAGCTCCCAGAATGTACTTGTTTTTAAAGGAATAGTGCCCCCTGAATGTAAGAGCATTGGATCGGAAGGCATACCGGCTGGAGGAAATACCTGTCGGATATCCATATGCAGAAGCATCAACAATATCGCCGGTTGGAAGATTTGTAACGCCCATACCCTGTGAAGCGCTGTTTCCTGTTATTATCTGAAATGCACCCTGAACTTGCAGAAAATGGTCGGGATTGTAAATTTTAGGCTGCCAGTTAATACTGTTTTCGGCTAATACAGTTATACTCTCAGAATCATAACTATCGGCACTGTTAATGGCTCCGTCGTTCCATGGTGCATTGGAAACTTCGGCAGGAAGAAATCTGCTCACTTTATCGTTGTTCACATCGAATGAAACATCAAGGTTATACCTGAGGGATTGAATTTCAGGATCCAGCAAGTCGTATTGTAACCTGAAAATTGGTCGAATACGGTAGTTTTTAAGATTATTGGTGGCCAGTTTGGCCAACGCTACCGGATTTCTCAAATCTCGCTGAGATCCATGCAGACTGGATGAACGTGAGATATTGTAATAAACATCAGTGTTGTTTCCATTTGAATCCTGCTGATAAACACTTGCATTGGGCATTTTTGCATAAGCTATTCCTAAAATGTTGTCATAATTTCTATCATTATCAGTATAAAAGAATGATAATTCAGAAATAAACTTAATCCTGTCAGAAACAGAATAATCAAGGTATGCCGTTGAGGTAATCCTGTTCATTTTTTGCCCTAATACGATTCCTGTTTGAGTAAGAAATCCACTTGACACCCTGTATCTTGCCCGTTCGCCACCGCCTGAAACATTCAGATAGTGGTCGTGTTTAATACCAACCTGGGTCACTTCATCTACCCATTCGGTGTTGTTGTTAAAATTCTCGTATTCCGAGAATGTCGGATCGTACAGAAATTCGCGGACATTTGCAGCATCTTCATCCTGCTGTGGATTAAAATATGCCTGTTTGACCATCATTGTGTAATCGTCACCGTTCAGCATGTTCAGTCCTTTTGGTTGTTTTGCAGCTGTAAAACGATACGAATACTGAACCCGGGTTGGCCCCTGAGCTCCTTTTTTAGTTTTGATAACCAAAACTCCGTTGGCTCCTTTTGATCCCCACACTGCGGTTGAAGCTGCATCTTTTAACACTGTAATTTCTTCAATGTCGTCGGGGTTAATACTTAACATGTTGGCATATTGTTCCTGGTTTGCGGCTGCGAAATCAAAAGATGGATCTACTGCAATTTCATAAGGAATACCGTTTACAACAATTAATGGCTGTGTATTTGCATTTATCGAAGTGGTTCCCCTGATCTTCATTGTCGCGCCTGAACCCAGGTCACCCGAGTTTGAAACAATGTCCAAACCGGCAATACGACCCTGCATCGCTTCATCTATCGAGGTCACCTGCACACCTTCGAATGCTTTTGAACTAAGTGTTTGTACTGCAGTTGTAATCTCTCTCTGCGGAATTTCGAAAGTTCCGTCCGAAACCTTTTTTTGGGCTGTTATTACAACATCTTCGATTACCTGCAAATCTTCCTTAAGTGCTACATTTATCACAGTTTGTTCTCCAATCTTCTGGCCCTTGGTAATATATCCCACAAAGCTGTATGCAATGTTATTCTCCGGGTTTTTAATTTTCAGAACATATTGTCCATTGATATCGGTGACGGTTGCACTGACAATTCTTTTTTTATCGTCAGCTTCAATAACAGTGGCTCCCACAAGAGTTTCACCATCGGTTGCCGAACTAACCGTTCCCCTTACCACCCGTTGAGTTTCGGAACTCTGCCCCAACGAAACAGAGGGGACGAGTAAATAAAAAAACAGAATTGTTCCAACAATTTTAAATTTCATATCTGTTGTCATATTATTCAAACCTCAAAACATTATCAATCTGGTGGATAACCGCTGTTGAAGAAGTAACAATGGATGAATTCGAAAAATCAGCACCGGCACCTGTACCATCAATTTCGCGGTATGCCTGAGGATTACCGCTGAAAATGTAATCACGTGTCAGAATGTTGAACAATCCATTGCTTTTGATCAGGTTGGCCGAACCCCAATTCTCAGTATCCAGTTTTATGTTGTTACCTTCGCTTGTTATCCCCAGCCTGTAATATTTGTCTTTATAGGTTCTGAATTGTGTTTCCAATTCGTTTTGTTTAATTGTTGCCGTTTGATACAGCCTATGATAAGTTTCACCATCAATAAATAAAGAATTATCCTGAAAATGGTAACGGAGAAAACGCTCCAGTTTTTCCATTGCAACAGTTTTTTGCAAATTGTCTGTAATTCCGTTTATCTGTTCCCAGTTCATAATAACGCCATCGTTAACAGCTTTTTGGATTGCTTCGTTAGTAGGAACATACACTGTATAGTTAAAAGTGTTGAAGAATTTGATATTGAAATCGATACCGTAATAATTTGTCTTCTTCACAAAAATTTCTTTTGAAGTCGGAAATCCGTTGAGCAAAGCAAAAAACTCACTAAATTCAGGCGTTTCACTTAGTATTTTGTACACCGACTGCAAAGGTGTCTGGATTGGTTTATCGATAAAATAGGTTGTGCCATTTTGCTGCCTGTAAACACCATTATTCACAACATTTATTTTCGTACCCGATTTTATGTCGAATCCCGCCTGCACTTTCAGTCCGGCTCCTGTTCCTTCAACCAGCAATATATTTCCGTTTTTGGTGAAATAGTATTTGGCTCCTGATTCCACATTACCAACAACTACGTGTGTATCCAGCAAATCAAGCAAACGTTTTGTTATAAAATCGGAACTGGTTATTGTATTTACTGAGTCGCCTACCACGCCGGTCAGCGGATCGTAGTCATAAACAGTTGCATTAACCGTAGAGGTTTTCGCATTATACCAGTACTTCATGACACCTTTTACATCTTTTGCATAGGCAACCGGATCGATATAATTCTTGAAATATTCATCGGTTGGTACAAAAAAACTATATGTGCTTTTTAATGCGTTCAGGTAAAGGTCAAACTCGTTTTGTGTCACTGCCCAGTTGAATACTTTGGTTTCTTCGCTTAACAATACCGGGGCATACACAGAAATATAGTCGTCAGGCGGATATACTTTGTTCGTGTTGTAAACCACTCCGTTTAATCCAACATACGAACTTGCAATGTCTTCCGGTTCAATCGGAATAGGAGAATTATTACCATCCACCAACTTTTCGAATCGGCCTGGTACGGTTTCAAGAAACGATTCCCGAAGATGTCGTTTCAGCAGTTTCATGATAATGTAATCGGGTGTGTTCTCCCAACTGCCAAATCGATTCTTCAGTATTACTCCCGACCCCGATTCAAAATAGCTTGTCATAGCCTCATTTGTGGGGGCGAAAATTGCCGCCATATCCGATTGCATCGAGCTACCGGCTGCAGATGAAACATATTCGTTTCTTCCCGGATTGAAAGGCAACAGAAGTTCAGTCCTGATTTGACTTCCATTGGGATAACGGGTTTGTCCCTGGAATTCAGAAAAATAAATTTTCTCGAAAATTGAATCGACTTGATTTTCAATGTGAATTTTGTTGTATGCACTTGTTTGCGTGGAATTGTAATAAGGTGCACTAAAACGATCCAGCAAATCTGAGAATATATGCGAATTGGAATTGGTTTTCAAATATTCGGCTACATTTACCGGTGGTATTAGTACTTTCTCCAGCACATGTATGTATCCGTTCTTACATGTAATATCCCTTTCTTTGACTTTTATACTGAAAATGTGGGCATCGTTTGTGGTTCGTTCAACACCCGTTATCAGGCTAAAATCGGCATCGTTAATACCTGCATTTTCCAACGATCCCTCCAGAAAATGTACCATTGGCCACGATGTGGCATCTTTTAACAAATACATACCCTTGTTGTGATACCAGTTCCACAATGGACCCTGTGGAAGCTTATCTCCTGATTCGAATGGAATCGTATCAATTACCGAAATGGCTGTTGAGCGCCTCATTGCAGTTCCTTCCTGCAATGTACCGTTGTAATAGTTTGACAAAGTTTCGATGAGGTATGCATTGTCGATCATCGAGAATTTAATAATCAGCTTTTTCTGTGTCAGGCTCAGATTGTCATACTTTGATACATTCCATGTATTATTTTTAAAAAATTCTTCGAAAGCTGCATCATCGGCAACGAAAAGAGTTTTGCTACCTGTTTTTGCCAGAACCTCCTTGTAATCTTCCACTTCTTCTATTAACCGGATATAATAAGTGTAGTTTTCGCTCGATTTCAAATAATCGTAAATACTTGATCCAAGCCACTCCGGCTCGCTGTTGTCATATAAATATTCATCTTTACATGAAACGGTCAACAATATTCCAATCAATAGAATTGTCTCTATCAACCAATATTTTCTAAACTGTTTTCGAACTATTTTTTTCATAGCAAACGCTGATTTTAAAAGCATATCGATAAAAAACATTTAAAGAGTGGGCATTGCACTCCACAAAGTGAACAGGTGAAAACGTATGTAAAGCGCCTGTCGCCGGGCAAAATTTGCGATTGACATCCATTTGTTATTGCGACAGACTTGCAATAATACATGTAATTTTGTGTGCAAAACTGTAGCGAATTTGCAACCTGTTCAATGGAAATTATTTTTTTTATGAATGGGAAAATCATTTGATCCCAAGTAAGTTGGGTAAATTCTGACAATAAAAATCTGATTCGTCCTTCTTTTGACAATCCCTGAAAATAACCACCACAATTACCCCATTGGTTAATTGACGGTTTTTTTCTCAACCAGGATTCAACTTTTACATTTTTCATTGATTTAGTTAGTAATAGTTTCAAAAGTTAAAAGTTATCAAAACTTATTTTCCACGGTGCTAAAATAGTTTCAGTGGTAAAATTCACGAATCTTAAATCAGTCAAAAAGCGTCACAATTTCACAATCTTAGTTTTTCATAAAATTTTAACGAAAACAGGTATTTGCTGATGATAATTTTATGCAGAAACAGTCTTTCAACGTTTTCCAAATAACATTCTTTTTAAGGTTGAACGGTTGAAAAATTTCGTAGCGATATATATCAAAATTATTGCAACAGTTTATTAATCTGAGTTTTACCTGAACGGTTCTGCTTTATCTTTTTGCTCCAGGCGCACGTACAAGTTAAAGAGTAATGGTTTCAGGTCAGGGTACGAACCACTTTCATAAGCTTTTAATAAATGTGGCAATGCTTGTCGGTACAATGTTTTACCTTTTTCTATTCCTGTCTCATAGTTATGATAGTCAACCCTGTCAGGTTTTGCAATGGCTTCGTACTTTTTTTTCTTTTGTGAAAATATTTCACTGCCTTCGTTATAAAGTATTAATCCCAGGCTCATATTAGCTCCCGAATGATCAGGATTTAATTTCAACACTTCAGCGTAAAATACTTTACCTTCCTCAACCTTATTTAAATTTTGCAAGGCTACTCCTTTAAAATAGTTGAAATTAGTATCGTCAGGATGCAGACTTAAAAGTTCATTGGTAGTACTTAATAGTTTTTCGTACTGATTTTTATTAATATACAGATATGCAAGGCTCTTATTTACCTCGTCGGTATATTCCGGAAATGCCCTGGATTTTTCCAATAATGCATATTCGTATATTGAATCATTCTTTTCCTTTTTCGACAGGTTTATAAGTTTATCATAAACATCCAATTGCGGCATTTGCAATTCAACGGCTTTTTTATAATAATTTAATGCTTCGGTTTTGTGTTTCAATGCTTCACTTGATAATCCCGCGTATCCATATACAGTTGCCAGTTGCATTGTATTACTGATGCCTGATTTAAGCAATGCTTCACATTCTTTTAATCCTAATTCATAATCACCATTAATCAAAGCAGATTTAATATCATCTATTTTTGAATCAACAATTTGTGCGTGTATTGATGTCAATATCAAAATTAAAAAGCCTGCTGATAATAAAATCTTTTTAAGCATTATTTTCCTTGCAAAATGAGTTGATTATATAATTTATTCAAACGATCAATTTTCTTCAATGTCAGAATATAATATCAAAACTTTAACTCAAAGATAGGTTTTAATAACCTTTTAGTAATACACTTTTTAGTCAATTTTGATACATTAAACGGTCCTTTTATTAAAGTGAGATTTGTTGAATCTTAAATAATTTTGGCTTGAGAATTTTTTGTCGTCTAACAAATTTTTAAATTTTTTTTATTTAAGAATTATGATACGCGATTTCATGAGCTGCTTTCTACGGTGATTGTGTAATAAATATTGCTTTATTACTCCATGCTCCTCTCCTGGAAAGAATATTAAAATCAAAATAAGTTCTACTTTTTTATATATTTTGAATGAATTGAGCTTTCTCGACACATATTGAAACATTGATTTCTTTCCTTTTAAAATAAATTTCAGGACAAGTTTTCCCAAATTGAAAAACCATAAATTTTGATTTTACACATAAGTCATTGAATACTATAATATTTAAAAAATGGCATGTAAATTGAAATCGTATTTGCAGAAAGGTGAGAACACTACTTTTAATGATTGGTTTTATGAAAGGGTTTGTAAATAACAATCACATCCAAAAGCGTCCGTCCTAAGTGTTCTCACCTTTTTTCCTTTTAAAAATTGGAATGACTCGACAAAATGTCCAATACTTTTTCAACTTATTTTAATAGAAGAAAAGACATAACAACTGTTAAATCCTTACAATTCACGTGAGAATTTTTTCATCTTTAAATCAGTTAAGAATTGGGTAAATACAAATAATATTACGAATTTAATACCAAAACAATTAAAAACATAGTTATTCAAAAAATCTAGTTTGAGTATAATTTGTTTCACTTTCAAAATTATCTAAAAATAAAAGGTGGATAATATTTTAAAGGAAAAAATCAAAAGAGAAATTCACATTCTTTTTTGCTTCTTCTTAATCGGTTATTTTTATTTATTTGACTTTAGCAGAGTTTATCTCAAGAACCTATTTTGATTACCTGTTTCCCACTTTCCATATAAACGGACTCTAATTCCACTTTATTTTCACCCGTTTTCTCGGTAGCCTGAACATACGCCATTAGTATTCCATTAATGCAAAAATGAACATTATCGTTAAAATTTTCAGCAGTATTTGATAATGCATTTCCCAATCCAGGTTTTACATATAGCCTTAAAATGAAATTCAATAAAACTCCAAAACAATATGTTCTGAAGAAATAAATCCATTTTTCGAAGTTGTTTGAGGAAATTTTGCAATAAAAAATTAAAAACAGAGTTAAGTTTCTAAATAAAAATTGTTTTTTTTGACAATCATAATTACAACGATTTACCATTGAATCAATCATTATTAAAATATATCGTTTTTACTTATTCACTTTTTATAATCTGTAATGTTTTTAGCAAACCATTATTTGCTCAAAGCATTGTAAATATTGGCGCTAAAATTGGTGGTTCAAAGCTTTTGGGTGAAATGCCAACCGATTTCTCGGAAATGATAAACGAATTTGATAATAAAGTTGGCTTCGCAACAGCACTTGAAATATCGAAATACTTATCGCCAAAATGGGAAATTGGAATAGAAATCGGGTACTCCAATCTAAATGGAAGCAGTTCAATTTCAGAATTCTCAGCCGAAGGTTTGCAGGCCGGAATTCCCGCAGAAATAACTGAACCAACCGAGTACAACAATAAACTATTCGGTCAAAACGCATTTATTCGCTATTACTTTAAACCCGCTAATTCAAAATCGGTTTTTATTCCATTTATTCGAACTGGTATTGGGTATTTAAATTACAATTCACAATTTAAATATATTGATTCTTCAAGTGATGATTTGCTTTTTGGTAAAGGAAGCGAAGGCTACACTAAATTATCCACACCACTTTTTATTGTTGGAACCGGATTTAAAACAAATATCTCACCCGAATTTTATCTGGTTACATCTTTTGATTTCAACATGGTTAATTATGATTTTTTGGATGTGATGCATAATTACAATAAAGAAAATTTAAGGATGAAAACTATTGGTTTGTATGCTGAATTTAAAATTGGCATTTTTTATACCATCAGTAAAAACGGTAATACTGAAAACAGTAAAAATGGTAAAAATAAAAATGGCAAATCGGGTTCAAACGATCACCTTCCATTTGCCCGATAATCATTTAAAGTATTAAATATTTGTTGCAGCTAATTACAATTCCTATTATTGAATTAACTCTTTAAAATTAAAAAGGCACGCAAATGTTAACCCAAAATTTAATATTGCCACTTTTTCTTTAAGTTACTCTGTATTAGAAATAGTTCCATCAACGAAATCAACGATTCAGGTTCTGTTAATAAATCCGTTTATTAAAAACGGTTTTCATGTTAGTTTTGATTTTAATTATTGAGTACATTTGTTACTCAAATAACAATAAAAAGCTCCTTCGTTTGCATTCTGTAATGTAATTGAGAAGGCGAAGCTGTGATTTATAAAAATCAATAATATTAAGTAAATACCCCAACTCAAATTAATTTCATTCCATTTCCGGAAAATTTATTCACCTACATGCTCAGTTCAATAATCACTTCAAAAACAAGAGTTAAATTGTTACTCAAATTTTTTCTGAATAGCGATACAAAAAGCTATTTAAGAAATCTTGAGCAAGAATTTGGTGAATCGACCAATGCAATACGAGTAGAGCTAAACAGGCTTGAAAGTGCAGATTTGCTCTGCGCTGAGGTTAAGGGTAACCGAAAGTATTTTAGTGCAAATACAAATCATCCGCTATATAAAGATATCAATAACATTGTTAAAAATTTTGTTGGAATCGACAAACTAATTGAACGGGTAATTAATCTGATTGGTAATCTTGAAACAGCTTATATAACCGGTGATTTGGCCCGTGGCATTGATTCTCAAATCATTGATTTGGTACTGGTTGGAAAAAATCTCGAAACGAGTTATATTGAACAACTTGTATCGAAAGTTGAGTCTATTTTGGAACGAAAAATACGATACTTAATTCTCACAGAAATCCAAATGAACGATTATTTTAAAAATAAGCCGGTACTGTTGATTTGGGAGCAGGAACGGGAACAAGAATAAAATAAATACAATAAATTCTTCAGTACAATGAAAATTTTAGTTACAGGCTCTGCTGGTTTTATAGGCTTTCACCTTACACAAAAGCTAATCCACCAGGGCAATACCGTTGTGGGTATTGATAATATTAATGATTATTACGATGTTCAATTAAAATTTGACAGGCTTGCAGAAACCGGAATTTCAACAGATGCATTACAATGGAATACTTTAAATTTTAGTTCAAAATATCCGGATTATTCATTTATTAGAATGAATCTTGAAGATCGAAATGAAATAAACCGGCTTTTTGAAACAGAAAAATTCGATGCTGTGTGTAATCTTGCTGCCCAGGCTGGGGTACGATATAGTTTGGAAAATCCACATGCGTACATCAATAGTAATATTGTTGGTTTTATGAATATTCTGGAAGCCTGCCGACATAACAACATACAACACCTGGTTTATGCAAGTTCATCAAGTGTTTATGGCAACAGCGACAAAATGCCGCTTTCAGTAACCGACCCGGTCGATAATCCAATTAGTTTATATGCAGCCACTAAAAAAAGCAACGAGTTGATGGCTTACACATACAGTCATTTATTTAATATTCGTACAACTGGGTTGCGGTTTTTTACAGTTTATGGTCCTTGGGGGCGACCTGATATGGCCCCTATTTTGTTTGCAAACGCCATTACAAAAGGCAAGCCAATTAAGGTATTTAATAATGGTAACCTTGAGCGCGATTTTACTTATGTAGATGATATTGTTGAAGGTATAATTAGAATTATTGAATCATCTGCACCCGTTAACCAGAAACAAGGAACAAGGAACGAGGTGCAAGGAACACCCTACTCAATTTACAACATAGGGAACGGTAATCCGGTTAAATTACTCTACTTTATTGAAACCATGGAAACTGCTTTAGGGAAAAAAGCAATAAAAGAATTTCTCCCAATGCAACCAGGTGATGTTTATAAAACTTTTGCCGACGTAAATGCCCTGAAAAACGATTTTGGATACGAACCAAACACGTCTATTCAAAAAGGTATCGGGGAATTTGTAAAGTGGTTTAAAGGGTATTACCGGTAAAGATATGTTTGTAAATGCAGAAAGTAAAAGACTTTATTCTCCCATAAAATTCATAATATCAGGCAATTTTCGATATAAACCGACTCAGTGAAAGGCTAACAAGTAATAATTTAAAATTCAAATCATATGCAATTCAAATTTAATTTCATCATTTTACTGAGTGCTATTTTGATTAGCAGCTTCACAGCTTATACTCAGGATGTAAAATCTGTGGATGTAAAAGCCGTACCGCAATCCGATATTAAAAAAGCCCAAAAGGCAATTAAGGATGCAGGACTTTCAACACAGGATGCTGCCAACCTGGCGCGGCAAAAAGGGGCAACCGAACAGCAAATTCAGGATTTTGAAAACCGACTACAGGATGGGAATGCAACCCCTGAAAATGAAATAATCGATCCTATGCAAGAAGCATCAGAGAAAGATGAAGAAGAAGAGGAGGAAATAGATAATTCAAAACGACAATCAGGTTTTGATGCAAGTGGCCGGATATTTGGAGCTTACCTGTTCAATAATAAAAACCTGACTTTCAATCCAAGCATTAATATTCAAACCCCAAAAAATTATGAAATTGGGATTGGCGACCAAATTCTGATAAATATCTGGGGAAATTCACAAAATAATTACCAACTCACAGTAAATACCAACGGACAAATTCTGATTCCGGATATTGGACCGGTTTATATTGCAGGTTCTACCTTTCATGATGCCGAAAACAAAATAATCCAACGACTTACTTCAATTTACTCTGACATGGGAGGTAGTAATCCGCAAACATTTGCACAGGTAAACATGGGCCAATTGCGATCTATTCAGGTTAATTTGTTAGGTGAAGTTAGCACTCCCGGAACTTATACTCTACCCGTTACCGCAACGGTTTTTAATGGACTTTATCTCTCTGGCGGACCCAACGGCATTGGTTCATTCAGAAATATTAAAATAATTAGAAATGATAAGGTATATAAAACCATTGACATTTATAAATTTCTTGTCGACGCTGACCCATCTGAAAATATAATTTTAAAAGACGATGACATCATTTTTATTCCTGCTGCCGAAAAGCGGGTCGAGGTAAACGGGGAATTTAAAAGAAATGGGCTTTTTGAATTGAAAGAGGGTGAAATGTTGAGCGACCTGATTCGTTTTGCCGGAGGATTCACTGAAAATTCTTACCAATCAAAAACGCAAATCTACCGCAAAACACAACTTGGATTTCAGATAAGCGATGTTGCTTTCCCCCAGCTTCCTTCCACACCACTAATCAATGGCGATGAAATCAGAAATAAACAAATACTGAGTACTTTTGAAAATCGTGTAACAATTTCAGGTGCAGTTTTCCGCCCTGGCGAATATGAATGGAATCAGGGATTAACGCTTTATGAATTAATAATGAAAGCTGACAGTATTTTACCAGATGCCTTTCTAAACAGGGGAATTATTACCCGTTATAACCCCGATTTAACAACTTCAGCTATTTCTTTTAATCTCGGGGAAGTAATCACAGGAAAAACAAATATCGAGCTTTTTCCTGAAGATATGATACTTATCAAATCGCATTTTGAGCTAAAGGAACAACCGTATTTTATTATAAACGGTGAAGTTCTTAATCCCGGAAAGTTTAACTGGTCGAACAATCTTACCCTGGGAGATGCCATTTTTCTTGCCGGGGGTTTTACAGAAGGAGCTGATAGCACATATATCGAAGTAGCACGCCGGCTTACTTACGAACAAGCAGCCAATCTCTCTGATACTCTTGGTCGAATAATAATCGTTAATATGTCAAGGAATTTAAATATCGGGAATAATGATGCCAGCTTTCAACTTAAACCTTACGACCAGGTTTCTGTTCGGCAGGCACCCAACTTCAGAAAGGGTAAAACTGCTTTTATAACCGGGGAAGTCGCTTATGCTGGCGCTTATGCTGTAAATAATAAACAACAACGAATCTCTGATCTCGTTAAAATGGCTGGGGGAGTTACTCCACAGGCTTATATTAATGGAGCCACCCTACAACGTTTTACTGACGAACTGGGAACCGAACAGGTAGCCATTGACCTGAAACAGATTATCACCCATCCCGGAAGTGAGGCCGACCTTTTTTTAAATAACGGTGATCGTATAATGATTCCTGAATTTATGCAAACAGTAAAAATTACAGGTAGTATTCAGAATCCGTTTTCAGTCACCTTCGAAACCGGGAAATCAGCTAAATATTACATCGACCGCTCAGGGGGTTTTAACAGTGATGCCCACAAAAAGAAAACTTATGTTCGATATGCCAATGGAACAACAGCGGTAACCAAAGGTTTTATAATAAAAAATTATCCCGACGTACAACCCGGCAGTCAGATTATCGTTCCACAAAAACCTGAAAAACAAGCTGGTGATTCAGGCAGATGGCTTGCTTTTGCCAGCGTTCTGGCATCTCTGGCTGTTTCAATCGCGACAGTAGTATCGTTGACAAAATAAAAATCAATCTTACAATTTGGACGAAGATGAGGTGGTTATTCAACAAAAAACAAATTTCCAGAAAAATATATCATGACAGAACAAATAAAAAACAAAACTAAGGTTGAAGATGATGAAATTGATCTGATTGCTTTGGCAAAGACCATTTGGGACGAACGAAAATTTATTTTCAAAACAGTATTCCTTTTTATGATTATTGGTTTGTTAGTGGCACTTTTCTCACCGAAGGAGTTTACCGCTTCATCCACCATGGTTCCACAACTTTCAAGCAGTAAATCCAAATTGGGTGGACTTTCTTCGCTTGCAGCCATGGCCGGTTTTAACCTTGACATTGATATGGAAACCAGTGAACTTTCACCATACATTTATCCACAAATTGTGCAAAGTGTTCCTTTTCAGCTCGAATTGATGGAAACCCAGTTCAAAGTCAAAGGGGTAGACAAACCTATTTCGATATATGAGTATTATACAGAAGATTATGCCGGCATAAATATAATCTCAGCGGTGAAAAAATATACAATCGGACTGCCTGGTGTTATATTGGGCGCTTTGAAATCAAAACAACCCGAGGAAGAGCCCGCAGTTTCCGGAGATAGTCTGTTCTCGTCACCAATAACATTGACGGATGATCAGGAAACAATCCGAAAAATGCTTTCCGAAAGGGTAACTCTGGAAACCAACGATAAAGAGGGATATGTGGTGCTAAATGCAGCCGCACACGATCCTAAACTAGCAGCACAAGTTGCACACAAGGCACAAAGTCTGCTACAGAAATACATTACTGAGTTTAAAATCAAAAAAGCCAATGCACAACTGACCTTTATTGAGGAAAGATATGCCGAAAAAAGAAAAGATTTTGAAAAGGCACAGGCAAATCTTGCTGCATTTCGCGACCGTAATAAAAATGTAACTTCCGCTGTTGCACGTACAGAAGAAGAACGATTACAAAGCGATTACCAACTGGCATTTGAAGTTTATTCTCAATTGGCACAACAGTATGAACAGGCACAAATCAAGGTCAAGGAAGATACCCCGGTTTTCTCCATAGTAAAACCTGTTACTGTTCCCATTGAAAAATCGAAACCTAATCGCCCTTTGATTTTAATAATCTGGACATTCCTTGGATGCGCAATTGGTATCGGATGGATTTTCGGAAAACAATTTATTCAGACCATAAAAGCAAAATGGGATGAATATCCTGTTTAAATCAAATTACGCAAATTAAAACTATTTAGCATAAATTCATATAGAATGAACTACACACAACAAATCCTCAAAAAAATCTCGAACAACACCGAAGTTATCGGAATCATCGGTTTAGGATATGTAGGTCTTCCTCTAGCTGTTAACTTTGCGGAGGCAGGCGTAAAAGTCATTGGTTTCGATAAATCAGTAGTCAAAGTAAACAAAATCAATTCAGGTGAAAACTACATCAAAGACATTCGTGATGCTGTTTTACGTGAAGTAGTCGATAAAGTAACCCTGAAAGCCACAACAGACTTCACCCGGATGAAAGAATGTGATGCATTAATCATCTGTGTCCCTACTCCACTCGATAAATTTCGAAAACCCGACATGAGTTATATTGAAGCATCATGTATAGCTATTGGACAAAACATGAAACCCGCTACATTTATCAGTTTGGAAAGTACAACCTACCCTACAACCACTGAAGATTTTATGTTGCCCATTATTGAACGCGAAAGTGGTTTAAAACATGGCGATGATTTTTGGCTGGCTTATTCACCTGAACGTGTTGATCCCGGAAACAAAACCTTTCATACCAAAAATACGCCAAAAGTATTGGGTGCAATGACAACAGAGGGACTGGAAATTGGGATCGCAATTTACAAAAGGGCAATCGACAACATCTATCCCGTAAGTTCGCCGCGTGTAGCCGAAATGGTAAAAATACTGGAGAATACTTACCGGCTCATCAATATCAGTCTAATAAATGAACTTTCCTTACTGGCGGGTAAAATGGATATAAACATTTGGGAAGTTATTGATGCCGCCAAAACAAAGCCTTTCGGATTCCAGGCTTTTTATCCTGGTCCCGGTATAGGTGGACATTGCATTCCGTTGGATCCATTCTATCTGGAACACATTGCCAAACGATTTGATTTCGACCTTAGTATGATTCATGCTGCCGGGCATATTAATATGCGGATGCCACATTATATGTATATTAAAATTGCCACAGCGCTTAACCGGCATAAAAAAGCGGTAAATTGCAGCAACATTCTATTTCTTGGAGTGGCATACAAACCTAATATCGATGACGAAAGAGAATCACCTGCACTCGAAATAATGGATATCACAGCACATAAAGGTGGACTTGTAACCTACAACGATCCACATATTCCAACCGTTAAAACAAACGATGGTAATGCATACTGGTCTGTTGAGTTATCTGCCCAAACCTTACAAAATGCTGATTGTGTAGTACTCACAACAAACCACGATACATTTGATATAAATTTTATAAAGGAACATGCAAAATTAATTGTAGATATGCGGAATATGATTGCGGAAAGTTCTGATAAGGTTTATAAATTATAAAACAATGTCGCATTTAAGATTTGTATGATGTTAAATAACCATCGCAATCGCATAGGAAACAATGAATTACCCTTAAGTTAAAATCTACAATTCCTCTTTTTAATAGAAAATCATGAAAATAATACAAAACTCTAAAATCCTGGTAACAGGGGGAGCCGGTTTTATAGGTTCCAACCTAGTTGACCGATTGCTGGAACAAAACAACCGGGTAGTTTGTCTCGACAATTTCTCCACGGGCAAACGTGAAAACCTGGAACTGGCATTGAAAAATCCAAATTTCACATTGATAGAAGGCGACATACGAAACTACTTGGATTGCCAAAAAACAGTGAAAGATTGCGATTACGTTCTGCATCAGGCAGCGTTGGGAAGTGTGCCCCGTTCCATTGCCGATCCTATTACAAGCACCGATGTTAACATTGGAGGCTTTGTAAAAATGCTTTTTGCCGCTAAAGAAGCAGGAGTAAAACGTTTTGTTTATGCAGCCAGTTCCTCAACTTATGGTGACCATGCAGGATTGCCAAAAGTTGAACATATAATAGGTAACGCACTCTCTCCATACGCCATTACAAAATATGTGGATGAACTTTTTGCTAAAAATTTTTCAGATATATACGGTATCGAAACAATTGGACTCCGTTACTTTAATGTATTTGGTCGTCGTCAGGATCCAAATGGTGCGTATGCTGCAGTAATTCCATTGTGGGTAAAGGCGTTCATGAATCATCAATCACCAACTATAAACGGAGACGGATCTTATTCCAGGGATTTTACATATATAGAAAATGTTATTCAGGCGAACCAACTTGCAGCCAATATTCCTACTGAAACTCTAAAAAAAAGAAAAGCTGAATTCAACAAGGAACATAAATATGAAACCGAGAACTCACAGCAAAAAATACTTTCCGAAGTATTTAATGTTGCTTATGGCCAGCGTACCTCTTTAAATGAACTCGCGCAATTATTAAAAGATAATCTTTCTCAATTCGATCCTAAAATTGCCAATCTACAAATCCAATACAAAGCAATTCGTGAGGGCGATGTTCCGCACTCTTTGGCAAGTATCGAAAAAGGGAAAGCTATACTTGGATACCAACCGTTGTACGATGTAAAAAAAGGCTTAGAAGAGGCCTGTGAATGGTATTGGAATAACATTAAGTAATTGAGTCATTTGTCAATTAACAAATTAAAATGCAAGAATGAAATTAAACTTTTTTTCAAGTGGAAATGAAAGAAGTAGAAAATATAAAAAAAACACAATTATACTTATTTTATGTCAGGTGCTAAGTTTAGCATCAAGTATGCTATTAGTTCCTATAGTATTAAATTATCTTGGTGTTCAAGAATATGGAATTTGGATTACGTTAACAACAATAATAGCATGGTTTTCATTTTTTGACATTGGTTTAGGAAATGGACTACGTAACAAGTATGCGGAAGCAAAAGCTAAGGGGCATTTTCATGATATTAAACTATATGTCAGTACAACTTTTTTTTCATTAACAGGCATTAGTATAATAATATTTATATTATTTTCAACAGTTGCCCTTTTTATTAATTGGTCAACAGTATTGGCTGCTCCATTGGACATGGCTCCACAATTGAAATATCTGGCAATATTTATTGCCGCAACTCTGAGCTTCAGGTTTTTTGTAAATATTGTAAGTAACATACTAACGGCAGACCAAGAACCAGCTAAAGTAGCAATAATCAATCTTCTTAGCAATCTGCTTTCACTTTCAGGAGTATATATTATTTCAAAATTATTTCCCCCAAATTTAGTAACATTGGGTATATGTCTTTCTCTGTGTCAAATAATTCCTTTAACTGTAGCTTTTTTTTACTACTTTAATACACGTTATAAAGAAATATTCCCAAGATGGAGTTATTTCTCAGTAAAACATGTCCGTTCCATTTTATCACTTGGGGTAAGATTTTTTCTTATTCAAATGACTGCTTTAATTTTATTTCAAACGAATAATATAATTATTGCGCATACATGTGGGCTCTCTGATGTTACTGAATTTAACATTTCATATAAATACATTAGTGTTTTACATATCTTCTTTATGACTATTTTAACACCTTTGTGGAGTGCGTCAACTGATGCTTATTTCAAAGGTGATGTTGCTTGGTTGAAAAACAGTACCAATAAATTAAACTTGATTTGGGTTTTAACACTATTGGGTGGAATATTATTAGTTATAACATCTTCTTTTTTATATAAAATATGGTTGAGAGGAACTTTAAATCCAAATTTTTTACTTCTTTCATTGCTCTTGTTCTATTTCGCATGTTTAATGCGAAGCAATGTTTATAGAAGTTTTATGAATGGAGTTGGCAAAATAAGAATGCAATTTTATGTAACATTGGCTCAATCAATCTTACACGTCCCAATTGCAATATACATGGGTAAGTTATTTGGTATCAACGGAGTCGTAATTACCATGATTCTATCGACTTTCATTAATTCTATATGGGAACCTATACAATTCAATCGAATAATTAATAACAAGGCGTATGGAATTTGGAATAGATGAATATCATGTGGAAGTTAACAGGAAGAAAGAAGTATCAGATTTTAATGCTTACCTACTAACATTTTCAATTATAGCGTTAACGGCGTTTGAATATTTCTTCAGGGCATCTTATTTATTTATACCTCTGTTTTTCTACTCACTGATTTTGTTTTTAATTGCAAAGAAGAAAATATTAAAGAAGTTCCTGTTTTTAATAATCCCATTATTAATAATAAATATACTCCAATGTTATAAATTTGGCGTATCATACCTAACTTTACTAGGTCTTTTACAAAAATTTTTTATTTATTACGCAATTGCCTCTTTGCTGGGAGACAGGTTTTTTGCTATATATGTAAGAATCATATATATATTTTGTATAATAAGTTTGGTTTTTTATGCTGTGCAATTTGATGAACAATTAAAGAATGCTATTGTCAACACAATTTCTCCCTATACAAAAGCTTTAAACAAAGAAGTAACCGAATTCAACAGAGGTACAAACATTATTGTCCATAATTTCATGATTCAGAATAACGGACAAAACAGAAATTCGGGTCCATTTTGGGAGCCCGGAATGTTTTCATTATTTATTAATCTTTCATTTGTATTTAATTACCTTATCGGGAAAAGATTTGTATGCAAAAAAAACATAATCTTCGCGATAACTAATATGACAACTTTTTCCACATCTGGAATAATTGCAATGGCTTTAATAATTTTGGGTATTTTGTTAATAGAAGCTAAATCAAAATATCGTTATTTATATATACCTCTCTTTTTGATCTTTTCATTCTATATTGCAAGAATGGATTTCATCCAAAAAAAGATTAAATTCCAATATGAAACCGCAACATTCGACGATGTGAATAGATTTGGTGCATTCTTGGTTCATTTAAGGATAATTTCTGATAATCCGGTATTGGGAGTAGGCGTAGGAGCAAATGAAGATTTTTTTCAAAAATACACCTCTGCCCATGCCTTAGCAAATGGAATGTCCAATGTATTTGTTATTTATGGAATACCCTTTGGACTGATATACTTTTTGCTGCTGTTTATTGTTTGTAGAAAAATCGTTTTACATTATATCGATAATAATTTTTTTGCAATTATTTTATTTATATCGATTTGCATATTATCATTTTCACAAGACATTACTACAAGACCACTTTTCTATTTATTAATTGTATTAGGTTTGTTTTTCATCAAAGTAAACACAGAAACCGAATATTTATTAACGAAAGACCATAATTATGCAATTTGAAATTCCCGTTGTTCTTTTCTTTTTCAAAAGAGAGGAAAAAACTGTTGAGATAATAAAGCGAATATCTCAGGTAAAACCAAAAAAGATATACCTGATTTCGGATGGAGGTAGGAATGAAGCCGAAACAATCCGTGTTGAAGCGTGTAGAATGAAAGTTGAAGAAAATATTAATTGGAAATGTGAAATAATTCGTGATTACAGTACTGAAAACAAAGGTGTATTTGATAGGATAGGACTGGGCGCAATGCGGGTTTTTTCACAAGAGAAAATTGCAATTTTTTTAGAAGATGACAATTTGCCTGAAATTTCATTCTTCAGATTTTGTGAAGAAATGCTACTAAAATATTATGACGACAATAGGATTTTGACAATCTGCGGTACAAATTATTTGAAGACATATCAACCAGCGAATAACGCATCATATGTTTTCTCGAAACATATGATGCCATGTGGTTGGGCATCTTGGTCACACAAGTTTTTGAAGTATTATGATAGTCATTTATCATTATACAACGATAATTACCTGCGAAATCGGTTGAAGTACGAATATACTAATTTATCATTGTACAAACAAGATTTAAAAAATGTTGGTGATGAATACCGAAGAATATCACTTGGCCAAAAACCACGTTCGTGGGACTATCAAATGACTTTTAGCCAAAGAATAAATAGTATGTACTCAATTGTTCCAACATTTAATCAAATTAGGAATATAGGTATAGATGCAGAATCTACACATGGTGGGGTTTCTACAAATATTGAAATGACAACACGATTCTGTGAATTAAGCACAAAAAAAATAAGTTTCCCCCTTTCTCATCCAAAAATTGTTATCAATGATTTGGAATTTGATAGAAAAACGGATAAAATTGTCTTGTATCCAATTAAAGTTCGAATTACTGTGGCAATTAGTTCTTTTATAAAAATGTTGTTTCGAATAAATCAGAATGACCCCTTAATATCTTCGCTAAAAAATAAATTTAAACTAGTGAAATTATAAAATATCAATAAAAATTATTGAATTATCATAATTGTGAAAAAGGGCAACTTTTAAAATAAAAGATAATAGTACTAACAATACTCCGTTAAGTTTTAAGCGGCAATAGTACCGTAATATATAAGTTCTTTGACAATATCTTGATTTTTTAGTTTGTTTGGATTTACAGCGAACACGTCAATAAATCGCTCAATCAATAACATGTTGTGGTACAGTGTT
>JBGSRA010000129.1:0-120043 GCA_041737765.1 Draconibacterium sp. | reverse complement strand
GGTTTTGCGTATGTCAACAGCGACGAAGTTGAAAGACCGGTTCTGATTTCATCGCGTAACCTGAACCATGCCATGGCTGGTGACAAAGTAAGTGTCCGGTTATTTGCAAGTCGCAAAAAACACGATTTGGAGGGAGAAATTATTGAGATTCTTGAACGTGCCAAATCGGTTTTTGTGGGAACAATTCAGATTTCGCGAAATTTTGCATTTTTAATTCCTTCCGGAAAAGTTGGATTCGACATTTTTATTCCGCTTGAAAAATTAAAAGGAGCAAAAAACGGACAAAAAGCCATTGTTGAAATTATTGAATGGCCAGTCAATGCCCGCAGTCCGATAGGCGAAATTAAGGATGTTTTGGGTGATGCAGGGAATAACGATACCGAAATGCACGCCATTCTTGCCGAGTTCGAACTGCCTCATAAATTCCCGGTGAATGTTGACAGTGCAGCGGAGAAAATTCCGCTTGAAATTCCCGATGAAGAAATTAAAAAACGACGCGACGTTCGCAGGATTGTAACTTTTACAATCGACCCGCACGATGCGAAAGATTTTGATGATGCACTTTCACTGCAAAAATTAAAAAACGGAAACTGGGAAGTAGGAGTTCATATTGCCGATGTAACACATTATGTCACACCAAATACCATTATCGAAGATGAAGCACAAAGTAGGGCGACATCAGTTTACCTGGTTGACCGCGTGGTTCCAATGTTGCCCGAGCGACTTTCGAATGGTGTTTGCTCACTTCGTCCAAACGAAGATAAACTCTGTTTCTCGGCTATTTTTGAATTAACCGAAGATGCTGATTTGGTAAAAGAATGGTTTGGTAAAACGGTGATCCATTCAAACCGCCGTTTTGCATATGAAGAAGCACAGCAGGTTATTGAGACCGGTGAAGGTGATTTTTCCTCGGAGATGCTGACTTTAAACCAATTGGCAAATAAACTCCGAGAAAAACGATTTAAAAACGGTTCAATCGCCTTTGAACGGGTTGAAATTAAATTTGAAATCGACGACAAGGGAAAACCACTTTCTGTATATTTTAAAGAAGCAAAAGATTCAAATAAACTCATCGAAGAATTTATGTTGCTTGCCAATAAAAGAGTTGCCGAATTTGCAGGAAAAACAGGAGAAAACAAAACACCTAAAACCTTTGTCTATCGCATTCACGACAAACCCGACCCCGACAAACTCTCAACATTTAATACCTTTATACAGCGCTTTGGATATGGTATTCAACTTACCACTTCGAGGGCAATTTCTTCATCGCTCAACAATCTATTAAACAATGTGAGGGGCAAAAAAGAACAAAATCTGGTTGAAACGCTTGCAATCCGAACCATGGCAAAAGCGGCCTATTCCACCCGTAATATCGGGCATTATGGTTTATCTTTTGAATATTATTCGCATTTTACATCGCCAATCCGGCGCTACCCCGATATGATGGTACACCGGCTGCTCGAAAAATATCTTGCCGGAGGAAGATCGGCAAACGAACAGAAATATGAAGATTTGTGTAAACACTCCTCAGATATGGAAACCAAGGCTGCCAATGCCGAGCGGGCTTCAATAAAATACAAACAGGTTGAATTTATGCAGGATCAAATTGGTAAAATATTCCCCGGTGTAATTTCAGGAGTTACCGATTTTGGAGTTTTTGTTGAACTCGAAAATAAAATCGAAGGAATGATTCCAATTCGTGAACTGGATGACGATTTCTACATTTTCGATGAAAAAAATTATTCGTTGGTAGGGCGGCACTCGCATAAAACTTACCAGTTGGGCGACGAGATAACTGTAAAAATCTGGCGAACCAATTTAGAGAAAAAACAACTTGATTTTCAAATAGCTGCAAAGGAGAAATAAAACTATTTCGAATACGAGCTCTGTCTTTTACATCTGTTTAAGCGAGTTCTGTTGTTTGTAAGTTCTTTCTCGTCTGTTTAAGTAAAAAGTTCAAAATTATTTTGCAGGGAAAATAAATGGTTATATTTGTGACCTGTTAAACGGAGTAAAAAGGGAATAAAAATGCAAACCAAAAATGAAACCGGGTATAAAAAAGACCTTAACAGAGAAAATATCTTAAAAATTGCCCGCGAAATTTTCAGCAAATACGGTTTTAAAAAAACCACGCTCGACGACATTGCCAACGCTGTACGAAAAGGAAAAAGTTCTCTTTATTACTACTTCGAAAGTAAGGAAGATCTGTTCCAGGCTGTGATTATGAAAGAGGTTGATATTTTAGGACACGAATTGGAAATTGTTATCAACCGTAATACCGACCCGATTGATAAACTGCGCGATTATATTCTTACCAAATTGACCACTTTCAGGGGATTGGCAAATTTTTACCACGCCATTGAAAACGATATCACTGCAGTTGGTTTTATAAACGACATCAAACGCAAGTACGAACAAGATGAAATTCGTATGATTAAACGTATTTTGATTGAAGGTGTGCGAAAAAACGAATTTGAAATTTACGATTTTAACCTTGCGGCCATTGGTATTACAACAGCCATAAAAGGTTTGGAAATGCCACTTTCGGCTGGTACATACGGCAATGTTAACCTCGAAAGCAGTGTCGATATTATTCTGAAAATTATTTGCTACGGGATAATGAAGCGATAATACTGTCGCAGTTTTTACATAAAAAAGGAAGGATGTTTTTTTGTTTGAAAAACATCCTTCCTTTTTTTATTAAACCGTAATTGTGTTAATAGGTTTATTTTTCCAGCTACATAAAAAAATAAAAGGCCGGTTCAACAACCAGCCTTTTCTCAATCAACCTAAACCTAAACTAAACCAAAAACCAAACCATTTTTCAATGGTGAGTAAAACTGATGTTTACTCTTTGTAGTATCATTGAAACAAGCATTTGTACAAAAGGTTTACAAAAACATGATTTTTTTTTACTTTTTTTATTTTTTTATTTTATCTATTTCTGTAACTCAATAATCATCGCTGTTTTAGCCGGAATTTTTATTTCTGAAATTTCTGAAATTTCTTTCGAAGTAATAATTTCTATCCCCTTTTTAAAGTCTTTTGTTACTTCAGCAAAACGTTTTGTATCCACTTTTTTCTCAGTTTCATTTTTATTCAGCATTACCATAACCACTTCTTCATCGTTATAACGGAAAAAAGTATAAACGCCATCATCAGGTACAAAATGCATTAGTTTCCCTTTGTGAATTACCTGCTTGTTTTTTCTCCAATTCTGAATTTTGGCCAGATATTTCTGCATTTCCTTTTGTTGGTCTGTTAGTCCTTGTCCGGTTATTGCGTTTACTTTATCTCCTTGCCAGCCTCCGGGAAAATCGGCCCTAATATTTCCATGATCATTGCCTTCATGTCTCATTAATACTTCAGTTCCGTAATAAATCTGTGGAATTCCGCGGGTAGTTAAAAAGAAGGCAACTCCCATTTTAAGTAAATCAACATTTTCGCCAACCTGCACAAAAAAGCGCGACATATCGTGGTTGTCGGGGAATATAACCAGGTTATCGGGATCGGGGTAAAGAAAATCGTTGGCTATCGATTCGTAAATCTGAATCAAACCATCTGTTATATTTCCTTTATTATTCAAACCGGTGCTGACCGCATTTTGTAATGGAAAATCCATTAGCGATGGTAAATAACACTGATAACCATCTGAATTAATTTTTCCTTTCTGCCAATACGAAACAATAGCAGGGTTCATAGTCCATTCCTCGCCAACAATATTAAAGTTTGGATATTCATTTAATACCTGTTTGGTCCAGGTTGCCATCATATTCTTATCAGGATATGGCCAGGTGTCTTGCCTGATTCCTTCCAGACCAACGAATTCAATCCACCAGATACTGTTTTGAATCAGATATTTTTCCATGAAAGGATTTCTTTGGTTCATGTCGGGCATTGATGGAACAAACCATCCGTCAACCATTGCTTTCCGATCGATTTCTGAAGCGTGCGGATCCTGGTTTACTGTGCGACGATGATTTGTTATTTTATAATCGGGGTGGTTGTTAATCCAGTCTGCCATCGGAAGGTCATTCATCCACCAATGTTCAGAGCCGCAATGATTAAAAATCATGTCCATAATCAGTTTCATTCCCCGTTTATCCAGTTCATCGTTTAGTTCACGGTATTCTTCGTTTGAACCGTATCGCGAATCAACTTTATAAAAATCGGTAGTTGAATAACCATGATAAGAAACCCGGGTCATATTATTTTCGAGCACAGGATTAAGCCAGACTGCAGTAAAACCCATTTTCTGAAGGTAATCGAGCGAGTTAATAATTCCCCTGATATCGCCGCCATGTCTGCCATCTTTATTGCTGCGATTTGGCTTTTCTTTCATTCCTTCAACCTGGTCGTTATCCGGATCACCATTAATAAACCGGTCGGGAGTTACCAGGTAAATTACATCAGAACTATTAAATCCGGCACGACTGGCCGAACCTTTTTCGCGGGCTTTTAATTCATAGGGATAAGTGGCAACCACCTTATTGGCAACAGAAAATTGAATTTCAAATTTTCCTGGTTTCACTTTTTCAGACAATCTTAAGTCAATAAACAGATAATTTGGATTTTGAACTTTCGAAACCGTGACTATTTCAACTTCAGGATAGGTAAGTTTTACGCTGGTTGCCGAAATATTTTCGCCATAAACCATTAATTGTAACTCATGTGATTTCATTCCAGCCCACCAAAACATGGGTTCAACCCATTCGAGTTTTTGTGAAAATGAATTCAGAAAAAACGAAATCAAAACTAATGTAAAAATGTATTTTTTCATTGTACTATTTATAAAATTCTTTTTCTGTATTTCCTTCCAATTCAATCGGTTTTCCCCAAATCTCAAGTTGAACAGACACTTTCGAATGGTTTGTTACTGTTAATTTTTCCTTTTCCTTTTTCAGGCTTAAATGTGCTCCCCTGAAATCGATCCGAAACTGGTACGCAATCCAGTTGTTAGGAAGAAAAGGGTTTAAAACCAGTTTGTTATTGTGCGCACGAACACCACCAAAACCCATCACAAAAGCCATCCAGGTTCCACCCATGCTGGTAATATGAAGTCCATCACTGGTGTCGTTATTGTAGTCGTCCAAATCGAGTCGCGATGTACGCAAATACATTTCGTACGACTTTTGCTGATACCCGATTTTAGCCGCCAAAATTGAATGAATACAGGGCGAAAGCGAAGATTCGTGAACGGTTAGCGGTTCATAAAAATCGAAATGACGTTTTAATTCGTCATCAGAAAAATCATTCTCGAACCAAAACATACTTTGCAAAGTATCAGCCTGTTTAATATAACACGACCGCAAAATTCGATCCCACGACCATTTCTGATTAATGGGTCTGCTGCTGGCCGGAAGTTCGGATACCGGAATAAGTTCCTTGTCATCAAAACCATCCTGCTGGAGATAAACATTTCGTCCGGTATCGAACGGGAAATACATTTTTTTGATGATATCTTTCCACCGTTCTGTTTCTTTTATGGTATTAAATTTCCATTTCGAAATCATTTCCTCGAACAGGTATGGAAATTCTTTTTGCAAAAATTCAACTACATCGATAGTATATTTTAACGTCCATACCGCCATGTAACTTGTGTGAAAATTGTTGTTCACATTGTTCTCATATTCGTTTGGGCCGGTAACACCAAGCATTACGTATTTTTGCTTTTTCTCCGACCAGTTGATTCGCTGGCTCCAGAAACGGCTTATTGCAAGCAACACCTCAAAACCATATGGAGCAAGATATTCCATGTCTCCGGTATAATTGATGTAATTATAAATAGCATAAGCAATTGCACCATTCCGATGAATTTCCTCAAAGGTAATTTCCCACTCGTTGTGACACTCTTCGCCATTTATTGTTACCATCGGGTACAATGCTGCCCCACCGTTAAAACCAAGTTTTTCGGCATTTTCAATTGCTTTGGTTAAATGCCGGTGACGGTATAAAAGCAGTTTTTTAGAGATTTCGATCGGAGCAGTACTTAAATAAAATGGCAAACAATAAGCTTCAGTATCCCAGTAAGTTACCCCACCATATTTTTCGCCGGTGAATCCTTTTGGTCCAATATTCAAACGCTCGTCTTCGCCCGAATAAGTTTGGTTTAACTGAAAAATATTATACCTGATTCCCTGCTGGGCTGCTATGTCACCATCAATTTTTATGTCGCTGGTTTCCCACTTTTTCAGCCACAGATTTTTATGGTTTTCAAAAAGCTGATCAAACCCAACTTCTTTTGCCTGAGTTACAAATTCACTTGCTTTTTCAATTAAACTATCAATTGAAAAATCGAGTGACGAAATAACAGCAGCATATTTTTCGATTGTAATGGTATCACCTGTCTTTAAATCAACTTTTTGGGCAGCTTCAATGTACTTTTCTTTTGTTGAATTTATTATCTCAGTTTTAACCAATTCATCATTTCGCAATATCTGAAAATTCATAGCCGAACAAACCTGGAATTTCGTTTTCAAGGTTTCAAGAGTAAGAAATCCCTCGTTTCCGTTTATTTCTTTCGAAGCTTCAATCCAGAATTTTTCATCATAGTTGGCGTCTTCATTAAAAACATCACCGTCGAGATATGGATTCACCAATAATTCGCCTGAAAAATTGAGTGCTTTTATACAGTACCTGATTGCACCAACAGCAGTATTATCAATGCTTACAAATCGTTGCACATTTACTTCAATCTGATTTCCGTTATTAATTTCAGCAACAAAAATTCGGTTTAACAAACCATGTTGCATGTTTAAGACCCGTTTAAAAGAATGTATTTTCGCTTTTGCCAAATCAAGCTCTTCGCCGTTTATTGAAATGTTAATTCCGATCCAGTTGGTTGAATTAATTATTTTTGCAAAATATTCGGGGTACCCGTTTTTCCACCAGCCAACCCGTGTTTTGTCGGGATAATAAATTCCGGCAACATACGAACCACGCAACGAATCGCCTGAATATTTTTCTTCAAAATTGGCCCGCTGCCCCATCTTACCATTCCCGATACTAAAAATACTTTCTGATTTACGATTATTTTCGGGGATGAAACTATCCTCTATAATCTGCCAATCGTGATATTTAATATAATCCTTCATTTCTTTCCTTTCATTTTTTTCTGTTCGGACTGTCAACATCATCAACAAAAAATACGGTTGCAGCAGCAATAATCATCGAAATTCCCCCGGCTACCAGTGCCCAGATTGCATCGCCATCAAAATATTTTCGCATTAAAAACCCAAGAATACTTGCTGCCAGAATCTGAGGTATTACGATAAAAAAGTTAAAAATTCCCATATAAACCCCCATTTTTGAGGCAGGTAATGAGCCGGTAAGAATTGCATACGGCATCGATAAAATACTAGCCCATGCAATTCCGATGGCTACCATAGAAATTAATAGGAGATTCGGATCTGTAATGTAATAAATTGACAATAAGCCAATTCCACCAATAACCAGCGAAATGGCATGTGTTACTTTCCGACTGGTATGTTTTGCCAAAACGGGCAATCCGAATGCAACAACTGCAGCAAATCCGTTATAAATTCCGAATAAAACACCAACCCAGTTTGCACCTTCGTTATACAATGCAGATGTAGTGTCGCTGGTTCCGTAAACGTGTGTGGTAACGGCTGCAGTGGTATATATCCACATTGCAAATAATGCAAACCACGAAAAAAACTGAACAACAGCCATTTGCCCCATCGTTTTTGGCATGTTTACCATGTCTGTCATTATTTCGACCATACCATTTTTTGTTCTTTCCGATTTCGATAACAAATAAGTTATAAACTGAATAATGCCATAAACTGCGAGACCACCTCCCAAAATATACATTTCCTTTTCAAGCCCCCGGTTATAAACAAAATATAACAGCGCGAGGCCGATAATTAAAAAGATAATACCATTCCGGAGAAATACATTGAGAAGCTGTGATGCCGGCTTGTAATTGAAAACGACCGTTGAATTTGTTTTAATCTTTTCAGCTTCAAAAGCTTTCATTTCTTCGGGCGAATATTCCTTCGAACTAAAAACTGTCCATAATACAGCACCAAAAAAAACAAAACCACCAAAATAAAACGACCATTTTACCGAAGGAGGAATAATTCCCTCGGGTGCAGTGTTTTCAATGCCAAACCAATTTGTTAGCGCATAAGGAAGAAAAGATGCTACAATAGCACCTGTACCAATAAAAAAACTTTGCATTGCAAATCCCCTTGTTCGCTGTTCCGATGGTAAATTATCGCCAACAAACGCCCGAAAAGGTTCCATCGAAATATTAATCGATGCATCCATTATCCAAAGTGTGCTGACTGCAATCCAGAGTACCGGGGAATTTGGCATAAACAACATAGTGATTGATGCCAGTAATGCCCCAATCAAAAAATAGGGCCGTCTGCGTCCTAATCTTCCCCAGGTTTTATCGCTGTAATGACCAACAATTGGCTGAATAATTAATCCTGTCAACGGTGCAGCCAGCCAGTAAAATGCGAGCCGATCTACATCGCCACCGAGTGTTTGAAATATTCTGGAAACATTTGCATTTTGAAGCGCAAAACCAAATTGAATACCCAGAAATCCGAAACTCATATTCCAGATTTGCCAGAAACTTAGTGTAGGTTTCTTAACCATGACTATTGTATTTATAATTGATATAAAGCTGAAAGCTAATTTCAGCAAATAGAATTTTGCGGATTAAACAGAAGTATTTTTGTTGATTTGCCAGAACAAATATAAAGCAGAATTTTTTATAAATCCAAATATTTGAACTTCATCAAGACGCTAAAAACCAGCAATTCTTATTGAAATAGTTATTTCAAACGTTTGCGGAGAATGTTTATTTTTTTTAATTTTTTCTGCATTGCATCAATTTGAAGATTATTACTGATTCCCCATTTATTAATATCCTTTGAAAAAGATATAATTTTATTCTACTTTTATGATATTCAGATTTAAATAATGACAAAAGATCAACTCATAGCGCGATTGGGAGATATTGAATGGGAAGATTTTGAAGTTAAGGAAGCAAGCTTCAAAATTCCTAAAAATACATGGGAAACTGTGAGTGCATTTTCAAATACAGCAGGTGGTTGGTTGATTTTTGGAATTAGGCAAAAAAGTAAATCATTTGAAATTATTGGTGTTGAAAATCCTGAAAAAACAGAGCAGGATTTTACAACTACACTTCGTGGTGAAAAGTTCAACGTCAAAATCAGACCAGTTTGTAAAAAGTTTGATTTTGATGAAGGTACAATACTGGCTTTTTATGTTCCACTTTCAAACAAAAAACCAATATATTTTGGAACACCCATTAATACTTTTTTAAGAACGGCCAGCGGCGACCAACGGGCAACCCCCGAAGAAGTTGATGCAATGTATCGTGACCAGGCATTTGGAACAAGAACTTCAGTAACGATCCCGGAATTTGATGATTCTTCAATAAATAATCACTCTGTTGAGCGGTATCGCGATTACATGTCAAGATTCAATCCTTCACATTCATACAACAAATTGACAAGGAATGAACTCTTGTCGAAATTGCAAATTGTTGAGGATGGAAAAATGACTTTTGCCGGACTATTGTTTTTTGGCAGAAATGAAATGATTCAACGAATCTTCACCGATTTCAGAATCGACTTATTGGAAATTCCGGGAACATCATACTCCGATTCTTCGAAAAGATATACATACCGAATGGTGGAACAGGAAAATTTGTGGGAATATTACTTTACTGCTTTCGACAGGATAAGACAAAAAATTGATTTGCCATTTAAAATGGGAGAAGAAGGTTTTGCAATTGAGGACTATCCTTATATGGAAGCTCTTCGTGAAGCATTGGTTAATATGCTGATGCATACCGATTACTTTAGCCCTGCAAAACCAAGAATACGAATTTTCGACGACAGGATTGAATTTTATAATCCAGGAGGTCTTCCGGTTTCGCTTAAAAAATTACTTGAAATTGATACTTCAATGCCAAGAAATCCAATTCTTGCAAAATCGTTTAGAGCAGTTAAGCTGGCTGAAAATGCAGGTTTTGGCTTCGACAAAATGATGAATGGATGGAAATCATACAAGGGAATTGAACCTGTCTTTGATATTCATATTGATGCTACAATTGTTACTTTTCCTTTACAAATTAATGATGTACCTGAAATTGATGAAGAAAAAGGTGGTATAAAAGGTGGTATAAAAGGTGGTGCACAAGGTGGTGCACAAGAGGGTAAAAAAAGGCTCACAAAGAAACAAAGAGAAGTTCTAGAACTAATAAAGATTAACAATACAATTAGTATTGAAATTGCAGCAACTAAACTTGAAATTAATAGAAGTGCGGCACAAAAACGTTTTGAGATTCTTAAAAATAACGGAATAATAATAAGGGAAAGTGGCAAAAGTGGAGGATTCTGGAAAGTATTAATCGATCTCTAACTTTCGAATAAGTAACCCTGAAATCAGTTTCTAAAATCAAATAATTAAACTACCGACGAACCCCTGACAATCAAATTTGCATTCAATATTTTAATTTCGAAAGGAGATTCGCTTTTATCTCCCAAAATGCGTTTTAAAAGTAATTCAGTGGCAATCGTTCCCATTTCGTAACCATGCTGATCGACTGATGTAAGCGCCGGATCGGTTATGCCCGATAAACGGCCATCGGAAAAACCTACAATTGCAATTTGATCGGGTATTTTAATGCCGCGTTTTTGCAATGTTTGCATAGCACCAAGGGCGGTAAGATCGTTTACTGCAAACAAACTGTCGATTGAAATTTTTCTTTCAAGAATATCAAGAACAGCAATCCTGGCCTTTTCAAAGTTATCGGCTTCAATTATCCATTCGCTCCGAACTTCAAGACCTGCTTCGTGCATGGCTTTCAGATAACCCTCTTTGCGCAACTGACCAATTAACAAATTTTGCGGTCCGGCAAAATGAACAATTTTTTTGCGACCGCCTTCAATTAAATGCCGGGTTGCGCGGTAAGCAGCTTCCAAATCGTCAATAATCACCTGGTCTGCATCAAAACCCGGAACCACTCTGTCGTAGAAAACCAGTGGTACTTCGTTTTCGCGTACCTTGTAAAAATGGTCGAAATTCAGTGTTTCTTTTGAAATTGAAACCAATATTCCATCTACCCGGTTTGCCAAAAGAGTTCGTGTGTTTACTACTTCACGATCGTACTTTTCATTCGACTGGCAAATAATAACGTTAAAACCGGCATCATAAGCCACATCTTCGATTCCACTGATTACCGATGAAAAAAAGTAATGTACAATTTCAGGAATAATTACCCCGATTGTATTGCTGCGTCGTTGTTTTAAACTTAACGCAACAGCATTGGGCTGATAATTAGATTTTTGGGCCAGTTCATTAACCAATCTCTTGGTTTCTTCGCTGATATCAGGATGATTTTTTAACGCTCGTGAAACCGTTGACGGTGAGATTTTTAGCTCGCGTGCAATATCTTTTATGGTTATTAGTCCGCTTTTCATTGTTTACTATGACCAAAAAAACAAAGGTTGGTTTAAAATAGTTTAATAACTTGGTTTTTTATAAAAGTAACATTAATCTGAATATGATACCAAATCAGAACCAATATTGTATAACACTTAAACAACAATGAAATCAATAATTGGTAACAATTATTTCGTTAATAGCTTCTCTTTTTGTAGCGTTTGAATTAATCATCCTGCGGGCCGGTATTCGTGAAATATTGAATTCATTGTACATTTCATCGAAAAAATGATCGTCAGGATCGATGTTTTTGGGATCTGAATTACTGAGCATTTGCCTGATTCCTTTTTGATTCAACCGATGAAATAATTCGGCAAGTCTTTTTTGTTCTGCATCTTCGAATTTAAACTTACTGTACGCTGTAAAACCCGATGTTTTACTGATTGGACGATAAGGTGGATCGAAATACACAAACGAATTTTCAACAATATCGTTTTCAATTGTTTCAAATCCGGCGTTTTTTATTTCAGCAATTTGCAGGAGTTTTGATGCCAGAACCAGATTCTGTTCGTCCAGAATTTTTGGATTTTTATACCTGCCGGCTGGAACATTAAATTCTCCACTCTGATTAAAACGAAACAAACCGTTAAAGCAGGTTTTATTCATAAAAATAATTTGAGCTGCGCGTACAATCCAGTCTTCATTGTATTTTGAGAAATCGGTTTTAAGCAAATTCCGGTTGAATTCGCCCCTAATTTGATAGTAGAATTCTGATTGTGCTTTTTCATCAAATTTCTCATACTTCTTTTGAAATGAATTCAAAATTTCAATCAACCGGTTAACATCTTGCTGAATAACAAGGTAAGTTAAAATCAGTTCCTGGTTAATATCATATAAATAGGCCGATTTAATATTGAACCTTTGCGCCACATCGAAAAAAACCGCACCTCCGCCAATAAATGGTTCGTAGTAATGGTTTATCATCCCGTTTTTTAGTTCTTCGGGATAAAAACCGTAAAATTTCCCAAGCAATTGACTTTTACCACCCGCCCACTTCAGAAAAGGCTTTGCAATGCCGGCAGACGTTAATTCTTCAGTTTTTATTGATTTTGTATTTTCGAGTTTACTCACTTCTTTCATTCAGGTTTTACAAAATAATGTTTATTTCAGGACTTACGGAATTATTTACAAACCTCAAAACTATAAGTTTTTTGACCCCGGAAAAATGATTTTGCTTTTTTGTTTCTGAACACAAAAAGCTGTCTTAGATTACCCACCAGTCCAGACCTGTTTTATAACATGTTTGGTGCAAACGTAACCGCAAACGTTTGCGGAAATTGGTTTGTTAAAACTCATTACAATTTGTTAACATTTTTTTTACATTCGCCCCGGATTTTTGCGTGAAGTTGAATAGAAGTATATTTAAATTGTTGATTATTTGCCAATTAAGAGACAGTTAATTTATTTAACAAACGTAATAAACGATTATAAACTAATAACATTTAAAAATGAGGATTATTCTTAAAAACCTTAAAGTATTGTTGTTTTTGGTTGCGGTTTTAATCACATCAGCGGGTTATGCGCAGTTGAAAACAATTACCGGTAAAGTTACCGACGCTGGGAATGGAGAATCGTTACCTGGTGTTAGTATTGTAGTTAAAGGTACAACTATCGGTGCAGCTACAAATTTCGACGGGGAATATACTATTAACGTCGAAGCAAATCAAACGCTTGTCTTTTCTTTTATAGGATATACTTCTCAGGAAGTAGTAACCGGAGCAAGCAATGTAATAAATGTGCAAATGGCGCAATCCATGGAAAGTTTGGATGAAGTTGTTGTAATTGGTTATGGTTCTGTGAAAAAAGCAGATGCAACCGGTTCGGTTACGGCAATAAGTTCTGATGACTTTAATATGGGTGCAATTACTTCACCGCAGGAATTAATTTCAGGGAAAATTGCGGGTGTACAAATTACAAACGGTGGCGGTGCTCCGGGAGAAGGTGCAACTATTCGTATCAGGGGAGGTTCTTCGCTTTCTGCCAGTAACGATCCTTTAATTGTAATTGATGGTGTTGCTATTGACAACGACGGCATCTCGGGAATGAGAAATCCGTTAAGCACTATTCATCCGAGTGATATTGAAACATTTACTGTACTTAAAGATGCTTCGGCAACTGCAATTTACGGTTCGCGTGCATCAAACGGTGTAATTATCATAACTACCAAAAAAGGAAGAAAAGGCGTTGGTTTGCAATTTGGTTATAATGGTTTTACTTCATTAAGTATGCAGTCGGGAGAAATTGATGTTCTTTCTTCAGACGAGTTCAGAAAAATAATAGTTGACGAAAAAGGAGCTAATTCGAATGCAGCTGCATTACTGGGAAATGCGAATACAAACTGGCAGGACGAAATTTATGAACCTGCTTTGAGTACAGATCATAATTTTAGTTTGACCGGTAATATTAAAGAGATGCCTTTCCGTGCATCGGTTGGATATACCAATGAAAATGGTATTCTTAAAACATCAGGAATGGAAAGGGGAACTGCAACTTTAGGATTTAATCCAAGTTTCTTTGATGATCATTTAAGAGTTAACCTGAATTTGAAAGGAATGTTAATTAAAAACAGCTTTGCAAATCAGGGAGCCATCGGAAGCGCTGTCGCTTTTGATCCAACCCAACCGGTTAATTCCGGCTCATCAAAATACGGTGGCTATTATACATGGCTGCAACCTAATGGTGATCCAAATACGCTTGCGCCGAATAACCCGGTTGCACTGCTTAACATGCACAACGATGAATCGAACGTAAAAAGAAGCATTGGTAATTTGCAACTGGATTACAGATTTCACTTTCTTCCTGAATTAAATGCCACAATTAATATGGGCTATGATTTCTCGCATGGAGAGGGAAAAGTACTTGAAAGTAACGATGCACCATGGACTTTTAGTAATGGTGGAGGATATTTCAGGGAATATACCCAGGACAAAGAAAACACGCTGCTCGATATGTACTTAAATTATGTAAAAACCATTGAATCTATTGACAGTAAAATCGATGTTATGGGCGGTTATTCGTGGCAACATTTCTGGAGAGAGAATTACCAGTATGCAACAAATGGCTCGGGTTCCGAAATCTTAACTCCTAAAAACTGGGATCCAACAGAATCGTACCTTGTTTCGTTTTTTGGTCGTTTAAATTACACTTTCAAAGAAAGATATCTTCTTACAGTAACTGTTCGTCAGGATGGTACTTCAAGATTTTCACCTGATACACGTTGGGGAACTTTCCCTGCGGCAGCTTTTGCATGGCAAATAAAGGATGAGCCGTTTTTAGCCAATGTTAAAGCCGTTTCTGATTTAAAATTGCGCCTGGGTTATGGTATTACCGGACAGCAAAGTATTGGTAATAACGATTACCCTTATATGCCCCGTTATACCAACAGTGTTGATAATGCCCGTTACCAGTTTGGCGATACATTTTATACAACCTACAGACCTGAAGGTTATGATTCGAATATAAAATGGGAAGAAACTACTACTTTTAATATAGGACTGGATTATGGATTTATCGACAACCGCATTTCAGGAACAATTGATTTATATTCCAGAAAAACAGACGATTTAATTAATTTTATTCCTGTTGCTGCCGGAACTAACTTAACCAACTACATTTTAACAAATGTAGGTGACCTTGAAAATAAAGGTATTGAATTCGCAATCAATACAATTCCGGTTTCGAAATCTGATTTGAACTGGGAAGTTGGATTTAATATTACATACAATGAAAACAAAATCACAAAATTAACTGCAACTGAAGATCCAAAATATCAGGGTGTATTTACCGGTGGAATTTCAGGGGCGGTTGGCAATACAATTCAAATCCATTCTGTAGGTTATCCGGCCAACTCATTCTTTGTTTACGAACAGGTATATGATGAAAATCAAAAACCAATCGAAGGTTTGTATGTTGACAGAAATGGCGACGGACAAATTACCGGTGATGACAGGTATCGTTATAAAAAGGCAGCTCCAGATGTTTTCATGGGTTTCAACTCAAAAGTTAACTGGAAAAAATGGGACTTCAGTTTTAACGGAAGAGTTAACCTTGGAAATTATGTATATAACAATGTTTGGTCGAGTGGTGGAACGTTGAACAACTTATACTGGTCAACAGGTTATATGAACAATGTTAACACAAATGCATTGGATACCCGTTTTCAGAATCCGCAGTATTTTTCTGATTACTACGTGAAAGATGGTTCGTTCCTGCGTTTGGATAACATTAATCTGGGTTACACATTCCAAAATTTTTACAACGAACGGATGAATATGAGATTATATGCATCGGCTCAGAATGTGTTTGTAATTTCAAATTATGAAGGGCTGGATCCTGAGGTTTTCAGTGGTATTGACAATAATATTTATCCTCGTCCGAGAGTATTTGTGGTGGGTTTAAATATTGGTTTTTAATCGATAATATTTGTAATCATGATAATGAAAAAATTTAAAACAATAAGCATAATTGCACTTGTATTTACATTTGCATTTAGTTCATGTATCAAAGATTTGGATACACTTCCAATTGACGAGGATGCGAATACCTCTGAAAAGGTATATGAAGATCCAGCCAATTACATTAATGTTTTGGCAAAACTTTATGCCGGGTTGGCTGTAAGCGGCCAGGAAGGACCTCATGGGAATGGCGACTTAAGTGGTCAGGACGAAGGTTTCGGACAGTATCTTCGCGGATTTTGGTACGGACAGGAATTAACAACCGACGAAGCCGTAATTGGCTGGAATGACGCAACTTTACGTGACTTTCATGACATGGACTGGTCGTCAACCGATAATTTTATTGGTACCTTTTACTACCGCATTTTTTATCAAATATCGTTGTGTAACGAATTTATTCGCGAAACAACCGATGAAAAACTCGACAGCAGGGGTATTGATGGAACCATCAGAGCTGACATTGAAAAGTACCGTGCCGAAGCCAGATTTTTACGTGCATTAAGTTACTACCACGCAATTGATATGTTTGGCAGTGTACCATTTGTAACAGAAGAAGATCAGGTTGGTTCTTTCTTTCCTGAACAAATTTCAAGAGCCGACCTTTACAATTATGTTGAATCTGAGTTACTTGCAATAGAACCACTTATGGCAGCTCCAAGATCAAACGATTATGGAAGAGCTGACCAGGCAGCTGTTTGGATGTTGCTTTCCAGGTTATACCTGAATGCTCAGGTTTATATCAATCAGCCAAAATATACCGAGTGTATTACTTACACCAAAAAAGTAAATTCAAGCGGTTATACACTTGAAAATGATTATAAACATCTTTTCATGGCTGACAACCATAAATCAAACGAAATAATTTTTCCGGTTACACAGGATGGTATTAGTACAAGAACATGGGGTGGAACAACATTTTTGGTTTCAGCACCAGTAGGTGGAAGTATGGTTCCTGCTGATTTTGGAATCGCCGGTGGATGGGGCGGTTTACGTACAACTAAAGAATTTGTGGGTAAATTCCTCGATTTAACTACTTTGGCGCCAAAACTAAAAAGTGCTGCAAATACTGCCGAATATCCTGTAATTTATGTTCCGGGAGGTTATCAGGCAGGTTCAGGTTATGGCAGCGATTGGACACCAGCAGATGCTCCAAATCTGGCATCGGTAAACTCTGACAAAAATTATGAGGGTTATGTTTATTTTGCTGCTGCAGGTCAGTTTAAATTTACTCAAGGTCCTAACTGGGATTTAAACTGGGGAGATAATGGAGGTGATGGAGTTCTGGAAACGAACGGTGCAAACCTTGAAGTTGCTGATGCAGGTTATTATAAAATCAATGTTAATCTGAGCGATATGACCTATACTGTTGTAAAAACCGCCTGGGGAATTATCGGTTCAGCTACTCCGGGAGGCTGGGATACTGATACTAATATGGAATTTGATCCGGAAACAAAAACATGGACAGCAGAAGTTGATTTGAAAGCAGGTGAAATTAAATTCAGGGCAAATGATGGCTGGGATATCAATTTAGGAGATAATGGAGCAAATGGCACACTTGATGGCGGTGGTTCAAATATTGCAATTGCAGCAGCAGGTAGTTACAAAATATCCATGAAACTCGGAACTCCTGATTATACTTATACTGTCGAGAAATTTAGTTCCGATGGCAGGGCGTTGTTTTACACAGCCGGACAAAATCTGGAAATCGAAGATTTATTCCAGTTCACAGAAGGTTATGCTATTACAAAATGGAAAAATGTTACTTCTACCGGCGCTCCGGGATCAGATAAAACACATCCGGATACCGATTTTCCAATGTTTCGTTTGGCCGATTCGTACCTGATGTATGCTGAAGCTGTTGTCAGGGGTGGTTCAGGTGGCGACATGGGTACTGCATTAACATTAATAAATGCATTAAGAGAAAGAGCTTATGGAGACGATTTTGGAAATATGACCCAAAGTGATTTAACTCTTAACTTTATTCTTGATGAACGTGCCCGTGAATTATACTGGGAAGGTTACAGAAGAACTGACTTAATCAGGTTTGGAAAATTCACCGGAGGTGATTACTTATGGGCATGGAAAGGTGCCATTAAAGAAGGAAAAGCAGTTGATGCCAAATACAACCTCTTCCCTCTTCCTGCATCCGATTTGGGAGCAAATCCTAAATTAACACCAACACCGGGTTATTAATCAAATGTAAAATTTCGAACAATGAAAAATATAGATAAAATATTAAGTATCGTAGTCCTTCTTTTTGCATTCGCGTCGTGCGAAAAGGAAGAATTTGAGCCTGTAATAAAATATGGAGATGCTACTGTATTAACCAGTAATCCTAACGGCGGATCGTATCTTTTAACTGAAGAGAATGCAGGTCAGACATTGTTTTCACTTAGCTGGTCAGAATCAGATTTTGGATTCCCGGCTGCTATTTCATATACAGTTCAGATGGATGCGGCAGGAAATAATTTTGCAGATCCTACCGATATCGTTACGACAACCAATTTGAATTATACGCTCACAGTTGGGAAATTAAATGATCTTTTAATTATGTTGGAATTTCCATCGGGAGTTAAAGCTCCTTTGGAATTAAGGGTTAAATCATCTGTAAATGATAATGCACAACCTTTAATTTCAGGGAAAATAGCCTTTGAAGCAATTCCTTACTCAACGAAATTGCCTCCGATTTATTTGTTGGGTGATGCAACCGATCCGGGTTGGGACAATGCAAAAGCACTTCCGGCACCATATATGTCGCCCGGATTGTATGGTATTACAGCACATCTGAAATCAGGTAAATACCTGAAATTCATCCATACTTTGAAACAATGGGCGCCACAATGGGGTACCAATGCAAGCGGCACAAACACTGGAGGATCGCTTGTTTACAGGCCAACAGAAAGTGTAGCTGATCCCGCATCAATTCCTTCTCCAACTGTTGAAGGTGATTACAGAATTGAAGCCGATATTGTAAAACTAACATACTCTATCTATCCAATTCCTGATGTGGTTTATCTTGTTGGAGGTGCAACTTCAATTGGCTGGACACCAACCAGCGGACTTGCATTCACAAAAGATGGTATTGGAAAATATTCCCTGGTAACCACACTTTCTACAGGAAATGGTGGAATGAAAATAATGGCCTCCAATAGTGGGGCGTGGGCTCCGCAATGGGGAACCAATGCTACCGGATCTAATCTGTTTGGAACTTTGGGTTACAGGGCAGGTGATTCAAATCCTGATCCGGCTGAAATTCCTGCACCTGAAGTAGCAGGTACATATAAAATTGAAGTAGATTTTACTGAATTTACTTATAAAGTAACAAAACAATAGGTTTAGTTAGATAGTTCAGGGGTTGTTCGGAACATTCCGGACAGCCCCTTTGTTTTTATTTAAAAAGACATATCATGTTTCCAAGAATAAGTTTTCTTACTGTTTTTTTAATCCTGCAATGTATTGCCGGTGCTCAGATAACAACCGAGCCTGCACTGCCCGTGGCCACTAAAAAAGTAACCGTTATTTTCGATTCATCGAAAGAAAGCAGGTTAGGTTATTTTACAGGCGATTTGTACACGCATACCGGAGTTATTGTTGAAGGGAAAACCGATTGGCAACATGTTATCGGCAATTGGGGAAATAATACCAACCAACCCAAACTCACCCATAAGGGAAACGGAATTTATGAAATCGAAATCACGCCTGATATCAACCTATTTTATTCGGTAACTGCCGGCGAAAAAGTGCAAAAAATGGCTTTTGTTTTTCGCTCGGCTGATGGAACTAAGCAAACCAATGATCTTTTTATTAATGTTTACACCGAAGGATTGGTAATTGATATCACTCAACCAGCCAACGATGCAATTCTTACAGTAAATCAAACCGTAACAATTACAGCATCTGCTTCAGAAAATGCTACTTTAAAACTTTTTGCCAATGAAATTCTGTTAAGTCAGAATTCGGGCACTTCTATTTCAACTACCCATTCTTTTGGGCTGGTCGGCCAGCACTGGATTATTGCTGAAGCTACCACCAACAGTCAAACCATTCGCGATTCTGCAAAGGTCTTTGTAAAGGAGAACACAGTTGCCGAACCAAAACCGGCTGCTTACAGAAAAGGAATAAACTACACCTCCGCAACATCGGTTGCACTTGTTTTATGGGCACCATTAAAAGAAAACGTTTTTGTAATTGGCGATTTTAACGACTGGAATCTGGCAAACAATTACCAGATGAAAAAAGATGGCGATTATTTCTGGCTCGAAATTAATGGCCTCGAACCGGGAAAAGAGTACGCTTTTCAGTATTTTATCGATAGTAAAATAAAAGTTGCCGATCCTTATACCGAAAAAATTCTCGATCCATGGAACGATAAAGATATAAATTCAACTGTTTATCCCGATTTGATTGCTTATCCCGAAAATAAAACAGAAGAAATTGTTTCTGTCCTTCAACCCGGACAGCAGGAATACAATTGGGAAGTAACCGATTTTCAAATTCCTGATAAGGAAAAACTGGTGATTTACGAATTACTTGTCCGCGATTTTATGACTGAACACACTTACAAAGCCGTCCACGAAAAACTTGATTATCTCGAAGATTTGCGTATTAATGTACTCGAATTAATGCCCGTAAACGAATTCGAAGGAAACAGCAGTTGGGGATACAATCCATCGTTTTACTTTGCTCCTGACAAATATTACGGGCCCAAAAACGAACTTAAAAAACTGATTGACGAGTGCCACAAACGTGGTATCGCAGTAGTAATCGACATGGTATTTAACCATAGTTACGGGCAAAGTCCGTTTGTTCGGATGTACATGGATAACTGGACTATTACCGCTGATAATCCGTGGTATAATGTGAAAAGCAATTTCCAAAATCCCAGTGCACAGTGGGGTTACGATTTTAACCACGAAAGTCTCGCAACCCGCGAATTGGTTGACAGTGTGGCTTCGTATTGGATGAGTGAATACAAAGTTGATGGATTTCGGTTCGATTTTACAAAAGGCTTTTCGAATACCTCTTATCCGGCTGACAGTTGGGGAAGCAATTACGATGCTGCCCGAATTGCCAACCTGAAAAGAATGACAGCCGAAATCTGGAAACGAAATAAAGATGCTATTGTAATTTTCGAACATCTTTCAGATAATTCGGAAGAAACCGAACTGGCAAACCACGGAATTATGTTGTGGGGAAATATGCACGGAAACTACCAGGAAGCAGCGCGTGGAAATTATGGTAGCTCTGACCTGAGTTGGGGGATTTACAAAAACAGGGGATGGAACAATCCAAACCTGGTTTCGTACCCCGAAAGTCACGACGAAGAAAGAATAATGTATGTAATAAAGCAAAACGGTTTGTCAAGCGGCGATTACAATATTAAAAACCAAACAACAGCATTGAAAAGAATTGAGCTGAACTCAGTTTTCAATATTCCCCTACCAGGGCCAAAAATGATATGGCAGTTTGGCGAGCGTGGTTACGACCAATCGATTAACCGGTGCGTAGATGGCACAGTGAACAACAATTGCAGGTTAGCGCCAAAACCTTCATACTGGCAATATCTTCTTAATCCCGATCGGATTGCACTTTTCGAAGTTATGGCCAAATTAAACGAACTGAAACAAACATACACCGAGTTTTCGCCCGAGAATTTTAGTTACGATTTAACTTCGGCCATAAAATGGTATCGTTTAACCAGTGGTAGTAACCATGTTTTTGCCGTTGGCAACTTCGATATTGTGCAAAAAACTGCAAATGTTACTTTCCCAAAAACCGGGAAATGGTACGAGTTTTTTACCCGCGATTCGGTTGAAATAAACACGACCAATCAAAGTATTCAACTGGCTCCCGGCGAATACCGCCTTTACTCAACCCGAAAATTTGACGATCCACATGTGATCACCGAGAATAAAACTGAAGTTCCTGAAAACAATGAAATCAGGATTTATCCGAATCCTGCACGTAATGAAATTAATATTTCAGCACCTTACAATATTTCCGAAATACAGGTTTTTTCAATATCAGGGAAGCAGGTTTTAGTTCGGAAACCTATTTCCGAAAATTCATTAAAACTGAACATTGAGCGGTTTACTCCGGGAATTTATCTTTTAAAAGTCTTTCAAAACAATCAGGTTTCCACGTTGAAATTTGTGAAGGAATAGACACAAATTTGATATTGAGCTGGAGACTTTCCGTCACCTGTTCAATAGGCTTTCCAACAATTTATTCACCACCTGAAGCATCCCGAATTATCTGGACAACAGATGAACCGAGCTGATTATTTGAAGATATTGAGATTGTACCCAAACATGATTTCGTGGGTACCATTGCTGAAGTTGTTAACCCTTTTAATTGGTAATTCATAAGAGTAGCCAATTACCATTTTTTCTGTTATCTGAAATTGGGAAATTATCCCGAAGGCGCTGTCAAAACGAAACATTCCTCCAACCCAGAATCTTTCCCTGAAACCGGCAAGAGCAGTAATGTCAGCAGAAATTGGGGCACTTTTAACAATTTTAATCATCGACGATGCTTTCAAATCGAAATCTTCAGCAAGACTAAATTGCCTGCCCATAACGTAATAAAAATGTATTTTTTGCTTCTGAACATAACCCGTTTCGTAATCTTCGCGGGTAATGGTATTTTCTATGAATTTGGGTACCGACATCCCAAAATAAGTTTTATCTGAAAAAAGGTACAATCCCACTCCCAGATTCGGCAAAAAATTCTTGTAAACATCTTTCGAAAAAATGGGGTCGGGATTTATCGGATCCAACTCGCTTAAAGATGCACGGTAAAAGCTTACCCCTCCCTTTAAACCCATTCCAAGTCTGAAGTTATCTGATACTTTCAACAAATATGAGTAATCGAAATAAACCCCGGTTTGTTGCTGCGGGCCTATTTTATCGTTCATTATCGAAAATCCAATACCTATATTTTTATTTCTCACTGGTGTATTATACGAAAACGAATTGGTAACCGGTGCTCCCGGAACCGAAACCCACTGGTTACGCGATACAAGTAACAATTTCCCGTAGGGTTTTGTACCTACAAAACCCGGATTAACGATAAGTAAATTGTCGATGTATTGCACATACATGGGATCCTGTTGAGCGTTGGCAATTTTTCCGGCAAACAGAACCGCCAGAAAAACAATCAGTAATTTGAATATCTTTTTATTGCCGCTCATTGTTTTATCGGTCTAAATAAATCGATCCGGCAATCGGTTTTGTTCCGTTACCGAGGTCGAGTGAATAATAGTAAGTTCCCGAGGGCAATTCATCGCCCAGGAATGTAGAGCCGGTATTGGCAAATCCATCCCAATAAACCGGATAAGTATCAATTCCGTAATTTTTTGCTTCATAAACCTTATGTCCCCAGCGGTTGATAATAGTTATCGAATTCCCCTCGTACTGTCCGATACCAATAATCTCAAAGAAATCATTAATACCATCACCATTGGGTGAGAAAGCATTTGGAATACGTAATTCAAACTCAGTTACAAGTACAAACACTTTTGCTATATCGCAAAGATTATCGGTATTGCAGATCTCATATTCAAAAATTTCGTTTCCGCTGAAACCTTCGTTTGGCCGGTAATGAATGTTATAATTATCATAATCGACATAAGCGGTTCCGTTTAGTGGAGTCAAAGTAATTTTCAATGATGCAGGATTGATACTGTTTTGAGGATCTGTATCATTCGAAAGTACCGGAATAATGGTTTCCGAGCGATAAGAGGTTGTATCGTAATCGTCATATGCCATCGGCGCCTGTGTTAACCGGTACACATCTATTGTGTCGGTATCAGTACATCCCGATTCATCTGTTACTTTAAGAAAATAAGCGCCAAAACTGCTAACTACCGGATTTGGTGTATTTGCACCGCTTTCAATTTTTCCGGCAGTGGTTATCCATTGGTAAACCAGATTTTTGCCAATACTTCCAGTACCATCTAATATTGCAGTGGTATTCGACATGATGAAAATGTCGTCTCCGGCATTCGCCATTAAATCTGATACTTCAATATTTACAGTATCCATGGCTGAAACGCCTTTACTGTTAGTTGCAGTAACTACAAATGCAGTGGTTGTTCCCGGTGTGAAAACCGGGTTTGGAATGGCTGCATTATTAAGATTTGCAGCAGGTTTCCATAAATACGAATAGGTAATTCCAGGTTGTTCATCGACCTTAACCTGCAACTGGTAAGGTTTACAACCTCCAATAATGGTGTCATGCCCGGCATTTACCGTAAAACCCGAAGGCTCAAGAATCTGAACCTGCTGGCTGATGGTTTCGCTGAGACATCCGTTACCATCAGTAACCTGAACCTGGAGCGAATAATTTCCGGGTGGACCATTCCAAAGTATATTAGCCGATGATCCATTTAATTCACTCAAAACGGTGGTTGTTCCGGTTTCAGGATTTAAACTCCATTTATAAACCGAATTTTCATTTTTCCCTGAACTCATTTTAACTTTATGAGTAACCTCCGAATTTTGCTCAATTGCTTCATCTGTGGTTTCAAATTCGATTTGCGGTAAAGCCAGAATAGTCCTGACATGTGTTTTCATGTTTATGTCAGGCGGAATGTCATCATTTTTAACATCACGAGCGGCTGTTATTTCAACATTCGCAATGAAATCGTTTGGCGAACCAAAACTCAGCCAGTCATCGTTAATTTGAATTGACTGGTTATTGTAGAAAATCTGTTGCGAATACCCAAAACCGTTAAGCGAAAATTCAACTACAAGCGGGAAAAAATCAGAAGTTAACGGTTGTCCGTTTTCACCTGATGTAATTATTGGTATGCTGTATCCATTCCCTTCAGTATCAAAACAATTGCTACTGACAGAAGTTAGGAACCCGACCGATCGGTTATTTGAAACAACACTGACAGGTAAAACTTTCAGGTTTTCACATCCTTTCATGTCAGTCTCGGTAACTTTCAGGTAGAAAATACCCTTGCTAAGCCATTTGATTTTGATTTTATCTTCACCCGCTGATCCAATAATTTCGTAATCATCGGGAGGAGATTCTTTATCAGGGCTGAAATTTATATAAACGCCCCATTTGTATGTGCTGCCCGAATGATTGGCAACAAAATGATTTGTTGTGGCACCTTCGAATACGACAATAGCTTCCTGGGCTGCCCCAAAAAGGGCAGCCAGGAAGATAAATATCATTATGAAAAATGCCTTTGTTCTCAACTAATATATTCTAAAATGTTGCATTATTTGCACTTAAAATATAAAGTGCAAAACTTCTGAGGAATCACAAATATCAATGGTTTTAGACAGTAACTTTGTTACATGTCAGTTTTTAATCACCATTTGTAAATTGCATTTCAGTAACAACAATCAGATATTAGTTAGTCGAAATACCCGAAGTATTTGGACGTGAAACAGCTGTAGCACCGGTATAAGTTCCATCAGTATTATTATCAGAAACACCATTTATAGCAACACCACCTGAAATTGTTGCGGTAGCAGTATAATCCTGTGCATTTGCAGCGCTGGCATTAGTATAAACATTATTATTTTCTACGGTGTAAGTAATTGTAACGTCAGCATTATCAGTTACAGTAACTGTGGTACCGGTTAACGATGCATTAGCCGAGAATACTGGTGTTGAAATAAATCCTCCAGGTACAGCCAAATTTAAATCAAAGGCATACCCTGAATATGAGCCACTTAAACCTGTTGGAGAAACAGTGAATTCAATGGTAGTGTTTCCATGATCATAGTTTGGAGTAGAAGCATCCGCCAAAGATACTACAACTGCATTGTCATAACAATCAGTTGCATTGGCAGCAGTTAATGTCAGGAAGAACGGACTTGCGGTAATTTGTACTGGCAGTACTTTTTCGTTTGAACAACCTCCGCCTGTTTCAACAATATGTACATAATACCAATCGCCCAGAGTTAAACCAGTTGCCCAGGTAATGTCGGTCGTAGCGGTTGCATTACTCGAAATTTCGGCATCCGTTCCGGCAGAAACGGTTAAATTGCCTTTTGTCACTGTCCATAACAAGGTATTTCCTGCATTACCCGGGGTAATTGAGTAACTGTGTTTCGCTCCGGGAGCCGGGGCTGTACCTGTACTTTGTGCAAAAACATTTGCATTAATAGCAGTTAAAACAACTGCAGCGAATAATAAAACTAACTTTTTCATAATGATAAAAAATTTAAATGTTAATAATTAAGTATTTAAATAAGTTGTTGTTTAATCTGTGGTTATTGATGAGGTATTTGGTATATCGTTAATGGTTTGTGTTGCTGTCCAGTCGGTGTTATCAACATCAGGAGTATTGTAAGTAAGTTCCTTTGCAGAAGTTATTGTCAGCAATACATTCTGAACTGTGTAAATATTACCGGTTGCATCCATTGTAATCGTTATTGTTTTGTTTCCGGTTGTACTGGGAATTGCAGTAAGTGTATAAACTCCTGCACTTTCTGTTAAAGTACCATCCGATTCAGTGATATTTGCAAGTGTTGCAGTTCCGGGAGTCAATGTGAATTTTATTTCCCAATTGGGGCTAAAAGTTGTTCCGGTTGTCATATCAACAGTAAATGTAATCGGTGTGGTGGCATCGGTGCCTGCGTAGTTAATCTGTCCGTCGGCAGTATTACAAAAAGCAGCCAGAGCAGTTACCGAAACATCGAAAGTGTTTGTACCAACTATTATTTCCACTTCCTTTACAGTTGTACAAGTTCCATTTTCTGAAAATCGTAAATGATAAGTTCCTGCGGCAGTCCACGTAACATTTGCTACGGAAGTTGTTGTTACAACACTCTGAGAATTAATTGTGTAACCTGCAGCTTCAACCACACTCCATGTGAGCGTATTTGAAGTACTTTCGGGTGTAATGGTGTAGTTGTGGGTAGATCCCACAAGCGGAGTCAAACCTCCCTGCGCCATTGAAACATAGCTTGTGAGCATGAATACTGCACTTGCTGTTAAAATCATTAAAATCCTTTTCATTTCTTTTTTGATATTAGTGTTTATAATTATTTTGTTTAATCAGGTATTATTTCTCCGGTAACTGGAACCGGATTAACAGATATTAAAACTGCATTACTTTGTATCGAACAACTGTTTGATGTGATAATACAGCTCACATAAAAATTATTGTACCCAAGCGGAACATTTGTTATCGACAACTGATCAGTTGTATGTCCGGATACACTTGCAGCTCCATCGGTATTTGTCCAGGGACCGGTTGAACCGGCTGAATATTGCCATTGATATGAAGGAGATGGAGAAGAAGTAACAACAACAATATTTCCTGATTCGCCTTCGCATAGTGTTAAAGGAGAAGGTTGGGTTGTGATAATTGGTAAAGCTGTTACCGACACAATAACTTCGTTACTGTTTGCTGTACCGCAAGTATTGGTGGCGTAATAACGAAGTTTTTTGCCATTATCAGTAAACAAAACTGAATATGGAATAGAAAGGCTGGCAAAAACCCCGCCTCCAACTGTTGTTTCCATTTCCCATCCTTGGACTGTTACAGCAGCTCCATTGGCAGTTACCATCGGAGTCGTTGGATTTAGCGAACTTCCGGCACATAATGCTGACGGAGTTGAAATTGCTGCTATCGATGGTTTGTTGATAATGGTTACTAAAAAACTTTCTTCATCGCTACAGGTTCCATCGGTATCATATATCCATACTGTTTGTGTAGTTGTAACCGGCCCTGTAATTACCGATCCTCCCAAAGCCTGACTGTTATTGAAATAATTCTGGTTGCCACTCAGGTTTGCTCCGGTTATTGCTGGTAAAGTATAGCTTTCGCAAGCAATTTGAGCTCCCGGATTTGTAATTGCAATTGTAGGATTAACAGTTATTTCAACTGCATCTGAGGAAGAATTGCATCCACCAGAAGTCACAGTCCTGCGGAACCAGGTAGTTTGGGTTAATGTTCCGGGAGTATAATCAATTGAATTATTTGTACCTGAAGCAGGTGCGAAACCACTTGATGAATTGGTGGTACTGCTTTCCCATAAATAAGTATATGTCCCATTTCCTCCCGAAGGAACAGATCCTGTAATTGTTCCGGGCGAACTTCCTTCACATATTTCATATTGTGTACTGTTATAAACAGCTTGTACGTACAATCTTTTTACTGTACCTACACAAGGGTCGGTAAAAACACCATTTGTGGCAGGAATTGTGGCACTGCTATTACCAAGAAGATATCCTTCACAAACAGACATACTTGTTGCTGCATGACAACCTCCAATTGTAAATGACTCGCAGGTACCGTTTGGAGTGCCGTAACTGGCAAAATCGACATCGACGAAGTAATTTCCTGCTGGTGCTGATATTACAACATTGTTGTTTTCTGCAGCTGTTGCACATACTGTTGTGTGCGTGCTATTCGGAATATCAAGATAGTTTTCTGTAATCTGTGCATTCACTGATATTGTAGCAGTGGCGGTTCGGTTAACACTTAAACAACCACCGGAAGTTTGAGTTTCAGCATAATAAGTTGTATTGCCAGTTGGAGATACAAAAAAATCTGCCCCGCTTGCCGAACTCCCAATACTAATACCTCCTGTTGATATTGTGTACCAGTTTATTGAATTACCTGAAGAAGTAGCATTCAGATTAATACCGGAACCCGTGCAAATATCTACTCCGCTGCCGGGAGTAACACCGGTTGGAGCAGCGGGTACTGAACCAACCGAAATATAACCAACTGTAGCTGCAAAATAGGAGTTATTGTGGTAAGTTGCTGAAGTGGCAGTAGTTGATCCCCAGGTTCCACAAAGTTGAGGATTTCCCCCAAAGGTTAATGATCCAGCAGAATGAGTTGTAAATATTCCAAGATTTACACCGGAGCCCGGTGCTAACGAGAGAGAATTTGAAATAGCCTTTGCAGCACCAAAAGTAATAACACCCGAGTTTAAAATTTGCACACCACCGGTTCCAGAAAATGTTGCCGGCCATTCTTCTGTAGTTGCAGTATAGGCAGCTGGTTTGTTGTATTGAAGTGTTGCATCTGCGCCATAAGTTACAACTCCGGTTGTTACCATAATTGTTCCGGTTTGTTCCATTGAAAGTACACCATTTACAGTTGGTGTAGTGGCAAATGTTTTTATTCCTGTACCTGAAATAGTGAGGTTGCTATATGTTGTTACTTTTGCTGTTTGAGCAGCACCAATGTAGTTCACTGTATTACCTTCAACAGTAGCAGTAAGAGTTGTTATCGTTGGGACAGAAGGATCGCTAATGTTAAAAGTACTTGTACTTGTAGCATTATTAAAACTGGTAATTGTTCCAGAATTTGTAAGGTTAACTGTTCCTCCAGCATTATTTGTAATGCCGGTTATTGCTCCTGATCCTCCAAGATTAATTATGCCGGTATTGTTAAACCGAATTAAGGGGGTAGTAGTTGATCCAGAGCCGGTTCGGTTAATGGTTCCTGAATTATTAATACCACCCGAAGTTGTTCCAATTGAACAGGTCCCGCCTAATGAAAGCGATCCATTATTTGTTAAAGTTCCTGTTGTTCCGGATAGTGCAGTTCCAACCGTTAAATTCCCGTTGTTTGTAAGTGTAATTCCGGTTACAGAAACGTTGGGTATTGAAATGGTTCCAGAAATTACCTGGGCATTTGTATTAAACGAATAAGTACCTGTTCCAGCATTAAATGTCCCGTTATTAACAATACCTCCCCGAACAGTAACCGCTTCATTCGCAGAATTATTCCAGGTTGCTCCTGAATTTATTGTTACTAATCCATAAAAGTTTTTAGAGCCTGATGTAGAGTTAATATTAAAAGTTCCACTTGAACCTGAACCAACAGTAAATGTTCCTGAAATTGTTATTGTTCTGGTGCTTGTTGTTAATGTCCCCCCATTATTAATAGCAACATTTCCGGTAACAGACCAATTTGCAGACATCGACATTGAATGTCCATTCTGTATGGTAAATATATCGCCTGCAGTAGTGAAATTGCCTGGTTGGCTCCCTGAACCATCAGGATTTGTTCTCCAGCTACTGGTTAAATTTGGGGCAAAACTACCTCTTGAATAATAGGTCGCCCCATTAACAATATTTACTGCAAAAAATACATTAAGTATTATAAACAGGAGGGCCAAGTATTTTTTTGACAATAGTAAATTTCGTTTCATAGTATTCGGGGATTTAAAGTGAAAAACCCAAGAAACGAAACACTTAAAACAGGAAGCTTAATAATCCTGAAAACGAAAACTCCAGTTAAAACTTCAATCTTAATCTTTGTATGAAGAAAACGACAGAGGTGAATTACAAGTAATTGATGATTAAGAATCAATGATTGGAAGATTACGGGAATACAACTTTGATCAAAGGGTACTCTGCGAACAAAGTATTCTCTGAAAATGGGTTTTGAAGCTCTGTATTTCAGTTTGCTACCCAAAAGGTATTTAAATGTTTGTCATTAGTTAAAAGCGCCTTCCAATGATAATAAAACACAAAGGATGGCAAAATGTTGATTCCCGATTCAAAATTTAGTTTTTCTACGGGCAAAAATAATAAAATCATTATACGACAATCACTTAACTTCTTATAATAACAAGAAAGTAATCAACAGTACGGTATCTTTTTTCAATTTGGGAATGTTGATAAAGTAAATCATGTTCTAAGTTGATAATCAACTAAAAATAAAACTTCCCGGTTGGGAAAGGCTTAATTTGCTGAGAAATGAAAATAAAAAATAAAAAACCGTTCCCATGTTTTACACAAAAGGAACGGTTTTTAACTCGAACCAGACTTCCGCAGCGCTGGTAAATTTCTTCTAATAAAATACCTGCAATCAGGCTATTCTTTGTCTTTCGAAAAATCTTTGCCTGTTTTTCTCAGCTTTTCCAAATCGTTTACAGTAAAATCGCCATAAAACGATACTACGAATTTCATTTGTTTTTCATCCTCGTTTCTTAAAAAAACATGGCATTCCTGAAATTTCTTTTTACCTCCCATCAGCCATATTTCGGTATCGCTGTCCTGTTCATCGCCTTCGTACTTATTATATGCCGATTTTGGCAAATAACCAATTGTTCTTTCAATAAATTCATTCCCCGAAATACTTCCTTTTTCAGGATTGTAAGACATAAACCTTATTTGATGTAAATCGCCTGTAACGGTTTTTTCGTCACCATTTTCACCCAGATCAAGGTTAATGGCATCTATCATATTTTTCGAAAAAGTAAAACTAGAAATTCCATCTTTATTGGCAAATGCATCGTACATTTTATCTGATTTGCTTTGCGCAACACCCATTTGCGAAATCAGTAAAATGACTGCGGATAAAATTGTAGTGATTGTTTTCATTTTATTTATGTTATACTATTCTGAAATTCAGAAATTATTTTTTATCTATTTTTGTGAATCTCTCTTTTCTGCTTTTCATTATGCGGTGCATGGTTTTGCGTATCATTTTTGAACTTTTGTGGATGCACCTGTATTTGCTGTCTGTTCCTTGATCCCCGGGTTAAAACCCGGGGCTAGTTTTCCAGCATTCACAGGGTTTCACACTGTGATATTACATTTCGCCCTTTCAGGGCTTTTTTCATTATCGCATTATTCTTCCTTCAAAGTAAGTCCTTCCGATTTCATTTCCCAGGTTTTGCCTACCATATCGCCATCCCATGTATTCGAAACATTTTCAATGTCGTTAATGATTTTCACCAAATCGTCACTCAGAAAAACTGCTTTTCCCTCGGGAACTTTTATAGTAATATCAACCTTCTGTCCACGGTATTTATCGTCTTTTCCAAGGATGAAATATGGGTCGAAAACAACGGTTGAATCTTTCACATCGTAACGATAAATGATGGTTTCGGAGTTTTCTTTTGCCATTTCGCGTGTTTTACCGCGCGATATTTTTTTAACAAGTATCACAAACTCGTTGTTTCCTGATTTTTCGATATCGAGACTGGCATTTCCCAAAAGAACTTCTTCGCCATCAACTACAGCAACTTTCACATTGTCGATTTCGAAATCCATTTTAGCATAATCTTCGTATTTATCTTCACCAAGTTTCAGTGTAAGTGTTTGACATGAGTCGCACGAAATGGTTTTTGTTTCGGTAATCGATGACTGACTTTTGTAATTTCCCAACTGGCTGAATGAAACAACTGCTAACGAAACCAGGGCAATTAACCACACACCAACCATTGTAAGCCCGATTGCTGTATTGTTGGTTTTATACCGAAATACAAGTTTTGTACCGATAAACAACATGGCTAATAACGGAATTCCAGCCAGAATACCAATGGCAATCATTCCGAATGTTACTGTTCCCGGACTGACAAAATGGTTTAAAAATCCCGGAACTTCCACTTCGGGACTCCAAATCATTGGCCAACCCTGAACAAATGAATGTCCGATTACCATGGATGAAATAAATCCGAGCAGCCCTAAAAATCCTGATATGATAAGTACAACTCCAATTACAATTACTGCCACTCTCAATATTACTTTAAACACATTGTAGGTAACATCTCCGGCAGCTTCTACAGTTCGTTTACCCTTGGCGTAAGATTCCGAGTCCTTCATTTTTTTGAAACTCTCTTTTACATCGTTCACTTCTTCTTTTATCGATTTCTCGATGTTTTTTACGGTGGCTTCCTGGCCTCTCATTTCCAATCGTTGCGCGGTATTTTTGGCTTTTGGAACTGCTATCCATAATATAATGTAGGCAAAGAATGCAGCGCTGGCTGTAATAAAAAATAAGGCAACAAAAATAATCCTCAAAACAACCGGATCCATGTTAAAATAGGCGCCCATTCCACCACAAACACCTCCAATTACGCGATGATCGGGATCGCGGTAAAGCCGGCGTTTGCGTTTTGCTTCTTCACTTTCGCCCATCGGGGCTTCATCATCGTCTTCGCTTTCAACAAAATCTTCGGGTGTACCCATAATTTCGATTGCAGTTTCTACCATACCGATGGTAACCACGTTTTGTACGTTTGTCGATTTCTCGATAAATATTTCTGCAATCCTGGCTTCAATATCGGTAAGAATTTCTTTTCCTTCTTCGCTGGCACCGAAATGATTTTTCAGGTTGACCAGGTATTTTTGCAGCACTTCGTAGGCATCTTCTTCGATGTGAAAAACAGTGCCGCTTATATTTATGGTGAATGTCTTTTTCATGTGTTTATTTTTTGAAATTTAATCCTGATGACTTTAAGTTTAAATTATACTTTGTTGGTTCTCACTTTGGCCACTGCATCAACCAATTCTCGCCATGATTCTTCGAGTTCGCCCAGAAATTTTCGGCCACTGTCGGTCAATTCGTAATATTTACGCGGTGGGCCCTGGGTAGATTCTTCCCAGCGATAAGTTAAAAAACCTGTATTTTTCAGCCTGGTAAGTAACGGATAAAGGGTACCTTCGACCACTATCATTTTGGCCTCTTTCAATCCAAGAATAATGTCGCTTGCATAAAGTGGTTTCCCATCAAGAACAAGCAAAATACAATATTCCAGAACCCCTTTCCTCATCTGTGCTTTTGCATTTTCTATTTTCATTGTGGTATATTTTCTGGTTTTTAATTTTTTTTATCTCACTCGCCGAAAAACTGGAAAATTTTAGTTTTCCCAGGTCCCGCTGTTTATCATCCAGTTTTCAACTGTCAAAGGACTTTCAGTTTCACTGGTTACCGCAAATATGTTTTCGCTCAGCATCCAGTCTTCAACCTGCAAATTTTCATCTTTTGCTGCCGGTTGAACTGCAACTGCCCTGAAACTATTATTGTCGGTCATCCAATCTTCTACATTCAGTTTAGCATCGTAATCGTTTTCATAAAAAATCGTATTTGCATTGCTTTCAGCGGTTGGAGCCGGAACATTTGATTTTTTCGAAGTTTCAACCATTGCCAGGGCAATTTGATTAAAACTGCTGTTGGTTAAAACTGTTTTCCAGAATTCCTGTGCTGTTACCGTTAAACTGATAAGTACAAAACTAACTACTACTGCTGCTGAGCGTAAAACTGTTTTCTGAACATTGTTTTTTGTTTTCATGGCTTTGTTTGTTTTTAATGACTTTGTTTTCTGTTTCTGTTTTCTATTTCTGTTTTCTATTTCTGTTTTTCTCTGTCGATGTTTTGTTTCTGTTTTCTGGTTTTTTAAATCGAAAGAATCGAAAGAGAAATGTTTTTGTTTTATCAACTTTAAGACGCTGCTTTGTTTTTAATGTTACGTTTTGTAAAGAACTTTCTTTAAACTGCTACTATAACTTACCTTGTTATTGGTATTGCAAATATATGTAATTATTTCAGTACTATGCAACACAAAGTACTAATTTTTTTTAATTTTTTTTAAAATATTTTGCTAATGCCTGATAATGTGTTGTTTAAATAGAGGTAAATATTTTTACAAATTATTGATTATATTAAAATATGCCCTTTTAATCAGTTTAGAAAAAAGAAAAGCCGCTTCCCCTAAAGGAAACGGCTCTTCAATCTAATTCAGATTATTAAAAAATAACCTTACCTTTTAGTTGAAAATATAACGCAGTGAGAACTGAATCATATATGTAGAAGAAAAACTTTCGTAGTTTTTGAAAGTTTCCGTTAATACTTCGTTGTTAACTTTTGGGAAAGAATAAGCTTTTGTTGTAGTATTATAACTTAGAATGTTGGTTGCATAAGTAGTTTTATACAAACCCCAGTCGCTATTTAACAAGTTAAGGAAGTTTTTAACGTCCATGCCAAGTTGCAAGGTGTTTCTCTTGCCTCCGGCAGTTACATAAAAGTCCTGAACAAATTTGAAATCAAGCAGATTACGCCATGGAGCAATTGCGCCGCCACGTTCTGCATATTCTCCTTTATGTTGGCTAAGGTAAGCATCTTGTTCAATGTAATTCCAGAAATCTTCTTTTTGTGTTGCACCTGTATATCCTGTTGCATCGGCAAAAGTCCATGAATCCAATTCAGACCGGGTTGCAGGTATGTAAAGCAGGTTATTAGCTCCTGCATCGCCCACAACATTTCCCATAGTATATGAGAAACGGGTGTACGAGAATCCGCCTGCATAACCAATCTGGCTGCCTTCGTAAACGAAATATGCTCCTGATGCAAAATGTTTGGCATATTCTTTACGATAACCAATTGTTGCAATAATACGGTCGGGCGCTACGTAAGTACCATAACCTAATTCGTGTCGGTTTGTTCCGTTTACATTGAATGTATTTGTACTGAATGCCGATGTAACCTGGTCTCCAATACCATCACTGTAAGCTTTTGATTCAGAGCGGGTGTATGCAATTGACATATCAAGACCGAAATTAAACTTTTTAGATAACTGTCCTGTAACCGAATAATAATAAGAATCGTTTTCTCCATTATTTTCAATCATATAGGCATTTTGATTATTAATATAACGGGTATAAGTTGGACGCTTGTCGTTTGCGTTTAACGTGATTGTGCCCGATTCCCTGAATCCTTTATTGGTTACAACAACCGGATTGAGGTCCTTGTTGTAAATTCCTTCAAGGGTAAAATTAACATCACCCGGTAGTTTTGCATCAAAAGCCAGAGATGTTTTCCATGTTGACGGCATTGACAGATCTTCGCTGAGAATGGTCGGTGAAGCAGGAGCTGTTGGAGTTTTTGGAGTAAAACTTCCACCATAAAGCTGGCTCAGAATATCTGTCAAATCTGTTTTAAAATCGGGTTGTACACCACTTGCTGTAGCAGCAGTATTGTAAAAATACTGTGTTTGCCCAACATTTGAGTTACCCACTACCGAAACAAGCCATACATAAGGCAAACGACCTACAAATACACCTGTCCCTCCACGCAAAACATATTTACGTTCGCCTGTTAAATCCCAGTTAAAACCAATTCTTGGTGAGAAGGTCAGGTTTGCCTGAGGAAGTTGTGCGGTTGAATAACTTGAGCCACCAAAATTAAGTTTACCAAATGCCTCATTATAATTTGTTTCCTCAATAGAAGGATATTTGGGCAATTCAAAACGGAGACCAGCTGTTAAACGAAAATTGTCAGAAATATTAATTTGATCCTGCCAATACATCGAAAATTGTTGGAAAGCCAATTCCGATTTAAATGGCGTTAAATCAGCCGAATTAGAGTGCGTAATGCCAAAAGCTGATGGTTTTGAATTATTCATAAAATCGGCCATCGATGCGAAAACATAATATCCGTTTCCACCCTGCATAAAACCATTTACTGCATTTTGGTATTCATATTGAATACCAATGGTAAAGTTATTGATATCCCAGTTCCATGTTGCTTCGTCAGTCACTACGTAGGTGTCAACAACACGTGTGTTTCCGGCTGTAAACGGGTCAGGTCCGAATGACATGTAAGCGGCACCGTCTTTTAAAATATCAACTGTTGGGAAAGCACCGCCAAAATACGAACGCGGCTCATTCTGGTAGGAATAAGTGAAACGCAAGGTGTTGTTCACTTTTTTATCGAACAGGCGCGAATTTAATTCGGTAGCAATTGATGAGAAATTCTGTTCCTGGAAGTAACGTGAACTTTCGAAATACATCGCATAATTCGATGTACGTCCCAAACCCCTGTTGATGCTTAAAGCTGAGCTACCAGGATAAATAGTGTTGGTAGTTAGCGGGCTTGTTGAACCCGACGGAGAAGAAGAATATTTTGAAGCTGTATGCGACAAACGGAGATTTAATTTATGGTTTTCGCTAATGTTCCAGTCGAAACGACCCATTAAACGCATTGAAGGTGTTTCTGCCGGATAATTTGAAATACGACCCGGATTATAATTATAGGTGCTTTGTAAATAGTCCTGCATTGTTTTTACATCACCTTCGGTTGGCCGTATCACGTTATTTTTACCAAATTCTTCTGTATCACTTTTACGCAATATAGATGAAGGTCCCGGACTAACATTGTCTTCATATTCGGCATTCACAAAAAAGAACAATTTGTTTTTTATGATTGGGCCACCAATACTCAAACCATAGGTGTTGTATTTGGTATCCTGTTTAGTCAGTTCATAATCACCAACTTTATTTCCCTGCCACTGGTCACCGTTCATGTAAGTGTAGGCTGTTCCTTTAAATTCATTATCACCCGAGCGTGTTACTGCATTAATGGCACCACCAATAAACCCGCTTTGGCGAACGTCATAAGGAGTTATTGAAACAGAAATTTCTTCTAAAGCATCAAGCGAAATAGGAGATCCACTGGCCGGCAGGTTGGCTCCGATACCAAAAGCATTGTTGAATGCAGCACCGTCAACGGTTACAAACGACTGACGGTAGTTACCACCACCTACTGCATATCCGTTACTGGTTGTACTTGATTGAGGCGACAAACGCATAATATCATTCATGCTTCGGGTAATTGTCGGTGTGGCAGCAATCATTTCTTTGCCAACACTTGTTATTGCGCCGGCTCTGTCACTTTTCATATTACTGATAGCTGTGGCACTGATAATAACTTCCCCGATTTCCTCAGTCGATTCCTTTAAATTGGCATCCAATACATAATTTTCTCCCAATTTCAGATATACATCATTGTAAACTGCTTTCTGAAATCCGATGTATGACATTTCAACCTTGTAAGGACCGCCAGTTCGCAAACCCTGCAATGTGTAACGTCCATCTGCATTTGTTATAACTCCCGAAACAGTTCCCGACAAAGTGTGGGTAGCTACAATGGTAACACCTGGCAGCGATTCATTATTCGTACCAGTAACTTTTCCATTTATACCCGATGTGGTAACCTGAGAATAAACAGTTATTCCGGTTAGGAAAACCATTAAAAACGACAATAAAATTTTCTTCATTTTTTTCATAGCGCTATTTTAAAATTAATTTGCAAAATTATATTTTAGTTTTTTTAACATTGTAATTTATTGTTAAAGGATTATTAAATTAAAAATTCATCTGTTTAATCCTCTACTAATACTGTTGAATGAAATAATTGTAATATGTTGAATATTTGTTAGTTGATACCGATACTTAAAAGTGTTTAAATGTAATATTTCAAGGTTAATTAAATCAAGACATTTGTTATATTGGCTTTTAAAAATATCAACAATAAAACTGAGTGTATTTTTCTGATATACAAGCTTGTAACCCCTACTGATTATCTTATTAACAAATAGTGTGGAAAAATAACACCTCGTTATTTTAAAATGCAAATCAGAAAGTCAGATATGCATTTTTAGTTTTTAAAGATTCGCATTCATCATACTTAAACCAAAATGCCTGTCTGAAACAATTCAGACTAAAAACGGTTTTTTTGCGAATGAATTTCTATTTTTACCGCCAATTTTGTTGGTGAAAAAAGCAGAAAAACAAAAAAATGGAACAGTTACTGATTGATAAAATGCTGGAAGAGAAAGGGTTTATCGACGAACCTATTGATCCAAAATTAAAACTGGTTGAAGAAATCAATCGCCTGAAAAAGGAGAAAAACGCCGTTATTTTAAGCCATTTTTATGTTGAGGGCGATCTTCAGGATATTGCCGATTATGTAGGCGACAGTCTCGGACTGGCACAGGCAGCAGCAAGCACCAAAGCCGATTTGATTGTATTTGTAGGTGTGCATTTTATGGCCGAAACAGCCAAAATAATCAATCCTACCAAAAAAGTGATTCTCCCTGATTTAAAAGCCGGTTGCTCGCTCGCAGATTCGGCTCCGGCTGATAAATTTGCTGCTTTTAAAGCACAATACCCTGACCACAAAGTAATTACTTATATAAATGCCACTGCCGATTTGAAAACCATGTCGGACATTGTTTGCACTTCGGCCAATGCCAAACAGATAGTTGAAAGTTTTCCGAAAGACCAGAAACTGATTTTTGCCCCTGACAAGAACCTGGGTAACTACATTAACAGTATTACCGGACGCGAAATGGTTTTGTGGGATGGCGCCTGCATGGTACATGAACAGTATTCGGTTGAAAAAATTATTGATTTGATAGACGAACACCCCGATGCTGAATTTATTGCACATCCGGAGTGCGAAAAACCAGTGCTGCTGGTGGCAAAATATATTGGTTCAACAACAGCGCTTCTAAATTATGTTCAAAAAAGCGAGGCTAAAAAATTTATTGTTGCCACCGAAAGCGGAATTCTGCATCAAATGGTAAAAGCCTGTCCTGATAAGATTTTTATACCTGCACCTTCGGTTGATTCAACCTGCGGCTGCAACGATTGTTCGTATATGAAACTAAACAGTCTGCAAAAACTGTACATCTGTCTGAAACACGAATTACCTGAAATAATTCTACCACAGGAGGTAATCGAAAAGGGAAGAATCCCGATACAACGAATGCTGGATATTTCGAAATAAGAGAAGTTTCAGTTTTTAATTCTGGCTTCCTTAATACTATTTATATTTTCAACCAGCAAATTCCGTTTTGATATTTCAATGGCTTTTAACAATGTATGGTCTATTTTTTCGATAATCGGATAAAATCCTTCTTCTCCAATAATATTGCGGGCAATGTAAGCTTTTAACTGTGTTTTAATAATTAACGATGACTGTTTTAATCCACTGTTATCGCGGGGAACACCTTTATCAGAAGCATATTTTACAAACTCGTCCAGTATATTTTTATTGTCGAGATAACTGTCGAATTCGTTGGCTTTTGTAAAATCTGAAAGTTCTTTGCGATGTTCGTCGGCATAAGCATAAGCGAAGGTGTAAACCAGCCCCTTGCGGTAAATATTATTGAAATATTCCGAATTTCCGGAGGTATCAACCGGGACAAAAAAGTCGGGCATAATACCGCCTCCACCATACACAATTCTGCCACCTTTGGTGGTGAATTTAAGCGAATCGGCAAAATGTATACTATCGGCAACCAGTTGTTCCATGCTGTGAAAACGCTCGTAAATATTATCGAAATACTTTTCGTTTCCATCATCATATGAACTTTGAATGCAGCGACCACTTGGCGTATAAAAACGGGCAACAGTTAACCTCAGGGCCGAACCGTCGGATAAGGGAATCTGCTCCTGAACCAGTCCTTTTCCAAACGAACGCCGGCCAATAATTAACCCCCGATCGTTATCCTGAATTGCACCGGCAAAAATTTCGCTTGCCGATGCAGAGAACTCATCAATCATCACATAAACCTTAATATCTTTCCATGTATTGTTACCCGATGCATTGTATGTTTTCCGGGGTTGATTAACACCTTCTGTATATAATATTGCCTCGTCTTTTGCCAAAAACTCATCAACCATTTGAAGTACCGCTACCAAAGAACCACCGGGATTTTGTCGTAAATCGATTATTACTTTTTTAGCTCCCGAATCACTCAGTTTTTCCATGCCTTCCATAAACTCCTTATAAGTTTTGTTGGCAAAACGGCTTATTTTTATTAATCCGGTTTCGGCATCGATCATATACGAAACATCGATGCTATTGATTGGGATGTCACCGCGATTTATCTCAAATTCGAGTTGATTGGGAGCCCCTTTCCGAACAACACCAACAATCACTTTTGTATCTTTTTCGCCCCGAAGTAAACTTAGAACTGTTGCATTGGCAACTTCAACTCCTGCAATAATTGAATCGTTAACTCTCACAATTCGATCGCCGGGCATAATTCCAACTTTGCTCGATGGTCCACCTGAAATCACTTCAATAACTCGCACTGTGTCCTCCATTATTGAAAACTGGACGCCAATACCCGAGAATTTCCCTTTCATCTCCTCTTCTACTTCCTGCATGTCGCTTACCGGAATATAAGAAGTATGTGGATCGAGATTTTTTAAAACTTCAGGAATGGTTTTTTCAATAATTCCATTAGCATTTACACTATCGACATAACCTTGTTCGATATAAGAAAGAATTTCGGAAATTTTGTTCGATTTGCCCACATTTAAACCCACAAAACCCGGCTGACTGTTGCGATTTAAAAGGTTCCCGATTAAAATTCCTGCGGCTACCGAAACTGCAATTAAAAGAGGGATCAGTATGTTTATTTTTTTATTCATCATTCTGTTTTAATTCGATTTTTAAATTTCGCCGGGTTCAACCTGTTCAACATCAATATTGGCCCGTTTCAATAAATTAATTCCATCTTCGAGCCGGTAATTTTCGGTGAAAACCACTCGTTTTATCCCCGCCTGAATTATTAATTTTGAACATTCGATACAGGGCGAGGAAGTAACATAAAGCGTAGCACCCAGGCTACTGTTTCCCGATTTTGCAACCTTTGTAATAGCATTTGCTTCGGCATGTAAAACGTATGTTTTGGTTTTGTTGTTTTCGTCTTCACATTCATTTTCAAAACCCGATGGAGTTCCATTGTAACCATCAGAAATAATCATTTTATCTTTTACCAAAAGAGCCCCTACTTTTCGCCTTTTACAATATGAATTCTGCGCCCAGATATCCGCCATCTTTAAATAACGCTGGTCGAGGATCTGTTGTTTTTTATCTGTCATTTTCGATTTTTAAAAATTGGTTCGCTTTTTATTAAAAAGATTACAAATGTAACACTGAATTGTTCAAAAAACAGGAACCATCATTTAAAGCCTGTTCTTTTAACAAACATTATATCCGGAAACAAAAAACGCCGCTAATCAGCGGCGTTTTCTATATATTTTGTTTTTGTTACTGTTTTATAAGCAACCAAAGATCAGCATATTTCGGAAATGACTGTCTGATTTCGTTAACCCTCGAACGGGCTTCGGCTTCGCCTTTATACGAATTCACGCAAACCCGGTAATAACCTGTTTCGCTGTGAAGTATAATTGGCGAGAATCCTTCGTTTAATAATGTTTCGCGAAAGTTTTTTGCATTGTCCAACTGTCCGAAAGAACCAAGGATAACAAAATAAGTATTGGCTTCGTTTCCGGTTTTGTCAGCAGCTTCAGTAAAAGTGATTGCCTCTTTACGCAGCGAAACCGATTTATCTGCTGTTGTTGCCGGTTTGGCAGCTTCAGTTGTTTCAGGAACTGTAAAAACTTTTGGCTGTGCTTCCGGCGGAGTATATTTAACCTCTGGCTGTTTTTTAGAAGTTTTACAGGCCGAAAAAGCCATCACAATCATGATTACAAAAAACATTATTCGTTTCATAATATCAATTTTTACAATTTTATTCGGCTAAAATAGACAATTCGAAAAACATGGGAACTTAATATACCCGCAAGTTTTGCACAACCTCTTGTTTGCAACTCTCAATTTTTATCGTTTTCCCGAAAAGTATTTTGGTTTTTAATACCTTCGAAAGGTTCGAAAACAAAACATTAACAGAACCGTAAACAGGAAAAATTAAATTTATTGAAATGAATAGCAGGCCAAATAATGATAGAACGCGTGAAGCAAAATTTGCAGGGCAATTTTATCATGGTAGCAAATCGGAATTGACCCACCAACTGGCCGACCTATTTGAAAAGGCAAAAACTTTAACCACAATTCAACTTAAAAAACAAACGCTGCAGGCCATCATTGTGCCTCATGCCGGATATGTTTTTAGCGGAGAGGTAGCTGCTTCGGCTTACCTTCAGATACCTGAAAATGCCGGTTACAAAAGAGTGTTTGTTCTGGCATCGAGTCACCGGTATTCATTTAACGGTGCGGCGGTTTTTTGCTCCGGTAATTACAAAACCCCGCTTGGCAAAATAAAAGTTGATACACAGTTTTCAAAGGAACTCTTAACATCTTCAGAAGTATTTATCGAGCACAACGAAGCCCACGAGAGTGAACACAGTCTCGAAGTTCAATTGCCCTTTTTGCAGCGCAAACTTGGCAATAACTTTTTGCTTGTTCCAATTATTCTCGGTGCTCACGACGCAGAAACCTGCAAGAAAATTGCAGACGTATTAAAACCCTGGTTTACTCCTGAAAATCTTTGGGTAATCAGCACCGATTTTTCCCATTATCCCGAATATGAAAATGCTTGTAAAGTTGATGAACTAACGGCCACAGCCATTTGTAGCAATCAACCCGAAAGACTGCAATCGGTTTTAATAGAAAATAAATCAATTAAAATAAACAACCTGGCAACATCGCTTTGCGGATGGACTTCAGTATTAACCCTACTTTATATCACCCAAAACCGGGAATATACTTTTGAGAAGATTTTATACCAAAATTCGGGTGATTCGAAAAAATATGGCAGTAAAAACCGGGTTGTTGGTTACTGGTCGATTGCGGTCTACGATAATAAAAAAGCATTCATTGTTACTGATGAAGAGAAAAAGGAGTTGCTGGAAAAAGCACGCACTGCAATTTCAATTTATGTAAATACCGGCGAAAAAGGTAAACTTTTGCCACCAAAATCTTCGGGAATTGTAAATGAAATTACCGGTGCTTTTGTAAGTATTTATATCGAAGGCAAATTACGTGGTTGCATTGGCGGTTTCGCACAGAAAAAAACCCTGAACGATTTGGTTCAGGATATGGCAGTTTCGGCCTCGCACGACAGAAGATTTACCGCAGTTCAACCTGAAGAGCTGGAAAATGTGGAACTGGAAATTTCGGTGCTTTCGCCATTGAAAAAAATTAATTCACCATCTGAAATTGAACTTGAAAAACACGGAATTTATATCAAAGACGGGAATAGTTCAGGAACATTTTTACCACAGGTTGCCACAAAAACGGGTTGGAATGTTGAAGAATTTCTGGGGCATTGCTCACGCGACAAAGCAGGACTTGGCTGGAATGGCTGGAAAACTGCCGATATTTTTACTTACGAAGCAGTTGTTTTCAGCGAAGAGTAGTTTTTATTTAAAAACTTCCCGCAAAACATTTAACGATTTTATTTCACCCAAATCGTCGAAATGCAGTTGATAATAATCGATTAATACCGAAATTAAAGTATCGCGCATTCTGCGTGAAATTTCAAATTCTCCTATTTCATGAATTTTTAAAGCAGCCAACTCCATTAACTTTTCGGTCACTTCCTTATTGGCATAAAAGGGGTGAGATGGCTGAAAATACACAATTGCCCCCTTTTTTATGTCGAACCATCCCTCGAAACCTACCTTATTGGTATCGGGCAAAAATCCAAGATATTCGGTTAACCTGAACAAAAACCAGAGATGAAAATTGTTTGCGCCTGTTTCCATTAAATCGAACCAGAGCAGCGAGTGTTTAATGAAATCGTACATTTCGGGGTAACTTTCCTGCTCGTTGATTGATTTATACAAAACTTCAGCAAGAAAAATGGCCAGCGAAGATTTTGTGATTTCGAAAGGAAGATTCTGATAAACATGATTACTCCTGATTTCCTTAATCCGATGAAGTTCTTTTGACTGTTTCTGGTATGCAACAAATTCAACCAGAAAAAGCGGCTGTAATAAACTCGCCTTGTTTTGCGATTTTTTGCTTCGGGCGGCATTCACCAAATAACTTTGCCGGCCAAAATCGCGGGTGAAAATGGTGGCAATAACACTGCTTTCGCCGTATTTTATATAGTGCAGAACTATTCCTTCGGTCGTTATGAGCATATTCAGTTTCGGGTTTCGGGTTCAAAGTTTCGGGTTAATTAAAAAACTCTGAACTTTTAAGTCTGAACAATTTTCAATGTATAAACAGCAACTTGGTAATATGTGTTTCCTCCCCGTTTTCGTCGTTGCAAAACACAAGGTAAACACCGGTTTTCACCCGGCGGCCATTTAAATTCATTCCATCCCAGACTGCCTGTCCTCCCAGCGAAGTTGTACGGAAAACCAGGTTTCCGGCTATGTCGGTAATTTTAACTTCCGAATTTTCAATCAGGTTGGTAATGGTAACCGGTCCGTCGTAGGTTTCGCGCACCGGGTTTGGATAAACATAAACACTATCATAAGTTTCGTTTCCACCGGTTGCCTCACCCATGTACGAAATCAATCCTTTATCTGTACCTATAAATACTTCCCCGTTTTTCTGGTTAATTGCAATTGATGTAATATTATCTGAAAAAAGCGGACTGTCGTTGGTTGTAAAATGCAGAATCTCATCGGTACCCGATTCAGAAACCAGGTAAACACCCGAATTCCGGGTTCCGAGCCATTTGCGGTTGGCGCCATCTACTGCAATTGCAGTTACTGTTTCGTTTTCGAGTAGCGGGTGATATAAACCGTCATCCAAGTCAAGACTGGGTTGCATGGCATAAAAATTATCCGATTCCCAAATTCGCGAAGGACTGTTGTAAACTGCAACTCCCTTTGATGTACCAATCCAGATTGCTCCATCATTATCTTCTGTAATCGAATAAATATCGTTCATTCGGTTGAGAATCTCGTTTTCGCCATTATTGAAATAGGAAGTTACAAGCAACCGCTTTTTTCGGTCGCCGGTTTTATTCACCACATAAGCGTCGTGACCACGCGGTACAATAATCCATTTATCGTCATACGAGTTTACCAGCACCTGGCCAATATTCCGGCTGTTGGCAACCTCGGGCAAGGTAAAAGATGTCCATTTTCCGTCGGGTGTTAACATATGCAGATTTTGTGCAACCTCCGAATTGGTTATCCACAGATTGCCCTGCGAATCGAAATCCAAACCGCCAATGCGAACATAAGGTTCGTCGGGTTTTGTTGGCAATGCTGTTAGTAACGGACTGTTTTTATTGGTAAACCTGTTTACAAACTGGTCATTCCTGAATTCAAGAACACCACCACCCCAGCTACCGGCAAAAAAGTGGTTACCATCTTTTGGATCGGCAGCCAAACCAATCACATCAAAAAAACCATCCATTTCAGGATAATCAGCTTTATTATAATATTGCCACTTACCATTTCCAAAGCGCTGAAACCGGGGCTGCTGGAAACTATTGTTCCACGAATCGCCATGTCCGCCTGAAGCAATCCATAAATCCTTTTCGTTTGTAACTAATGAGAACATTTGATTGTCAATCGGGCCTTCCGGAAAAACGGACTCAAATTTATTCCCCGAAACACGAATCATCCCTATTTTAAAATCGGCAATAAACAAAGAACCATTTGACGTGATAGATGCACTTAACGGATTTATAGCGGTAATTTTTATGTCGCCTAACTGATAATAACTGATTGCACCTGAAACAGAATGGTTATTATCGATGACATAAACTGCCTCGCGACTTATAATTACCAGGTTATTCCCGCTGGTTTGCATATCGCCGACATACTGTATTTGCGGAAGATACTCTGCCCATTTGTCCGCATTGAGACGGTACATTTTATCTTGTGCATATTCTCCGGGAGTATAATTTGCAATGATGCTTCCGGCATGAAATGATAAAAAGCTGAATTTTTCGGTGTAAGGAGGAATATCAGTAATAAGTTTCCAATTCTGAAAATCGGCCAGGTTTGTACCTGTTTGTGAAGCTTTTAGAATTCCTTTGTTTGTAGCGGCATACAAATAAGTTCCGTCCGATTCCAGGTCATTCACTCCCAACATTGTTCCACCATCTCCAATCAGATAAGTATCCTTTATCTCCTGCTTTTCAAGGTTAATAATCACAATTCCAAATCCGCACGACAACCAGGCTTCATTTCCAAAAAAACTAATATTGTTTATGGTTTTATCGGTTGTTAGCTGTTTACGTTTAATATCCGAGAGGTTTACCACCTTTGAATTGTAAATCAGATCGATGTTACTATTATTATACGCAACCACCAAAACATCTTTTGAAGCATTGTAAGCAATGGTTTTAATTCCGAAATCAGAAAGCTTCATTATTTCTGAAACTTTATTGACACTGTTGTCCTGCAAATCGTAATAAAACAATCCGCCGCTGGTAGCACAAAAAACTTTGCTGGCCGAAACTGCAATTTTTGTGGCTTCGGTGTACGAAAGATAATCCTGCCAGCTACCCATTTTTCGTTGAGCCTGGCTATTCATTATCAGAATTAAGGATAAAGTCAGAAGAAAATATTTTAACATGAATTCAGGTTTTTAATCTATAAAGTTTTCAAATATTGAATCAGCTTTTCCACTGCTCTGCCGCGATGACTGATTTTATTCTTATCGGTTAAATTCATTTCGGCAAAAGTTTCTGTGAATCCTTCCGGTTGAAAAATGGGGTCGTAACCAAATCCCGAATTACCTCGCTTTTCGTTCAGAATTTTTCCGTCAACTACACCTTCAAATTGGGTCTCTGTTCCATTTATTACCAACGAAATCACAGTTCTAAAACGTGCATTGCGGTTATTTATTTTAAACAACCCTGCAAGTACTTTATTCATATTTGCTTCGGCACTTTTTTCTTCGCCTGCATAACGTGCCGAATAAACTCCGGGTTCGCCATTTAATGCCTCAATTTCAAGTCCGGTATCGTCGGCAAAACAGTTGTATCCGAATTTGTTGTAAATGTAAAAAGCTTTCTGACTGGCATTTCCCTCGAGGGTTTCCTGCTCTTCAGGAATATCTTCATCGCAACCGATTTCATTTAAACTTAACAACTTTATTCTGTCGCCCAGAATTGCCTGTAATTCATTCAATTTATGTTTGTTGTTTGTTGCAAAAACCAGTTCCATACTTTAAAGATTTTTGGTAAAAATAACTAAAAACGGTTTGGTTTTATTTTGAATGTTTTAAACTTTGATAAAACAAAAACTGGCTGTATGATTTCGAAAATGATTGCTGAAATGAAGTTTGTTGCCGATCCCGACCGCCGGGAAGCTACAAAAACAATGTTTCCGACTTCAATGGAATACCTGGGAGTAAGAACACCCGAATTCAGAATACTGATAAAAGAATGGTGGATTGAAATAAAAAACTGGCCACCTGAAAAACTAATTGAGTTTGCTAAAGAACTTGTCGCTACCAGCATTTTCGAATGTAACCAGCTGGCTTTCGAACTGCTTTCGAAAAATAAAAATGCACTGTTGTTAATCAAATTAAAAGATTTGGAAGAGTTGGGCAAAAACATGGATAACTGGGCGACAACCGATTGCTTTTCGGTAATGATTTCGGGTTGGGCCTGGCGCGAAAACCAGATAACCGATTCGGATGTTTTGAACTGGCTTGAAACCGGAAACCTTTGGTGGAAGAGAGCTGCCATTGTTTCAACAGTTGCACTTAACCTGCATTCGCGCGGTGGTAAAGGCAATGCAACTAAAACTTTGATGATTTGCGAAAAGGTTATTAACGACCGCGAAAAATTAATTGTAAAAGCACTGTCGTGGGCTTTACGCGAATTGTCGAAAAGCGATAAACCAGCAGTTGAAAGATTTATGGATAAATACGATTCGCAAATTGCAAGCCTTGCCAGGCGTGAGATTTATACAAAACTTGAAACAGGCAGAAAAAATGGATAAGGAAATGGGGCAAACTAAGTTGTATGTTAAAAATGTATGAATTTTATTCGCAGGTGCAACTGTGAAGACTATCAACAATCTGACTGAGAATTTCGTATTTTAAAAAGTAAAAAGTGTTTTTCCCATCGCGTTTTGCGCACAAAACACCTTTATCTTTTAAAATTCCAAGATGATGCGATGCTGTCGATTGTTCAATTCCCAGTAATTCGTGAATTTCAGTTACGGTTAGTTTTTTACCACCTTCAAGGTGTTTAAGAATAGCAATTCTCATTGGATGGGCCATTGCCCGGAGCATATTTGCAGCTATTTCAAGTTTATCAGTATCTAACTCCTTGATTTTTAACATAAATACAAAATTTTATAAATGCAAATATATAAATATTTAATGTTAATGTTATTCGCATAATTTAATTTGAATTAATTTTGAATAACACTCCTTTTTTATGCTTTTTTTAGACAAATTTTTCCGTTTTTCACCGAAATTATTCTATGTTCGTTTAAAATTAAAAAACACTGGCCGTTCAGTTAAATGACAACGATAAATAAAATTAAATCGCCGATTGAACAGGAACTCAAAGATTTTGAGCCCTATTTTAAGAAATCGTTGCAAAGTGATATCCCTCTTCTGGCCACCATACTGAATTTTTTATACCGAACAAAAGGCAAGCAGCTTCGGCCCATTTTTGTGTTTCTTTCGGCAAAACTTCACGGTGAAACCAACGAATTTTCAAAACTTGCAGCCTGTTCTGTTGAATTGCTTCATACTGCAACATTGGTACACGACGATGTGGTTGACGAATCGTACGAACGGCGCGGTACATTTTCGGTAAATGCACTCTGGCGAAATAAACTGGCGGTATTGGTTGGCGATTACATTCTTGCCAAAGGACTTCAACTTCAGCTCGAACATAAAAAATACAATTTTCTGCATCTGATTTCGCGTGCGGTACAGGATATGGCAGAAGGAGAAATCCTGCAAATGAAAAAAAGCCGTAAACTGGATATTACCGATGATACTTATTTCGAAATTATCAGAAAAAAAACAGCATCGTTAATTGCTACAAGCATGGCAATTGGCGCTGCTTCGGTAACCGATAATGAAGAAATTGCCGAAAAAATGTACCGCATTGGGCAGGATGTTGGTATTGCCTTTCAGATTAAAGACGATATTTTTGATTATCAGGCAAAAGGAATTATAGGCAAACCAACCGGTAACGACATCAAGGAAAAGAAAATTACCCTGCCCCTTTTGTATGTTTTAAATAATTCTCAATCATCGGAACGGAAACGAATTTTAGGTTTAATAAAACATAAAAACAAGAATTCGGCAGTTGTTAAAGAGCTGATTCAGATGGTTACCGAAAAAGGCGGGCTGGAATATGCCGAAACCAAAATGAACGAATTCAAGGAAAAAGCCATCAACGGGTTAATGGAATTTAATGACTGCGAAGCGCGTCAGTCGCTGATAGAATTGATGGATTATATTACTACCCGGAAAAATTAATCGATTTTTATCTTTACCACAATTTTTCGCACCAGCACAGAATCGCCTGTTGTAATGGAAGGCCGGTGAACATCTTCCGGAAAAAATAAAAAGAATTTTTCGGGAGTGGCTTTCAGATAATCACCTCCATCGAAATCATAAAATGCAATATCTTTTTCTTCGTCGTAAGGTGTCCGAACAGTTACCTTGTCAAGGGTTGTCAAACCCATAATTTCCTCTCCTTTAATCACATATTGAATGTCGATGTATTTTTTATGCGACTCGTAAAGTGCATCGGGCTTTTGTTTTCCAAAGTATTCGGCCACGCTAATAAACAGATGTTCACCTTCCAGTTCCTGCTTTCCAAGCGGAATTTCATTCAGGTTTGCTGATTTTAAAAAATGAAATGCCTGTTCCCAATGCCGTGGATTTTTATGATAATAAATTGCGAAATTCCGTTTGTTGACAGAACCATCCGGCGAAATATTCCAGCCTTGTAACCACTCTTTTTTTTCGTACCAGCTATTTACTTCATCATCAGTCCATTTTGCAGGATCTGCTTTTTTATCGGAACACGCTGCACTAGCTAAAATTGTCATAATTATTAGAATTAGTTTAGATTTCATCGATCAGGCCTTTTTTGAATTAAACACTAAAATTAGGTTTTTAAATCAATTTTTCGTTGTTCCGGTGACGATCTTTATCGCGTAGTGTTTTCTTTTCGATATTCTTTAAAAATGCTTCGTTCAAATCGACCCCAGTTTGATTGGCAAGGCAAATCAAGACCCATAAAACATCGGCCATTTCATCGCCAAGTTCATATTTTTCATCCGATTTCTTAAATGACTGGTCACCATATTTTCTGGCCATAATCCGGGCCAATTCTCCCACTTCTTCGGTTAAAATTGTCATGTTTGTCAGCTCGCTGAAATAGCGTACTCCAACTGTTTTTATCCAGTGGTCAACCATTTCCTGGGCTTCGGCGATGGTAATGTTTTGTTTATCCATTTGATATTATTGTTTTTTAATTTCTTATGCCTCCCCATTTTGGGGAGGTTGGGAGGGGCTTTCTTAAAAATCCTTCTGTTTCGAATCAATTATTATCGTAACCGGGCCATCATTTACCAATGCAACATCCATCATTGCACCAAACTTCCCTGTCCCGACTTTTTTACCAAGTACATTTTCGATTGCCTCAATAAACTTTTTATACATTGGAATGGCAAAATCGGGTTTCGAGGCGCGGATATACGATGGCCGGTTCCCTTTTTTTGTGCTGGCATGAAGCGTAAACTGACTCACAATCAGAATTTCACCCTCGATGTCTTTTACTGAGAGATTCATCACCCCATTTTCATCGTCAAAAATTCTGAGTTGTGTAATTTTGGTGCTCAGCCAATCAATGTCTTCCCATTGGTCTGTATCTTCAATGCCAACCAATATCAGCATTCCTTTTTTAATTGCTGAAATTATTTCACCCTCAATTTTAACCGAAGCTTCTGAAACCCGTTGAACTACAACCCGCATATTATCGATTTTTTCAATTGCTAATTTAAAAAAATGATTACAATCCTCAACAAACCAGTATTATTTCTGTTTATCTTTGCGGCATAATTTTTAAACAATAAATGAAATGAAATTAATTATTATAATAGTTATCAGTGTATTTCTGGCTGGTTGCACTGCTCAGAAAAATCTGACAGGTGAAACAGTAACAATTTCAACAACCCCGGAAAAAATAAATTCGAAACTTGAAATTGAATTGATTGCTGGTAAAAGCCACAATCATCCGTCAATTGCAATCTGGGTTGAGGACCTGGAGGGGAATTATATTGAAACATTGTATGTTACGCAATATTTTGCCAAAGGGAATTTTGCTCATGGTGAAGTGGAACAAGGAAAATGGAAAAACGAACCAGGCAATGTTCGCAGGCCCGCTACATTACCTTACTGGAGCTACAAACGCAACGTGAAAGCATCAGATGGTTTGTATGCCCCGTCACCCGAAACCGCTGTGCCTGATGCGCTTACCGGAGCAACTCCAAAAGCCGGTTTTACTTTAAAAACAGGTTCAAAAGCCACTGATAAAATGTTCAAAATACTTGTGGAAGTAAATCAGCCCTGGGATTCCAACGATTTCTGGACCAACGACAAATACCCCGGCGATTTTAACTACAAAACTTCGCTGCAACCTGCGCTGGTTTATGCAGTTACAGTTTCTCCGAATGAAACAGGAAAACCACTTTATCTGAATCCTATCGGGCACAGTCATCCGTCGGGTTCAACCGGCGAACTGTTTACAGATATAACCACAATCACCACAGCACGCGACATATTCAGCAAAATTGCTGTTAAGGTGGAATGATGCACGATACTGGATACTGGATGCTGGATGCTGGATACTGGATGCTGGATACTGGATGCTGGATGCTGGATACTTGAAAATGAAAACAGAATAAAAAAAATAAAATCAGAATAAAAAATGAAAACAATTAAAATACTGTTCTTACTATTGATTTTACCCGCCTTTCTGTTTGCTCAGAAAGCTACCTTGAAAGGAAAAATTGTGGATGCGGTGAGCAATGAGCCGCTGCCTTTTGTAAACCTAATTGTTTCGGGAACCACAACCGGAACCACAACCGACCTTGACGGAAACTTCACACTCACCGGACTTACACCCGGATTTATTCGTGTTGAAGCTTCATTTGTGGGTTATAAACAAACCATTTCACCTGAAATAGAAGTTACCGTTGCCAACGCAAACTCCATAGAAATTAAAATGGAAGAGCAAAAAGAGCAGATTGAAGAAGTGGTTGTAAAAGCATCGCCTTTCCGTAAAACCGAGGAAAGTCCGGTTTCGCTGCGTACTATTGGCATTGGTGAAATTGAAAAAAGCCCCGGTGCCAACCGCGATATTTCGAAAGTAATACAATCGTTTCCGGGTGTGCAGTCAACCCCGGCTTTTCGCAACGATATCATCATCCGTGGTGGCGGACCGTCGGAAAGCAGGTTTTATTTAGACGGAGTTGAAGTGCCGTTTATCAACCACTTTGCCACACAGGGCGCATCGGGCGGACCGGTGGGCATCATCAACGCCGACTTTATCCGCGAGGTAAACTACTACTCAGGCGCTTTTCCGGCCAACCGTGGCAATGCGCTCAGCGGTGTGCTCGAGTTTAACCAGATTGACGGGAACCCCGACAAAACCAACTTCCAGTTTACCCTTGGCGCCTCCGAAATTGCCGGAACTGTTGATGGTCCGATTGGCGAAAAAACAACTTACGTGGTTTCAGCGCGGCGCTCTTACCTCAGTTTTTTATTCGGCATTCTCGAACTGCCTTTCCTCCCTACTTTTAATGATATGCAGTTTAAAGTTCGTACCCGTATCGACGCCAAAAACGAGATTACTTTTATCGGTTTGGGTGCTATCGACAAAAACGAACTCAACCTTGAGATTGAGGAACCCGACGAAAGTCAACAGTATATCCTCAGTCAGTTGCCCGAAAACAAACAGTGGAGTTACTCGGTTGGGGGTGTTTACAAACATTTCGAAAAACACAGTTTTCAAACTTTGGTGGTGAGCCGCAGCCATTTTAACAACAGCGCAGTGAAATACCTCGAAAACGACGACAGTTTCGAAGCCAATAAAATACTTGACTATGCTTCGGAAGAGATGGAAAACAAAATAAGGTTCGAAAATACCTCGCGTTTTGGCGATGTAAAATTTAACGTGGGTGCCAACATCGATTTTGCAGGATACAAAAACAGTACTGTCACACAGCGTTTTAACAACGTACAGATTGTAAATATTGATTATAGTACCGACCTCAATCTGGTTAAATACGGTATTTTCGGACAGGTAAGCAAAAACCTTTTTAACGAACGATTTACACTTTCGCTGGGATTGCGTACCGATGCCAATAATTACTCGAAAAGCATGAGTAACCTATTTAAACAGTTTTCACCGCGGTTGTCGGCTTCGTATGCACTCACCCCGCAGTGGAGCCTGAATTTCAATACTGGCAGATACTACCAGATGCCGACTTACACCACCCTGGGTTACAAGGAAAACGATGTGCTTGTGAACAAGGAAAACGAGCTGAAATACATTTCGGTTGACCACCTCATCGGGGGTTTTGAATACCGCCCGTCGTCAACCGTGCTGTTTTCGCTTGAAGGATTCTGGAAAGGCTATAAAAACTACCCGTTCTCGGTGAACGACAGCATCAGTCTGGCGAACAAGGGAGCCGATTTTGGTGTGGTTGGCGACGAAGAAGTATTGTCGATATCTGAAGGCCGCGCTTTCGGAGCTGAATTTCAAACCCGGATTAATGGGAAAAAAGGAAACCTGAACCTATCGTACACATTGGTGCGCAGCGAATTTGAAGATGCTGCAGGAAATTATCTTGCATCGAGCTGGGACTCGAAACACCTTGTGGCTTTAACCGGAACCCGCGAATTGAAAAACAACTGGCGTGTGGGCGGCCGCTGGCGTTTTGTGGGTGGATTGCCTTACACTCCGTGGGATTTGGAAAAAAGCGCAAATGTTGATGTGTGGAACTTAACCGGCGGTCCGTCGCTGGATTATTCAAAACTGAATTCGTTGCGGTTTTCTGCTTTCCACCAGCTCGATTTACGTGTTGACAAATCATTTTACCTCAAAAAAATCACGGCCAAATTTTACATCGATATTCAGAACCTGTACAATTTCCAGGCTGAACAACAAGATATTGTGGTGCGTAAAACCGACGAAAACGGCAATTTCCTCACCACAGACAATGGAACAAAATATGTTTTGGAAAGTATTATAAACACCACCGGAACTGTGTTGCCAACGATTGGGATAATACTGGTATTTTAGGAAGATTAGAAGGTCAGAATTTCAGAAGGTTAGAATAGAAAAAAACAGGAATGCGGCGGTGTGGGCCGGGTTCTTTATTTTTTTTTCATTAATGGTCACTTGCAAGTTGTTGTTGCGTTACGAAGCTTCGGAATCAAAGAGCGTCAGTGTCCGGCAGGACATGATGGTCAATAAAGGAGCGGAGACAACGCATTAAACTAACCCCTCAATGCAATTTGCAAATTGTTAGGACATGTATTTTTGTTTCTTTATCACTAAATCATTCATTTTAAATTCGAGACAATCACTTGTTCGAACCTGTATAATTCCACCGTTTTTATCGTCGCGAATGTTAACATAGAATTCTCCTGCTTCCAACAATGACAAATGATTATCAACACACTCAGGAGTTAAAGCAATGTTCAAATCATTCTTTTCATATTCGATAGTCGGGTATAAAATCCCGGATACGCCTCCATTACTAAACTTTTTTTCTTTCATAACATTGAAAAATGCACATGAAATTTTGTATTCGTCTAGTAAATTAACTTTACGTGCAAATTGATTTGAAATAAATTCAAAATGCGCGTTTGTCCATTCATTAGTAAAAAGGGGATTTGTTTTTAAAAAATTCAAATATTTGTCTTGGAGAATCTCATTTTTCTCTTGAAATTCTTTATCGTGAATAATTGGAATTACTTCAATAGGTTTATAAACAACCCATTTACCAACTGTTATAATTTCATTCTTTCTAATATCTTTACTTTTGATTGATTGAGACGTTTCGAAAATTGCTGTTTCTACTTTGTGTGAAGCGTAAAAAACTGGTTGATTATAATAATTAGCTCTTCCAATTTTTATTTTTTCAAAATTGGAATTATATGAAATGTCTGACTTTGATTTAAACGAATAACCCTCATTTAATCTAGCGCGATAAAAAACTTGTCCAATTGGAATTGATATAGTCACAAATGGTATTATTACTTGCTCATTAATAATATCATATATTCTTTGGTAACTATTTCCCAACGTCAAATTAATATGCTCTAGCGATTTTAAAGCTTTATAAGATTTTTGCAATTGGTCAATCATTTTCTTGGCAGTAATTGTTTTTAATCTGTACCCTCACTCCTTTCTTCATCCAATAAAACTTCCCAATATTTCCATATTTGGATGAAAAGGCGAAGTGATGGTTGCCTGTTTTGATTTGCGATTTTCGTTCAAGCGATTTTTTTTTGTTAAGAGCCTAAAAATAAGCAGGTTTTTCGGCAAATGCAAGATGGAAATTGAAGAATACATCTGCCGGTTTTTGCATAAAAAAGACGCAGATTAACAAAACCTGCGCCTTTCATTTTATTCAGTCTGTTGTTTTAATGCGCCCTGAAATTCCATTTCGAGTTATCGCTGTTCATATCAAACTTTGCCAGTGTTGGCGTGCTGTCTCCAATCGATATTAAAGCCAATTTTTCGTTTGAATTTGGAACTACTTTGGGCATTATCCGAAATGTTCCATCGGTCAGCTGGTCGATTCGCCATAACTGCTCGGGAGCGCCGGTAAATGCCGGAACTGTGATTACTTCGGCATCGGCAGTGGCTGCCAATGCACGGTCTGTTCCTGCGATTACGATTTTATAATACGGGCCACCCAAATATCCGCCTGCTTCGGGGACCGCTGTAATGGTCCATTTCTGGTGCGGACGGAACATATAATCACCTGCCCGCACGCCGATATTTCCGGTTGGCCAGGTATTGATAACATCGGCCAGTTCTTGCGATGCAACGGGTTTTATAGGTTCATCGTTGCTTTGGCCAAATCCGCGCCGGGTATTAGCCATCCGTACAAAATCTACCACCAATTCCAACGCATAACCTCTTCTCTCCGATTCAATTTCATAGGTTCCTTCCTTGAAATAATCTCCGGCAACAGGCCAGCCATTTTTCCATAGTAACGGACGAATACCCAAAACGCTTCGCCCACCCTGGTCAAAATCTGCCTCGTAATGGCACGACATTTTTTCAACACCATCTTCCAGAATCACGCGTCCGAAATGGCCTGGGCCGGTAACTCTTCCGCCGGCTGCCAGCACCATTTTACCACCACCTTTTAACATGTCTCTGCCCATGTTATCAAGATAAGGACCTGTTACTTTTCTCGAACGGCCAACCACAATATTGTAGGTTGAGTTGGCGCCATCGCAGCAGGTTCCATGGGTGCCCAGCAGATAATACCAGCCGTCGCGGTATTCCAGCTCGGTGGCTTCGCAATCAATGGCAATGTTTATCGCTTCATTTCCTTTAACACGTTCTCCCGTTTTCGGGTCAAGTTCAACAAGCCGGATAAACCCGAAATAGGTACCGTACGAACACCACAAACGTCCATCGGTCGGGTCGAGCAGCAAACCGGGGTCTATAGCATCGTTATCTTCCATGTTCACCGATTGCGCCACCACGATGGATTCGGTGAATTTAAAATCAGGTGATTTCGGGTCGAGGGTTTTATTCCACATGGTATTGATTTTTCCATCATGTCCGCCACCCAAACCACCGCCGGTTGAGCCATAAACCACAAGGTATCGGTCGCCGATTTTTATGGCATCGGGGGCAGCACCGCCACCGGGCCTTTCGGCACCACCATTCCAGGTCCAGCCATCTTCCGAAATTAATCCGCCCCGGCCGGTGCCAAAGGTGTAGTATTTGCCGTCGCACTCCATAATGGTTGACGGGTCGTGAATAAAAGGTTTGCCAATCTGCGCCGTTGCAGTTCCGGCCAAAAACATGGTAAAAAGGGCTGCTGCGCCCAGTATTTTATTTTTCATTATTTACTGAATTTGAATTGCTGATTTGGATAGATTCTTTATTCACTGGTGATGCTGAGGTCTTTTACCGGCTCTCCTTTTTCATCGAGAAAGCGAACACAGAAATCACTCATTCCCGGGCCATTGATAACAACCCCGCGGATAATATTTTTCCCTTTTTTCAGGGTCAGCCGCGGCGAAACGGCATCGTCCATCACCATGCGCCTGTCACCCGAAAGCAGCACAGCTTCCTCGCCGTTCAGCCACCACATCGATGCCGAATTTGAACCCACTGCCATTCTCACGTTTTTCATTTCTTGAGGAGCATTCACCACGGTAACAGCCCAAAAAAGCACACCGTAAATCGGTTTTTTCAATCCGTAGGCAAAGCGGAACAGTTTTACATTGAAAAGTTTGCTATCCAAAGCATGCCACATTAACTCCTGTTCGCCCACTTTTACCTTGTCGCCATCTTTTGGAAGCACGGTAAACTGGTTTTCAAAATAGAGTGTGTCAAAATTTTTGCGCAGGTAGCTGTCGGTAAAAACCGTGTTGCTGCGGTTGGGTTTACTAATGGGCTCAAGCAGCGTCCAGCGCTGAATAAATCCTTCAGCATTGGGTGTCATTTTTTTTGCCGTGGCCGGAGTAAAATAATTTGCGTAGCTTCTTACCGTATCGAGTTTGGATTCATAGTCCATCTGCCGACCGGGTGCAGCGGGCTGCTGCGCCTGTAATCCGAATCCCAGCAGGATTAAAAAGCCCACAACCAGCAAAATTGGTTTACGTTTAATGTTCATAGTTTTAGTTTACAGTTATTAATCTTGTTTTTCTAACAAAACTGTTCTGTTTTGTTCTGTTACGCAAACCTACAAAAAGAAATCTCATTGGAAAATACTTTACAGTAAATATTGAAACTGAGAACCCATAAAAAAGTAAAAGATTCTCCGGAATTATACTTGAAACAATAAATAATGAAATAAATGATTAAAAATGAATGATTTCTTATTTTTCACTCACCCTGATTCGTCTACCGCCGAATCGTCCCTCTCTACGAGTAGAGAGGGAGAAGAGGGTGGTCAATTTTACAATCGATAAAATTACCTGAATAATAATGAATCAACTTACTGCAACAATTAAGCTTGTAATCAGTTGAATTGCAGCTACCGGCGCCCAAGTGCGTTCGATTTTGCTGGGTGTAATTGTATTCATAATTGTTCCAATACCCGAAAATGCAACAACAAACCAAATTCCGGTTGCTGAAACCGATAACAGTTGTGGAAATACCAACCCGGCCCTTGACAATACAATGATTGCAAGAACAGTCAATATCAAAATGTTTACAAAGGCAACAATTCTCATTTTCGGGGGATATTTTCCGGGATATTTTCCGCCCATTGAAGCCGAACCCCATGGCATACCGACAGCAAGACCCAACTGAAAAAGAATCACTATTGCTGTGAAACCCGTGAAAATTATTGCTGTTGGAATTTGAATCATAAAAATATCATTTTCTAATTCAGAATAAATTTCCGGGTTTCAATTACGCCTTTTTTATTGGCAGCAAGAATGTAAACTCCACCTTTGAGTTTTTCGGTTGGTAATAACGTATTTGAAGAAACCACATTTTTCTGAAAAATAATCCTCCCCATTGTATCTGACAATCTCAAAATAACATTGTCATAATCAGAAATTATAACAGCCATTTGCTTGTTGCCCTGAACTTTGTAAATATTTTCAATCAAAGCATATTTCTTTTGATTGAGTTGAGGTGCCATTCCACTAACAATGGTGGGATCAATTAATTCAGGATGGGCGTCTTTAAAAGCTTTCAAGCCATCCTTAAAATCATTTAAATTTCCGTTTGAGTCAACACCATTCGATGTCCAGGGCATTACACCTTTCCAGCCTTTATTGTATGCACCGAGAAACATTTCAGAAGCGGGAACAACCAGTTTTGGATTTGCGGCATCGTTATAAACTCCTTTTGCCGGGTTTTCGCCAATAACGCAGGGCCGATCATTGATTCCGTAATCGGCAGGACTTTTATCAACAGCAAAATTCCCAAACCACTGTACAGTCCAGCCATAAAAATGAGGCGAATAAAAATCAAGTCTTGCATTCGATTTGTTGTACTGAGCTTTTAAATTGGCATCGCTCCAGAAATTTCCATCGTATTTTGGACTGTTCCATTTAATAGCTGCACTTCCCATTGTAACCAAAACCTGGCTGCTATCATGAACTGCCGATGCTGTACGGGCAACAAGATATTGTAGCCTCGACCATGGAATGTTGCCACATTCGGCATTCTGATTTACCCATTCAATTTCGTTGCAAACATCAATCGACCATAAATAGGGATTACTTTTATATTTTGCCACAAACGTATTCACATAATTATCGATAAACGAAGCAACTTTATCGTCGTTTAAAACCATATTTCGCCAGCTTTGAAATGTGGTATGCGAATTTTTAAAATGGTCAAAGGAGATAAGAGTTGCTTTTACGTAAATTTTATTTTTTTCAGCTAACCGAAACATATCGTCAAGATGCGACCAAAAACTGTTTGAAGCCCCGGTAACTGTTCCATCTGCCGAAATTTTCAATCCAACATCTCCATTGCAGCTAATCCAAATCCGGGTTGAATTTCCACCGGCATTTTTAATTTTTTTGAATTCAGCATCCCACCAAGAGCTCACGTATCCGCCGCCGAAATCGTTCCATTTGTTCCAGGGAGTATTAGCGCCATTCATTACAATTTCTTTCCCGCTAACTAAAAACTTTGTTCCGCTAACCGAAACGCGTTGTGCTTCAGAGTAATGAAAAAGAAGCGCTAAAATCATAATTATCAAAAATTTACCATTTCCCATTTTTTTCATGAATTAAGTTGGAAAATTATTGTTTTTTCATCGAAAATCAAACCACAATTTTATCGGGTAAAATTCATCGCCACCATGTCCAGAAAACATTCCTTTCTGACTTTTTGGCCCCAGTTGTTCAGGCTGTTTAAATTTTGTGCCGATGGCCGGGATTTCATACAAAAATGAAATATCACCTTTCGGAAATGGAGGGTAAGTTCCACCGGCTACAAACTGTGGTTTTGCAGGAGTAAACAGTTGAAAATACAGATTTGGCGTTTCAGAAATAACGGTGAAATCAGATTCGGTTGTTTGCAAGGTTGCCCAGTACAGGTTTCCGTGGTAGCCTTTAAACTCGGGGTAAACCAGTTCGTTAAAACTTTCGCCGGTGATGGTGTTGTTGTATGCTTTTTCCCAAACACCGAAGTTGCTTCCCTTCAGCCGGTTTTTCCAAACGCGGTACGGACCGCGGCCCATCCATTTTACGCCCGTGCATTTTTCTTCAGGATAATTAAACGAAATGCCAATGAAATCAATGTCTCTACCTCCCTGCAAAGGATTGGCCTCCAAACTCAGCAATCCATTTTTATTCAAAGTCCAAACTATTTTTTTAGGATAACCTGAATATAAAACTTCAACTTTGAAATTTCCTTTTTCATCTTTTCCCCATTTTGCTCCTTCAACTTTTGAATCGACACCCGCTGGTACAGGACCTCCGGAAAATGAAATTTTTCCCTTGTTGTTTTTTATATCTTTTATTGTACCATCGGCTTTATTAAACACAATTTCCAAATCGCCAACTTTTGCAGTTATCTGCGTTTCATTTACATCAACCTCAATTTCTGATTCTTTTAAATCTAAAAACTCAAATTCTGCTGCCTTTTCTTCAGGTTGAATAACAGGCCAGCTCCATGTATAAAGTTCATAACCGTGTTGGTCGATGACTTTGAAACGAAAAATATCTGCCTCCCGCAACGCTTCACTGCAATTGATTTCTACCTGCACTGTTTCGCCGGGATTTGCCGCGGGACTTTGAATAATCCCGCTACCAACAAAATCTTCTTTTGTGCTGCCAATTTTCGTTTTGACCGCCTGCCAGCTAAAACCACAATCTTTTAAATTGGTGTAAATGAATTTGTTTTTCAGAAACAGTTTGCTATTCCACTGCCGGTTAATGGTTACCGGCTCAACCTGTACCGGCGACCAGATTTCCTTTACCGTGTAAAAACTGCCCTCTTTTTCGCGGTGTGGGCCCAAAATTCCGTCAGGAGCGGTGTTGCCATTACCATCGAAAACCGTTCCCGGCTTGTCGGTGCGCAAAACTGCCTCATCGGCCAGCACCCACAAAAACCCGCCGGCATGAAGTGGCGAAGATTCGTAACTGCGCCAGTATTCTTCTAGTCCGGCGCCAATGCCGCCATCATACAAACCATGCAGCAGTTCGGTGGCCATAAACGGGTCGTTACCAAAAACAAACCTTCCTGTTGCATAATTAAACTCAGGATAATGATGTGTGTCAACGCCATTTCGCAGCAGCCACGGGTAAATTACCGGGCGTTTCTGAATATCGTACTGATGAAATCCTTTTTCGTTGGCAAAGTTCCAGCCGCCTTCGTTGCCGTGGTCCCAAACCACCACACACGGGTGATTGTGGTCTTTCAGTACAGTTTCTTTTACCAGTTTTGGCCCAACAATAGTATCGTAACTTTTTTGCCATCCGGTAACTTCGTCAAGAACGAAAAGCCCCAGCGAATCGCACAATTCCAAAAACCGTTTGTCGGGAACATAATGCGACATGCGCACAGCGTTCATGTTCATCTCTTTCATTAACCGGATATCGATAAGGTGGTTTTCTTCGCTCAAACAGCGGCCTGTTTCAGGCCAGAACGAGTGGCGGTTGACTCCCTTGAAAACCACTTTTTCACCGTTTATATAAAACCCGTCATGTTTGCGTAGTTCAACCGTTCGAAAACCAATCCGTTCGGTGACTTCATGCAAAGTTTTATCACCATTTTTCAGGGTGATTTTCATGTTATATAACGTTGGCCATTCCGGATTCCATGATTTTACACTTTCAAATTTCCCGGATATCATCTTTTCTGAAATCCCTTTTTTTATTTCAGACTGAACCGTTTCGCCAATTTTATGTCCTTTCAAATCGAACAAATCAATTAATACCGAATAATCGTTTTTTGATTCATTTATAACAATTAGCGCATTAAGCGAACCGTCGGCTTTCGCATCAATTGCCGCGCGGTTTATATGGATTTCGGGCAAAACTTCGAGAAAAACCGGACGAAAAATTCCACCAAAAATCCAGAAGTCGGATTGTCGTTCGGCGCGATTTACCGATTCGTTTTCAGAATGTTTGGCTACATCCACTTCCAGCAGGTTGATTTTGCCGTATTTCAGCAGTTTCGAAATGTCGTATTTAAACCGGTAAAACGCGCCCTGATGCATTTCTCCGACTGGTTTCCCGTTGATTTTCACTTTTGTATCAGTCATCGAACCATCGAAAACAATATTGATGGTTTTGCCTTTCCAGTTGGCAGGAATTTCAAATTCGTGTTTGTACAAACCGTGTTCCTTTCCCAGTTTTTTGTCTTTATTACTCCAATCGTGACCGTAATTGTAGTTTCCGAAACCCTCCAGTTCCCAGTTCGACGGCACAGGAATTTTTGTCCACATGCCGCTGTTTTGGCCTTCGGTACAAAAGAAATCCCATTCTTTGGTGTTGGCTGCATCAGTTCCGGATAGGTAAACGATTTGGGTGGGTTGGGATTTAATTAGAAATGGAAACAGGATTACAAAAGATAAAATTGATAAATTCAGTTTCATTGGTTTTCGATATAAAATGAATAGCCTAAAATTTAAACAGGTTGAAAATACAATCGAAACAGGAATTCTTTACATGTCGTCAATTGAAAATCCCTTGTATTCAATAGTAAAATCCTTAAGCTTGGGTATTATCTGTATTGCTTTATTTTTAAGTATCTCAAGGTTTATTTTTTGCGAATTTATTTTCACTTCTGCAACGAGCGCTTTTTTTTCCAATTCGTTAATTGCAATTATATCAATTTCATTGTTGGCTCCTTTTTCCCAGTAATTTCCAATTTGAGAGAAATTTTTCTCCAGAATAAGTTTTTCAATAAAATATTTCTCCAGAAATTTACCAGACCAGGAACTAAAATCGCGGTTGACAATTTCTTTAATATACCCGAAATTTTCTATTTCAATGGCACTTCTGTATTTGTAAACAAAACGAAACCAAAAATTCAGGAAGTTATCTTCAATATAGTAGATTTGCATCCTTCCTTCCGGTTTTGAAAAAATGGGTTTATTTCTTTTAATAATTGAGTATTCTTTTTCAAGCCGATCGAGATAACCACCTACATTTTTTTGCAGGATGGATTCTATTTCCTGTCGGGAGTTTTTAGAGGAAGCAATTAACGACAGGATGGAGAAATAAGTGCTGTATTCTTTCCCAAACTCCTCAATTAGTAAATTCTTTCCCTCTTCAAGTAAAATTGAATTTTCCCTGAATATTTCATTGAGAATTTGTTCCAGGGTAAAAACCGATTTATCAACAAATAACTCGATGTATTTAGGTACACCTCCTGTAAAAATGTAAAATGCCAGTAAATCGTGTTTAGTATATCCCGGATTATTTTCTGCAAGAATAGTTTTTAAAATATCAGGGCTAAAAGGTTTTAATTGAATTTTCTCGTTTGCCCTTCCAAAAAGAGGTTCTTTGGAATTTTCAAAGATCTTTTTCATTAATGAATAAACCGACCCGCACAAAATGAGGTTAATTATTGAAGTGTCTTTGTATTTATCCCAAAGATTTTGCATGTCGCTGTACACTGATGGATTAATATTGAAAAATTCCTGAAACTCATCAATTATCAGTGTAAAGGGTTTCGATTGGCCACTAACCATCAGAAATTCAAACAAATCCTTAAAACGTGTTATCTCTCCAAAAGCCTTTAAACCGGTTTTTTCTTCAATTTCTATCTGAAACTCTCTGCATAATAGTGGTTCGTTCTTTTTTGATACGAAAAGATAAATATAATCCTGACGCTCCACCGACTTTATGATCAGACTGGTTTTCCCAATTCTCCTCCGCCCAATTACTACGGTCATTTTTGATTTTACAAGAGATGATTTTCTTGTTTTATCAAGCAGTTTTAGTTCATTTAACCTGTTATAAAATCTCATGTTTTTTTGCAATTTAAGTTACTGTAACGCGGATTACTGTAATAGCCGTTGCAATATATGACTTTTTAAACTTATTACAGAAATTTTATTAATCTCTTTTCACTTCGCTCCCCCACCAGTTGTTTCCGGGGTCGAAATACTCCGAAAGAAAACTCAGCCGCTGCTTTTCGAGCTTTGGCAACAGTTCGGTTTCCACTTTGTGCAGGTATTCCTTTTCCTTTAGCGCATCGTATTGCGGGTCGGGTTTCGGAAAACGTGCGCCCACTTCGTTTAAATATGAAAACAGCTTTTCGTGGAGTTCCTTTACTTTTGCGGGTTCACGTTTTGCCAGGTCGGTGGTTTCGCTGATATCGTTTTTCAGGTTGAACAATTCCTCGTGTCCGTCTTCGTAATAATGAATCAGTTTCCAGTCGCCCAAACGAATAACCGAAGAAGGTTCGCCGCCCTGGTTTCCGTAATGCGGGTAGTGCCAGATGAGCGGCCTTTCAGCTAATGTTGCGCCTTTCAGCAGCGGAACAAGACTATGCCCGTCGGCGTGTTCCCGGGGTTTCAGCGGGATTCCGGCCAGTTCAAGAATCGTGGGGTAAAAATCGGTTCCGGTAACCGGAGTTGTGCATTTTTGTCCGCCATTTATTCCCGGAACCCTGATAAAATATGGCTCGCGGATACCACCTTCAAACTGGTAACCTTTTCCGGCACGCAAGGGCAAATTTGAGGTCGATGAGGCGTCGCCGGCAGCCACGCCGCCATTGTCGGACGTAAAAATCACCACTGTATTTTCAGCTAATCCAAGCTTATCGAGCGCTTTCAAAACTTCGCCCACTGCATCATCCATCGATTCAACCAGACCAGCATACACCGGATGGTCCTGCACCTGGCGGATGGGAAGGAAATGACCCATTTGAAAAGCACTTGGGGCAATTCCCAGTTTTACGGCTTTGTCGCGGTATTTTGACCATTTTTTGTGTGTGGTTTCCAGCGGACCATGCACGGCATAAAACGACAGAAACGCAAAAAACGGTTTGTTTTTGTTGTCGTTTAAAAACTGAACTGTTTCGCGGGCCAGCCGCATTTCAAGGTTCTCGCCGGCCGGACCAGCAGGTAAATTCGGATTTTCCCACGGGGCAAAATAACCGCCCTTCGGACTTCCCACATCCCAGCCGCCTTTGTTGATTTCGAAACCGTGGTCTTCGGGCCACGAACCTTTTTCGCCGAGGTGCCATTTTCCTGCAAAAAAGGTGTTGTAACCGGCTTCCTTCATCGCCTCGGGTAAAGTGATATATTCATGCGGGAGGTTGTGCAAATATTCGGGTGGAAGCAACTGGTTAAAACGTCCGGCTTTTCGCCATTCCTCACCGGTTGCAGCGCCAATCCAGTCGGTGATGCCGTGGCGGGCGGGGAATTTACCTGTCATGATGCTGGCACGCGACGGGCTGCAGACCGCGCATGCAGCGTAGCCATCCGTAAAAATCATTCCCTCGCGGGCAATTCTGTCGATGGCAGGCGTTTCATAAAACTTGCTTCCCGAAATTCCAGTGTCGAAATAACCGTAATCGTCGGCAAGGATAAACAGGAAATTAAGTTTTTCGCTTTGATTTTTTTGGGGCTGGCCGGCAAGTGTGAAAGATATCAGAAGCAGCAGAATCAGAAGTGGTTTCATCTCATTATAATTGTTAATTCTTAAAGGTATTCGATGTAACTCGCATATAATGATTCATCTATGTGACAAAATTTTGTACTGCTCGTTTCATACAGATTGGTTTTACATTCATTCACTCAAAAATATCAAATTTTACCCTGAAATGAAAACCTATATTACACTGCTTAATACAAGTTACCCTAGATTTTGACCAATTTCATTTCAATATTACCTTGGATTTTAGCCAAAACAGCATTCAGAAACGATATTTTTCAGTGATAAAAACCTGTTTTTCTGATATTTAACATTATGCCACCGAAAGTTTTCTGAAACCCGGCAAAACAACAGAATGAACCTACAATTTCATACTACTCTTTAACCAGTTTACAATCAGCTATTTTCCTGCCGTTTTGATGCATGTTAATTACATACATTCCTGAAGCGAGGTGGCGTTTCAGTTTCCAGAAAAACACTCCGGAATTAGCCTGAACTCCATTTAATTGCTGCTGTTCAACAAGATTTCCCCTGATGTCGCGCAACGTAAATTCTATGGGAGAAAGCACATTCAGATTGTACTTTAAAAAGAAATCGCCTTTAACCGGATTTGGCGTCACCATAAGCGAATTAACGTTATTTCCGTTTGAAAAATCACCAATAGCTGTTGGATTCAGATAGGTAAAATTCAGCCAGTTGATGTTCCACCCGGCAGTCACACAATAAACACGCAATGTTTGTTTACCGGCTGCTACTGAAATGGTATCTGTAATGGTTGTCCATTTTTGTGTTCCTCCAGTGGATTTGATGGAAACCGAAGAAAGCACTGCCTGCGAAATTTTCCGGAGTTCGAGTTTCCCCCCACCCGTATTACTTGCAACCCGGTATTCAATCAAATAAGTTCCGGCCTGTTGAATATTTAAACTGTAATCCATCCAGTCGGTTGCATCAATAGTAGTCACATTTAATCCACCACCTGTATCAGTAGCAGTTTGAGTGGCGATTCCTTTCATACTGGAAAAATTTTCGGCTTCCACTTTCCCCGGAATAGCAGTGACCGCATAATACGTGAAAACATTTGTTTTTTCGGTTGTCAGTCCTTTTTTGTCGAAAGCGAGTACAGTAACTGTATGTGAACCGAAATTTAATGCATCAAGCGGAAAATCAATCTGACCCGTTGCTGATACGCCATAAAAACGTGCATCGACATAATATTCAATTTTCGAAATACCATCGGCATCGGTAGCCGAGCCTTTTACTTTCAGTTGCTGGTCGGAACCAATACTTGAATTATAAGACGGCGAAGAAACATTTAAAACAGGCGGATTATTCACCGCTGTCTGTACTTCGAATTCAACAGCCGAACTATCGCCCAGTACTGCATCAACACCGGCAAACAGCGCTGTCATTGGCGAGTTCCAATTGATACACACTTCGTTTGATGCGTAACTTCCCACCACATCGACAAAACATTTTGCAACCTGGCTGAAGGGATATTTTTCTCCATCCTCTTTTCCGCCATTTGGTCCACCTGAAACAAAGCCGGGAACAGGCTGTGAAATTCCGTCAGCGGACGATGGACGGTGGTGAAAATTCATTGGTGTTTTACTTCCATATGATGAAACGAAAGAAAAGCCGGTGGCGTTTTTGCCCAGCAGATAATCGGCACATTCGGCGGCGCCTTTGATGTATTTGGTATCATTTGTAAGAATGTAGGCATACAACAAACCCACGCCAATGTTGGCAATTCCGCTGTTCGAACCCCAGGAAAAACCGAATTGCGGAATCCGGCATGGATTGGAAGCAATCTGTGTTAACCAGCTATTTGAAGTTGAAATGATGGAGTTTTTTATTGAAGTAAGAATTGCTGCCGATAATCCGTTGGGTTGCGTTGCCAAAGAAAGCGAGGCCAGCGGCTGCACTCCTGGCCAACTTGGTGAAGTATAATAATTTAGCGAACTACTTTTCCCTTCGAGATAGGTTTTAAACTCTGCTTTTTTTGTGGTGATGAACAGTTCGGCGGCAGCCCATATAAATTCGTCGGAAACATTGCTGTCGCCATATTCGCCTGTTGAAACATCTGATGGATTTTTAAAATAGATGGTCGGATGCGCTTTTGCCCAAACCCATGCATTTTCGGCGCGGGTAATACAATCGGCTGCATAAAGTGAGTCGTAATCCTGGTAAATGCGACCGGCCATTGCCATCATGGCTGCAAAGTCGAGCGCCGAAGCGGTTGTTTTTCCGATTACATACCTTGCAGCTTTGTCGGCAGCGGGCATCACCATTCCCGAAAAATTTAAGGTTGTAAGTTTGAAAAATACCCCACCGTCGTTGTCCTGCATGGTTTTCAACCAGTCAAGTTCAAATTTCACCTCATCCAAAAGGTCATTTTTACCGTTGCCCGATTCGGGTATATGAATCGTTCCGTCAGCAAAAAAGCTATTAAAGTTCTCGTAAAACGAAAGCATTGATGCCACTGAAATTCCGGCGTTAATCACATATTTTCCGTAATCGCCGGCATCGTACCAACCTCCGGGCGACGAAATGGTGCCGCTTTTCCCGGTTGAAGCGTGCAAAATACATTGTGTATCGGGATGACCGGCAGGTCGTGCCCACAAACCGGCAAAAGGTGCAGTCAGTTCATAGGAACTCCGCTGGTAATAATATGATTTTAACGATGCATAAGCAGCTTTCCGAAGCACAGTTTTTGAAATCACAAACGGATGGGATTCGCCAAATGCGGGAATGCGGATTTTGTAAGTACCTTCTTTTGTGAGTGCCGAAAAATCGGCGCGTTTTATGGTGTCGCCCGAATCTTTCCAGTAAATTTTTGCCGACAGGTTTCCGCTCAGTTCAACCGTGCTGTCGAGGGTATTTATAACTTCGAATGTGGTTGCATTGGTAAAAACAACAACTGCGATTTTATTGGCGTCGGGATAATATCCCAACTGATTGATTCGGATTGCACCGGTTTGTGCCTGTACTAAAACCGCACATCCAAGTAAAAGTAATACTGAAAATATTTTGATAAGGTTTTTCATTGGTTATCGTTTTTAAATAATTGAATTGATTTGTTAATTGAATTCGGAAATATAAAAATTTTAGTTTAGGTCTTTGACTATTGTAATGTTTATTTGGTTGCTTTTTCGTCCAGTTTTACTGTGATGCTCTTCAGTATAATTGGTTCGGTTAAGTTTGAACCATGTCTGTCGAATTTAAAACCAACGGTTTCGATGAGGTTTTTCTTCTTTTGTTTGTTCACCAGAAAATCTTCAGTTGAAAGTGTTATAACCACATCCTGACCTGCTTTTGATGCAAGTTCAGAAATGTCACGTGATACACCGCTCCAAACATAATACCCTTTTTCACCGGCCTGTACGAAAGGGGTGATTTGCATCTTTCCCTCATCGAAATAAGCTTTCGGGATATTAAAAATATATTCAATCTTAAAAGGCTCGAAATTGTGCGGTGCGCCAAGCGACTGACAAATGGTAACATCTCCCGTGTGACCCTGCGGAACCTGACCTTCACCCCATTGCGGAATAAGTGCCATGTCGTTGCCGTCTTTGTTTAACTTGCGGGTAATATCCATACTTTCGGCTGAAATCCTGACTTCCAGTTTATCAATGGCTGCCTGCGTATTGTAATTAAACTGGTAGAATGATTTTGGATTGGTCACCACTGCGTCGGGTAACTCGGGAACAATTTTATCTTCGTTGAGTTTGATTTTCAGGTTTCTGATTTTGATGGGTGCCGAAACTACTGAACCTTTTCGCTCGAAGACGATGTTCACACGCTCGATTTTTCGCTGTTTAATGGAAGGTTCATTATAATCGGCAGGAACCACCACCATTTTTTTGTATTTCCCGCCGCTGCCAACAAAATCCGACATTTTGTATGTGTGCCCGTTGAACAGGTAATCGCCGGCAGCACCAGCCTGCAAAGAAAAAACAAACTCCATTTTACCTTCGTCGATGTATGCCTGCGGAATGTTGATTTCGAAAATTACTTCCGACTGACTGCAGTCGCTTACCGGGATATGCTGGTAAACATGGAGCCGCCCGTTTTCGATATTTCGGGTGGCAATATCGTTAGAACTGGCATCCTCTTTCGACCATTTGGGTAGCATTACCACCGCATTATTTTTTGCATCAAACGAAATGTCAATCTGTTTCGACCCCAGGTGAACCACATCAACGGTCCAGAGATTTGGGTTCGACATATCGAGCTGTATTTCTTTATTCTGACCATAAACAAAGCCGAAAGTCAACAGGAGAATTGTCGTCAGTAATGTAGCCCGGGTTGATGACAAATTACCCGTTAACGTCTTTGCCAATTTCAGCATTTTAATCATTTTTTAGGTTTTGTATATTGAAACATCCAATCGTAAAAATCGGGTTCACTTTGTGCCTTGTCCCATATTTCGTGGCCGTAACCCGGATAATTGGTGTATTTCATTTGCATTGCCCCGATTTCAACCAACCGCTTGTAAACCCTTTCTGTCAAATCGGGTGTATTGATTTTATCGTCGCTGCCATGAAACATCCAAAGTGGTGTTTTGGCAATGTTTTCGGCCCAGGCAGCCTGACCACCTCCGCAAATCGAAATGCCGGCAGCAAATTTATTGGGCAACTTGTGCAGCAAATCGAAAACTCCCTCTCCTCCCATTGATATTCCATACACATACAAGCGGGTTTTATCTATTGGATATTTCAGGATTAAACTGTCGAGCACATGTATTGCTGCGCGCATCGGTTCTGATAAAGATGTATTATTCCATCCGCTCCAATCGGCCCAGGTAGTGGGAGTTCTCGGTGTGAAAACAAAGCACGGATGTTTGGCCTGCATGTCGCTGTTGTAACATTCGAGAAATACGGTTTGATTGGCACTCCAGCCATGCAAAAACATCACCAATGGATACGATTTGGTTTTATCATATTTTTCGGGTACATAAAATCCGTATTCAAGCTTTCCATATCTGGATTCCGAATAGGATTTTGGCATGTTTTGAGCCAGAAGAATAGGTATCGCAAAAACCGAAAGAAACACAAATGTTAAAGCTATTCTTTTCATCTTATTATAATTTTTTGATATTCGATAATTCGCTACAATCCTTTATTTCAAATGTACCGGTTACATTCAGAAATTTTGTTGAAATCAGGGCGTTAATTTTTAACCACCTTACAATCAGCAATTTTCATCCCATTTTGCATCATACTGACGAAATAGATACCAGGGACAGGACTACTTTTCAAATTCCATTTAAATTCTCCTGCTCCCGATTGAACCATTACATTTTGTTGTGTTTCAATGAGTGTACCACTTACGTCATGCAAATTAAACTCAACAGGAGAAAGTTCATTTATGTTGTAATGCACTGTAAAATTGCAGCCGACCGGATTAGGTACAATTTTGATTGAATAGCTATTTTCCTTTACCTGATGATTCTGTATAGATGTTTCAATAGTGGAATCGAGCTCTGCATGAGTTAAGGTTTCCCATGCCATATTAAGCATGGTTGTAAAGTACGAAGGTCTGATTTTACTGGTAATCAGAGTATTGGTCATTGGCAAAGTTAATCCCTTTCGATTGTGAAAATGGTTGTAGGCGATTTCAAATGTCGGTTTAAAATCGGAAGTCACATATCCATTTGGAAAATACTCTTTGGATACAGGATTACCGAGAATTGCATTTGACTGGAACTCCATTGCAGCCAAAATGCGCTTTTCATTTTCGCTATAAAGGTCAATTCCCTGGTGCCATGCAATTTCGGCCGAATTAATAGCTGAAGCCAGACCCATTTGCATATGATGGCCATAATCGCGGCAGGTTTCCTGACACAATCCATCGAAATATTTTGTGGGATTGAACCAGTAATTTTTAATTGCACTTTCAGATATTAAACCAGAAGTTCCATATGGACGAATGGGTGAATTGCCATCGGAAATCAGATAAAAATAGGCCGGAACTCTTTTCCGCCAGAGAAAAACTGCTTTGTCGAAAGTCGCCTTATCTTCGTTGAAAACACCGATACACATCATCGCGTTAATCATCGACAATTCCCAGTTTCCGTTGAAAGTTGGATTACCATTGATAAGCAGAGGAAGAAAAGCTTTGTTGAGCATGGCTGAGAATTTTGTAATTTCCTCGCTTGTCCATTTCGGATAACTGGCCCGCATAATTTCGGCAGCCAACGGAAACAGAGAACCACACCAGCCTGCAACGATTTGTTTTTGAAGTTCTTTGCTTGTATGTCCGGTGAGTTTTCCAGACCATGCGTTCAGTATTTCAACCGATTTCTTGGCATATGTTTCGTTGCCGGTAAAATACCAAAGCAATGCCTGCGTGTATGCTGCAGTCGCATCATCGTTTTCAGTACCCGCGTCATTTCGCGTAGGCGACCAGTCGGCATCAACCACTTCAATTGGTTTTGGCACCCAACCAGTATTTCCAAAGCTGGAACTCTTCATTTTATTGAATGCCGATTTCCATGGCTCAACACCAGCTTTGATTTTTGCCTTTATAAAATCGAGCTCAGCTTTCGAGTTGAGCATGCCGGGATGGGTGAATACAAATTCTTTTGCCTGCGATTTTTTGGGTTCGGCAGCAATTCCATGGTAATTATTCAAGCAAATCAGTAATGCAATCAGAAAAATACCATTCAATAATTTCATGTATATTGTGGTTATCAGGTTATTTTTTCACCAGTTCGAAGTTGATGTAATCGTAGTTCATATCGCCAACATCGGCAGTATGAAGTGTAATGGTTTGTATTCCTTTTTTAAGTTCAACTATTGCCATTTTACTGAGGTAGTTCCAGTGGTGCCATTGCCGCCAGGCAACCGTATCGGCTTCAACGAATGTGGAGGGTACCAGAATTTCACCTGTAATATCGGAATCGTTTACTGCAATTGAAATTTTTCCGTTTTTGTTTGAGGTGTACATCAGACCCAGTTGATAGGTTCCGGTTTCAGAAACATTTACTGTGTATTTGGTCCATTCACCGGGTTTGGTCCAGCCAATATATAGCTGATCTTTTTCAGGCTGAACAAAATTATAAATTGTGTTGTCGATTTGCGGTTCACGAAATTTGGTATAAGAAACATCAACTGGTTCATTTTTCCTGAATTCGTGAAGATAAGTTCCGTCGGCTGGATTTAGTTGGCCACTACCCGAATTAATGGAGTCGGTATCGTGATAGGCAACTCCTTCGCCACCAAAATCGTAATATTCGCATTGTAGTTTACCTGGAATAATTTGAGCACTGGCAGTATATTGAGAGTCAAAATATGGTGTTCCTTTATAATCCTTCAGTTTGTTTGACTGGCACGATTGGAAGTAACCAAAACTCAAAATTATGATTCCGGAGGAAAAAAAAGAAATGACATTTTTTATCTTCATTTATTATTGGTTTAGTTCAAAAATAAAATCAATTATCTGGCATTTGCCTGACGAAACGGAAAATCCTTCGATTCATTCCGTGCGGTTTTCATCAACTCCGAAAGTTCCTTCACAATTTCGGGGTTTTCGTCAGCTACATTCTGTTCTTCACCAATATCGGTAGCCAGATTGTACAATTCTGTTGTTGTTTTTTCAGGAGTAAAAACATCGTATTGTACCATTTTCCAGTCACCTTTCCGCATTGCTTTTCTTCCATTTTTTTCATGAAATTCCCAGTAAAGGTATTCATGTTGTTTTTGTTCTTTTCCAAATAAAGCTGGCAAGAACGAAATTCCGTCAATATCCTCAGGAGTTGGTATTTCTGCAAGTTCTGCAAGGGTTGGCATCACATCCCAAAACGCAGAAATATGTTCAGATTTTGATCCTGCAACAATTTTCCCTTCCCAAAACGCAATCATCGGTACTCTGATTCCACCTTCGTACAAATCGCGTTTATAGCCTTTCAGCGGACCATTGCTATCGAAATAATCGGGGTCAGCGCCACCTTCCTGGTGTGGACCGTTATCCGAAGAAAAAATGACAAGTGTATTCTTTTCCAGCCCCAGTTCATTTAATTTGTTCAGCACTTCTCCAACCTGTTTGTCGAGCAAGGTTACCATCGCGGCAAATGCGGCATGGCTTTCAGGTTGTGTTCCGTATGAACCTTCGCGAAAACCTGCACTTCCGGGTTCGGCTCCTTTAAATTCCTTTTCGGGTAGAAATTTTCCACGGAATGCTGCCAGATTTTCTTCGGGTAGTAAAAGTTCGGCATGTGGAATCACGTTCGGATAAAACAGGAAAAAAGGTTTGTCTTTGTTCTTTTCGATGAATTGCAGCGCCCGTTGGTGAATCAGTTCCGGGGCATAAACTTCAAATTTATCACCACTGTTTTCAGTGATTTCAACTTTTTGCCGGTTATCCCACAAATGTCCGGGATAATAATTGTGCGCTAGTCGCTGGCAATTGTAACCATAAAATTCGTCAAATCCCTGTAAATTCGGATCGCCTTCGGTGCCAACAAAACCAAGTCCCCATTTACCAAATGCGCCGGTTATATAACCAGCCTCTTTCAGCATTTCGGCAATGGTAATTGCTTTTGCTTCGAGCGGAAACTGTCCTTCGGGTTGCAATTCCTTATTTCCACGAATAAAAGTGTGTCCGGTGTTCTGCCCTGTCATTAGTGAAGAACGCGACGGTGCGCAAACCGTGGTTCCGGAATAATGTTGTGTAAACAACATTCCTCCGGCTGCCATTTTATCGAGGTTCGGCGTTTGAAAATGCTGTTGTCCGTAACAGCTTAAATCGCCGTAACCTAGGTCGTCGGCAAGAATAAAAACGATGTTTGGTTTTGTTGGTTCTGCATTTTGTTTTGGTTGCTTTTGGCACGAAAACAGGAATAATATCAGAGCAGGAATCAGGTAAGTTGGTATTTTCATGATTAAACTAATTTTTATGTCGGGTTCAATCTTTCGCGACTGATTTCCGGCAGTTTTTTTACATTTTATTTTCAGTTCCGGGTAGTCTGAAATAGAAACAACTTCCTTTTCTTTCCTGACTTTCCACCCAGATTTCTCCGCCATTTTTTTCAACAAACTCCTTACAAATTATCAAACCCAAGCCGGTTCCCATTTCGTTTGCTGTTCCGGGTTTCGGATTTGTACTTTCAATTTTAAAAAGTTTTTCTTCCGTTTCCTTGTTCATTCCAATTCCGTAATCCTGAATGGAAAAAATGTAGTTATTATCACTTTGACTTGCGTTTATTTCAATCTTCCCATTTAAAAATGAGAACTTTATAGCATTGTTCAATATGTTACGTACAACAAAATTCACCATGTTGTAATCGGCCAAAACTTCAAGATTTGATGGAATGAAATTGTTAATCTCGATTTTTTTCGATTTTGCAGATTCCCTGAAAAAGGTTGTATTTATTAAAACAATTTCGGCCATATCTATCACTTCCGGTTTGTAATCAATTTCACCGGTCTGACTACGTGCCCATTTCAACAAATTATCAAGTAAATTATATCCCGATTTTGCAGTTTGAAATATACCGTCGATAATTTCCTCGAAATCTTTGGAATGACGTACATCGGGATCGCTGATTACAATGTCTGAAAGACCAATCAACACATTAAACGGATTTTTAAGATCGTGCGCTATGATTGAAAAAAACTTGTCTTTTGTGGCATTTAACTGAATTAGTTTCTTTTCGTGGGTTTTGAGTTCCAGAAAATTCTCTTCAAGTTGTGTTTTTTGCTCCTGAATAACTTTATAATTTTCTTCGAGGACTGAATTGTGTTTTCGCTTTACGACGTAAAAATAAATTACAAGCACTATAATTGCCAAAAGAAAAGCTATTGAGAATATTGCGCGATGAAGTTTAGCCCGAATAAGTATTAAATCGTTTTTACCTTTCTCATTTAGTATTTCCTGTTCCAGTCGTAATCTTTGCTTTTCTTCTTTTAATTTTTCTGAGTATTCAAAATCTCCGAGTGTTTTTGCTATTTCCTGCGGCTTAAAATCTTCATTTAATTTTTGAGCTTTTTTTAGTATTTCGTAAGCTTTTTCGTGTTTCCCAAGTTCCGATAGAGCAGCCGATTTATTCATATAAATATCATACAATGCATCATGCACATCTTGTTTCAAATACTGTTCTATTGCTTTATCGTATAAAACCAGACACCCGCTGTAATTTTTCTGCTTTAAAAGTAAATCTCCCTCAAGGGTCAGAATATCGGCATTAAGTCGGTTGTAATTTTCCTTGCTGTTTATTTCCCGGGCTATTTGGATGTGACTGCGGGCAGAATCAATCCTCTCTGTTTCAATAAAATAATCAGCCAGATGAATGTATAATTCTGTTTTTCTGTAGTTATCATCCACAAGCGAGATCAATTGTTTTGCTTTCATCAAACTGTCGTGTGCACTTTCGAATCGCTGAAGTTTTAAATTGATGCTCCCAACTGATATATAGGAAAATGCAATGTTATGGAGGTTATTTGCTTTTATATCAACCTCAAGCGCTTTATTGTAATATTTAAGTGCTGATACATATTCTTTTAAAAACTCATAATTTGACGCGATGTTGGAATAAGCTTCCGACAATGCAAAAGTTTCATTTATTTCTTCGGCCAGGTTCATGGCTTTAATAAAATACTCGAGACTGGTTTTCTGGTCGGTACCGTAGGAGTACAAAACACCAAGGTTATTGTAACAACCGGCCAGGTAGGAGGAATCGCCCAATTCAGTATAAATATCAATGGCTTCTTGAAGGTTTTCAATGGCTTTTTCAAGATTTCCTTTTCTGTCGTCAAAATAACTAAACAAATAATAGGCTTCTGCTTCACCATTTTTATATCCAGCCTTTTTCGATATTTCAAGCGCCTTTTTAACAAAAATGTACGCACTGTCAATGTCTCCGTGCGAGTATAAATTCGCCAGGTTGTTATAATTGTCAGCCAGTTTTTCTTTGTTTTTTTCAGATTTGTTTAATGCTGATATTGAGTCGATCTCATGCCGGTTTTGACTAAATGCATAGCCAGAAACTATCATCAGAAATGAAATGCAAAGCGAAACTAAATAAACTTGTTTTTTGTCCATGAGTAAAAAAGAAACTCGCCTAAAAATACTAAAAATGGGTAACTTTTAATCTTTCAAAATTAAATCCCGTTGATTTAACATGTAAATGGTGTTTGAAAATTAACTTTCCATTCAATTTATGTTCATAATAATAGTTCCATTAATTTCCTTTTCCAATTTTATTTGTTTTGAATAATTCCCCCAAAGTAAGCTGTTGTAATCCCAAATATCATTGATTATCAGCATATTCTTACCTTCGATTTTATCAAACCGGCCAGCTTGTTTTCCATCTGAAAAAACTTCGAGTTTTGATTTTCCAGTTTTTAAAGAAAATGACCAGATGTTTTCCTTCAACGAGCGTGCAATATTTGTATAAGTTAATTCTTCATTTAATCCAAAATAGTAAAATCCTTTGCTGTCCATTTCCCAATCGTGTTGCGGTTTTTCGCGGTATTTCATTTCGGGTTTCAGGGTTAAATCAACTTCACCAACCAGAGCTCCCAAATGGTTTTCGGGATAAGCTGTAAAATACGAATCCCTGTCCCAGGCCAGTTTCTGAAAATTATCGCCAACCAGAAATTTAAGTCCAGCTTCCTGAATAAAATTATCAGCCATACTATTTTTGATCTCATAATCAATTTTAAATACACCGTTTTCGGCAATTTGAATGGTAAATTTTGCCGAAATGCTGTCGTATTTTCCTTCGGTCCGAATTTCTGCAATACCGTTTTTCAATTCGTATTTAAATTTGGTCAGTTTCCAGTTTGTTGCAAAATCCTGCATAAAAACTGTGGAGTACTGAACCCGGCGACCCGGCAATTTCAGATTAATGTGTGGCCCCGATTGAATGATTACTTCATCATTAACCTTCACATTTTCAAGCAGTCCGATTTTTTTATTCATATTCAGCATAAAGTTATTCCCCGAAATGGTTATTTGATTTTCTTCCTCATCAATCTTCAGGTTTCCGTTTTCACAATTTGGCAATTTAACTTCTCTTTCCCCAATTTGTAGGTTGTATTCATCAACCAAAAACGTATCTTTCTGATAAAACCAGAGGTTCAGTTTTTCGCCTGCTTTCCAATTATTTCCGGGAATTACAAGTTCACCTTTTTGGTGCGGCTCCAGATTCACTTTTTCCAAATCGCCATTTTGATTTCCATATTTCCAGACGATTTTCAATTCGCTGAAATTGGTATGGTCGAAACGATTTTGAACCGGGATTTTCAACTTCTTTCCTGGTTCAAAATTATCAATCTGTTTTATGTAAATTTTAGCTGGCGAGTATGCTTTTTTGGTATTCCAGAACTCGGGTTTTTTACGACGCCAGGTATCGATAATTCCCCATTCGCCATAGCCAACGCACGGTCCCATGTAAGTTGCCGGAATAATATTCGGATCGAGGATTCCCCACCATTGGTTAAATCCTTCCAGATTTTCGGGCAACATAAAAGTTTCGTCGATCATGCACCAGATTGCGCCACCCAAACCTCCGTCAGATTCAAATGTGATAGTCCACATACTGTCGAGACTTTGTCCCCAAAAATTACGTACGTTCGGGTTTTCCTTTAGCTCGTAATTATTATAACAGGCCACATGCGCCCACTCGTCGAAAAGCATAGGCATTTCAGGAGAATAAAAGCTTTTTGATGTTATTCCGTACTCTTCAATGTTTCCCTTCCAATCGGGATAATGCATACTGATAATTTCGTAATTTTTAAGGCTGTCGGGCACCTGTCCCGGGTAACTGTATATTACCGGGCGGGTTGTGTCGTTTTGTTTCACCCAATTAAATGATTCAACAAAATTGCTCCCGAAAACATTTTCGTTACCAATACTCCAGACGATTACACTTGGGTGATTGCGGTGATTTTGCACCTGTTCTTCAAGTTGCGATAAATATCTCGAGGTAAAAGTTGAATCATTTTGTGTTGCCCCGGTTGTCTGGTAAGCAAGTGTACGATGCGATCCCACAAAACAAACTGCAGTTTCGTCCTCAACGTAAATTCCGTATTCATCGCAGTATTCAAGGAATTTTTCGGAAGGCGGATAATGCGAGGTGCGGATAAAATTCATGTTACATTCTTTTGCCAGCAAAACATCCTGTTTATCGTATTCGTCGGTGGTCATTCTACCCAAAAGCGGGTGGATATCATGTCGGCAGGCGCCACGAAGTTTAACCGGTTTTCCGTTTACCAGCAACTTATTTCCTTCAACCACTACTTCTCGAAAACCTATTTTCCTTGAAGTTTTAAGTATTTCAACTCCGTTTTCAAAAAGGGTTGTAACCAACGTATATAAATTGGGGTGTTCGGCATCCCATTTGTCCGGGTTATTCACCGAAATAACAAAATCACCATCCTGTTCTTTTGTTTCCTTTTCAAACGATTCAACGATTTTGTTTTCCTTACCGAGAATTTCAACTTTTATTTTCGATGGTAGTTTTTGTGCGAGCGAATAAACTACTTTCAGTTTTGCATTCTGATAATTTTCATACAAATCGGTTTCAAAAAACAGATTTTTAAAATGCTGTTTTGGTAGCGCCACCAGTTCAACATCGCGCAAAATACCGCCAATCTGGTGTTTGGCGTAACCACTGGCATACGAAATATCATCGGTGCGATCAACGATTTCGACAGTTAAAACTGCTCTTTCGCCCGGAATTACAAATTCCGAAATATCAGCACTCCATTTAGTAAATCCGCCAAAATGTTCCCTGACAAATTCTCCGTTTACCCAAATCCGTGCAAAACTGTAAACGCCATAAAAGTTAAGGGAGATTTGCTTATCGTTATAATCTTCCGGGATATCAATCTGACGTTTATAAACGTAGGGCTGGTCGTGTTTGATGGCAAAACCCTGCATCTGGCATTCGCCGGGCACCTGAATATCAGACCAGTTTTGAAAATCAACGTTGTTTTCCCAGAAATTTTCAGGAGGATTCATGGTAAATTTCCAGGTGCCGTTTAAATTAATGGCGGGTTTTTTAACTCCTTCAACCCAAACTTTTGAAATAATTTGTTTTTGCCCGCAGGAAGTTAAAGTTAGAATGCTTAAAATCATCCAAATTTGCAAATAGGTTTTCATGGTTTTTGCATTATTATTTCAATATTTTTTTCTTGTTTATTTTTTTAACAGCGGTTAACTTCCCACATAAAAATCTTATCGTGCTACTTCCAAAGCAGAAACCAACGCATCGATTGCTGAACTTTGGCGTCCCGCATCAGCCGAATCAAAAGGGCCTTCCCATTGTGAGCCAATCAAACAGGTTTCTTTTTTTGATGCCGAAGTTTTGATTGATTCTGCATTTTTAAGAATAAATTCCTTAATGGTTTTATCATTGGTCTGTTGAAACAAATAGGCCAAATGACGCATAAAAATTCCTTTGAATTGCACACCATCAGCACCGTCTTCCTGTTTTGGATGTCCTTTCAAAATGCCTCCAGAAGTTGACATGTTTTGCATTGCAGCCAACGCAATTTTTCCTGCCAGGGTGATGTATTTTTCTTCACCGGTAAGTTTATGCAAATCTACCAGCGCTTCCAAAATAACACCCTGATTGTATGTGTAATGACGCCCGCTTGCCATACAGTTTTCATGCACTCCATCGTGCACAAGTGGCAAATTATTAATCATTCCGGTTTGCGAAAACCAGTTCCACTCTTTCAAAGCCCAATCCAGATAATACGGTTTATTTTCATCGCGCAGCGCCAGCCGGGCGGCCAGAAGCATGAATAATTCATTCGATATTGCCGATTTATAGGGCAATCCTTTCTTCCAGTAAATTCCGCCGCCGCACTTTTCATCCCAGCCTGTTTTCATATCCTCAAAAATGGTTTTTGCCATCTCAAAGTATTTTCGCTCACCAGTAAAATCGAAGGCTTCAATCCATGCCAGCGCCCACCAGCCTTCATCATCATAATATTCATTGATGTAGTTTTCAACCGTTTTCTCCTCCTGTTTATCATTGGCAGGAATTGTAAACTTTTTGGTTTTTTGGAAGGTGTTTTCAATAACAGGCACAAATGATTTGTCGCCGGTAACTGCCGAATATCTGATAATTCCGGTAATTGCATTTGCTGAATTCCACCAGCCGGTGGTTTCCCAAAGCCCGGTTTCAGGATTGTACCATTCCTGTAATTTTTGAATTGAATTCTTCGTGAAATTATTACCCGGTATATTAAGTTCTCTGATTTTTAAATCTTTATAACGAATCAGCAACTCATCGGAAGCGTGCAGTTGCAATGCAATTTGACCGGAAGTACCCACATTTTTCTTTTTATGAACTGCATCATCCAGAATTCCGCTGGCATCGAAATTGGTAACCAGTTTGCCGTTGACAAAAGTTCTGATTTTCATTCCCTCGCAAATGATTTCCATGTTGTTCCATGCATCCGGATTATTGTCGGCATAAACCAGTTCGGTTTGAAGTGCTGCTTTTGGCACATCATTTTCTCCAATTTTCCAGTCGGGCATTGATGGATGAATCCAACGATTTACGCCATCTGTTTCATCGTAAATTAATCCGGCCCGAAAAGGTGCCGGAGGATGAATATCAACCTGCGGACCATTCAACCAGCCTCCTTCTCGGGCAGTTTCTGAAGAATCGTACCGGCTTCGGAACTGAACCCCACTGTTGCCGGTGGATGATTTGAAAATCTGAAATTTAAGATGCAAGTTAAAATCGGAATATTCATTATTATGCACCAGCCAAAAGTAATTGTGGTCGGGTCTGCCAATTGAATTACATTCGATTACTCCGTTTTTTACTGTCCAGAATTCTTTTCCACGATCTTCGGGCCGGCATTTGATTTCCCAGCCATTCAGATTTTTTCCGTTAAACAAATTTGCCCAACCATCTTTTTTATCATAAACCAACTCGAATGGATTTAAGGAAACTTCATTTTCGGAAGGGAAATTTTTGGGGACTTTCACCGTGACTTTTTTACCTGCAACCCACTGAATTGCCCTGAGAAAAGTGGTTTGAAAACCAACACACTGCACACTTGGCGGCATTCTTAAATCGTTCCATAAATGGCCGAAGGTAGAATTATAGACCCGCCCTTTCCCGTATTGTACAACCCAGTCAACCGGCCAGTTTTTATTTGTTTTTGCATCGAATGTGTAAGATAAAACTTCAATATTTTCTGCCGGACCGCGTGCATAAGTATATAATTCGATGTCGGGCGTAAGCCATTTTTGCGGAAATCCATTGTTTATCGGATGCGATTTTAAGACATTCACAACCAAATCGACGCGAGGACCATGACTTGTATTTTCTCCTTCACCCGAAGGAATTCTTACCATTTTATCGTCTTTAATTTCGATGGCAACACCCTGATCTGCATTTCTCCAGCCCAGTCCAATCATTTTGTTGTACTCCTCCCATTCTGGAAACGAATTGTTTGCTGAGTGAAAAACAAACATTCCCCCGCCATTTTTCATATAATTTTTAAATTTGGTTTGAACCTGTTTTGGCCACGAATTTCCGTTTCCCAAACTGTTTACATTTTGAACCACAACATCGTACTTCGAAAAATCAGGATTCCAACTGTTGTAATCAGGAGAATTATTGGTTGCTGCTGTGGAAATATCAACCTCACAAAAACCTGAGTTTAACAGCATCGTTTTTATTACTTCAGTTGTATATCGCCAATCATGATTACTGTAACCGTCGATAATCAGCACTTTTATTGGATCACTTTTAGCCATCAAATTGGTTGAGAAAAACAGAAACGAAAAAATAACAATCAGATTTTTCATTGGTTTTGGTTTTATTCAGCAGAACTGTTGCTAAAAATAATGAAAAAGCCGGACTATTGCCCGGCCCGCTTTTATTAAACAACCAAATATTGTCATTTTCCCTGCGCTTGTTTCGAAGGACTTAACGCAAGTATTTATTTATAAGTAGCCAAAACACTTCAATTTATGATAGTTTTGGCTACTTATAGTTGTACAAACAGATGGTCGATGGTTAATTCTGATTGTACCAACTGGTTGCTGTATTCGTTTTTAACAAGCCCATAAGTAGTTATAAATGTTACGAATACACTCTTTTTTGTTTGTGTTGATGTGGTAAATATATTCACCTTCCTCGCAATTTCGGAGGCGTATTTTTTATCGATTGTAAATTCAGTATTATAAAATTTCATTTCACATACATTAATCACATTATCGTCACGGTCGATTAACAAATCAATCTGTGCCCCGCTATCCGTATTTTTTTCAATCCAACTGCCATGTACCGAATGTACCCCTGCTATTTTTAATCCAATCTTAATTTGCTCAACATGTTTTAAACAGATGTTTTCGAAAGTAAAACCTGCCCATGTTTTAAACGGTTGCTGAGTTGCAATTTTTGTCCAGACACCGGTTTCTGAAGGTTTTCCTTTTTCGATGAATTTCAGGTAAAACAGCGCATATTCGTCGATTAACCGGTACACTGCATCCTTTACACCGCGGTATGGAAAATATTTCTCAACAAACCCAGAATCGACAAGCTCATCAAGGGTTTTGGTGAAAGTTCCGCCCGAGTTTATTCTTATTTTCGATATTATTTCGTTGCGTGTCATTCCTTTTCTTAGGGTTGCCAGAATGCGGATAATTTCCTCATGGTTTTCGGAATATTCAAAAAGCGAAGCAAAAATATTTTCAAACTCATCTCGCAAAAATCCGTCTTTTTGAAAACAGAGCCTGTCAACCGCCTGTGGCACGCTCTCACCGGTCTTTATCTTTTCGAGGTAGTGCGGCACTCCACCGGTAACCATGTAAAGTTGTACAATATCGTACCGAGAAAGGTTCACGCGGTTACTTTTCAGCATTAGTTCGGTTTCGTACAGATTAAAGGGTTTTAATTGAATTTTTTGGGTGAGCCGGTTGTGCAATCCACCTTTGTTTTTAATGATTTTCTTAATCATATATGCTGCAGCAGAACCACAAATCACTACAATCAGATTGTCCTGTTTCGAGGCAAAACTATTCCAGAAGTTGTCGAAAGCAGCCAAAAAATTTGATTTCCGGGTATCGAGCCACGGAAACTCATCGATGAAAACCACTATTTTTGTTTTCGTTTTCAGCGAACCGATGTATTGCCGCAACTGGTAAAAAGCTTCAATCCAACCTGTTGGCGCCTGAAATCCTTGCTGCTTTTCGGCAAGCGCTAAATGAAAACCAAGCAATTGTTGTTTCAAAGTTGTGTTGTTTATCCCCGAAAACTCGAAACAGATATGGTTTTTATATACACTTCGCACAAGGAAAGTTTTACCAACCCTTCGACGACCATAAACAGCTATCAGTTCTGCGCGGTTACTTGAAAGGGCTTCGGTTAAAATTTCTTTTTCGTGTTTTCTTCCTACAAATTGTTGCATCGAATTTGATTATAAGTAGCCAAATGTAGTAATAAAATAGTAGTTTTGGCTACTTATAAAAAATATTTTTTATAGTATATAGTTGAATATTAGCTGATTTATTTTCTTGAAATGAATTTTTTAAATATCTCATTCAGTCCTTCCATCCCTCCGATTTCTTCCAAATCTTCCACTACAAAATCGGCTCCCGCTTCTTCGAGTTCTTTGCGGTTGTTTTCGCGGGCAATGCCAAGTGTGAAACCAAAATTTCCTTTTTTACCGGCCTGCACTCCTGAAACTGCATCTTCAACAACAATTGCATCAGAATATTTTATCCCGAAAATATCGCAGGCGGTGGTAAAAATATCGGGTTCGGGTTTGCCGTGCAGTCCAAGTTCAGCTGAAACAACACCATCCACACGGGCATCAAAAATATCAAGCAGGTCAACTCTTTCCAGAACCGGTTTACAGTTTTTGCTCGATGACGCCACACCCAGTTTTATGCCGGCTTTTTTCAATTCGTTTAAAAGAGCAACAGTTGACGGGTAAACTTCAACACCTTCGTTTTCGAGCACTTCATTAAAGGCAATATTTTTCTGGTTTCCCAATCCGCAAACCGTTTCTGTTCCGGGAGCATCTGCAGGGTCACCAAACGGGATGTTGATTCCGCGAGATTCCATAAACGACTGAACACCTTTGTAACGCGGTTTTCCGTCAACATAAGGTAAATAATCGCCTGCGTGGGTAAACTCAACAAAAAGTTCTCCGTGTTCTTTTTCCCTTTTCCGAAGGTACTCATCGAACATTTTTTTCCAGGCGTGGGCATGGGTAAGAGCGGTTTTGGTAATAACACCATCCATATCAAAAACCACAGCTTTAAACGAAAGATTTGTATTCATGATTATCAGAATTTTATGCAAATTAAGTTATTAGATGCCACAGATTCACAGATTATTAAATTTAAATAGTACTGGTTTTTACGTTTACATATTGAATTGTCATAAAAAATCAACCTATTCTAAATCAGTAAATCTGTGGCTTTATATTTCATAAAAAAAGCCGGACAACAGCCCGGCCATATTTTCTTGGGGTATGATAGAAAAACTAAAAAAATCTTCTGAATCCGATCACATCTTTAACCTCATTCAGCGTTTTTGATGCCGATTCACGGGCCTTCTCTGCACCCATTCTGGCAACCTTTGCAAGATACAAATCATCTTGCAAAATATCAATAATCCGCTCACGAATTGGTGCGGTATATGAAATAATATCTTCTGCCAATTGTTTTTTCAGGTCACCATACCTGATTTCACATTTGTTGTATAATTCATCGAAATGAGTTACTGTTTCTGGTTTTGAAACAATTTTCATTAAGGTGAAAAGGTTTTCAACTGGTTCGGTTTTTTGCTGGTTTGGTTCGGTTGGCCCCGAATCGGTAACAGCACGCATTACTTTTTTTCGGATTTCCTTTGGATCTTCATACAAATTAATCGCGTTTCCCTCCGATTTTCCCATTTTTCCGCTGCCATCCAGTCCCGGTACTTTTATCATGTCTTTCCCATCGAAAGTGTACGGTTTCGGTAGCGGAAAAACTTCAGTTTTGTACATGTAATTGAAACGGGTGGCAAATTTGCGTGCCATTTCAAGGTTTTGCTCCTGGTCTTTTCCCACCGGTACAAAATTGGCTTTGTGTATCAAAATATCAGCAGCCATTAATACCGGGTAAGTCAGTAATCCGGCGTTTACATTATCAGGTTGCTGGCGGGCTTTATCTTTAAACGAAGTAGTCCGTTCAAGTTCTCCCAAATAGGCATTCATATTTAAAAAAGCATACAATTCAGAAACTTCCGGAACATCGCTCTGAATAAAAATGGTTGCTTTTTCAGGATCGATACCGCAAGCCAGGTATTCGGCAAGTACCTGTTTTACACCCGACTGTAAATTTTCGGGAGTTGGGTGTGTAGTTAACGAGTGTATATCAGCAATAAAAAAGAAGCAGTTGTAATCATTTTGCATTTTTACAAAACTACGTACCGCCCCAAAGTAATTTCCAAGGTGCAAATAACCTGTTGGCCGTATTCCGCTTAAAACGGTTAGTTTATTCATTTTTCCAATTCTGAATTAAAAATCGCTGCAAAAATAGAGATTCAAGTTGAATGGCAAAATAGTAACTTCAATCATTTATAAAATCACAAAAAACAATTTTTAAAAACCAGGCCAATCGCAATCCTGCAAAATATAAATCGTACCCTTTTCGAAAATTGAAAATTGAAAATTTTTGTGATTTGAAATTTTTGAATGGAAGTTTTACATTTATTAAGATCGTTTCTTTATTTCAGAATTATTTGATTGAAAAAAAAATAGTATTAGTTTTACGTGCTGAACTTAAGACAGATATGTACAAAGAACCTTTATACGGAAAAGAATGGCACTGGCGCAATGTGAAAATGGAAGCGCTGGAATTACATATGATTTTGCGGTCGTAAGACCGGAAAAAGGGATTTGCTTTGATATTAATCGGTAAGTCCCTTTTTCTGTATAAAGAGGTTGAGTAATGAGTATTGAGAATAAAAACGATATAAATTGAATCATTAACCAAAAATTACAAATCATGACTAGAATAAAGAAGATTTTTCTCGATGAGTCGGAGATGCCAAAACAGTGGTACAACCTTTCACCCGATCTGCCAACCCCATTAAATCCACCACTGGGACCCGGCGGAGTTCCGGTAACCCCCGAAATGCTGGCACCCGTTTTCCCGATGAACCTGATAGAACAGGAAGTTAGCCAGGAACGTTGGATCGACATTCCCGAACCCATCCGCGATATTTTAAAACAGTGGCGCCCAAGTCCACTGATTCGTGCTTACGAACTGGAAGCAGCCTTGGGAACACCAGCAAAAATATATTACAAAAACGAAAGTGTTTCTCCTGCGGGAAGTCACAAACCAAATACTGCCGTTGCCCAGGCGTGGTACAACAAACAATTCGGTATTAAAAAACTGACCACCGAAACCGGAGCCGGACAGTGGGGTTCGGCACTTTCGTATGCCTGCGCACAGTTGGGAGGTATCGAATGTAAAGTTTTTATGGTACGCGTAAGTTTCGACCAGAAACCATTTCGTAAAATGATGATGGAAACCTGGGGCGGAACATGTATTTCGAGTCCAAGCACGGAAACAAAAGCCGGACGCGACATTCGCGCTCAATTCCCCGATACTCCGGGAAGTTTGGGAATAGCTATTTCGGAAGCTGTTGAAGCTGCTGTTACCGATCCAACCGGGGGAACCCGTTACTCATTGGGTTCGGTGTTGAACCACGTGATGCTGCACCAAACAATTATTGGTTTGGAAGCCAAAAAACAGTTGGCAAAAGTGGGTATTAAAAACCCCGACATTGTAATTGGCTGCTGCGGTGGTGGAAGTAACTTTGCTGGTATTTCGTTCCCATTTATGTACGAAAAAATTCACGGTGCAAACATTCAGATTATTGGTGCAGAACCATTTAGCTGCCCCACTTTAACCAAAGCTCCGTTTATTTACGACCACGGCGATGTGGCACAAATGACACCTCTTTTGGCAATGAACAGTCTGGGACATAATTTCGTACCCGCTCCGATTCATGCCGGTGGTTTGCGTTATCACGGAATGGCGCCACTAGTAAGTGCTTCCCTTCGTGATGGATTAATGGAAGCCCAGGCAATTCATCAAAGCGAATGTTTCGAAGCCGGTTTGCTGTTCTCAAAAACCGAAGGAATTATTCCTGCGCCTGAAACCACACACGCCATAGCAGTTGCTATTCGCGAAGCATTAAAAGCCAAGGAAGAAGGAAAAGAAAAAGTGATTCTTTTCAACTTCAGCGGACATGGTTTGATGGATTTGGTTGGATATAACAAATACCTGAACGGAGAATTGAATGATTATGAATATCCTGAAGAAGAAATTGCAAAAAATTTGAAGAAACTGGAAGGATATCCGATGCCGAAATAAAAACAGCCTCCTCCAGACCCTCTCCAAAGGAGGAGGAAAAAGAAAGAAAAAACGTGCTGCAGATTTGGTTTTGCAGCACGTTTTTGTTTTCAGAAAAATAAATTGCCCCGATTATTTTACAAAAACACTATAAAATTGCCCCCATTCTATGACAATTTCAGAAACAATTGCCTCCATTTTATTACAAATACTTGATGAAATTGCCCCTATTTTGTAAAAAAGTTGTGGAAATAGCTGTTAGACCTGCCATTTTACCTTGTTCACAAAATTGAAGATTACTGTGCGTGGTTTATGAATGAGGTGAACAATAAATCTGTTGAATAATGCTCTTTGACTAAAAGAATGAATAAACAATTTTTTCGGATAACTCAATTAAAACATTATCCAAAACTTTAAGAACATCTTCAAAATCATGTTTTTTATTTTGAAGATTTTCAGAGAGTTGTTTTGCAATTTCAGAAGTAAAAAAATCACCATCAATTTTAATATCCGTAATCATCCCCCTTTCAACTGACATTTCTATTTTCAATAATTTTCCATCAATTTCCACCTCATTTTTAAACGAATATTTTGGCGAATAACCAAAATTCCAATCCCAGGTTTTAAACTTTTCTGATGAAAGATTCTCAACAGCAAGTAAATCGGGTTCATTCAGAAGATAAAAACTGTTTTCCGGTTTTTCAAGCTGAGCGCTGAGCAAAAACTGAACAAACTCGCTGGTTGTCATCAGGGTTTTCAAAAACTGTGAAATGTTGGCCACCGGACTGCGATTGGATTGTACGGCTTTTCCTTCATATTTCCCGGGAGTAACTTTTATGGCTTGTCCGAGGTTTTTTAAATCGGAATTAAAAAGCAAAGTACCGTGGTGCAAAACCCGGTTTTTGTAAACATGTTCGGCGTTCCCCGAGATTTTCAAACAATCAATCAACAAATCGTTTCGACCTGAAGTGGTGGCATTAATTTCGAGTTTTGCCAGCGCATTAACAACAGGAGCAGTAAACTGCTTAAATGATATTTCAGCAGGGCTTTTTACATTTTTGATAAACGAGAAATTTACATTTCCTGCATCGTGAAAAACCGTTCCGCCCCCGGAAATGCGGCGGCAAAGCGCGATGTTGTTTTCTCGCACAAACGGGTAATTAATCTCTCCCAGTAAATTCTGGTGCTTACCAACAACAACCGCTTTTTCGCTTTGCCAAAGCATAAAAATATCTTCCGAAAAATTTTTCAGCAAATATTCTTCGGCAGCGAGGCAAAAATATGGGTCGGTATTTTTAAGATGGATGCAAAGCATGTTTCGTTTCGCAAAATGTAATTTACAAATTGTAATTTACAAAATGTAATTTACAAAATGCGTTTTGAGTGAATAAAATCAGATTTTTCCTCCTAATTTAAATTCTTTTGGGGTTTGTCATCATATTTTCCAACTTTCGTCGTTCTTAATTCAACCTTATAAATCGGTAAAAAACAGTATTCCTGAAATAGATTTGTACCATAAATCAATTAAAAATTTAATTATGAAAAATTCAATCAAAACATTTTTGGGAATTCTCTTATTCGTAGTTATCGGAACAACTCTTTATTCGCAGGAAGAGACCATGTTCAGTTTACAAAACAGAATAGAACTTAATGGAACATCGGAACCAAGCGATATTAAAATTGAGGTAACTATGGACAAAAGCTATTTTGATTTAAATGTGCGGTGTATTTTGACAGAAGGAGATTTAAAAATTGAGATTTATGACGATAAAGGGAAAAAACAAAGCAGCTTTTCGACTGGAGGACTGGTGGAGAATAAAATTGTTAAACCTGAACCCAGTTTGAAGAAAGAATCAGAAAAAACAGTCAGTGGCAGACTGATCAAAGAAAACGCTTCCATTGGAACATGGATTGTTCGAATTATACCCAATAATGCCACAGGTCAGTTTAACCTTGAATATAGACAAGTGAGCAAAATTGAAAATTAAACAATGAATAAAAGCCTGGAAACCTATTCGAAAATAAACATTTGCAATGATCATTAAAGGACTTCAAATTCTTGGTTTTTTAACAATTCTATCCCAAAATATTAATGCAGATTCTTTCATAAAAGGCCGAATTGATGCAGATTCAACCTGGTCTCCGGTAGTTTATCTTTCAATCATTCCGAGTTTCGACCAGTTGTATTTTATGTCGAACCAAATGATTATTGAAAGTTCGGAAATTGATGAAACCGGCCGGTTTTCGTTTGAAACTGATTATTTGCCTGCAGAAAATTACATTTACCGGATTCATCTTTCGAAAAAAGGAGATCCGCCGGCATCGCTTATTATTGGCGGGAAAGACGAAAACCACCTGTTTATCATTGCCAGCAACAAAAGTAATCTGCAGATTGAAAACCAAAGTGACGAATCGCTTTTTGGAAGAGTTGATATAAATGGATTCCAGCCTGCAAAAATGTTACGGGAAATTGACGAAATGGTGCTTTTTGTTGATACTGCCAATTTCAATTCTACATCTTTAAAACGCGAATTAATGGAGAAAGCACTCGATGAAAAACTACGACAGTTTGCAGATACCTGTTCTTTTCCTTTGGTTGCATTGTACGCAATTTACAAAAGCGATTTTGAATCGAACATTGACGAAAATCCGGGTTTTTACAATCGATTTCTGAATAAATGGAAAGATGAAAAATCGCCTTATTTTGAGGAATTCAGGAAAGCGATTCCGGCTGAAAATAAAAAACAGAACTATTCAATTTTGTTTGGACTCGCTGGTTTGCTAATGGGTGCAATTCTCACATTTTTTATTCTGAAAAGAAAACCTCAAAAATCAGAACCCGCTGAAATACTGACTATTCAGGAGCGGAAAATATTCCTGATGATTCAGTCCGGAAAATCAAACAAGGAAATTTCGAACGAGTTGAACATCGAAATCAGCACGGTAAAATCGCATGTCAATAATCTTTATTCGAAATTGAAAATCAATTCCCGCAAGGAAATTTTGAATATTTGAGCGGAATTATTTTCTTGGAATTGAAACGGTTAGCAAACTGGTACCCAAACAAATTTTACCGTTTTTGCTTATTCCTTCGACAAAAATATGATATCGCGCCAGGTTATCTGCCGTAAAAAACTCAATTTTTGCTTCGCCGTTGGTTACTGTAACATCGGGGTTCCACAACAAAGTAGGGCGATAATCGGGACGGGCATCATCGATATTTTCGGCACTGTATTTTGGTGAATAAAACTCCCGTGGCAACTGAAATCCATTAAAACTGGGAGTAATGCGGCCATGAATATTCCGAACCCAGTTATTTTCCCACTCGCCTTTGCCCATTTTAGTTAACACGGCAATTACCCCATCGGCACCGCGCGAACCATAAACCGATGTGGAAAACCCCGTTTTTAAAATCTCAATTTTATCGATATCTCCCATCGGAATATTTCTTGTGTCTGACCAGTCTGTGTCAATACCATCAACTATCAATAAAGGATTTCTGGCACCACCCCTGATTCGTATCTCTTCTCCGGTAACAATCACACCTGCAACACGTCCATCCAAATAATCGAGAATATTAAAATATCTGTCAATATCCTCTTCCAAAACCACCAGCGAAACATCGGGTTCGCCATAAAGTCTGAAATGCCCGTCGCCGGTTACTTTGTGGCCAATTGCCTGCACTTCGTCCAAAAGAATTCCCGATTTAACTTTGAATTCGGTTTCAGCAACCTGCCGGTAATAATTTTCGCGGTAAAACTTCATCGGAATATTAATATCGGCACTGCTTTTTTTCAAATAATCTGCTGATAAAGTGGTGTCTAATTCGTTTTGAGCCTCCAAAAGTATATCGTTTCGTTTATTCCCTGTTTTTGTTTCCGCATTGATCATAATCCGGGCTTTGTCTTTCAGATATAACCTGTCGAAGCTAAAGTAACCATTTTCATCAGTCCTTGTTTCTTCGAAAAGGAAACCACTCGAAAACGGCCCGATAACCACTTTCCCGTCATCAACCGGTTTTCCACCCCATTGTTTCATTACATTTCCCCTAATGGTAATTCCGTAGTCGGCCCAGTTGGGTAGTTCTTTCCCGAAAAATTTTTCCAAATCGTCCCAGTAATAACTTCTCCAGCCGTTTACCATCATAACCAAATCGAGTTTTTCTTCGGCTGAAATTTCTTTTTCATCGATAAAACAGGTAGCCGGCGACTCAATTGAACCTTTTAGTTCTGAATCGAGCAGTAAATAACTTTCGATGGTTTGGTTGTTTCCGGTGGAACTAAAATAATCTTCGTGAACAACAGAAACAGAAAGTGTTGAAGTTATAGTATCGGTTTGTGAAAGCAGCGATGTAACATCGAGTTTTACCTTTTCGCGGGTTTTAAATTCTTCTTTGTTCAGTTCAATCTGAATGGCTTTATCATCTTTGTTTTGCACAAAAACCAACCGCTCGGCAACCGTATTGTTTTGTTGGTCGAGTATTGTAATTTTCGAAATTCCCAGCGGAAACAAACCTTTGAACAAACGTTGTGCATGTTGAAACTCGTTCATGGTAATTTGCGAGTAGAAAAGTTCGATTCCTTTGTGCGTTGCTTTCAGCACATAATTTTCCGGAACGGATATTTTCAGGTTTCGGGTTAACGTAAAAAGCAGATAATTCCCATCGGGTTTATAATTCAGGCTAATACCGCTGGATTTGGCCGGTTCGAACTGGTAATTAAAACCGGGATGATTGTCAACCATTGCAAAATAGGTTTTCCCTTCCTGCGGCATCATGATAAATTTACCCATTCCCTTGTAACCCGAGCGAAATGAAACAACTTCATCGCCGGTTTCGTCCACAATTTTGCCTTTCACTGCTATTCCTTTTCCTTTTTCGTCGATGGCTTTAAAAGCGATGTGATTAATTGCGTTCAATACAAAAGTTCCGCCTTCGGGTAAAAATGAAATGTCGATTTCCACAGGTACTGAATCGGGTTTATTTTCGCCTATTTCAAGCGAATTTTTTGAACCTGCAATGATGATTTTCTTATGAAAATAACTCTCCGTTCCAAAGTTTGTGAGGTATTTTGTAAATGCCCTGATGGTATAATTTCCATCTCCGATTTCAAGTGGTAACTGAATATCGCCATTTGCAATTCCGTCTTTCGACAAAAGAAACCTGTTACAAACCACGTTCCCCGATTCAGAAATAAGCTGTACATAAATGTTTTTATATCCCGGAATAAGTTTGTTGTTTATACCGCTGACAAGGTACGATTTAAACCAGATATCGTCGCCGGGGGCATATAATTCGCGGTCGACATGAAGATAAACCTTTTCGTAAATAACTGAATTTGAAGTTTTTGTTGAATCGTTTTCGGTAGCGAAACTAAGTTGAAAAAAACCCGGAAGAAAAAATGCAAGAAGAAAGATTACGTATTTCATTACTTCGATTTTTTAGGACGAACAAAAAATACAAAATTTATTCCGTATAACAGCAACAACAGGTGTTTCAAAACATTTAAAACCAGTTAAATCATAACACGGTGTTTTTAACAATTGAAACCGGTACCAGGAAAAACAAAAAAACCGGCTGAACGACCGGTTTTTTATAAATACTATTTGCTGTTTAACTTATAAAGGTGCTGCGGTTACCTTCACTGGTATTTTTACTTTTACTGTTGAGTTGATTTTAAAATTTGAAGTACCTTCAACTTTAACAATAAAAGTTTTATCTCTGTTTGCATCAAGCGCTCCAATCAGAATCGGAGCCCAGGTATCGCTTAAATAACTGATTTCTCCCAATTTTGTCAACAATTCGCCTGAATAATCAAATGCAGTAATCATAACCGGTTCAGTTCCGGGAGTAAGCTCCATACCAAATTTCAATTTTAACGAAAGGATTTTATTCCCATCCGAAACCCCGCTAAACTTAACAATGCTGCCTTTTTCGGCAGCAATACTGCGAAGATTTTCCATGTATTTTTTCAGCTCAGGAATATCGGCCAGCGTAAAACTGCCACCACCGATAAAACCATATACATCATTTGAAACCTCGGTTGATTTCAGTTCCATTGTCATCGCATTTTGACTTATTACCGGAAAATCAGCATCAATGAAAGTATTTATTCCTATTTCGATTTTATCGGTCAGTTCATCACACGAAGCAAGTAATACCGTTGCGGCCAGGGTAATTAAATAAACTAAATTCTTCATACTTTATAACTTTAAAGGTTAATATCTATTGATATTTAACATAAATGAATACACCCCTTTTAAAGGTATATTTAAAGCTTAATAAGTGTTTTGTTTTTGCGTCCAATAAATTTCGATGTGAAAATATTAAATTTGTACAAAAAACAATGAAAATGAACCGATTATTTACATACATAATCATTTTTTTAATTTTTTCCTCGTGTAATGTGAATCCTGTTTTTGAAAAGGAAATTATCGATCAGGCAATTGAAAATGGTAATCTTGGCGGCGAAGGATATTCGCGAAGTCTGAATTTTGTAAACGGCTGGATGACCAAAACCGACAGTATTACCGGGCTGATTCCCACCAACCTGACCAAAAATAATGATGTTTGGGAACCACACAATTCGGCTGCCGATAATTACGCGTTTATGGTTTTAACAACGTATCTGCTCGATAAGGATTTGTACAACGGGAAAATGACTGAAATGCTGAACACCGAGCGGAAACTCACTTCGCGCGTGAAATCGTTACCTGACATTTGGTCGTTTCCGAAACAAAATTTTCTTTCGGATGAATTGAAAATGAACCAGGTAATCTTCGGAACATCAGAATACATTAAAGATGGTTTGATTCCGCTTGCCGAATATATTGGCCAGTCGCCGTGGCAGGAACGAATGATGGAAATGCTGAATGACCTGGAACCGTTTCTTACCAAAACCGATACACTTGAAACACTTTATAGTGAAAGACCAGCCTCGGTGGAAGAAGTAAACGGAAACCTGCTGCAAATACTGTCGCGCAATTACTGGATGACCGGTGAACAAAAATACCTCGACTGGGCAACAAAAATCGGCGATTATTACATGCTTGGCAAACGCGACCTAACTCAGATTGAATACCTGCGCATCCGCGACCATGGTTGCGAAATTATTGGCGGACTGAGTGAATTGTATGTTACGCTTAGTTTTACAAACCCCGAAAAGAAGGAACAGTACAAACTACCTTTCCACCAGCTTTTAGACCGTGTGCTTGAAATTGGGTTGAATGAAGACGGACTTTTTTACAATGCAATTAATCCAAAAACAGGAGAGGTTGCCGACTCTGCCATTGTTGACAACTGGGGCTACATTTTCGATGCCTATTATTCGGTTTGGCTTGTTGATAAAACAGAAAAGTATCGCGATGCAGTACTGAAAAGTTTTGAAAAGCTGAACACTAACTACCGCAATTACGCATGGGAAGGCAAAAGTCACGATGGCTATGCCGATGCGCTTGAAAGCGGAATCAACTTGTACAACCGCGAACCTGTTGCAGAACTGAAAACCTGGATTGACAGTGAAATGCAGGTAATGTTTTCCATGCAGCAACCCGACGGAATTATAGGTGGCTGGCACGGCGATGGTAATTTTGCACGTACCGCCATCATGTTCAGCCTCTGGAAATCGCAGGGAGCAACAATTCAACCCTGGAACAGCGATGTTTTTTTGGGTGCCGAAAAAACAGGAAACGAAACTTATTTTGTATTAACTGCCGAAAACGACTGGGAAGGAAAACTGGTTTTCGATGCTCCCCGACATAAAACCATTTTGCACCTGCCCATCGACTACCCGCGCATTAACCAGTTTCCGGAGTGGTTTACCGCTGAAGACGGGAAAGAATATTCACTGGTTTCTACTCATAAAAACCTTTCAGGAAAATATACCGGAAAGCAACTCACAGAGGGTTTGCCGGTTCAGTTAAAAAAAGGAGAAAAACTAATACTAACCATTCAATAAATTAAACATGAAAAACCTGATTATTACCATTTTATTCCTCTCTCCATTGATTGTTTTTTCGCAAAATCCCACCGACCCAAAAGCCACACCCGAAACGGTTAAACTGTATCAAAACCTTTTAAAACCAAGAGAAAAGGGAATGATGTTTGGGCACCAGGATGCGCTGGCTTACGGCGAGGGTTGGGTTTACGAAGAAGGCCGCTCAGATGTAAAAGATGTTTGCGGCGACTATCCGGCAGTTTACGGCTGGGAACTTGGCCATTTGGAACTTGGTGATGCGTACAGTCTGGATTCAGTGCATTTCGATAAAATTCAGGGCTGGATAAAAACCGTTTACAACAGAGGTGGTGTAAATACAATTAGCTGGCACTTACGAAACCCACTTACTGGTGGTTCTTCATGGGATGTTTCGTCAAAAGAAGTGGTAAAATCGATTCTGCCGGGCGGAGAAAAACACGAACTTTTCAAACAATACCTCGATAAACTTGCAGTTTTTATGCTCGCACTAAAAACCGATGACGAAACTTACATTCCGGTACTTTTCCGCCCGTATCACGAGCACACAGGAAGCTGGTTCTGGTGGGGAAAAAATCTTTGTTCGGTAGAAGATTACAAATCGCTTTGGAAATTTACCGTTTCGTATTTACAGAATGAAAAAAACATTCACCACCTGATTTATACTTATTCCACCGACCGTTTTAAAACAACCGAAGAATACCTGGAAAGATACCCCGGCGACGAAATTATCGATATGCTGGGATTTGATTTGTATGATCGCGGTCCTGACTATCCGGCAGCGTTAAAAATATGTGCCGAAAAAGTAACCACCCTGGCCAAAGAAAAAGGGAAAATTGCTACTGTCAGTGAAACCGGTGGACCAATTTCAATCAACACCGAATGGTGGACAAAAACGGTTCTGGAAACACTTCGACCATTCGATTTATCGTACGTTCTGGTTTGGCGAAATCCATGGCAACCGGCAGGACACGGCGCTTTTGCTCCTTATAAGGGAAGTCCCGATTCAAAAGACTTTATAAAATTTTATGACGATAAAAAAACCCTTTTTCAGCAGGAAGTAACAAAACTAAAACTGTATAAATAAACAACTGTTGATTGGGAAAAATGAAAAATATCAAATTGAAAACGACAATTCTGCTTATTTTTTCTGTTGTACTGAATATTTCAGTTTTAAGTGTAAATAAGGAAAAAGAACAAACACGCGATCCTCTAAAACAACCATTCAGCACGGGTTCGATCTGGAATATGCCCATCGGGAAAAATGCACAATTTGTTCATGCTGAACTGGAAAGAGCGATGGCAGCCGGAATGACCATTGACGAAGATATTATTGTGATGAAACCCGATGCCCCCGAAACAGAAATTAATACCAATTACGCTGGCTGGAACCGGGAAAAAGACCGTTGCCCAACAGAAGGTCCGCTTCTGTTTTCAGCGCCAATTCCTGTTGATTTCACAGTTAGTAAAGCAACCTGGGACGGCACTACACCCAACTCAGGTCTGGCTGTTTTAATGTCCGACGGACGAACCATAAAACAAACCCAGCCTTTTGCCCGTTGCATGGCCGGCGAAAGCGGAACTTCGCAATATATGTTCGACGATATGGATATTTATGGCGACGGATTTTACGGAGCCCACGGCGGTTCAGGTTTATCGGCCATTGGCGGGGCATTGCGGGTTGGTGAACTTGTTTCCGAAAATCAACCAATTAAGCATGTTCTGAAAATTAATGTTTTTGGAAAAAAGAACCTGTATTACGACGAAACTACAAAAGGTTTCCGGTGGCCGGCAAAACGCGCTGACGGTTATGCCAAATCAAATTATGGAACATCCAGAACAAAACCAGTGAACAAGGATTGCAGAATGGGCGCTTTGGTAGCACTACCCTCATTTATTAATCTCGACACGCTGCAATTTGAAACCATTCCCGGCCGGATTCTCGCCCAAACATTCCGTGATTACGGCGCTTATATTGTTGACGACACCGCCTGGGATGTTTATGCCATTGTTACCGAGTGGGGACCTGCAGGCCGTGTTACCGATGAATTTGAGAAAAAATGGGGATTTTCCATGAAGCAATCATCTAAAGAAACACCCTGGAGCCGCGATATGGACAAAATTTTTCTGAACCTGCACATCGTGAACAATAATTCACCTCAATCGATTGGTGGTGGCGGAAAAACCAGGGTTCCAAAAGCACCGGAACTGTTTGAACCTTAATTTTACTCTTAATAAAAACCTTTTCCCAAAACCTCCAAAAATAACAAGGTGATTTAATTTGTATTGAACTTCTTTTAATTACTTTTTTCCATAAACCCTTTCTGATTCAACCCGAGTTTTTCCCCATTCAATCCGCTTAATTTGTCATTCAACCAAATTAAATTTTACGTTGGAGGTTTCCAGCATATTTTTAAATCAAAAATCTGAAAACCATGGACTATAAAAATCTTACAGCGCCCTGTGGCAAAGATTGTTTTAACTGCCCGCTTTGCATTGCCGAAGAAAACAGGGAAAACCGCGAAGCTTTTTTTAAACGGAACAACATATCTGAAGATAAATTTCAGTGCAAAGGTTGCCGGCCAAACAATGGTTTCTGCCCCGGACTTGAAATTCTTGGCATCGACCCGAACTGCAAAATGTACGCCTGTATTCAGGAAAAAAACGTGAACTTTTGCTTCGAGTGCGACGAATTTCCATGCGAGCGGCTTCAACCTGTGGCCGACCGCGCCGACCGGGTTCCTCACGCCCTGAAAATCTACAACCTCTGCATGATTCAGAAACTCGGTGTTGAAGAGTGGGCAACCCAACATTCAAAACGGCTTTTCGCCGAGTACTACACCCGTAAACTGAATTCGATGATGTAACACTTTAATCCACTAATTATGATATCCGGTTCACAAAATACAAGATTCGCTCACCGCACAAACGAAAGCAATTCAATTCAGGAAATAGTAAAATGGACTTTTTGCTTTTTCAGAATCTGGAGTGAAAACCTGAGAACAGAATTTAAAAAATTGGATAAAACTGAAACCGGAGAATGCAGGAATAACACTATTTTCGGGTATTTCAAATTCTGTTGAATCAACTACCATCAAAATGACTGAAAACAACATGGATATCAATTCGGAACTCCTGAAAATCAACGAAGAATTAAAAGCCGAGATTGCACGGCACCGGGAAACCACCCGTTTGCTGACCGAAAAACAGCAATTTCTTTCCAACATTCTTACCAATGCCCCGATTGTGATTTGGTGCATTGACAACGAAGGTATTTTTACCTACTCGCAATACGCCGGGGAAAATGCCCTGCCCGACAGCGAACGGATTGGCAAATCGGCACTCGAAATTTATAAAGGCACCGAGGTTGAAACTTTTATTCGGAAAGTATTAAAGGACGAAGTTCAAAACGCAATCGTTTCGGTTCATGGTGTTGTTTACGATACGCGGGTTTCTCCGCTTTTCGATGCAAACGGCAGCAAAACCGGTTATATGGGCGTATCGATGGATATTTCCGACCGCGTAAAAACCGAAAAAGAACTCGAAAAATTCAGACTCGTACTCGATCAGGCACCCGGAGCGGTTTATATCATGGACAAAAACTGGAATTTCGAATACATCAACCCGTTTTTTACAAAAATGTCGGGGTATTCAGCCGAAGAACTACTCAACAAAAATATTGGCGACACGCTTTATAAAGGTTTTAAGGAAATACCTGCTTCGCGACAGGAAATAACAAAATCACTGTTCGAAGGAAAATCATGGCAGGGAGAACTTCATACCATCAACAAAGATGGTTCGCGCTACTGGGCCAACACCATTGCAGCACCTTTCTGTGATAAAAATGGCGATGTTGATGGTTACATTGTGATTCAACAGGATATTTCGGACAAAAAACGGATTGAACTTGAATTAGCCGAAAAAGAAAACCTGTATCGCACCCTCATCGAAAAATCGCTGGACGGGGTTTCCATTTCGCAGAACGGCAAAATTATCATGGTAAACCAGGCTTTCTGCGATATGTTTGGTTATACAATTGAAGAAATGCTGGCAAAAGAACCCGCTGAACTGATTGCTCCGCACGACCGCGAACGGGTATTAGACCTGCATTACAAACGGATGCGCGGCGAATTAAAAACCAACAGTTACCTCGCTTCAATGATTCACAAAGATGGCCGCGAAATTATAATGGATATTAATGCAGCCACCGTGGTCATGAGTGGAGAAAATGCCTCGTTTGTAACCATGCGCGACGTAACAGAGAAAAACCGCATACAGAAAGCTTTGCAGGAGAGCGAAATAAAATACAAAACGCTGGTTGACAATTCACAGGATGGAATCCTGATTATCCGTAACAACCAGATTATGTTTGCCAACAACACCATTTGCCGGATGCTGAAAATCACGCCCGAACAACTTGCTGCGTTTCCTGCCACAGATATTGTCCACCCCGACGACCGGAAGAAAGCAAAGGAAATGAGCGCACTGCGGGATAAAGGCGAAACAAGTACAATGCTCGATTATTACAGGCTGAAATTAGTTACAGGAGAATACATTGAAACAGAATCGTTTTCCACGGTGATTGATTACGAAGGATTGCCGGCAAGTTTTATCACCGTCCACGACATCACTGAAAAAAACAGGATGCAGGAAAAAATCGCAAAAAGCGAGGAAAAATACCGCACACTTATCGACAAGGCAACCGACGGAATTATCATCACACAGCATGGGTTTCTGAAATTTGTAAACGAAGCTTTCTGTAAACTGACTCAATACAGCGAAAACGAACTGATTGACAAACCTTACCTCGATTTTGTGGTTGCCGAAGACCACAAAAAAATGAATTCCTATCATTCGCGCCGTATGGCAGGCGAAGATTTCCAGATAATGTACCGCAGCAAAATCATGAAAAAGGATGGTTCAATTCTCGAAGTTGAACTCAATGCCCGCACATCGGAGTACAACGGTGAGCCCGCTGCCTTTGTGATAATGCGCGATATTACCAACCGGCTGAGAATGGAGGAAGCCCTGGCAAAAAGCGAACAGAAATACCGGCAGCTGGCCGAAATGCTCCCGCAAACAATTTACGAACTCGACATGCAGGGAAATATAACCTACCTCAACCAAACGGGTTTCAGGAAATTCGGTATCTCAACCTACGATCTCGGCGTTTCTGCATTCAGTTTTATTGCACCCGATGAACATCAAAGAATGAAGCTCAACATGATGAAAAGTCTGACCGAAGGCTATAGTACACCCGGTAATAATTACACTGCAATTACAAAAAACGGTGAAAAATTTCCGGTGATGATATTTGCCTCACCTCAATATTCGGGCGATAAAATAACCGGCACCTGTGGCATTATTCTCGACATGTCGGAACATGAAGCCATGGAAAAAGCGCTGCGCGAGAGCGAACTGAAATACCGCGAACTAACAGAAATGCTCCCGCAGACTGTTTACGAACTCGATACCCTTGGAAATATCGTCTATTTTAACCAGACAGGATTAAAACAATTCGGCCTCGACAGCGGTGACATTGGGAAGTCTTCGTTTCAGTTCATTCATACTTCGTATCACGAACAGATGCGTGAAAACATGAAAAAAACCATAACCAATAAAGCAAACAGTTATGGAAACAGGTACATTGCCGTGCGCAAAAACGGCGAAACCTTTCCGGCCATGACATTTGCTTCCCCAATTGTCACTGAAGATAAAGTTATTGGAATCAGAGGCTTGATTCTTGACATTTCGGAGCATGAAACAATGGAAAACGCGCTCAGGGAAAGCGAACAAAAATACCGTGAACTGGCCGAAATGCTTCCTCAAACCGTTTATGAGCACGATTTGAATGGAAAACTCACTTACCTGAACCAGGCCGGAAAAAAGACCTTTGGTATTCAAAGCATCGAATCCGGTATCTCTGCACACGATTTGGTGGTTACTGAAGATATTGAAAGGATGATTAGTAACATGCAAAAATCGTATTTCGAAAAAACTACTTCACAAGGAAACATCTATACAGCAATTCGTTTGAACGGTGAAAAATTTCCGGTTATGATTTTTGCCACACCAATGATTTCGGATGGTAAAATTACCGGTACCCGGGGTATTGTAATTGATATGACCGAAAATGTGAAGATGGAAAATGCGCTTCGTGAAAGCGAAAAAAAATACCGCGCCCTCATCGATAAAGCCACCGACGGGATTCTGATTACACAGGATGGCGTTTTCAGGTTTGTAAATCCTGCATTTTGCGAAATGATGCAATACACCGAAACCGAACTCATCAATAAACCATTTATCGATGTGGTGGACCGGGCACACCATGCCGAAATGCTCGAAAACCACAAACGCCGCATGACGGGCGAAACTTTCCCGGCCATTTACCGCGCCAAACTGTACCGGAAAGATGGCACGAGTATCATGGTTGAACTTAATTCGCGCACAACAGATTATGGCGGAAGTCCGGCTTCGTTTGTTATCACCCGCGACATTACCGACCGGTTGCATACCGAAGAAGAGCTGCTGAAAGCCAAGGCAGAACTCGAAATGCTGAATCAGAACCTTGAAATCAGGGTGAATGAAAGTACGCTGAAACTCACAGAAGCCAACACTCAACTCATCCGTTTGCAAAAAGAAAACCTGCAGTCGCAGTTCGAAGTGTTGCGGCAACAGGTAAATCCGCACTTTCTTTTCAACAGTCTGAATGTGCTGACATCGCTCATCAAACTAGAACCCGATTTGGCCGAACAGTTTACCGAATACCTTTCGAAAGTGTATCGTTATGTACTCGAAAACAAAGACAACGATTTGGTGAGCCTGCAAACCGAACTCGATTTTCTGGATGCCTATATTTTCCTCCTCAACATCCGGTTTATGGATAAAATTGTTGTGGTTGTGCGAATCAGCGAGCAGAAACGCGAATGCCAGATTTTGCCGCTGGCGTTGCAGTTGCTTATCGAAAATGCCATTAAACACAATGCCATGTCGAAACGAAACCCACTGAAAATCGACATATTTATTGATGACGAAAATGTTCTGCATGTTGAAAACAACCTGCAGGAACGCGAGTCGCACATGGTTTCAACAGGCGTTGGACTGCGCAATATCGCACACCGTTACCACCTGCTCGAAATGCCCGAACCCGAGTTTATAAAAACCGAGACAAAATTTATCGCCCGCGTTCCGCTGAAATGTTGAATAAAAAAAGACTCTGAATTTCGTGAAACTTTGAGTCTTTGTGACTTTGTGGCAAAAATTTCAGCTGCTAAACCACTAAAACTCAAAATACCACTTTGCGTTTGATTAAAATATTAATAGAAAAAAATACAGATAATGAGAATTGTAATCATTGAAGATGAAATGTACGCAGCCAAAAGGCTCGAAAATTTGTTGCGCGAATATGACCCCAAAATTGAAGTGGCCGCCTGGCTCGAATCGGTGGAAGAATCGGTGGAATGGTTCAGGGATAACAGCGAACCCGACCTGATTTTCCTCGACATCCACCTCGAAGACAACCTCAGTTTTGCCATTTTCGAAAAAGTGAGTGTCTCCTCTCCCATCGTGTTTACCACGGCAACCGATGAGCTGGCAATTAAAGCGTTTGTAACCAAAGGAATTGATTTTCTGCACAAACCCATCGTTAAAAACGAATTAAACGCTATGCTCGACAAGTACCTCGACCCATCGAAGGACTTTAGAAAACCCATCGGCGCCGGCTTTTTCAAAGATATTTTTGATAATAAATAAAGTCACAATAAAGAACCTGAAATACAGATGAAGTCCGGAAGTTTCCACAAAGTAATTCCCCCCTTGAGGGGGAATGGGGGTGTCAGGAATACAAACTCGGGAGTATTGGAATGTATTTCTCACCCCTGTAATCCCCTCAAGGGGATATTTGAAGAAAGCGGCTTTTGAGAGATGAAGAACAAAGGTAAAATACACGACAACGAGAAAACAACGACAACAAAACAACAACGATAACAACGACAACCAATTTATGAAAACCATCATTATTGAAGACGAACAATTTGCAGCCCGGCGGCTTGAGAAAATGATAACCGAAACCGACCCTGGTATTGAAGTGGTAGCCCGCCTCGAATCGGTGGCCGAATCGGTGGAGTGGTTCCGCAACAACCCGCACCCCGACCTGATTTTCCTCGACATCCACCTCGAAGATGGAATCAGCTTTTCCATTTTCGACCAGGTGAAAGTCAGCTCGCCAATCATTTTTACCACGGCTTTCGACGAATACGCCATCAAAGCCTTTAAACTGAAAAGCATCGATTACCTTTTGAAGCCCATTTCACAGGACGACCTGAAAAAAGCAATTGCCAAGTTCCGCGATTGGGGCGACAAAAAACAAATGGTTGACATCAGCGAACTGTTCAGCCTGATGAAAGGCAGCACCACAAACTATCGCGAACGTTTTTCCGTGGTGGTGGGCCAGAAACTCAAAAGCATTGATGTAAAAGACATTGCCTACTTTTTCTCCAACAGCGGAATCACATTTGTGGCGATGCAGCAAAAAGGACAATATTCGCTCGACATCAGCCTCGACAACCTGCTGGCCGACCTCGACCCGAAAAAGTTCTTCCGCATAAACCGGCAATATGTGGTGAGTTTGCAGTCGATTGTAAACATCCACATTTTCCCGAAAAGCCGCCTGAAACTCGAACTCAACCCACCCGTTCCGGATGTTTTCCTAAGCCTCGACAAAGTGGTGGATTTTAAAAAGTGGGTGGACGGCTCGAATAATGCATGAATGCGGGAATGCATGAATGCGAGAATGGGGTGACGCGGTTTTTAACCGCGTTAGAAATGGCGGTTGCAAACCCTGCCCGATGGCAGGCGGGCGCCACAACGAAACCCCGAACTTTAAGCATTGAACTTTAAACTTTAAACTGACTTTATGAAACGACCTTTTGAAACCTGGATTTTAATCCTGCTGCTGGTGCTGCTGGCAATCAACGCATTTTATGGCGGAATCAGTTTAATGCTGGCTCCCGATGGCTCGCTGCTGGGAATGCAACCCGGGTGGCTTGATAAATCGCCTTTTAACAGCTATTTCATTCCCGGTTTTTTGCTTTTGCTGATGAACGGCGTTTTCCCGTTGCTGGCTTTATACGGATTGTTCACCAAAAACCGGACGTGGTTTGCGTGGCTGAATATTTACAAAAACCGATACTGGGGCTGGACTTTCGCGGTGTACAGCGGAATCATCACCAACGTCTGGATAATCGTTCAGCAACTGATGGCTGAATATTTTATCCTGCAAACCATTATTGCGGCAGTCGGACTTTTAATTCTGATTGCTGCCCTCCTGCCCCGAGTGATGCGGTTTTACACCTTGTAACTTTTAGAACCTGCCACCGTCATTCAGGACAAAAACAGAAAACAATTATGAAAACCGGAAAACAATTAACCATTTTGTGGCTGGCATTGCTTTTAACCAGCGCATTCAGCGTTTTTTCGCAGGAAAAAACTTTTACCATTCAGAAAGAAAACTGGACTTCGCCTCAAAAGTTACAAGGGAATAATGGTTGCCAGATTTTCTCGATGGTTTCGTTCTTCGAATCGGAGATATTCAGAACCAGCGGGAAAAAAATGGAACTCTCGCAGATGTACCTTTTTTACCATGTTTTTATCGAAAAAACCGACCACTATCTGAGTCTGCGCGGCACCCAAACGTACAGCACTGGCGGACTTTTCGACGATGCAATTTTCATTATGAACAAATACGGAATTGTGCCGCTGAGCGATTATGTTGGTAACCGAAACGACAAAGGTTTTTACGAACACGGTCCGTTGTACGGAGAATTCGAATACGGCTTTTTGCCCAACCTGATGAAAAAAGCGGAGAACCATGAACTCAATATCCAGTGGAAAAACGGGGTTGCCACCAAACCTTGGGAGACAGAAATCAGGTCGATGCTCGACCGCCATTTGGGTAAGCTGCCCTCGGAAATTAGTTTCGAAGGAAAAACGTACACACCGGTTTCCTTTGCAAAAGAGGTGGTCAATCTGCCGTTTACTGATTACATAAAACTCACTTCCTTTTCTGAAATGCCTTTTTACAAGCCCCGCATGTTTTACGTGAAAGACAACTGGCTATGCAAAAGCGATTATTATAGTCTGCCGCTGGATAAATTCATGGAGACCATCGATTACGCAGTAAACAACGGATTTACTTTGGCCATTGACCTTGATTACATGGTTGACATTTTAAAAAACCCGGTGAATTATGTCGGGTTCAACGAAAACGAAATGGTGACCCAGGATAAACGTGACGAAATGCTGTCGAACTGGTACACAAAAGATGTTCACCTTGTACATCTCACAGGAATTGCAACAGATGAAAACGGCAGGAAATATTATGTCATTAAAGATTCTGTGGGTGAAAACCTCGGAGTAGTTACCAAAAAATACCTCTCCGAAAACTTTGTAAAAGGAAAGGTACTCGCTGTAATTGTCCATAAAGACGGAATTCCTGCAGCAATAAAAAAACAACTTTAATCATCGCCAATGCTCCATTTTTATCGAATGGAAGCAACGAACAACCAAAAATGAGTATGACAGCAAAACAAATCACAATCAGAAACAAACAAGTAGAAATCAATTATTTTCAACAAGGACAAGGCGACACAACACTGCTGTTTTTACACGGCTGGTGTATTGACGGAATGTATTGGAAGAATCAAGTTGATTATTTTTCCGGAAATTACAATGTTTACGCAATTGACCTGCCGGGCTTTGGCAAATCGAAAGCCAAAAGAACCAACTGGACCATTGAAGAATATGCCAAAGATGTAACAGCATTTATTGACACAATGAACCTTAAAAATGTGGTAATCATTGGCCATTCAATGGCAGGCGAAATTATGTTACAAACAGCATTAACCAACAATCCAAAAATTGCAGGCATTGCAGGTGTTGACAATTTCAAGATTATTGACGTTGCATTTACACCGGAACAAATGAAACAAATGACCGACTTTTTTCCAATGCTTGAAAAGGATTTTAAAAATTCAGCACCTTTTTATGCCGAGATGATGCTTTTTCACCCAACAACTTCGAAGGAAGTGAAAGACAGGGTAAAAACTGATTTTGCAATCAGCGATTCAGTTATTGGCTATGGAACATTTATGAACCAAATGCAATACGCAGCCGCCGATGCACAAAGACTGGAACAGCTTAATTACAAGTTGTATTTAATAAACAGTGACAGTTTTCCAACAAACGAAACCGGACTGAAAAAACATTGCAAAAATGGGTTTCAAGTGGAAACCATCGCTGCAACCGGACATTATCCAATGATAGAAAAACCGAAGGAATTTAATTTATTATTAGAAAAAGTACTGACAGGAATGAAATAAACTGCCGGGTGCACTTTGCATTAAAATTTTCAGAAACAGAAAAAAACAATTCAACAAAACAAAAAACCATGACAAGTTTTAAAAGCCGCATGTTTAACCTGATGATACGTAACAGCTACCTGTTTCGCGGACGATTGACAAAGGAAACTTTTGACATGAACACTTCCATCGAACTGTTCAGGGAAAATTGCGAAAAAGGCGCTGCCCGCTACGCCAAAATGCCTCCCGGGGTTGAAGCTAAACCAGCCAATGCTGACGGAATAAAAGCCGAATGGCTGATTCCTGCCGGGGCTGAACCCGAAAAAATGATTTTTTATGTACACGGCGGCGGTTATGTTTCAGGTTCGTGCAGCGACCACCGCAGTTTTGTTTCGAAGTTTGCAGCATTTACAGGCGTTTCGAACCTGATTTTTGAATACAGGCTCGCACCCGAGCACAAATTTCCGGCTGCCGTTGAAGATTCGGCAAAAGTTTACCAGTGGCTGCTGACATCGGGCTACAAACCTGAAAATATCATCATTGCGGGTGAGTCGGCGGGTGGCGGACTTACGCTGGCCACACTGCTGTACCTGAAAGACAATCATATTCCGCTGCCAAAAGCCGGGGTAGCCATTTCGCCCTGGACTGACCTTACCTGCCGGGGAGAATCGTACAAAACAAAAAACAAGGTTTCGCCCGCGCCGCTCAACTCGTGGCATGTTTTTGCCAAACATTATGCCGGCGACACGTCTTTGGATAACCCGTATGTTTCACCACTTTTTGGCAACCTGAAAGGGTTGCCGCCTCTCCTCATCAACGCCGGAATGGACGACGAACTTTTTGACGATGGCCGTGCCTTTGCCGAAAAAGCAAAAGCTGCCGGTGTGGACGTAACTTTCAGGGCAGGCGAACGAATGGTGCATTGCTACCCGCTGATGGCACCCATGTTCCCCGAAGCTACCGAAGCCATGGACGAGATTGTGGGGTTTGTGAAGAAACATTTGGGATTGGCTTAGAGCAAGGAGCAAAGGGCAGAGAGCAGAGGACAGGGAGTAAGCGGCAGTATGTAGTTGGCAGTTGAATTTTTTGCTTGTTGTTTTGGGGGTACTAAGAGACCAGTTTCTTGCACCAGCCCTACCCGGTACGGGTCAGATTTTTATAACCACGGGTGAGGAGGAACGATGTAACCCGTGGAAAAACAAAATGCAACCATAATCGTCCGCGAACCAGTGCAGCTTGAAATGCAAAACCGGTTGCGGACGGAAAAGCTGAAATCAAAATTAATTTTACGATTTACAAGAAATCAAGTATCAAGTATCAAATATCAAGCACAACAAATATCAAGTATCCAGAATCTGATATCCAGTATCCAGAATCCAGTATCCAGAATCAAAATCAACTAAAATGGAAAGAAGAACATTCATTAGAAACGTAAGCCTTTCGGCGGGATTATTAACTATGTCATCGGTATTGCCTGAAACGGGGATTGCCGCTCCTCCCAGCTTTGAACTGCTTGACCTGCATGTGCACACCACCGACACATTTACCATCGAAAACATCCTTGAAATCGGCAAAAAAAACAACGTGAAATTTGGCGTGGTTGACCATCCCGCAGTGTGGGCACTGAAAGACGACAACGACCTGAAAAATTACATCGAAAAACTGCGAAAATACCCGGTTTACATCGGGTTGCAACCTACCTATTTAGGATGGAGCAAAAACTATTCGGCCGAACTGATTGCCCAATTGGATTACATTCTGATGGACCCGCAGATGGTGCCCAAAGGAAACGGTGAAACCTGGCAAATCTGGGAGTTTGACACCTACATCGACGACACCGAAGATTTTATGAAAAGGTACATGGATTACGCCATGGAAGTGCTGACCAAAGAGCCGATTACTATTTTTGGCTGGCCCCTCTTTTTACCTGTTTGTATTGCCCGCGACTATTACTCGTTGTGGACAGAAGAACGGATGCAACAGATAATTTCTGCAGCAAAAGCCCGGAATATTGCCATCGAGATTAACGATATGGCGCACACACCGCACGAAGAATTTATTCTGAAAGCCAAAGCGCAGGGCATCAAATTTACCTTTGGTTCCGACTCACGCAACAACAATGTGGGACGCCTCGCCTACTGCAAACGCATTGCCGAAAAATGCAACCTGAAAGCAGAGGATTTTTATGTTCCGGTGAGGAAAGGATAAGTAAAACAGAATTGGGTGCGGGGTGGTCGGAAAAGAAAGTAAATAGCGGCAGTATGTAGTAGGCAGTAGGCAAATAGGTAAACCCCCATCATGCATCCATTTCCCCTCCTTCTTCTTAAAAAAGGAGAGCCTGTCCCGAAAGTCGGGAGGTGGCCCGAACACACAACATTAATTGAAATTGCTACATCTTTGAGGGCCGGGGTTGTAAAAAAGCAACAAACCCAAATATCCAATACCGAATAATCAATAACCAATTTCGAAAAATCACAAAGCAACAACCAAAAAGCCAATGACCTGCGCACATTTCCCCTCCTTCTTCTTCAAAGGAGAGCTTGTCCCGAAAGTCGGGAGGTGGCCCGAACACACAACTTTAATTGAAATTGCTACATCTTTGAGGGCCGGGGTGGTAAAAAAGCAACAAACCCAAATATCCAATACCGAAAAATCAATAACCAATTTCGAAAAATCACAAAGCTACAACCAAAAAGCCAATGTCCTGCGCACATTTCCCCTTCTTCTTCTTCAAAGGAGGAGTGGCCTGAATGCCCGGCATTTATTGAATTTGGAACATTTTTGAGGGCCGGGTTGGTCAGTTGTATCTTTAACAAAAATAATCACCGGCATTTGATAAATTTCACGGCATTTCTTAAATTGTATCGCAGTTTAAAAAATGTCAAACCATTCTTTTAACATTTACTATGGATTTTTTTAGTCTCATCTGGATTTTCTGGTTCCTGTCGGAAATTGCACTCAACATGATGCACCGTTCAAAAATGCCCGATGCAAAACAGTCGGACAAAAACTCTTTCAGCATCATCTGGGCCACCATTATTGTTGCAGTTACGGCAGCTGTTCTGGTTGCTCTCTTTGTGAATGTACCCATGATTGAAACCAATCTCCTGAAATATTTTGGTTTGGTACTGATTACTGTCGGAGTGGTCGTTAGGCTGGTTGCCATTCGCACGCTGGGTAAGTTTTTTACTGTAAACCTTGCCATCGACACCGAACACAGGTTGATTGAAACCGGGCTTTATAAATATATCAGGCATCCCTCCTACACTGGCTCATTGTTATCGTTTTTGGGATTGGGTCTGTACCTGAACAATTGGTTTAGTCTGCCAGTAATCCTGGTTCCAATCATCAGTGTATTTATTTACCGTATCCGAATCGAAGAACAACTTTTACTGCAACAACCCGCCTTAAACTATGCCGGTTATATGAAACGTACAAAACGGCTGATTCCATTTGTTTACTAACCCTTTGCCCCGGAGATTTACCCTTAATCATTTAACTATTTCCGATTTACCAGATTCAAATATCTAGTATCAAGCATCCAGGATCAGATATCCAGCATCCCCGTCCGACTGGGTCGTCCGGGCGGGCAGCATCCAGTATCATGAATATACTACACTTTAACTTTCAGCTAAAACTCAGGAACTATTCCACAGCTAAAACCACTTTGTAAGTTTTTACCACACCGTTATAATCACATTTTACAACGGCTGTTCCGGTTTTCGATTCTGCCTGCGTGATGGACACTTTTACAGCCGCATTGCTGGCAGAGGCGGTAACAACCGGCGTGGCAGTTGCGCTGGCCGGAACTACGTATTTTGCTTCGTAAATATCGTAACCCACAATACCGTTGGCGTTGGTTGACCGAACCGGATTGACCGGAACTGCAACCGCTTCTCCATTTAAAGCAATACTTACTGTTGGTGCAACCGGACGAACGATTTTCTTTTTGTCGGAGCTGAATCCAAGCCCGCTTAAATCGAAAAGACCATCGGTTTCGCCACCTTCAGCCTCAAGGAAAATAGCGTGTTTTTTGTCGAGTTTGTCAACCACCGACGAAACATCGATGGTGAATTTTGTGATTTTCTGAGCAGCATTGGCAGGCACTTCGATTACACCAATTTTTTTGCCTTTCCATGTAGCATTATCCCACGGACCATCTAACCACACATTCACTTTAAATGCTTCTGTTGTTTTTGGCGTAAGGAACAGGTTAAAAGCCGTTTTATTTCCGGGTTTCACGCCGTCGAAAGCCTTCAATCCTTTTGTTTCTTTAGCGAGTCCTCCAAAACCAAAATACTTGTAACCGATGATGTTGCCGTTTTTCACATTGGCAACGGGCATGTTGTTATCCCAGATATCCCACGAATCCTGTTGGCTGCCGGTGTTCGAAAGATAGCACGCATAACCGGCCGAATAATATTGATAAGGGTCGAGACCGTAGATATGGAAACCTTCCGAAGTTACTTCGGCTCCGGTATATTCTTTTCCCTGGCTGTCTTTTGCTGTCCATATATTGTCAGCCGAATACGGGTCGTAACCTCTGATGACCACTTTTCCGCCATCAGCCACCGACTTTTCATCCCATGTTACTGTAACCGGTGCAACCACCGCCTGACGCGCATTTCCGAATCCCCGGGGTGCACGGTGATAAAACACATACCACTGGTCGTTGATTTGCTGGATGCTGCCGTGGGTATTGTGACCCGAATAACCGGTCTGAAGTTTGGTTCCGTCCTCACTCAGCACCGGACCGCGTGAATCGACAAGAACGCCGCCGCTTTTCCACGGTCCCAGCGGAGTGTCTCCATAAGCGTAACGCAATGCCGAGTTGGTGCTTCCCAGCCCATATTCAGGACCTGAGTAGCCACTGTAAGCCCATACATATTTATTGCCCACCTTGCGGATGGATGCGGCTTCAAAAAAGTTAAACGAACCCAGGTCCTCGCCCGGAAACAGCGCCGGATAGGTTGTTCCCTGCGGGTCTCTCACAACACCGTACCTCGAACTGGCCGGAATAAAATAGGGAATGGCTTCGGTTCCCGGCCGTAGCGAATACATGGTGTTCTGGTCGAGCTGACCTGCCGATGAGCGTTGGAATCCCCAGAAACCATAGGCTCTGAAGCCAATCGCATAATCAGGGTCTTTTGCATCTGTGATGTTATCTATATAAACCGAAGGGTCAAATCCCATGATACTACCGGGTACCGTTTTCGTTCCGTCTTCAGTGATGTTGACAGGAGTGAAAGGACCGTCCGGGCGGCTGCCTTTTGCCACCATCGCTTCCCTGTTCCGGCCGCGACTGTGGGGGTACAGAAAGTATTCCTTTTTGCCGTCTTTTCTTTTCACCTCAACAAGGTCGGGAGCGTACATCACATCCCACTGACCTTCGATTGGATAGGTAAAAATAGGGCCTTCATCTCGCCAATTGGTGAGGTCTTCCACAGGAGCCGACCACGCCCTGATGTCTGGACCGCAATAACTGTTGGCTCTCACATCGTGCGAACCGATGATATACACGCGGAATTTGCCCGCGTTGTCGGGGTCTTCAAAAACACGCGGTTCTCCGTCGGGCAGATGTTCCCATAACGGCAGATACGGATTACCCGCCAAATGATGGGTGTACGATGGAGCAGTTTGCGCCTGTGATACTGTTGCAGAAAACATTAACATCGCTGCAACCACTAAAATTACAAGTTGATTTTTCAGGTTAAATGTCAGGTTCTTCATTTCAGATTATTTATAGTTCATTTTATTTTGGTTTGTTGTTTTGTTTTTTCACAAGGCATTACAACTTCGCCGGTTACAAAACACGGGCACAAAATAAGAAATTTTATGAACTGATTGGCAGGAGCGGGTTGTGGGTAAAAGGTTATAGGTTAAATATATCCAGAATCAAGCATCAATTATCTAAAATCAAACATCCTCCAGATAGCTTTCGGGAGCAACCTGTTGCTGATTCGCACGGTACTGGTCAGATTTATTAGCCGCTGGATAAAACCCAACATCGACAACCCGTAACCCGAAACCCTCTATAACCACAGATAACACAGAGAAAACACAAAGAAAAACCCGACAACAATGACAACCACGACAACCCGCATCCCGTAACCCGAAAAACGCAACCCCTAACACGCAACTTGCACCCCGCAACCCTGTTAATAATTCCCTGATTTTTAACACATCCGGCTGTACAACCTTCAGTTTTTTTTCTCTATTTTTATGTCAATCAAAAAAACCGGGCTACCGAACAAAAAATCAAAATGAAGTCTGACGAAATCCAAAGTTTATTTGCACAGTTTGAAGCCGCCGCCTCAGAACTGGAAGGTGTTGAATGCTGGAGTGCGCGCGAATTGCAGAGCCTGCTTGGTTACAGCAAGTGGATGAACTTTGAGAGAGTAATCCAAAAAGCAAAGGACGTATCATTTTCCTGACGTCAGGAAGATGATACCGATGCCCAAAGGAGCTGAAAAAGAGATGAATGTCTGACAATTAATGTTCAAAGAAGTTGATTATTGAGTTTTAAATATTGTAATGATTATTGAAAAATTTTAACATAACTGATTAAATTTAAGATTATGACAATTAATAAAAACGATTATTTGCAAAATGTGTTAGAAACACATCGAATGGCTCACGTTGATGAATTGCTTAGCAAATTCAAAACAAGAAGAGATGAAATTAAAGAAGCATTAGAAGAAAAATATTCTGATAAAATCTACTCCCCTTACAATTCTGGTTCTTTTGCTAAACATACAGCTATTAATACAAAATTTGATTTGGATATAGTAGTACCATTCAAAAGAAACTCATTCGAAACAATTGAAGAAATGTTTCAAGATGTATTTGATTTTCTAACTGAGAAATATTATAACTCTGGTGAAGCTCATGTTAGAAAACAGAAAGTTTCGATTGGAGTAAGATTCTATTCTGATGAAGATGGAGATGAAATAAATATAGATGTCGTTCCGGGTAGAGAGTTAAACTATGAATCTTATCCAGAAACCAGGGACCTAAATGTATATTTCAATGACAACCATTGGGGTTTTACGAAAGGATCGTATACAAAAACAAACATTCAAGCACAAATCGATAACATAAAAGCAAAAGATAATGAAAGAAAAGTTATTCGATTACTGAAAATCTGGAAAAACAGTAATTTTGAAAACTATAAATCTTTTTTACTTGAGTTAATAACAATCAAGGCTTTTGAAAAAACTGAGGTTTCTGGTAATATTTGGGAAAAATTAAAATCAGTTATGGAATACATCCGAGATAATATTACCAAAGATGATTTTAAACTCATCGATCCAGGTAACTCTAATAATGATATAATAACTTCTTTAGAATCTTATAAACGAACGAATCTTTCAAATAGAATGAATACCATCGTTAATCGCATTGAAGAAAATGATGAAAATATTAAGAACTATTTCCCGACAAATGAAAAACACGAAAAGAAAGAATCTACTGAAAGTTCATATGGGATTAAAGGAGCTGCAATTGCACCATCAATTCCTCCAAATAATAACCGTTTCGGTAAATGAAATTTGAAATTGAAACGATAAGAAGAATTATTACAAAAATTCCCTTTGTCAAACAGATTTATAAAATTGAGCAAGGGGAATTTTATGTTAAAGGGAAGGTAGAAATTGCTTTTGAGGAATTAGATGGTTCTTTAGATTTTGATTTTGAAATTGCCCCACAATATCCATTTAAAACCTATGATTCGGAATCAATCACTTTTAGAAATAGTAACTTAATCCCTTTCAACCATGTTATGGCTGCCGGAAACATATGCATTCATACATCGCATTGCACAGATTTAGAACAAAAATTATATATCGATTTTAATTCTTTAAAAGAATGGATTATAAAGTACTATATAAACAAAAATAAGGATTCAAATTATGAGCATATTATAGTAAATGAAAATCCCATTAATGACAAATATTTTGCATATTGTTTTTCTGACTGTGAAAGCTCGTTTTTAAAAGGTGAATTTGGAGAAGTTCATTTGTCATTCCTTAGTTCAGGTTTATATAAAGAAAAAGTAATTCTAAATTTTATAACTCAAGGGTTTAAACCTGTTGGGGGAGATTATAAAAAGTGCCAATTGAATAATACATACGAAAGAATGCCTCTTGTAAGAAGTGGTCTCTATTATTTTATAGAGGAATTACCAGCAACTTATGGCAGGTTCTCATATAAAAAGTGGAAAGAATTCAGTCGTTTGCTCTCTACCGATTTTTTGAACTTACTGAATAAATTAGAAGAAAATATTATTTTAAAGCATAAAGGAGATATAACACCTTTATTTTTGGGATATAGAATTAATGAAACTGAAATACATTGGCAAGTTTCAATATTGGAAGTAGGAAGATTTCCATTAACAGGGTTTCCGGAAATAGTAAATGGCATAAAGACAGGGATTTGGCATAGTGAGTTAGTTGATGAAGAAATTAATTGGGGAATTACCAAGAACATTAGTTATAAGTATCTCTTTGGTAGGGGAACTTTCTGCGAAGAATTAACAAGTAAAAAAATCTTGATTGTTGGTGTCGGGGCAATTGGTAGTATGATTGCTACGACACTAACAAGGGGAGGTTGTAGGTATATTGATTTTGTTGATTATGATGTAAAAGAACCAGAGAATGTCTGTCGATCAGAATATATGTTTTTAAACGGTATTACTAATAAAACTGAGGAATTGGAAAAGATTCTTAGTGCGATATCTCCATATATTAACATTAATCCTTTAAACAACAATTATTTTGAAAGAATAGTAAAAAGTCACCGAGATGATATATCCTATAGAGAGAATTTCATTGAAAATCTTAACAATTACGATATAATTTTTGATTGCTCAACTGATAATGATTTAATGTACGTACTTAATACATTGAAACTAAAAATAGAGTTGATAAATATATCAATTACAAATCATGCAAAAGAATTAGTTTGCGCCTTTTATCCTAATGTGTATCGCTTTGTAAATAACCAATTTAATAATATTCTTAAGAATAATGTTAATGATTTATACAGTCCAACAGGTTGTTGGAGTCCAACTTTCAAAGCTTCTTATAATGACATAAATGCATTGGTTCAATTAGCTTTAAGACAGATAAACATGCTACTACAAAAGAAAGGCAAAAAAAATAATTTTATAATTCAAGAAGATAATACCGAGTTAAGAAATTTAAAAATTGTAGAATTTTGAAAGTTGTTAATAAAAGTAATGGACTGCCCCTTTTTATTGAAGAAGATTTATTAATCGAATTAGGGCAAATTGGAATTAAACATTTCCCAAATGAATTTGGAGGTTTTCTCATTGGACAATATTCAGATGATTTAAGGGCTGTAACTGTAAACAATTATTTACTACCCAGTTCATATAAAGGTTTTCCATTTTCTTTTGTAAGGTATATTGATGGATTGGTAACAATTTTTAAAAAAATATTCCTAGAGCAGAAACAATATTATATTGGAGAATGGCACACTCACCCAAATGGGACTACTGCTTATAGTCAGACTGACTTAAATGCAATGATAAAGACGGTTGAATGTGATACCGTACAAATAAAAAATCCTATCCTTTTAATCCTGAGCATAAATGAGAAAGATTTAAAGGATTATACATTTTACATTTATGATAACAAAAAACTATTGCCTTATGAATAATAAAATAGACCTTAAGATGTTATTTGGCGGATTACAAAGCCAAATGATTGCCCAATTAAATACTAATAGACAATTTATAACACACCCTGGTTCTAAGGGGGATGCTTTGGAAAATGCATGGATAGAATGGTTGCGCGAGTATCTTCCTAATAGGTATAGTTTAGATAAAGCAATTGTAATTGACCATGAAGGAAATACAAGCCATCAGATAGATATTGTAATTTATGATAATTGGTTTACTCCATTCATTTTCTCACAAAATGGGTTTCATTATATTCCAGCTGAAGGAGTATATGCAGTTTTTGAAGTAAAACCTGACATTGCAGATAGCTCAGATGGAAAAACGAACATTGAATATGCTGCAGAAAAAATAGAAAGCGTTAGACAGTTATTTCGCACAAGTACGGATATGATAAATTCAGGAAGAAAATTTCCTCCTCGGCCATTGACTAAAATTATTGGTGGTATTTTATGTAGTACAAATTCTTATACACATAACAATAATGATACTATTAAAGGTCATATGCGTAACCAAAAAGGATTAAAGAGTATCGATTTAGGTTGTATTGCAGATTATGGTAGTTTTTATGTCGATTACGACCCAAATGAAGAAATAAATGAAAATGGATTTGAAAAATATCTTGAATTCTACAACGAGAGAAGATTTAATGAAATAAAGTTTAGTAAGCCAGAAAACTCATTAGTGACATTCTTTATGCAATTGACAAGATATCTTCAGCAAGCAATTGGTACAGTTCCAGCTATTAATTTACAATCTTATTTAGATAAAATTGGTGAAGAAATTGATGAGGAAATTTAATCTTCACCACTCCCTCTCGCTAATTTGAATCACATTCTAACTAAAATAACTATTTTAAAAACCAAACTTTATGGAAAACACAGAAATCAACACCACACAAACCGAAACTTTTACAGTAACCCGCGAGATTAAACTGTACCTGGCCGAAACAGCTAAATGGGGAAATATACTCGCCATTATCGGCTATGTTGCCATGGGAATAATGGTGCTTGCCTCGCTGGTGATGATTGTTGCCTTTTCGTTTATCGATATGGAAACTGTTTTCCCGATGTGGATTTTGGGAATTGTATATTTAGTGTTTGCCAGTGTATATTACATCCCTGTAACCTATTTGTACCGCTTTTCAACCCAAATGAAACTGGCCGTTCACCGCAACGACGAAAAACTCTACACCTCGGGGTTTGCCAACTTAAAATCGCTTTTTAAGTTTTTTGGCATTTTTACCTTTGTTTTGCTGGGGCTTTATGCACTTATATTAATTGGCGCTGTGGTTTTACAGGTCTTTTTGAATGGGGCAAATGCATAACATTTTCTTTCTTCCTCGTTTGACGGAGGGGATGTTTAATTCAAACCTTTTCCAAAGTTCCAAACTTTGGAAAAGTTAGAAGCTTTTAGAACCTTTGAAAAGTTAAAACCTTAAAAGCTTAAAATAAGTATGAAATGGAACCATTAATTCCGGACCCAATAGCTATCGGGTTAGGGGTATATTGCAAAATGAAATGCGACATTTAAACATTTATTGTACTTAAAGCATGAAAAAAATTATATCTGTTTTATTATTTCCGTTTTGGTTTATATCATGCACTGCGCAAAATGATAATGCCGAAACAAACCGGGAACTCAACAAAATAGTTGAAAAATACTGCGACAATCATGATTTTATGGGTTCGGTTTTGGTAGCACACAACGGGAATATTCTCCTCTCTGAAGGATACGGATATGCTGATATAGAAGGCAAAATTGAAAATACACCAAACACCTGTTATTTTCTTGCTTCGGTTTCGAAACTATTTACAGTTGCCTGCATTGCCGAACTGAAAAATAAGGGATTACTTAACTACAATTCAACCTTGTCGGAGTTTATTCCCGATTACCCGAACGGTGATAAAATTACGATCGAACACTTGATTCAACACAAATCGGGCATTGTTGATGTGGTAAACGAAACACCTTATGATTTTAAAACTGAGTTCACCAGTATTCCCGATTTGATTGCGGAGTTTAAACAACTGCCGTTGAATTTTCCACCGGGTGAACGGTATCAATATTGTACATCGGGCTACATATTACTGGCTTATATTATTGAAAAAGTAAGTGGAATGAGTTATTCCGACTTCGTTCAAACTCAGATTTTTGACCCGTTAAAAATGACAAACTCGTTCTCAGTCATCAACACTTCGCCCGAAAACCAGGCAAAAGGATACAACAAAGCTGACGGGAAGTTTATTCGGGGTGCGGAATTCAGTCTTTCACAATTTGTGGGAGCCGGAAATTTATCGTCAACAACGGGAGATTTGTACAAATGGTACAACGGCTTGTATAAAACACACAAAATCAGCACCGACTATCAAACTACGCATTACGGGGGAATCGGAGGCTGTACCCGTACGGCTTTTCTGTTTCATGCACATGCCGATTATGTAATCATTATTCTGAGCAACTACAGTGAAGCTTTGGTTGAGCAGTTGGGATACGATTTAACGTGTGTATTGTGGAAAAATATTCAAATCAAAAATAAATTCAGGATTAACGACCTGAAGAAATTGGCAGGTTTTTATGATTATGGAAACGATGGCGTACTTTCTTTGTCGGAAAGAAATGGCAGTTTGTATGCACAATTATCGGGTCAGCAGGAGTTGGAAATTTTCCCGGTTGCTGAAAATGAACTTATCTGGCAGGTTGTTGAT
>JBGSRA010000124.1:0-5249 GCA_041737765.1 Draconibacterium sp. | reverse complement strand
TTCCAGTTCCTGAACTCGCTTCTTTTTAAAATCTAAACTGAAATAACGGTTTTGTTTAAGTCTTTGTTCTTCATTAAAAAATCCATTTCCTTGCATCTTGTTAACCTTTTTTTAGGTCAACGTTTTTCAGTCACAGACATTACTTCGAAAAGTAATATTTGCAACAAAGATACCAGGTATCAAAGTTTTCATAAAGCTTAAATCAATAGCCCACTCCGAAAAGTCTGAGTTCATTGATTTTCAACTCTTTTACCCCTAACCCCTAAAGGGGAAATCGATGAAAATCAATGAACTCTTAAAAGTCCCCTTCAGGGGATTTAGGGGTTTAAGACTTTTTAGAGTAGGGTCAATCATTAGTATTTTCTGGCAAAACAAATGACTCATAAGTTTTAGAATGAATGCGCTTTAAACGGAATTTGGAATAAGCAAACAGGCGTTTTATCAATAATGAGCGTCAGTGGACAGTTATTTTTTATTGTCAATCGTTAAGTTTTTAAAAGCTTCGCCCAGTTCATCCATATCATGGTTGAACTCTCGTTTAAAGGATTCCCAATCGCTTTGATCGCTTTCAAAAGTCTTGATCTTTGCTTTTAAATTGTTGTTTTTCTCTTCAAGTGCATTTATCCTTTTTTGAAGCAGCGAATCGAGTGTAACCCCAGGTTGCATCAATTTCTGTTTTAATTCTTCAATGCGGATTTCATTCTCTTTTATTTTTATTTCTGACTCGCCTTTAAATTCTTCCCATTCTTCAGTAGTGGCTGTTTTCTGCTGTTGCAGTTCTGTGTCCACCTGTGTTTCCTTCCGATCCTTGTTTGCTTTATTTGAAGACCAGTTACAACTTGTAATTACTGTTCCTGCCGCAAATAACATTGTTACTGCAAGCAGATAAAATAACTTTTTCATTTTCATTTTAATTAATAGTGAATACTTTTATTTTCATGACAAATGTAAATGCCCGGTCAGCAACATTCATTATACAATTTCGCGAAATATTTACATCATTTCTACCTTAAAAAACAGGTGGTTACAAAAAAATCCTCTGTCAAAATAATTCTTTGACAGAGGCTATTGACATTAATTCTGAACAATTATTTAATGCCATTTTGAAGCAGTACCTATTTTACTTTCGAATAATTTGTTTCGATATTTATGAAAAGTACCTGCTACAATTTTTAGTGTTATTCGGGATTTTGTTTTTCTGATTTTGCTTTTTCTGATTTAATCAAATCTCCATTTGCACTGTAGAACAACACCGACTTTTCGTCCCCTTTGATGACTTTCACTTTGAAAGTTCCATCGTCGCCCTTGAAAGCTTTTTCGGTTTTAAATCCGACAAAATCTTTTGCAATAGCTTTACTTACTTCTTCGGGAAGCTGATCCGCCGTAATTTCAGTGTACTTTACTTCCTTTTCCTGAAACGCGGTAACTTCATTTTTCACTGTCATTGCTTGCGAAAACTGTGGCAGTGCCAAACAAATTGTCAGTGCTGCTGCCGGTAAAATCATAATTCTTTTCATGACTTAAATTTTAAATTAATAAATAAAACTTGTTCAATTGTTAATGACAAATTTAAATACTGAGAAAACAACGTTCCTTACACAATTTCGCGAAATCTTTATATCATTTCAATATATATCAGCTCGCCCCAGGTGTGCTTTAGCCAACGGTAAATACCAGGGAAAAACAAGTAGCATTTGTTTTTGCCAGTTATACAGCGATTATGAGCGAAGCAATACTATCTGGCAGGAAGAAATATACTGATTACAACTCCTATGCCCAATTTTCCTTCGGCAAAAATATAGCCTGAATGATTTTCAACAATCTTCTTGCAAATGGAAAGCCCCATTCCGGTACCAGGATATTCGGCTGATGTATATAGTCGTGTAAAAATTGTGAATATTTTTTCAGCATATTGTTGTTCGAAGCCAATCCCATTATCTGTAACGGTTATTTTATAAAATATTTTGTTTCTGGTGATATTTAAAGCCGGATAGTCGGATGAGTTAATTTGTTCACATTCAAACTTTATAATTGGAACAACGCCATGTTTACAGTACTTTAACGAATTACTGATCAGATTTTGAAATAGCTGCTGAATCTGAAAATAGATAACTTTTAATTCTGGTAACTGGTCTGATTGAATAATCGCATTTTTCTCTTCAATGGAATGTGACAATTCAAACAATGTATTTTTAAGTATCAGGTTTAAATCGGATTGCTCAAAAGTTTTGTCAATCTTGTTGGTTCGCGAAAACAAAAGTAAATCATCAATTAATGTTCTCATCCGGCTTACCGAAGCTTGTATTCTGCTGAAATAATCCTTTCCAGTTTCTGACAAGACTGATAACTCTCTTTCCAGAATGAGTGATATAATGGTTTGTACTTTGCGAAGAGGTTCCTGTAAATCGTGACTGGCAACCTGATTGAAATAAGCGAGCTCCTTATTACTTTGTTTCAATTCGCGGTTACGTTCCTTTAAAATTAATTTACTCCGATGTTGCTGTGTAACATCTCTTACTACACCAATATGTGTGCTGTTTCCAGAAGCATCTTCAATAAACTTTCCGATAGCCTTAAAATAGCGTTCCTGTCCATCTTTACGAATGATTCGGTAATATCGGGGATAAGTTTTGTGTTTGTTTAATATATTCTCGTTTCCAAGTATAACAATATGTCGGTCGTCGGGATGAACAAACTTTAAAAACTCTTCAATAGTTGGTTCAAAAGATTTAGGTTCACAACCCAGTAAACTGAACAAATTATCAGAATAAATAATCTTGTTTGTTTTGATATTCCATACTGAAGTAAAAAAATCTCCTATTAACTCGGCATGTTTTATCGATTCTGTTGTTATTAATAATTTCTCGTTTGCGCGTTTTAATACGAACAAGTCATTATTTATTCTGATATAAGCAAGAACCAATAACAACACAGAAAACAACAGCAATGACAAGGTTATAACCGGAGTTATTGATATATCCTGATAGTAAGTTGTTTGTTGTTCTTTAAAATGAAACATTTCCAAATCGACCATTTTTGTAATTCGGGTCTGAATGGAATCCATTATCTCATTGCCTGCAACCATATTTTTAGCCAACAACTTATTTCCAAGTGGCAACGACATTACTATCAATGAATTTGCCATGTAAACATATCTCATGTTAATCAGATTCCTGAGCTCATCAAGAATAGCTTGCTGTTGCGGTTGACCTTCTGTTAGTTCTTTTAAAACATTAAAAGATTCATTCACTTTTTCGGGACCAATATAATAAGGTTCGAGAAAAACAGAATCTTTGGTAATTATAAAAGCCCGCTGGCCGATTTCTGAATCTTTAACATAGCTTAACAACTGCCTTAATTCGATTTGAACCTTATTTGAATGAACAAGTAATTCTGTAGATTTTGATAGTGAAACCGAATGTCGGTAAGTAATACCCGACATTAAAAGGAGCAAAAACAAAGCCAGTGCAAAAATAATTTTAAGAAGAAAAGAAACCGATGGGACAGATCTTAACATACCTTAAATTTTGAGATTAACGAATCAGTAAAAAATTGTCCTTGTTTAATCCTGATGTCTGGTATTGCCAGTTCATTCTTATTACTTCTTCCAACAAATTTTTAAGTGTAGTAAAGTCGCTTGGTTTTTTGATATATACATTTGCACCTTTTACAAATGTGTTTTCAATGTCTTGTTCCGATGCAGAAGTTGAATAAATTGCAATTGCGATCTCTTTTAGATAATCAATACGTTTTATTTCCATTAAACATTCCATTCCTGATTTACGAGGCATATTCAGGTCAAGAAAAAGTATGTGTGGCAATGTATTCCGGTCGTCAGTCAGATGTTCCATTAATTCTATCCCGTCGTTTACCGTTTTTACAACTGTTTTCATTTTTATGGCATCAAAAGCTTCAGTAAATATTAGGCGGTCATCTTCATCATCATCGGCGAGTATGATAGAGATAGGTTGGTTTTGCATGTTTAACTATTTTAAGTTTTAGTGTATTTTATTTTATATGTCATTTTGAATTTCTTCTTTCAAAAACTCACGTCGTTTATTGATAATCCTCTGAAATGCTGTTGGCGTGAGACCTGTCACATTTTTAAATTGTGAACTAAAATGGGCAACACTGCTGTAATTTAATTTCCATGCAATTTCAGAGCAATTTAAATTTGAATTTATTATCAGATATTTTGCCCGTTCTGTTTTTTGCAGTTTGATAAAATTTTCAATTGAGGTAAATGTTGAATTAGTAAAAAGATGAGCAATGTAACCATACCCGTAATGAAGTTTATCGGTTAAATAGCATGAAAAACTTGACGTAGATGGAAGATTATCCTCCATATAAACCATTTCAATTATTAAATCTTTAATTTTCTGAACCAGGATATTCTTTTTATTATCCAGAATTTCGATACCATATTTACTCAATCCTAAAGTAAGTTCTTTCAATTTGTCATCCGATACAGGTTCTTTTAATTCAAAATCCCCGGTGCCTGTCATTGAATATTCCATCTGTAATTTGTCTAATTGTTCCTGCAGAACTATTTTACCGACAGTACTTATTTCGTATTTAATGTATAATACCATGTTCAAATCAATTCGTTAAATCACTTCTGTTCAGTCCATTTTATTATAATATTTCAACAAAAACAGAATAAAAATGTTTATTCCGGAATCGCCATGACTGACGGACATAAAAAAAAAGACAAGTTATTTATTAAAATAAATTCTTGCCTCAGTAATAATGTTAAACTTCTGTTTTATTGTCGAATGCCTTTCCAATTTCTTCCATGTAATGGATCAATTCGTGTTTGAAAGATTCCTTGTTGGTTTGAATTAATTGCATTTAAAAAGAGCCGTTTAACAAAGTTCGTTAAACGGCTCTTCCAGAATAATCAATGACCACTCATTTCAGTAATCATCCTTTTAACTTCATCTTTCGATTTTCCCAACTTTTGCTGAAGTCTTCCGAACAATTCATCTTCACGACCTTCTTCATATAACAGGTCATTATCAGTTAATTCTGCATAACTTTTTTTGAGTTTTCCTTTCAACTCTTTCCAGTTTCCTTTTAATTCTGTTGTGTTCATTTTGTAAATTTTTTCTAAGTACATGACAAAAATTTAAAAATTCCTATATCATCTTGGAACAAAGCGTTTAATAGCACTGAAGCTATATAAGTTAATCCATGTTTGAACAAACTTTTGGCTTTTTTCCCATGCTTTTTGACCTTGATTGGTTTAA
>JBGSRA010000120.1:0-50203 GCA_041737765.1 Draconibacterium sp. | reverse complement strand
TGAATATACAGTTGATAACTTTGATCTGAAAAATGCCAGCAAGGTTTTGGATGAAGACCATTACGGACTCGATAAAGTAAAGGAAAGAATACTTGAACATTTGGCGGTACTGAAATTGAAAAACGACATGAAATCGCCGATTCTTTGTTTGTACGGCCCTCCCGGAGTTGGGAAAACATCGCTCGGAAAATCGGTTGCACGCGCTTTAGACAGAAGTTATGTCCGTGTTAGCCTGGGCGGATTAAACGACGAATCGGAAATCCGCGGCCACCGCAAAACATACATTGGCGCCATGCCCGGAAGAATTATCCAGAATATCAAAAAAGCAAAATCATCGAACCCGGTTTTTATTCTCGACGAAATTGATAAGGTGTCGAAACATTTTCATGGCGACCCTGCTTCAGCGCTGTTAGAAGTACTCGATCCGGAACAAAACTCAGAATTTCATGACAATTATGTGGAAGCCGATTTCGATCTCTCGAAAGTAATGTTTATTGCCACTGCAAACACTTTGAGTACAATTGCTCCCCCACTGCGTGACCGCCTGGAACTGATAGAAGTCAGCGGATACCTGGTAGAAGAGAAAATTGAAATTGCCAAACGCCATCTCATTCCAAAACAATTGGAAAACCACGGGTTGAAAAACAGTGATGTAACTTTTTCAAAAGAAGTAATTGAACTGGTAATTGATGGTTATACACGAGAATCGGGCGTTAGGGAATTGGATAAGAAACTAGCCAAAATTATTCGGCGAATCGCAAAAAAAATCGCTTTTGAAGAAAACTACAATAACAAATTAACAAAAACTGACATTCGCGAATACCTGGGTGTAATTGAATTTACCAAAGAAAAGTACCAGGGAAACGATTTTGCGGGTGTTGTTACCGGTTTGGCCTGGACTGCAGTTGGCGGCGAAATTTTATACGTTGAAACCAGCCTCAGCAAAGGAAAAGGTTCGTTGACATTAACCGGAAATCTGGGCGATGTAATGAAAGAATCGGCCATGCTGGCGCACGAATATTTAAAATCGCATTCGCAGGAACTGGAACTGGATTCTGAAGTTTTTGCCAACTGGAATGTACATGTTCATGTTCCGGAAGGCGCCATTCCAAAGGACGGACCTTCGGCTGGAGTTACAATGGTAACATCTATAGCATCAGCATTTACACAGCGAAAAGTAAAGAAAAACCTGGCAATGACAGGGGAAATTACCTTGCGCGGAAAAGTAATGCCGGTAGGTGGAATCAAAGAAAAAATACTTGCGGCAAAACGTGCCGGAATTACAGAAATTATCCTTTCTGAAGACAATAAAAAACACCTCGAAGAAATAAAGGAAGATTATTTAAAGGGTGTCCATTTCCATTTTGTTAAAACAATAATGGATGTGCTAGATATTGCTTTACTGAAAACGAAGGTGGAGAAAGCGGTGAAAATCTCATAACTGTAAAAATTACACTTTATTTTTTGTTTGGGTGTTGCGGTTATTGTTTTGATTTTTTATTTTTACGGCTTTACATTTCGTACATTTTAAAGAAGCCATGAGAAAAGCAATTTACATTCTATTATTTTCAGTGATTAGTTCTGCCGTTTTTGCTCAAACCGCAAAAGAGTTTTACAACAGTGGAAACCAAAAACTCGACAAAGGTCAATACAAAGAGGCGATAAAAGATTACGACCATTCAATTGATTTGGATAAAACATTTGCTGAGGCCTGGTACAACAGGGCAGTGGCAAAAAACAGTTTAAAAGAATACGAAAGCGCTATTGCCGATTACACAAAAGCAATTGAATTGAACCCAACCAATGTTTTAGCATACAACAACAGGGGACTCATAAAAAAGGGTCTCAAGGATTATGAAGGTGCCACCGAAGATTATACAAAAGCAATTGAAATAGATTCTGCGTATGCTCCTGCCTATTTTAACAGGGGCAATATAAAAGTATTAATTGAACAACCTCAATTGGGTTGCGAAGATTTCAGAAAAGCGCTCGATTTAGGACAGAACAAGGCGCTTGAATATGTTGCCAAATACTGCAAATAATTCACTCAACAGGTTTTGCTTTTTTCCTCAGCTTCATGTTAATCATTTCAACCATTACCGAGAAGAAGAGCGCAAAATAAATATAACCTTTTGGTATTTCGAAATGGAAACCATCCAGAATCAGCATAAAACCGATAAGAATTAAGAACGAAAGCGCCAGTACCTGCAAAGTGGGGTGTTTATTGATAAACCGGCTGATTATTTCAACAAAATAGATCATCACAATCATCGAAATAATAATGGCAGTAATCATTATTGGCAATTGATTCGATAAACCAATTGCCGTTAATATTGAATCGAATGAAAACACAATATCGAGCAATAAAATCTGCATAATTACCTGTGTAAATGATTGTTTCTTCTTCGAAACTTCGTGCTCATGTCCGCCTTCAACTTTACCGTGAATTTCGGAAACACTTTTTGCAAGCAGGAATGTTCCTCCTAAAAATAAAATCACGTCGCGTACCGAAATCTCCAAACTTGATATTGTAAATAGTGGCTCTTTCAGTTGAATGATAAACGAAATAAACGACAGCAAAATAATACGCATTACCAAGGCCAGAATAAGTCCAATGGTTCGTGTACGTCTTTGATTTTCTTTTGGTAACCGGTCGGTAATTATCGAAATAAAAATGATATTGTCGATACCAAGCACAATTTCAAGTAACGTGAGTGTTAACAAAGAAATATACGTTTCGGGCTGAAGTAAAAATTCCATGATGCATTTTATTATTGAAGCAAATTAAACGAATTTCCGCAAGAAAATAAATTTTCCAAAAAAACTTTACCATAATAACATTCAATTTTAATAATCGCCGGTGAACGCCGAAACATTTTAATTTTCAATTATCTTTATTCCAAAACCTGATTAAAATGAATAATTCGAAAACTACTGTATTTCAGTTTGGTACTTTGTACATATTACTGGCGTTTGCCGCATTATCTTGTCAAAATTCAAGCAATGAAATTTCAATTGAAAATTTGAAATGTGAGTATTTGGTAAATCCAATTGGTATCGATACGGAAACTCCACGGTTTATATGGCAGATTGAAAGCTCAAAACCCGGAATAATACAAACTGCTTTCGAAGTTTTTGTTGGGACTGATTCGCTTGAAGTAGAATCGGGCAAAGGAATCATATGGAATTCAGGCAAAATTAAATCCGGAAATCAATTGGCTGTATATTCCGGAAAATCATTTAAACCGTTTACCAAATACTTTTGGATTGTTAAAGTTTGGGGTAAACTTGATACTCCCCTTAACATTTCGAAAGTTGCAAGTTTTGAAACCGGAATGATTGAAAGCAAAAACTGGCAGGGCGACTGGATTACCGATACCCGCGATGTAAATTTGAAACCTGCCCCCTGGTTCAGAAAGGAATTTACAGCATCGAAATCCATTTTATCGGCAAGGGCTTACATTGCAGTAGGGGGACTTTACGAATTGTACATCAATGGTAAAAAAGTCGGAAACCACCGGCTCGACCCGATGTACACGCGTTTCGACAGAAGGACTTTATACGTTGCCCACGATGTTACAAACCTGGTTTCTGAGGGTAAAAATGCAGTTGGAGTTCTGCTTGGAAATGGCTGGTACAATCACCAGTCAACCGCGGTGTGGTATTTTCATGAAGCGCCGTGGCGGGCCAGGCCAAAGTTTTGTATTGACTTGCAGATTATGTATGCCGACAGTACAAAAGAAATTATTTCATCAGGAATTGACTGGAAAACATCTTTAAGCGATGTTATTTTTAACAGTATTTACACTGCCGAACACCAGGATGCAAGGTTAAAACAGTCCGGATGGAATACTCCGGGTTTTGATGATTCCGAATGGAAAAATGTCATTCCGGTAAATGCTCCTTCAAATAATATCGTTGCCCAAAATCTGCATCCAATAAGGAACGTGGAAGAAATTCAGGCTCAGAATATGGTGAAATTCAGCGATAAAAATTACCTGTTCGATTTTGGCCGGAATATTTCGGGAGTGAGTAAAATCAAAATTAAAGGCGAAGCAGGAACCGAAATCAGGTTGATTCATGCAGAGCGGCTGAGAAAAGACGGAAAAGCAGATTTATCGAATATCGATGTTCATTACAGACCCACCGACGACAAAGACCCGTTTGCCACCGACATTTACGTATTAAGCGGAAACGAGGATGAATTTATGCCACATTTCAATTACAAGGGATTTCAGTATGTTGAAGTGGTCAGCAATAAGCCCGTTGAATTGAACAATGAAAGTTTAACGGTTTACTTTATGCACAGCGATATTCCGGTTGCCGGAAAAATCCATTCTTCGAACCCAACTTTAAATAAAATATGGGAAGCTACCAACAATGCGTATTTATCGAACCTGTTTGGCTACCCCACTGATTGTCCGCAGCGCGAAAAAAATGGCTGGACCGGCGACGGACAGATTGCCATTGAAACCGGGTTGTACAATTTCGACGGGATAACAGTTTACGAAAAGTGGCTGGCCGACCACCGCGACGAACAGCAACCCAACGGAGTTCTACCGGCCATTATTCCCACAAGCGGCTGGGGTTACACCTGGGCAAACGGATCCGACTGGACCAGCACCATCGCCATAATTCCGTGGAATATTTATTTGTTTTACGGTGATTTACACCTGCTTGATCAATGCTACGACAACATTAAAAGATACGTGGATCATATTGATGCTGAAAGTCCTGAAGGATTAACCAACTGGGGATTGGGTGACTGGGTTCCCGTAAAATCTGTTACCCCGAAAGAGTTTACATCATCGGTTTATTTTTATACCGATGTTGCCATACTGGCAAAAGCTGCCCAGCTTCTTGACCATAAAAAGGATTTTAAAAAATATTCGGCGCTGGCAGAAAAGATAAAAAATGCCATCAACGAGAAATATTTAAATGCTGATACCGGAATGTACGGAAGCGGATTGCAAACCGAGTTAAGTGTTGCGCTTTATTGGGGAATTGTGCCCAACAAATTAAAAGAAAAAGTCACCAAAAACCTTGCCGACAGGGTAATTCAGGATGATAAACATATCGATGTTGGTTTGCTCGGAACCAAAGCCATTTTGAATGCATTAAGCGAAAACGGTTACCCGGAACTGGCTTATGAAGTTGCTTTGCAGGAAACATATCCATCGTGGGGATGGTGGATTAAAAACGGGGCAACTACACTTTACGAAAACTGGGATATCGATTCAGGATCTGACATTTCGTTGAATCACATTATGTTTGGCGAAATCGGAGCGTGGTTTTATAAAGGAATTGGTGGTATTTTCCCCGATGCCGAAAATCCCGGGTTTAAAAATGTAATCCTTAAACCGAATTTCATTTCTTCGCTCGATCATTTCGAAGCCAGCCACGACGGACCTTACGGAAAGATTATTTCCAAATGGGAAAAAACCGGTGGAAATTTGATTTACACAGTTTCTGTTCCGCCAAACAGCACTGCTACCTTGTTTTTAATGACAGATTCAATTTCGAACCCTGGTAAAATTAAAAAGCTGGACGGAATTAAAATTGAGAAAACCACAAAATTATATACAAAAATAAAACTTGAATCGGGGATTTATACTTTTAATATTCACTGATTTAACGTACATTCATGACTTCAAATTTTTATCCATGAGAGTGGCTGTAATCGACCTTGGAACCAATACCTGTAATCTTTTGATTGCAGAAATCAATTCTTTTGGGTTTGAAATTCTTCACCAAAGCAAACAGCTAGTAAAATTGGGCGACGATAAAATCAGGGAAAACGAAATCAGTGCAGCAGCAACTTCGAGGGTTTTGCAATCGTTTCAGATTCACAAAAAAATGATTTCAGAATTTAATGCTGACAAAGTTCGTGTTGTTGCCACTTCAGCAGTACGGACGGCAGAAAATAAAATCGCATTTCTGGAGCAAATCAGCGAAAGTTCGGGTTGGTTGGTGCGGTTAATTTCGGGAGAAAAAGAAGCAGAAATGATTTTCGACGGAGTTTTATTGGCATTTAAAGAATTTAAAAATCCTGCAGTGATCCTTGATATTGGCGGTGGAAGTAACGAACTGATTGTTGCACACAAAAAACAAATGCTTTGGAAAGAAAGCCAACCCACCGGAATGGCGCGGATTATCAATCAGTTTAAAATATCCGATCCCATTCTCCCCGGCGAAATAAATGCCCTGAAAAACCACTTTGCCGAAGCACATAAAAATGCCTTCGAAAAATGTAATACTGAAAATGTTAAAACTTTGGTAGGCTGTTCAGGGGCTTTCGATACCATTGCCGACATGATAGATTCTGTGAATCCGGGAGAAAAATTGCGAACTACACAGCAAATTTTAATCTCCGAATTTTATACAGTTTATCAAAACCTGATCAAATCAACCCGCGAACAACGACTTACAATGAAAGGAATGGATTATGTTCGGGTAGATTTGATTGTTCCGGCAGTGATTCTCATCGAACAACTGATTTCTGAAACCGGCATCACCCAAATTACTCAAACTGATTTTGCCTTGCGTGAAGGGGTGTTGTTTGGGATGATGAAATCTAAAATTTAAATTGAAAACTTTCTGAATAATTCCATTTATGCCCTCAACAAACTATCAGCAATCAGAAAAAACATCATAAACAGATACATCAGATTAAGCTTGAAAAAAGCCGGACGCACAGCAAATTCCTTTTGCACGAAAACAGCAATGGAAAGTGACGAGAGAAGGTAAAATGTGTAAAACAGAAGAAAGAACATGATTATCTGGTTTGTAAAAACAAAGAAAATAACCAAAAGAGCTGAAGCTATTGTGGTTAAAATCCAGGTGTAGGTAATTCGTTTAAGTTGCCCTTCGTTAAAAATCTGGTTTAAACTGGGTAGGCCAGCCAGTTTGTACTGGTCGCCAAACATAAGCAGCAACAGCCAGAAGTGTGGGATTTGCCCGATAAAGAAAAACGAGGCTACAATCAGAATTACCTCGGATGTTAAACTGCCGCCTGCTCCTGTCCATCCAATCAATGGTGGCAATGCGCCAACAAACGAACCGGGAATAACGGCAAAGGCAGTTACTTTTTTCAACGGAGTATAAACCAGATTATAAAAAAATAGAGTTACCCAACTCAGAATTAACGCAATTACCGGATTAGTTAAAATTAAAATTGCAGACCCAACTGCTGCAAAACCAACTGTCACTACAAATGCTCCATTCCTGCTAATTTTGCCCGAAGGAATGGGACGGTTTTTTGTGCGGGGCATTTGGGCATCAATTTCGCTTTCCTGCCAATGGTTAAGCGAACCTGAACTGCACGACATAAAAAAAACACCCAAAGCCAAAAGCCAACCTTGTGCATTTAATTCGCCGGTAAACATTACGTAACCGGTGAGAGCAGATAAAGCAACGGGTAAAGAAATACGTACTTTGCCCAACTCGTATATAATTTTCAACATCTATTTCAATTCGAAATTATCTATGTGAATTTAATACATCACACAGTGTGTTGTTTTGTGTTTTTTATATTGGCATCAGGGTTTTACCCTGTGCTATTACATTTTGCAAAAGGTTTTACCATTTGCTTTTACATTACGCACTTTCAGTGCTGTTAAATTGTTCATTGATATTTTCTGTCTTCTGACTTCCAACTTCCAACTTCCGTATTTCTTCTCTACTTCACCGTTTTCAGGTATTCGATAATATTGGCAATGTCGTCTTCCGAAAGTTGTCCCTGGTACGAAACCATCAAACCTTTCATAAATCCTTCAACAACATCGGCATTTGGATCGTATATCGAACGTTTAACATATTCTTCATCAACGGCAACTTTCCGGGTTTCTTTTCCGGTAACAACTGTATGTTCGGCTCCCCAAATGCCTTTAAAGCTTGGGCCAACCAGTTTTGTTCCATCTAAAGTATGGCATGCAAAACAACCTATATTTTGCATAATCCGTTTACCGGTAGCTCCGGGTGAGTCAATACTGGCAGAGGCGGCAACCAAAGTTGTGTCGGCAATAAACGACTGAAATGCGCTGTCTTCCATTACTTTTACGTATGAGTACATATACGAATGCTGCAACCCGCAATATTCAGCACAAAAAATTTCATATAACCCTACCCGCTGAGGTTCAAACCACATAAAATTATTTTCCTTGTTTGGTACCATATCCTGTTTTACACGAAAAGCGGGAATGTATAAACTATGTAAAACATCCATTGCTTTCAGGTTTAATTTTACCGGTTTATCTTTCGGAAGGTAAAGGGTATCGGTACGTTTACCGTTTTCATATTCATAACTAAAATTCCACATTCGGGCATAAACCGTAACTTCCATGGCATCCTTCGGAGCTTTCTGCATTGGTTTCCACCCTGCCCAGCCATAGTAAAACATTACCATTGTAAGCAGAAAAGGAATAACTGTCCAAACAATTTCAAGGGTTGTGCTGCCATGTATCTGAGTTGCTACCGGATGTCGTTTACGATTGTATTTGTAAATAAAATAGATCATCACAACCGTTAATCCAATCAGGAAAAAGAAAGATATACCCAAAATTACAAGAAATGCAGTATCGACACCTTGTACAAAATTGGATGCTTGCGTAATATCAGGACTATACATATCTATTATCTGTATAAATAATCTAAAAACGTAATAACTATCACAACAAAAAACAGAACAAATACAAAAACAACCATTGCTGTAATGTATTTTTTATCGTATTTCAAATGCATGAAATAGGTTAATACCAGGTATGTTTTTATACATGCAAAAACCAGTGCTGCAGTTACTGTAAACTTACCCATTTCGATGCTGGTGATTCCAATTGAGGCAAAAGTTAATGCCAGCAATGCCAGCAAAACAATTACATAAACGCGGTAAGGAACAACATGATGTTTTTCTTCGGACATGTTTTTTACTTTTTTAATGTATTAAATAGAATAAAGGGAACAGGAAAATCCAGATAAGGTCAACCAAATGCCAGTACAAACCTGCGTTTTCGAGTAAAGAAGCACGGTTTTCATTTACCGTTCCTTTATGAACCCGCCAGGCAGCAACCAGAATAATTATCAACCCGATGATAATATGCAATGCATGCAGTCCTGTCATCACAAAGTAGAGCCCAAAGAACAGGATTTCACCCTGACTAAAATCGTTTAACAAATGCTCTGATCCCGGCCAGATTCCATGTTCAAATTTTAAGCCCCATTCGAAATACTTATTGACAAGAAAAATCAAACCAATTAAAACCGTAACAGCAAGTAAAGCAAGTGTCACTCCCTTCTTTTTTAGTTGAAGTGTTGAGGTTGACATTGCAATTGTCATACTACTTACCAACAAAAGAATGGTGTTTATTGCTCCAATGGTTGTATTCAACTCTTCAGCAGCCAAATGAAAAGCATCCTGATTCATAAACCGGTAAATCGAATAAACGATAAACAGGCCACCAAAAAGAAGCAATTCTGTAAAAATGAACAGCCACATTCCTATTTTTGACGCTTCAGCATCGTAATGCGTGTGTTCAGTATGCGCATTTTGTTCCATAATTCAGATTTGGTTATTTATAATTATATGGTCCATCGTCTTCAGCAATTACTGGGAGCTCATCAAAATTTTCAACTGATGGCGGTGAGGAAACTGTCCACTCAAGTGTTTTACCATGCCAGGGATCCATTTCGGCAGGAACACCTTTTCTGGCAGAGCGAATCAGGTTAATTAAAATAATTACAAACCCTGTCACCATGATCCACGAACCAAATGTACTGAGGATATTTCCACTATGAAATTCTTTCATGTAATCGTAATAACGACGGGGCATTCCCATCATTCCCAAATAAAACATGGGTGAATATAATGCCAGAAATCCGATAAAGAATGTCAGCCATCCCGCATTTGCCCATCCTTTATCATACATTCTACCATATATTTTAGGAAACCAGTAGTGAATAGCAGCAAAGAAAGCAAATCCGGTTCCACCAAAAACGATGTAATGGAAATGTGCCACAACAAAAGCAGTATCATGTACATGTACATCGGCAGCCAGCGATCCAAGCACCAATCCGCTTAAACCACCAATCAGAAAAACAAAAATGAACGAAGCTGCCCAGTACAATGGGGTTTGAACATTGATTGAGCCTTTGTACATGGTGGATATCCAGTTAAACACTTTTATAGCGCTTGGAATTGCAACGATGAATGTAAGTAGCGAAAAATAATATTGTGCAGTTCCGCTCATTCCGGCAGTAAACATGTGGTGTCCCCAAACCAGATAACCCACAAAGGCAATTGCCATTGTTGAAGCAATTATGGCTTTGTATCCAAAAACCTGTTTTTGTGAGAATGTGGGAATGATTTCGGAAATAGCCCCCATTGCAGGCAAAATCATGATATAAACTGCAGGATGCGAATAAATCCAGAATAAATGCTGATAAAGTATTGGATCGCCACCCAAAGCCGGGTCGAAAATACCAACACCAAAAAGGCGCTCAAGTGCAATCAGAACCAGTGTAATTCCTATAACAGGGGTGGCTAAAAGCTGTATCCATGCAGTACCATATAAGGTCCACACAAACAATGGTAATTTGGACCATTTCATACCCGGACAACGTAGTCGGTGTATGGTAACCAAAAAGTTTAAACCGGTTAATATCGATGAAAATCCCAAAATAAAAGCACCGAAAATTGCAGGTAGTAAATTTGTTCCGGTTTTAAAACTGTAGGGTGCATAAAAAGTCCAACCTGTGTCAGGTGCACCGTTTCCAAATAAAACCGCAGACAACACTAAAATTACTCCCAAAACATATAACCACCATGACAATAAGTTTAGTTTCGGAAAAGCGACGTCTTTGGCTCCAATCATTATCGGCATTAAAAAATTACCGAAAACAGCTGGTAACCCTGGAATCACTACCATAAAAATCATAATAACACCATGCACAGTAAAGGTTGCGTTGTAAGTTTGCGCTTCCATTATTGTTTTGCCGGGTGCAAGCAACTCAAATTTCATTGCCAATCCCAGTAAAACTCCTACTGAAAACATGGTCATTATTGAGTATAAATAAAGTAACCCAATCCGTTTATGATCGGTTGATAAAATCCAACCAAGCAAACCTTTATGCTTCCCTACGTAGGTCAGATAGTTTGCTTCGTTTGCAGCATGTTCGTTTTGCATATATTTCAAATTAAATTTTCTTTTTTCCTAGGCCTTCTGAATAATAGTATCATTAAAAATAAAGCGGCAAAAAACAGTATTAAAGTACCGCTTACTTTGGTAATGTTCATTACATATGTTTGTCCAACCGGGTCGTACGAATAACAGAAGCGTAATACTTTATTTAAGGTCGGCCCCGATTGACCTTTTGATGCTTCTACTATAGCCATTTTCCATTCGAATGGTAAAAAGTACATTCCATTCAGATAACGGGTTATTTTACCCTCTTTACTAACTACCGTTAATGAAGCTGCGTGTAAATAATCGTTTCCTGTTCGTTTATATTTAAAACCGGTGGCAGTGGTTGCTCTTACTATACTCGAACTATCACTCGTAAAAAACAACCATCCCTTTTTTGCTTCTTCTACTTTACTCGACATCAAATTAAGGTAATTCGATTTTTTCCTGATGCCCAAATCAATGGTTTCAGTTGGATCGAAACTAATGGTTAAAACCTGGTAATCAATTCCAGGAACTAAATCCGACTTGTCCATAACCCCGGCAACTGCCTCCATTAATGGACTACAAATTCCGGGGCACCGATAGTAAACAAAATTGATAATGGTTGGTTTGTCGATAACATCAGCCAACCAAACCTGCTGACCATTTTCATTTATTAATGAAATACTGTCGGGTAAAAATTCATCAAGATGTTCAACAACTCCAATTTCAACGTCTTCGTTATTTGCAACAGGATTAATTACTGCCTGTCCAAACAACTCTGAAGAAAAGATTAAAAAGACTATTAACAATTTGATTTTTAATATTTTGGTTAGTTTATCTACCATTAAATTTTTCATTTTCAACAAATATACCGAAAAGGCTTTTAGTTTTCATTCTAAAAAACCACAAACAATGATTAATGTTTAGACTAATTAAACTTTTTACAGGATTTTTTACTTTTTTGATTTAAGTTCTGTCATTCATTGGACAAATTTTTCAAGTAGTAATAACGACAAAGAATAGGCAATAAAAATTCAAACCAGAAAATCAGACTACTTATCTGATGTCAAAATAAACATTCTATGTCAGAAAATATGTTTTATAACATGTTTTTTATAGCATTGAAACAATAATCCGAGTAATAAACTTAACAGGTAAAACTTATAGTAAACAAAAGTTGACTGTTTTTGTTGCAAATATTTTTCCTGTTTCCAAACAAATTTTTCAGGAGTGTTATCAATCAATTATTTAAGAAGCCCGATTCAATTAATTCTAAAACAAAATTTCGTAATTATCTCATTATTAGGATTTAAACACTTTTTTGTCTTTTATTTTCAAAGCTTTTGGCTCATTTGGAACTTACGTAAGAATAATTAATTTCGTGCGTTGATACACCCAAAAAACCAAACTAACTGTTCTTCAAAAACCTATAAATATGGAGAAAAATACACGAAGAAATTTTATGAAAACGCTTGGCGTCTCAATAGGAATTGCAGGCGCAGCCGGAAGTTCAAGTCTTTTAAGTTCATGTACACGGGTTGAAACCAACACGGGCGATAAAATTAAACTTTTAACTTCGAGCGGCGAACTTGTTGAAGTTGATAAAGCCCAGCTAAAACCTGCCGATTTACCATCTTTAAGCGAAAATCAACAGAGAGGTAGAAAAGGTTTACCGGGAAGAAGCTGGGTTATGGTTATCGACCTTTCGAAATGCCGCAATGCACGCGAATGCATGAAAGCCTGTCAGAATCATCATCAGCTCAGGCCGGAGCAACACCACATGAACGTGCTGCAAATGCAGGATGCCGAACACACAGCTCCTTATTATATGCCTAAACCATGTCAGCACTGCGACAACCCACCCTGTACTAAAGTTTGCCCGGTAAATGCAACATTCAAACGCGACGATGGTATAGTTCTAATCGACAATGAAAGGTGTATCGGCTGCCGCTTTTGTATAGCGGCCTGTCCTTACTCAGCCAGGGTATTTAACTGGTTCGAACCACGTGATGCCGAAAAATATGCAGGTGTAACCTATAATATTGAAGCAAACGTTCCGCAGAAAAGGGGTACAATTTCGAAATGCCTTTTTAGTGCCGACAGATTGAGGGACGGCAAACTTCCGTCATGCGTTTCTGCCTGTCCGAATGGCGTTTACTGGTTTGGTGACCGAAACGAAGATGCTGTTACAAACGGAACTACAAAAGAAACAGTCCGCTTTAGTGAACTAATTGAAAAAAATGCAGCATACACTCTTATGGAAGAACTGGGAACAAAACCCCGGGTTTACTATCTGCCGCCAAAAGACCGGGCATTCCCTTTTCAAGGCGAAATTCAGCATGATCATAAATCGTAACAGATTATAAAACAAAACTTATGAATAAAATTGAATCTCCCGCAGAATCAAGAAAATTACTGGATAAAATTACCTTCGACTTAACACGTTCGATTGTAAAAAAAGATGAATTAACCCGGTTTTGGTTTTTTATTCTGATAATGTTTGCCGGCGTTGGACTTTGGGGCTGGATCATTCAGATTAAAACCGGACTTGGTGTTACAGGAATGCGCGATTATGTTTCGTGGGGAATGTATATTGCCAACTTTGTGTTTTTTGTTGCGGTTAGTCTCATTGGGTTCTTGATTAGTTCAGCTCTTCATTTACTGAAAATAAGCTGGGCAAAACCTGTTTCCCGGGTAGCCGAACAAGTTGCAATAGCAGCCGTGGCAATGGCAGGTATTATTATAGTAATGGACATGGGGCGCCCTGATCGTTTCCTGAATATTTTTCTTCACGGAAGATTTGCCTCGCCTATAATCTGGGATGTTACAGTAGTTTCAACTTATCTGGCCATTTCGGTACTCCTTTTTTATATACCTCTTATTCCCGATCTGGCATTAATGCGCGACAGGATGGGAAACGAACTCCCGAAATGGAAATTGAAATTATATACCATTTTGGCATTGGGGTGGAAAGGTAAAGCTGAACAATATAAAATTGTATATCACACAATGCGCGTTTTAATGTTACTTATCATTCCGGTTGGGTTATCAATTCATACCGTTACATCGTGGCTTTTTGCAGCAACATTGCGCTCGGGGTGGGACACAGCAATACTGGGACCCTATTTTGTTGCCGGAGCTTTTGTGGCTGGGACAGCCGCAGTTATTATGGTAATGTATGTTTACAGGTTGCGATATGGATTGAAAGATTATTTTCAGGATTTGCATTTCGATTACATGGGAAAACTGCTTGTATTTGTTTGCCTTGTGTACCTGTACTTTAACATTAATGAATATCTCGTTCCTGGTTATAAAATGAAACTGGCAGATGGAATTCATTTAAAAGAATTGTTTAAGGGAAATTTTTCAGGAATGTTCTGGATTGTACAAATTACTGGGCTGATTTTGCCAATTATACTCTTGTTATTCGGTTATTTCAGAAAACCGCTGCCAATTGCACTAATATCGCTGGTAGTAATGGTTTCAGCCTGGTTTAAAAGATATATTATTGTTATACCAACATTGGAGCATCCATTTTTGCCCGTGCAAAACGTACCCGAACATTTTCAAAACTATTCGCCAACCAGTATCGAAATAATGATAACACTTTTCTCATTTTTTGCTGCATTAACTATAATTTCAGTTATGGCGAAACTTTTCCCGGTAATTACCATTTGGGAATATGCCGAAGAACAAGGGATCGATAAACAGTATCTTTCAGAAAAACCCAAAAACTAATTTGCCATGAAAAAGAAAATCAGTTTTTTAATTACAATAATTCTATTTCTCTCTGTTCAGGTTTTTGCCCAGGAATGGTTAGTCCCCGCCGACCAAAAAAACATGGCCAATCCACAGGATTATAACCTGGTCAACGTGAAAAAAGGGAAAGAACTTTATACAAAGAATTGCAAATCATGCCATGGTGATCCGGGCAAAAATAATGTTTTGCCTCTTGTACCGCCACCGGTAGATATAACATCGGAAAGAATGCAGACAAATACCGAAGGTGAATTGTACTTTAAAATCACAAATGGGCGTGGTGCTATGCCGCAGTTTAAGGCAACCATTTCTGACGATGACCGCTGGAGGATTGTAAATTATATTTCCAATTTCAGTCCTCAAAAACAACCATTACTTGTAACAGCAGCTGCGGTTAAAGCCAAAATTCTGGCCTCGGTAAACGAGCAGGAGAAAAAAGTAGAAGTGTTTGCAGAATACGATAATAATGGAGTTTTCATGAAATTGCCTAATACTCCAATTACAATCAGTGCTAAAAAAACATTTGGAAATATAGAAATTGGGCAGGTACGCACCGATGAAAACGGAAGAGCTGAATTTAAGATTCCTGAATCGGTTATTGGCGATGAGGAAGGATTTGTAAATATTGTGGTTGCACTTGACGAAACATTTATTGCAGATGTTGCATCACTTGACAAAGCTAAAGTTGGACAGTTAAAACCAACACCAAAATTGATTCAGAAAGGAATACTTTGGTCAACCAACGAAAATATCCAAATCTGGCTGCTTTTCTCTTACATTGGGGCTGCAGGTGGAGCATGGCTGGCAATCGGATACATTGTATTTCAGCTTTTTAAATTAAAAAGATTAAGTAAAGACTAAGCAAAAAAAAGTTTAATGAATATTTTTTATCTGTTAATCGGAGTCAGTTTATTTGCAGCGCTAATTTTTCTTGGTGCTTTCATTTGGGCTGTCAGAAACGGACAGTTCGACGATAACAAAACTCCTTCGATCAGGATGTTATTCGACGATGATTCCATCGAAACAGAGGAAACAGATAGCAATAAAAATCTAACGAATTAATGTAAACTTATGGAAAATCAGAAATTTTTTTATGACAATAAGATTGTAAGATATTTTATCCTGGCTACGATCATTTGGGGCATAGTTGGGGTTATTGTAGGTCTTCTGATAGCACTTCAACTTGCATTCCCTGTATTTAACCTGGGTCTCGAATTTTCAACTTATGGTAGAATGAGGCCACTTCATACCAATGCAATTATTTTTGCATTTGTTGGAAATGCCATTTTTGCGGGAGTTTATTATTCGATGCAAAAACTTCTAAAAACCCGTATGTTTAATGATACCCTTAGTAACATAAACTTCTGGGGCTGGCAAACCATTATATTGCTTGCAGCTTTATCATTTGTTTTTGGTATTTCCACCGGGAAAGAATATGCCGAACTGGAATGGCCGGTTGATATACTGATTGCAGTAGTTTGGGTGGTGTTTGGATGGAATATGATTGGGACTATTATTGTGCGCAGGGTTCAGCACATTTATGCAGCAATTTGGTGGTACCTGGCTACTTTTTTAGGTGTTGCCATTTTACACGTTGTAAATTCTTTTGAACTTCCGGTATCACTATTTAAAAGTTATACGATTTACGCCGGGGCGCAGGATGCTGTAGTACAATGGTGGTACGGTCACAATGCAGTTGCGTTTTTCCTTACCACACCATTTCTTGGATTAATGTATTACTATTTACCGAAAGCAGCCAACAGGCCTATTTATTCCTATAAATTGTCAATCATACATTTTTGGTCGCTTATTTTCCTTTATATGTGGGCTGGTCCGCACCATTTGTTATACCAGGCTTTACCTGAATGGGCACAGGCACTTGGTGTAACATTCTCAATCATGTTAATTGCCCCGTCATGGGGAGGAATGATAAACGGGCTTCTAACATTGCGCGGTGCATGGGACAAAGTGCGCGACAGTGCGTCCCTGAAATTTATGGTAGTTGCGGTAACAGCCTACGGTATGTCAACTTTCGAAGGCCCGATGATGTCGCTGAAATCGGTAAACCAGATTACCCATTTTACCGATTGGACAGTAGGACACACACATATTGCCGCTATGGGTTGGAATGGAGGTATTGTATTTGGTATGCTTTACTGGCTGATTCCACAACTTTTCAAAACAAAACTATTTTCCGAAAAACTGGCCAATATCCATTTCTGGGTTTCAACATTAGCGATTTTATTATACGCCATTCCGCTTTACTGGTCGGCTGTTACCCAATGGTTAATGTTGCGCGAATATACTCCCGAAGGTTTTTTGGCTTATCCTAATTTCCTGGAAACACTCACACAAATATTACCCATGTATTCAATTAGAATAGTTGGGGGAACCTTGTTTATGGTTGGATTTATCATTATGATGTTCAATCTCTTTAAAACAATGGCTTCGGGCTCTATGGAAACCAACGAAGCTGCAGAAGCACCTGCGTTGGTTTTACACGGAGCACGCAATCCGGCTCAGGAAACCATTCACCGCTGGATGGAGAGAAGAGGAGTTCGTTTTTCAATTTGGGTATTTATTGCGTTGGCTATAGGCGGGGCTGTTGAAATTATCCCGATGATTTTTATCAAATCAAATATCCCAACCATCGAATCGGTAAAACCATACACCCCGCTTGAATTAGCCGGGCGCGATATTTATGTTTCCGAAGGTTGTAACACTTGCCACTCGCAAATGGTTCGACCATTCAGATGGGAAACCGACCGTTATGGTGAATACTCGAAAATTGGTGAATTTGTTTACGACCACCCATTTCAGTGGGGATCACGCAGGACGGGCCCTGATTTGGCTCGCGCCGGTGTGATAGGTGGAACAATGTATAAAAATGCAGCCTGGCACTATAACCATTTTATAGATCCGCAGAAAATGAATGAGCAATCGATAATGCCAAAATATTCATGGTTTGCAAAAAAAGAGATCAACACCGATATTATTCCTGCAAAAATACGGGCCATGCAAACGCTGGGTGTTCCTTACCCTGAAGGATTTGACCAAATCGCTGTTGAAGATTTGATGAAACAGGCACAAATAATTGTAGCCGATTTAAAAGCTTCAAACATCGACATTGAACCAACAAAACAGATGGTTGCAATGATTGCTTACATGCATAAACTAGGTAAAGATATTGTTCCTCCGCCTTCAGTTCCTGTTGTTGCCGATTCAATGGCAATTCAGAGTAGTCAAAAGGAAATTGTTTTGCTTACAAGTGAAGCTGACATGGCTGCGGCCAAACAGATTTTCCAAACTGTGTGTGCAGTTTGCCATGGTCCAGAAGGTAAAGGAATTCCACCTGCATTTCCGGATTTGACAGACAATGTTTGGATTCACGGGAATTCTCCTGCACAGGTTTATCATCAAATTTCAGAAGGTAATATTGCAAAAGGAATGATTCCCTATAAAAATCAATATTCCGAAAAACAAATAACTCAATTAACCAGTTACGTATTAACTGTAATAAATAAAAAATGAAGATAGTAAGCAACCTGTTGGAAAATATTGAGGGTATTCAAATATACTATATCGTTGGTTTAATGATATTTGTAACCTTATTTATATTAATTTCAATACGAACGTACAGGATGCCAAAACAGGAAGCTGAAAAAATAAAAAATTCAATTTTAAATGATAATGAGACGGAGAATATTCTTCCTTCATAAATAAAAAAATAAAAGAAATGGCAACAGAAAATAACCAGCACGATCAGCATGATGAAAAAATAATGGATCACAATTACGATGGTATTCAGGAACTGGACAATCCGCCACCACTCTGGATAATGGCGCTTTTTTATATTACCATCGGATTTTCGATTCTGTATGGTGCATACTACTTCTGGTTAAAACAAGGTGATCATCAGGATGCAGAGTATGCAAAAAGATCTGCGGTTCACGAGGAAAAATATAACCTGAATAATCAATCTGCAGGTGAAATAGTTTTACTTACCGATGCCGCATCTCTCGAAGATGGAAAAACAATTTACAAGGAAATGAACTGTTTTGCATGTCACGGAATGAATGGAGAAGGAAATGCTATCGGGCCAAATATGACCGATGAATATTACCTGCACGGTTGCAAAATTCAGGATTTGGTAACTGTAATTAAAAACGGAGTGCCTGCTAAAGGAATGGCACCATACAAGGGACAACTGAGCGATGAAAAAATTCAGAAAGTTGCCAGCTACATTTTGTCACTGAAAGGAACGAATCCGGCCAATGCCAAAGCAGCGCAGGGAGTGAAATGTGAATAAACAGAAGCCCTTCCCATCCTTCCGACAGCTGACAGAGAGGTGAAGAAATCTGCTACAAAAATTTGAACAATTCAATTAAAAATAAGTCTTCAAAGTCCCCCTCCGGGGGATTTAGGGGGCTTTCTCTAAATTATGCAAGAACAAGAACTTTCATTTCGCGACCGTCCCATAAATTTGAACGAAAAAGGGGGAAGAAAATGGGTTTATGCAAAAAAACCTACTGGCAAATGGTACACACGCCGCACAATTTTTAGCTGGTTTATGTTGTTGTTTCTTGTAGGAGCCCCTTTTATCAGATTCAATGGGAATCCTTTTATTTTACTGGATATTGCCAACCGAAAATTCATCATTTTTGGTGCTATTTTCTGGGCACAGGATACTTTTATTCTTGCTCTTCTAATGCTCTCGTTTGTGCTTTTTATTGTTTTATTTACAGTTACTTTCGGACGGTTATGGTGCGGTTGGGCATGTCCGCAAACCATTTTTCTCGAAATGGTTTTCCGCAAAATAGAATATCTGATTGAAGGTGATTACAAAAAAAGATACAAACTCGATCATGGTGCATGGACAACTGAGAAAATTGTAAAAAAAACTATTAAGCATTCAGTTTTTATTTTGTTATCATTGGCAATGACCAATGTTATTCTAATGTGGTTTATTGGGTCTGAAGGATGGTTGAAACTTACTTCAGAACCTGTAAGTCAGCATCTTTCAGGATTCATTGTTATGCTGCTTATCTCGGCACTATTTTACTGGATATATTCGTTTTTCCGCGAGCAAATCTGTACCATGGTTTGTCCATACGGAAGAATGCAGGGCGTTTTGCTCGACTCAAAATCAATTATTGTTACTTACGATTATAAACGGGGCGAACCTCGCGGATCAAAAAGCACCGGCGATTGTATTGACTGTCACCAATGTATTTCGGTGTGCCCGACTGCCATCGATATCAGAAACGGTACCCAGCTTGAATGTATTAATTGCACCGCCTGTATCGACCAGTGTAATAAAATTATGAAAGTAACAGGTAAACCTTCAGGATTGATTCGTTTTGATTCGGAAGAAGGAATAAAAAACGGACATAAAACTGTATGGAACGCCCGCAATAAAGCATATTCGGTAGTTTTACTCATTCTGTTTTCGTTTTTTGTTTACACCCTGCTTTCCCGTCCCGCTGTTGAAACCACTATATTGAGAACCCCCGGATTATTATTCCAGGAAAACAGCGATAATACAATTTCGAATGTGTATAATATTAAAATTGTAAATAAAACTCACGATGAAATGCTTCTGGAAATTAAGGTACTTTCGCACGAGGGAGAGATAAAAATGGCAGGAAGCTCTGTGAAAGTTAAAGACCAGGCCATGTTTGAGTCAACCTTCATTTTATTTATCCCAAAAGAGCAGATTCAAAGCGATAAAACCGAAGTTGAATTTGGAATTTTCAGTAACAATGAACTCCTTGAAACATATAAAACTACATTTGTAGGACCAACAAAATAAAATTCTATAGCTGATGAAATTTAACTGGGGAACAGGAATTTTAATTTTTTTGATTTTGTTTTTACTTGCAGCAGCGGCATTTATCGTATTTGCCATGCGACAGGATGTAAATCTGGTACACAAAGATTATTACGAAAAAGGAGTCGATTACACTGACCAAATGAACGTAATCACCCGATCTCAGCCATTTAGTGAACAAATTAAAGTTCAACAGGACGAGAACGGACTGCTGATTGCAATGGATTCGGCCCTTGCTATAACAGTCGATTCAGGAAAAGTTTTGCTTTACCGACCATCGGGAAGTAAACAGGATTTGGAAATTCTGATTGAAAAACCGGTCGGCAACATTTTTATTTCAGCTGACAAACTTATTGGCGGAAGATACATTTTAAAGACGCAGTGGTTTACAGGTGGTATCCGCTACGAAACCGACCAACCTGTTATTGTTAAAAAATAAAAATCAAAATTTAGTAAGATGGCCATTCTTTTATCGGCTCTGGTATTGGGTTTAATGGGGAGTTTTCATTGTGCCGGTATGTGCGGACCAATTGCAATTGCTTTACCGCTTCATGGCAATACAATCCTACAAAAAATTTTCGGAGGAACCCTCTACAATCTGGGACGCACACTGACATACGGAATAATGGGAGCGTTGTTCGGAATGCTTGGCCAGGGAATTCATTTGCTTGGTTTTCAGCAGAAAATTTCGGTTGTTATGGGTGCCCTGATGATTATTTCGGTGCTTTTTCCTGCACTTTTTCGTAATCAGTTTAGTCTTGAAAAAAGTTGGTTTTCAGTTGTGGGGAAACTGAAAAAATCGATTGGAAAACTATTTGCCGTGCGTTCATTCTCAAGTCTGTTTTTTATAGGGTTGCTTAATGGGTTGCTTCCCTGCGGATTGGTTTATATTGCTATTGCAGGAGCTATCGGAACCGGAAGTGCAACTCAGGGTACATTTTACATGATTTTGTTTGGACTGGGAACCATCCCGATGATGTTGGGAATTTCGGTAGCTGGAAATATGATGGGACTTGCTTTGCGTAATAAGATCAATAAAATCATCCCGGTTTTGGTAGTAGTGGTGGGAATGCTTTTTATACTCCGCGGGCTCGATTTGGGCATTCCGTACCTAAGTCCGAAAAAACAAATGATTGAAAAGAAATTCGAAAATAACCTTACCGGAAAAGATACAATTGTTGTAACTGAAAAACAATTGCCACCGTGTTGCCAGAAACCTGTAGCGGCTGATACAACAAAAATGAAGCTATAATAATCTCAGTTCAATCTTAAAGATGAAAGGTGGCTTCATATATATTCTAACAAATAATAGCAACACTGTTTTATATATTGGAGTAACAAGCAATTTAAGCAATCGTCTGCAACAGCATCGTTCCGGATTTTTTAAGAATTCATTTACGAGTCGATACAACGTATCGAAACTGGTCTATTATGAGCAATTCCTTACAATTGAAGATGCAATTCTGAGGGAAAAGCAACTGAAAGCTGGCTCAAGACAAAAAAAATTGATTTGATTGAAAAAATGAATAAAGAGTGGAAGGACCTTTCAAAACAATGTTTTTAAATGGGTAGAAAAAAGATTGCTTCGTCGTTCCTCCTCGCAATGACGATTAAATTTGTGTATAAGGATGGAGAATGGGCGGGCGGCAGAGCCGCCCGCCCATTCTCCATCAGTTTTCACTGTAATAAAGTCATTGCGAGGAAGGAAGTATGACGACCGAAGCAATCTCTTATATTTACAGCTTTATCTTTTAGATTTAATTTTGATGGATAATAACCAAAATACTTGTATCCACTGTGGCGCTGATTGCGGAAAAAATCCGGTGATCTGGAACGAAATGAATTTTTGCTGCAATGGGTGCAAAACTGTTTATCAACTGCTGAACGAAAATAAACTTTACAAATATTACCAGCTCGAAAATTCGCCGGGGATTAAAGTGGAAACAACCGAATTTGGCAACAAATATTCCTTTCTCGACAATATTGAAGTAAAAGAAAAACTCATTTCATTCACCGAAGGAAATATTTCAAAAGTTAATCTTTTCATTCCCGTAATTCACTGTGCATCATGCATCTGGCTGCTCGAAAACCTTTCGAAACTGAATCACGGTATCCGGTATTCGTTTGTGAATTTCACCAAAAAAGAGGTCGATATCACATTCGACGAATCGGTAATTTCCCTGAGGCAACTGGTTGAATTACTTTCTTCAATTCATTATATACCCGATTTGTCGCAAAGTTTAAAGGATAAACCCGACGACAGTCAGAGTTATAAAAAACTGCTGTATAAAATTGGTGTTGCCGGTTTTGTTTTCATTAATGTAATGACTTACAGTTTACCTGCCTATTTCAATGGCCGCCCGTTGGATGACAAACTTCAGTCGGTTTTAAGCATTTTAAGTTATCTGCTTGTAATTCCTGTGGTATTGTATAGTGGAAGTGATTATTACATTTCTGCGTTCAAAAATATCATCAAAAAAAATATCAGTATCGACCTACCAATCGCACTTGGCATAATTGTGTTGTTTCTTGTTACTACCTGGGAGATATTTTTCACCGGCGGGGCAGGTTACTGTGACAGTCTTTCGGGATTAATATTTTTTCTGCTTCTTGGTAAATGGTTTCAAAGTAAAACCTACGAAGCACTTTCGTTTGAGCGCAACTACAAATCGTATTTCCCGATTGCCGTTACAAAAATCAACAAACAAATTGAAGAAAGTATCCTTCTCGAAAAAATTAAAGTTGATGATGAATTAATTATCAGAAATAAGGAGCTTATACCAGCCGATTCGGTTCTGGTTGAGGGAGAAGGCCAGATTGATTACAGTTTTGTAACCGGAGAATCGAATCCGGTAATGAAAAAAACGGGTGAATTTATTTATGCCGGTGGCCGCCAGATGGGTGGAATAATAAAAATCAGGGTAAAAAAAGATGTCAATCAAAGTCACCTCACCCAACTTTGGAACCAGGACAAAAGCTACGAAAAACCTGTGGATTCGCTTAAAACATTATCCGACAAAATCGGTCAGCGTTTTACCATTATTATCATCTTCATCGCAATTGCCGGGTTTGCATTCTGGTTTTGGAAAGGTGATACACACAAAGCCATTTTTGTGTTTACTTCGGTATTAATAATCGCATGCCCCTGTGCACTGGCACTTTCCATTCCGTTTACTTTCGGAAACACAATGCGGATTTTTGGCCGGGCTGGTCTTTACATTAAAAACACTGGTGTAATTGAAAAAATGTCGCACATCACTGCCATAGTTTTCGATAAAACCGGAACACTTACCCGACCCAACGAAACACATACCGAATACTCAGGAACTCCACTTTCAGTAAATGAAACTTCCGCTGTATTTTCGCTGGCAAGGCAATCCACCCATCCACTAAGCAACACAATCGCTTCCTTTTTGCAGAATTCTGTTTACAGTTCTCCTGAACATTTTATTGAAATGGCTGGCCGTGGTATTTTCGGAAAAGTAAATAACATCGAAATCAGGATGGGCTCTGAAGAGTTTGTTTGTAACCAGACTGCTGAAAAAAGCAAAAGAACTTCTGTGGTTTTTGTATCTGAAAACAATACTGTAAAAGGCCATTTTACCATCAGCAATTTGTATCGCAAAGGTTTTGAAAAAGTGATTGAAACCCTGAAAGACAAATTCGAACTGTACCTTGTTTCGGGTGATAATGATGCCGAAGCACAAAATCTTAAAGAACATTTTGGCGAAAACAACCTGTTCTTCAACCAGAAGCCCGGAGATAAAGCTGAATTCATAAAATCGTTGCAGGATAAAGGAGAAAAAGTGCTGATGACCGGCGACGGGCTGAACGACGCAGGTGCGCTGATGCAATCCGATGTAGCACTCACCGTTGCCGACAAAGCCTATCATTTTTCGCCTGCAAGCGATGCAGTACTCGAAGCAGGAGAGTTTGCAAGATTGGCACGTTTTATCCAATTTACAAAAACCTCGCTGAATATTGTGAAACTTAGTTTCATCATTTCATTTTTCTACAATGTAATAGGTGTTTCCATTGCACTTTCCGGAAATTTATCGCCGGTAATTGCGGCAATATTAATGCCCATCAGTTCGGTTTCGGTGGTTGCATTTGCAACGTTTGCAACCCGTTTTGCAGGAAGTATCAAATTGAAATAATTTTTTCTCTCGTCTGAATTTGAAGATCCATCTATTGTCTTGATTCTTTTTGTCTTTTATCTTAATTCTAAAATCCTTTGTCTTGTGTCTTGATTCGTTATTCTTTTTATTTTTACGCGATTTAAAAAATAAAACATGATCAACAACAAAAAGGTAGTTGTGGTATTACCTGCATACAACGCCGCCAAAACTATCGAAATTACCTACAATGAAATTGATTTTAACATTGTTGACGATGTGATTCTGGTTGACGACCGCAGCAAGGACGACACTGTTGAAGTTGGTAAAAAACTGGGGATAAAACACATTGTTGTTCATGAACAAAACAAAGGTTATGGCGGAAACCAGAAAACATGTTACAATAAAGCGCTTGAAATTGGCGCCGACATTGTAATTATGCTCCATCCCGATTACCAGTACACCCCGAAACTGATTCCGGCGATGGCAAGTTTGTTGGGCAGCGATTTATACCACGTGGTTTTAGGTTCGCGCATTCTTGGTAAAGGGGCTCTTGCAGGTGGAATGCCGCTGATAAAATATGTTTCCAACCGTGGTCTCACACTTATTCAGAATATCCTGATGAACGCTAAACTTTCGGAATACCACACTGGATACCGCGCTTTTACCCGTGATGTTCTTGAAGCGGTTAATTATAATGCCAACTCCGACAATTTTGTTTTCGATAATCAAATGCTGGCGCAAATTTGGTACGCTGGTTACGAAATTGCCGAAATTACCTGTCCAACAAAATATTTCGACGATGCATCGAGCATTAACCTGAAAAACAGTACCATATATGGGATTGGGGTTTTAAAAACTTCTCTGCAGTTCAGACTGCAAAAATGGGGCTGGATAAAAAACAAAATTTATGAAACGGCTCAATCTTAACCTCGACCATACTCAAAAAGCGCTGCTGTTAATTCTTCCGCTGCTGTATTTCATCGCCGGAAGCTATTTCAGAAATCTGCTCGGGAATCTTTCGCTTCGCTCGTGCGACCCCGAATACATCTATTTTATGAGTGGCCTCACGCTCAGTGACGGGAATTTTAAACTTGGTCATTTCGATAATCCCGGAACTCCATTACAGATTCTTGTTGCATTGGTTTTTAAACTCACTTACTTTTTCAGGTCAACACCGGTACCTTATATAGAAGATGTTTTACTTCATCCCGATTTGTACCTTGCAGTTACCAGCTTGTTTATCGCAGTAATCACTGCCGGACTTTTATTTTATGCCGGATATAAAGTTTATCAATCCACAAAATCGGTTTTTTATGCGCTGATTGTTCAAACAGCTCCTTTTTTACCGGTCATCTGGTACGACCTCATTGGCAGAGTTGCACCTGAATTAATGATGCCATTTCCTGTTGTTTTAATGACTGTATTACTGGTTAGTATTTATTTTCAAAAGGAGCAATTCACCTACAAATCGGTGATTCTTTTGGCCTTTTTTTCGGCCTTTGGACTTACCATCAAACTCACTTTCCTGCCACTTTGGATTATTCCACTGGTAGTTGTTGAAGGGTGGAAAAAGAAACTGACTTTTGGAGTTTCAGCAATATTGTTGTTCTTTATCATTGCTTTTCCAATGACCCTTCAATTTGGTTTTTTCTGGGGTTGGGTGAAAAACCTGTTTATGCACAGCGGACAATATGGCGGCGGTGAATCGAACATCATCGATTTTGCCTCACTCGGAACAAATCTGAAAGAATTGTATGGTTACGAAAAACGGTATTTCTACGTGTTTTTCAGCCTGATAGCGGTTTTAGCTGCTTATCTTGTTTATTTCAGAAAAAAAGCCGAAAAAAGAATTTCGCTTTTTGCAATTGCAGTTATAATCGCAGTTTCACTGCAGATTATAATGGTAGGTAAACATTATGCTCATCGCTATTTTATACCGGTTTTAATGCTTTCGCCGCTGATGATTTTCATTATTGCGGAGCTGGTTAAAAAGTTCTACCCAAAAAAAATAACTACTTATTTAATCAATATCGGAATTGTAGCTGTACTATTCTGGAACGTTCAGTTTAACAAACAATGGTTGCCTGTAAAAACTGAAGCCATGGGAACGGATATCGCTAACAGAATGCCGACCTGGCACGTGGCTCAGTCGCTTGAAAACGACAGTTACAAAATAATTGCATCACAAAACTATGGCTGTCCGTTTATTGAATATACTTTAATGTACAGCACCGTTTGGGCCAGCTATAAAAAGAGGGAGGAGTATGCACCCATACTTGCAAAATTGTATCCAAATACCTATAATTTTTTCACCTGGGATAATACCATGAAATACTGGGGAGAAAAATTTAATGCAAAGAAAATTATTGATTCCGGGAAAAAAGTATATCTCTATCTTGAACGTAACGAAGAAGAACTTTACAACCGGACAATCAGCAAACTATCTGAGGAAAATGGTTCTCCCTTTGAAATTGAAAAAGACACCGTTTATTTTAATCCTAAAACAACAGAAATCGTTTTTCAGGTAACTTTTTCAGGTATTGAAAATTAAAATAAGATAGCATTTAACGTAAAACGAGATTTATAAAATCCTTTAGTTAAATTAAAAGTACATTGTTTTTCATTTTGTTAGCGGGATAATTTAATTTTATAAAATTTTTAGCCAACCTGACATCAAAACTAAAAGATGAAAAAACTACTTCTAAATATTATATTTCTGTTTTTACTCAACTTCACTAATGCACAGAATATTGACATACCTGATGCCAATTTTAAAAATGCTTTAATTTCATTGGGGGTCGATAAAAATAATGATGGAGAGGTTAGTTTCAATGAATGTTCATTTGTAAAAGATTTAGATGTAAGTGATAGATTCATAGCTAACCTAAAAGGGATCGAAGCATTTATTAATTTAAATAAACTAAAATGTAGTTCAAACTTGTTGGCTTTTCTGGATGTTTCTGAATGTAAAACCTTGAAATCTCTTGACTGTAATGGGAACCAGCTAAAGAGTGTGGATTTATCAAAAAACATCGAATTAAATGAGCTATTTTGCACTTTCAATCAGCTAACCAATTTAGATTTATCAAACAATACAGCTTTAGTTTTTTTAGCGTGTTTTGATAATCCGATTTCAAATCTGGAGCTTTCAAAGAATAACTTATTAGAGGATTTACGGTGTGGTAGCGAGAATCTGGTTAGTCTTAATGTATCCAAGAATGCAGCTTTGTTAAGACTGCAATGCGGTGGTAGTCAATTAAACAGTCTTGATATATCCAATAATAAATTATTGACATGGTTGGATTGCCCAGGTTGTCAATTAACAAATCTCATTGTTCCTAAACATAGTGCTTTAACTGAATTGAATTGTCCGAATAATAAATTAATCAGTCTTGACTTATCTGGTTGTGATTCATTAAAATATCTGAATTGTCAGATGAACAAATTGACCAATTTAGACCTTACTGGTTGTTATTCTTTAAAAGTTTTAGATAGTGGTGGGAACCAATTTGGCAGCCTGGATATGTCGGATTGCGAGAATTTAGGAAGTATAAATTTACAGGATATGCCGAATTTATATCAGGTGTGTGTATGGGAGTTGCCTTTTAATTCATGGAAAGTAGTAAAAGATGGTAGTCCAAATATTAATTTTTCTATTGAATGCTGGAAACAGGACAATTTAATTATACCAGATAAGAATTTCAAAAATGCCCTGAGAATTCCTGAAATTGACACAAATAATAACAGGAAAATAAGTTATTCTGAAGCAGAAGCAGTAACCTCTCTTGATATAAGTGGAAAAAACATTTCAAGTTTGACCGGCATTGAAGCATTTATCAATTTGAAAGTACTTGATTGCAGCAATAATTGGTTGATTTATCTGAATGTAAAAAATTGTACCTTATTAACTTCATTATCCTGTGGTGGCAATCGGTTAACAGGATTGAATCTATCAAAAAACATAAACTTATTGTCTTGCGAAGGGGACAATTGTAATACAATTTTGAATTTGTCTAATATGCCAACGTTGTATGGAGTTCGTGTATGGGAGATGCCTTTTCCACCTGCAGATAAAATAGCAAAAATTGATACGACCGACAGTCCTAATGTATATTTTTCAACTGATAGTATTTTGGTTAATAATAAGGGTATTAATAAAGAGGATATTTCAATTCACATCTTCCCAAACCCCTGCGATAAAATAATCAATATTGAAATTAATAACATAAATAACGGAAGACTGGAGATATATGATATCAATAGCAAACTTATCTACCAGGAAGTAATTCAGACAAAATCCAATACAATTGATGTATCTGATTATACTTCCGGTTTATACTTTGTAATTGTAAAGCAAAATGGAAGTTCTATTATTGAAAAACTGATTGTTCAGTAATAAATAATTCTTGATGCTTTCTATAGAAACAGAATAGCAATTCTTATAAAGATTCAATTCCTCAAAAATAAATAATACCTCTGGCTAATACTCCTTTTCCCCTTTCAGCGCTTTTTCGTAATCGGGTACTTTAATCATTTTATCGTAACCTTCGGGCCAGGTTTTCTTTCCAAAAATTCCCCAATAAGCTCCCTTTGTCATGCTGTCCCAGTGCAAAAGCGAGGTGCGGTACTGATTGATTTGAAACTGATTCAACCAGATTAAACCAACCAGTAATACTGCTACTGTACCTTTTAACCATATTTTACTTGTCCACATCCGTTCGAGAAAAGCTGCCAGCGGAATTGCCATAATTCCGTACATATCGATCATAGGGCGCGAGCCGTAACAGCCACCATACCACCAGCACCACCAGCTGTAAACCACATAAATATTAATTACAGCAAAAACCAAAACCGGTAAAACCAGGTTCGATGCATATTTTTTAAACCAGATAAATCCCAAAAAACCGAATATCATCACCGGGGTATAAATTAACCAGCCTTTGCGATAGCTGAAAAGCCCGTCGATAACATGTGGTTTAAAGAAATAAAATTTCCCTTGATCCATGTATGAGTTAAACAGGAAATGCCCGGTTTGTACTTTCCAGTAAATCATTTGCGGAACTAAAACCAAAAATGCCGTACCTCCCGCGATTAAAATCAATTTCCAGTTTTTCTGAATCCGTTCGGTAAATTCTTTTAACGAAGTTATTCCGATTAATGCCGGGAAAAGAAGTACAAGTATGTTCACCGGACGGATGAGAACAATAATTCCGGCTAAAAGACCAAGTAAAATAGTGTAGAAAAGCCTTTTCCCAACCGGCCTCTCCCCGACCGTCTCCACAGGAGTGGGAGAAAGAATTTCAATCCATTTCAAAGAGAAGTAAATAAAAGCTGAAATAAGTCCAAAGTTGTAAACATGTGTCATTCCGGGTTCAGAGACCACGTAAAACAACATATTGGTTGAAAGTACCAGTAAAATAAGTGTTACAGCAGTTGCTACTTCAGAAAAATAACGCAACAACGTTTTCCTCAAAAATACAAGGCCAATAAAAAGATAAAACAGGGTGGCCACAAAAATCGATAAACTGTATGGCCACGAATAACCCAGCGTTGAAACTCCAAGCAGGTGAGCCAATGCGTGTGCAATTAAAAAGAAAGGTATCCATAAAATGGCCATTCCCATGGTCATTCGTAAAATTGGTTTTCCGTTTGGCGCCGTTTGCAACCAAATCTGACCTTCAAAATCGGCAGGCAATGTTTTGGTGAATTCGAAAGTTAAATCGTTAAAAATAAAAGTTGCCGGCAAATAGGCGTAATACGAAATCACATCATTCTGAATGACCTTGTTTTTACCCCAGGTATCGAGGTTTTTGCCATACCACGCACAAATAAAAATAAGCAGGGCAATTGCTGTTTTCGAAATATTAAGCTGAATCATTTTCTAAAATCTGAATAATTATGATTTGAGACCCACCTGAATTACTGAAATTCCAACCAGCTTTTTAGTAAAAAAATCAAGTATTTTCCAAACTGGAACCATTGCATCGTAAAACCTCATCTGGCCACCCGGTATAATACTTTTTCGCAAAATTGAACCGGAAATAAACCAGCCAAAAATAGCGATAAAATTAAAAAACTGACGGTGTTTTATTTCAAAACCGCTGCTTTCGAGTAGTGTTTGCAACGACTTTTGAGTATAACGGCGGCAATGATCGAGTTGTTTGTCGAATCCGTTGTAAAGACATTGAAAAGCAGGAACAAGTATCACCACTTTACCTCCTTTCCGCAACATTTTCAAGGCATTTTTCAATGCCTGTTCGTGATCGGGAATGTGTTCAACCACGTTTAAAGCAAAAATAGTATCAAAACGGCCGATCATTTCAGGATGATTTTTTTCAAGATTTTTATCCGAAAAATCGAGCCGGTACATTCCTTTCAGGTTTTTGCTTTCCCCGAACTTTTCTTTCAGAATCGGGAAATAACTGTTTTCAATGTCACTCAGCGAAATGGAAGCCCCGTCGTTAATAAAAAACTGTGAAATATTTCCAATTCCGCTTCCAATTTCCAGAATTTCGCCCCTGCAATGTGGTTTAATGGTCTCGTACATCCAACGGTTAAAATGATGTGCTTCCGAAATCACTTCCAGTGTATCTGTCCCGTATTTTGAATTTCCTGTTATCTCACTCATATTCTAATTTCCAGTCTGTTTTGAAATTTCAACCTTGAAATTATCCATCAAAACATAGTGTTTATCCATATTCCAGACATATATTTTTATCATCGTCCCGTCTTTTAATTCATTGGGTAAGCTAAAAATAAAATCTGTTTTGTACCAAACATTTTTTTCGGGGGTTTGTTCGCCAATTCCTGAAGTTAAATAATGATACGACTTGTTTTCAGTTTCAGCCGAAAACACCATTATTAAACGGTTTTGTCCTATCGAATCCCGAAGGTAAAAATCAGCTGTCACCCGAAATTTGTTTTTAATTTTTGTATCGATTTTATCTTCTGTTATTTGAAATGCCGGACTAAACTCAGTTTCATTCAGATTAAAAACTGAATTCAAACTGTCAGTTTCCGATTTTATCCGTCTGTTTTCCAGATTCTGATCCTGAAAAAGAATATCAAAGTTTAATTCTTCCCTGTAATAAATGGTTTTATCGATTTGGTCGTTCTTTAGTTTTTCAAGAATCAACCTGTTATTTGCTCCTGAGTTTGTTATTTTCCTGAAAATGATAATCCTGTAATCGTTATTGCCAAAAACTTTAAACGGCACAACCGGTTCGAAAAGCTGAACCACTTCAAAATTTGGATTGCTTATTATTTTTTCGAGAGGCAATCTTCCTTCGTTGGGCGAAAAATGAGCATCCCAGATAAAAATTGTACTGTCGGGTAACCCGGTTTCAGGAGCATCATTATTACTAAAACCGTATTGAACCACGTTGTTATCCCAGGCATCGATTTCGGTGGCAAATGAAAAATAAGGATTGTGCATAACCAGTTTATGGTTCACACTTCCCGATTCCTTTAACCATTTGGTTGTTCGTTTCAATACTTCAGCAGTTAAATCATAACCTATCGAACGTTTATAAAAATCAACAGAATCATATACAAGTAATGCCGATAAAACAGCCAAAACTGCAATTTTTATGGTTTTCAACCGAATATATTTGGCAGCAAAGTTCGCTGCAACAATGGCCATTATTCCAATCATCGGTGATACACCAGCCATAACACGCTGCAACCCGGCTGAAGTTTCGCCTTTCCACCACAGGTAGCTGTGAATAAAAAAATAACCCCAGAAAGTTCCAAGTATCAAAAGAATCAGTAAAAATGCTTCGCCGGTCAATTTTGCTTTATCCTGAATCCATTTCACAATTACTGCAACACTTCCCAAAAGGAGTAAAACCCGCAGTGTTAACCCAAAATAATTGGGCATTACTGTGAAAAAATGATACCAGCTTCCCTTTCCATAAACCGAAGGACCGCCCGTTGCATAAGGTCTTTCGTTAATCAGCCATAAAAAATCGTGATAATGATAAATTCCACCGATAAAACTGAAAACCACGAAACCGGTTGCCAGAAAAGGAATTGCTTTGTATTGTTTTTTCAGGATTAAAGCAATAAGAAACGGAAGCAAAAATGCCAGTCCTTCTGTTCTGGCCAAAAAGATAAATGAAATTGTAATTGCAGAAAGAATGTATTTCTCTCTGAAAAAAAAATAAACCGAAATAACGAGGATTAAGCTGAAAACTACTTCAGTCATTCCGGTTGACATCATGATAAAATATATGGGCGTGAAAATTACCACAACAGCTGCAAACCACGAATATTTAAATTTTAGTAATTCAGCCAGTTTCCAGGTGTACCATGCGGTAAGAAGTCCGCAAAAGGTATTGAAAATTCGGACCCCTGCAAAACCGAACTGTGCAAATGGTGCTGATAAAATGGTAAAAACCGGTTTTCCCCAGTGATCGAGAAAAAGGTGCGGGTAACGAAAAGCCCATCGTGCTATATTGAAGTGAGCATAATTATCGGCTCCACCTTCAGGAATTTCAGTATTAAATGCAAGTACCGAAAAAACAAGACCAGTTAAAACTAATCCTGCAATTAACAGTTTCTTTTCGTCGATCTTTTGCATTTATAAATACTGAAATTTTACCTGCTGAATACATTGTATTTTACAATACAATAAAACGCCCTTAAACCATCGCGCCAGCCAATTTTTTTACCTTCTTCGTATGTACGTCCGTAATACGAAATGCCAACCTCGTAAATCCTGATTTTTGGTATCCTGGCTATTTTAGCTGTTACTTCAGGTTCGAATCCAAACCTGTTTTCCTTCAGTTTAATATTTTTAATCACGTCGGCACGAAAAAGTTTATAACAGGTTTCCATATCGCTCAGGTTTAAATTGGTAAACATATTCGATACAGATGTGAGTATTTTGTTACCGATTGAATGCCAGAAAAACAAAATCCGGTGCGGGTGCCCACCCATGAATCTAGATCCGTAAACCACATCAGCATCTGCTTCGAAATAAGGTTTCAGCAAATCATTATATTCGCGCGGATCGTATTCCAAATCGGCATCCTGAATGATGATACAGTCACCGGTAGCTTCAGCAATTCCGCGGTGAAGCGCAGCTCCTTTTCCCATATTCACTGGCTGGTGAAATAATTTCATGTCTGCTTCAGGGTGATTATTTATATAGTTGTTGATTACTTCGCCCGAATTATCGGTTGAAAAATCGTTAACAAGAATAATTTCCTTAATAAAACCATAATTCAGCTCAATTTTTAACACACGGTTTAAAATTTCGTGAATGGTTTTTGCCTCGTTGTACACCGGAATTACGATAGAAAGCTTTTTATGATTTTCCATGCAAAATGACTGAATAAAAAATAATTGCGCAAAGATATAATTGTTATAAAAAACAACGTGTTTAAACCCGATTTATTCTTCACCGGTACTTCCGGTTACTATCAGAAAATTTGTTTTTAATGATTGTTCCCGTGTATTCGGGTTCAAAAATTTCAGGTTCACACGGTTCATTCCCCGTTGTCTGATTTGGTAAACCGTATCGATATTATAATTCATTTTAATGATATCGTTGTATTTTATCTCGTTGGTATAAATCCATGTTCCGGGTTTTTCCATAACCTGGTATAATCGATCCCAGTTATCCACATTTTCAACCGGTTGCCTGGAATAAAAAAATAAACCATATTCTTCAAGTTCGAAATTATATAGTTGGGCTCCGGGTCTGTTTTCGGCTTCGTACAACTTTAATACCTGGCGTGCTCCCTGGTACGAATACAAATCGGGAAGAACTTTTGCATTTAAAAATAAATTTAAGATCCCTGCAAGTACTATTGAACTCAGAATTATTTTCTGAAAAGAATGAATTTCGGTTTTTACTGTTACAAAAATAACCATGAGTAAAACAACTGCAGAAATTGCCGGAATCCTGATTTTATTTTCTGAAAAAACAAAGATTAAAAAAATCAGAAAAATAAATTGTATCAAAGCAAATACAACTTGTGAGATCAAATACCTGCGTTGACTGGTCTCCGGAGTTGTCCTGAACTGAACCATCCAGTTGGCAGCTATTACAGCGATTGGAGGGATTGCAATTAAAAAATAATTGGGAGCCTTTCCTTTTGAAATGCTCAGTATTGATACCAAAACTATGACGCTTCCCAATAAAAAAATACTCCATCGATTTTCCTTTTTATTTAAAATCCAGTCTTTTATAGTTGAATAAATTGCTGTCAGAACTATAATTGTCCAGGGTAAAAATGCCCACAAAAGTGTATGGAGATAAAAAAAGTAATCGGTACTCGAACCTGCATATTCTCCGGTAATCCGGCCAAAATTGTTGGTTATGAAGTAGAATTTTATTCCTTCAAAACCAAAACTATTGTACAAATGAATCAGTGAAGGGGAGATAATAATCAGTATAACTGGTAATCCCAGCAACCATTTTGGGTGAAATAACTGTCTGAAATCTTTTTGATAAACGAGATGCAGCAAAACAGCAAAAAACGGTAGAATTGCACCAACCGGACCTTTCGACAGCATGGCCAAACCAACTCCCAAAAAGCCAAGAACAAAATTAGTCCATTTTTTATTTTGAAGATATGCCGCAAGTTGCCACAAAGCAAGTACTACTCCGGTTTGCAAAACCGAGTCGGTATGAAAATCGAAAAAATAGAGAAAAAATATTTGCGAGGTGGCTACAATTAAGGCTGCCCATTTACCTGCTTCCTCAGAAAAAAGCTGTTTCCCGAGCCGGTAAGTAAAATAAATACCTGCCATTCCATAAATGAATGGAAATAACTTAAAAGCAAAATTCGAATTTCCGAAAAGCTGGATTCCCAATCCGGCCAGCCAGAAAAACAGGTGTGGTTTCTGATCGTACGCATTGCCGTTTATTTTCAGGTTAAACCAGTCGCCCGATTCCACCATTTGACGCGAAATTGCGGCATACAAACCTGAATCGCCCGTTAAATCAATAAACAATCCAAACAGGTACACCAGCGCTACCATCAAAAAAGCAAATATCCACCAGATTTTTTCAGCCTTCTGTTTCAAGGTTTTTTTAAATAATTTCTATACTCAACAAAATAAATGATTTCTGCTGATTATCTGTAAAAATAAATATGAACACAGTTATATCGGCAATAAACTAATTTGAAATATCGTTTTTGAAACATCTAAATAGATAACAATTTTAAATTGTAAGTTTTATTTCTTTATTTTTGTACAAAGCTCTTTAGAAGATGCCAACGCTATCGATGTTTTTCGGAATAATTATTCGAATGTATTATGCTCCAAAAGAGCATAATCCGGCCCATATTCACGCATATTTTCAGGAATATAAAGCATCGGTAAAGATTTTGGATGGCGAAATTATCAATGGAACACTACCTTCGCGACAACTAAAACTCGTTTTGGCCTGGATTGAAATTCATAAAGATGAGCTTTTAGCAAATTGGGAACTTTGTCAAAACGGCGAAATACCTTTTAAAATTGAACCATTAAAATAAAAAAATGGAACGGGAATTAAAAAGAGTTAAAGCTGGCCCAGATTACACACTTATTCTAACTTTCGATAACGGAGAGGTTAAAGTCTTTGATATGAAACCATATCTCAGTCTTGGAATATTCAAAGAATTGAAGGATTTAAAACTTTTCAAAAAAGTTAGAATGAGTTTTGATACAGTTGAATGGCCCAATGAAGTGGATTTAGATCCGGAAATTCTTTATAACGAAAGCAAAGGAATTGCAACAAATTGAAAATTATGCAAAAAATTGCCATTTTCCCAGGGTCGTTCGATCCATTCCACATCGGTCACGAATCGATTGTCCGCCGCGCACTCCCTCTTTTCGATAAAATCATAATCATGATTGGGTATAACGCCAACAAAAAATCGTTTTTCCCGATCGAGAGCAGGTTAAAATGGATAAACCAGGTTTTTAAAGATGTTGAAAAAATTGAGGTGAGGCTTCACGACGGATTGACCGTTGATTTCTGCAAGGAAGTTAAAGCAGCTTACATTCTCCGTGGTTTGCGAACTTCGTCTGATTTTGAATACGAAAGGGCAATTGCACAGGTAAACAAACAAATGCATCCCGAAATCGAAACTGTTTTCTTACTGACTCTACCAGAACATACACCGATAAACGCCACTATTATCCGCGACATTGTTTTTCATGGCGGCGATGCCAGCATCTTTTTACCCAAAGGTCTTGATATGAATGAGTTTAAAGTGAACAGCAAAAAGACAACCAGTTAATATGCGCCTTTTATTCCCTTTGTTTTTCCTAATCCTCATTTCAGCAACCAGTTTTGCTTCGGTTACAATTCAATGTGACAACCCAAAATATGCAGGGCAAAAACTCAGCTTTTACAGTTATTCCGATCCTGTTTCGTCAACAACAAAACTTGCTTTTTCGCTTGAATTCGATAAAGCAGGGAAATGCACAAAAATCATTGAAACACAAACCACAGATTTTGTTTTTTGCGATTTTGGCATTTATCGCGGATTACTTTTCCTCGAACCTAATCAAACCATCAAACTTCAACTTCCACCACCTCGCGAAAAAACCTTTGCAGACCAAAAAAATCCCTACTTCGAGCCGGTATCGTTTTGGTTTGCCACAGAAAACAAACAACAAATCTCCAACCTGGTATCCGATTTTACATCCCAACTCAACCAGTTAACCGACAAATACTTCGACCAGCTGTATTTCCGGCAGTCGAAACCAATTTACGATTCGGTAATTTATTTTATCGACAAAAAATTTGCTGCAATAAAATCAGAAGCTTTTATCAATCATAAATTATTATCGCTGAAAATGATTGAAACAGAAGCTTTCCGGTTAAAACCAGAAGATTATTCAGCTTTGTTTAACGGCATAAAACAACAATTCTGGCTGCACCCTGCTTTTACGGGTTTGTTCGATAAAACATTTACCGGGCTACTGAGTTTTGATGCAAAATCGGTAAAAGGCGACGAAATTCGCAAAGCAGTAAATCAGGGAAATATTTCGTTTTTAACCAATCACATCAAAACCAAATACAAAATTCAGGGCGAAACTGCAGATTTGGTTTTGTTAAAAATGCTGCACGATGCTTATTACTCGGGCGATTTTTCGAGAACAGCTATTCAGCAAATGATAAAATCGACTCGTTTTACCAGTCATCAAAACAAAATAATTCGCGAAACGGCGTTGAATATTTCTGAAAAAATCACCCATTTACAAATTGGCACTGTCGCACCCACCATTTGTCTGAAAAACTTTGATGGTCAGAGTAAATGCACCAATCAGAATAACGGAAAATACAAATACGTCATTTTTGCTGACACCGAAATGGCGGTTTGCCGCGAGCATTTAAAATACCTGCCCGCCATTCAGCAGAAATTTCAAAAGCATCTTGAAATTTGTGTTGTGTTGCGGAAAACGAACGATGTAGAAATGAAAAAATTCTTTGCCGGAAACGAAGTGCCGGGAATAATACTGGTTGACGAAAACAGTGAATTTATCAATCAGTATAAAGTAAAATCGTTCCCGCAATGTTTTCTGCTTGACCAAAATCACAAAGTAAAATTTGCAGCAGCCAAAGCGCCACTCGATGGTTTTGAACAGCAGTTCGGATCTTTTATTCAGCAGGAACTTTTTGAGAGACAGAGAAATCAGGGGAAATAATACACTGCTTTAATCATTGCCTTTTTACAGCATATTCATTATTCATTTTCTTCGTAGTAGTAAGAGTAGTCAATTCCTTTCATAAACATTTCGCGGTCGTTTATTCTGGTGGTGAGCGCTTTTTCCAGCAGTGTTTTCAGTACATCGCTATTTGTCGGACTGAGCTTCATGGCGTTCATGTAATCCTGTTTACTGATGGTACTCCAGTCAATACATTTTCTGAGGCGTTTTTTTAGTATCAAATCCAGCCAGATTCGGGCGCTTCTGCCATTGCCTTCCATAAACGGGTGTGCAATGTTTATTTCCACATATTTGTGTACAATTTCATCGAATGTGGTTTCGGGCATGGCATCGATTTGCTTTAAAGTGCCCCCTAAAAAGTGGGAAACGGCAAACTGAAAACCGCCTTTTGAAATATTTTTTTGCCTGATTTGCCCAGCAAAATCATACAATCCGCCAAACAAATAGGCATGAATTTGTTGCAACCCTTTGGTTGTGCCCACTTCAATGCTGTCGATAAACGAGCTTTCAAACAGGGCATAGGCTTTTGTTTTGCTTTTTCCGTCGATGCTTTCATCGCTGAAGGTAAACCAATCAATAAACCGGTTTGCCTTTTTGCCAGGGAATTCCTTTCCTAAAGCAATGATTCCGGTATAATCCAACATATCTGCCAAACGCTTTTTACCGTCAGGTGCCAAAAATTTCAACTGGGTAGTGGCACTAACCACTTGGCTGTTTTCTTTCTTTAATTTGGCTTTAAGATATTTCCAGTAGTTGCGGGTTTTGGTATAGTCGTCCTGATTGGTGAGCACGGCAACAACATCCAGTACGCTAAACCACCATTTGGCATTTTGTTCGTCCCAAACGGCCCGTACTTCGCGGTCTTCAAAAAAGCGGATGGATATTTTTGCAGTACTCATGTTTCAAACAAAATCTATTCTGTTGCGCTGTATTTTCCGGGCTAAAGTTAGGATTTTTATTTTGTGTTACTTCTCTGCCCCTCGTTTGTAAAATGAGCTGGGTTGTTCTGCATTTTTTAATGCTTTTGATTTATTATTCCTGTTATCAGTTTTACCTTTTTATAAAAATGATTTCTGAAGTAACCTGAAAAACAATCAAATAAATTTAATAAAATGAGTTGCAAACTCTTTTCAGCTTACCCCTCGTTGCAAACGACGGGCAATAAAGGACGCACGGCTGTGCGTCTCTATGAATTACCGCAAACCATAAATTTAGGCTGTCAAACCCATCATCATTTCATTATCTTTGCCGCCTGATTTTTAAAATTCATTCATGATTTCAATTGACGGGCTGGCGGTAGAATTTAGCGGAACTAGTTTATTTAAAGACATCAACTTTGTGGTAAACGACAAAGACCGAATTGCTTTGATGGGTAAAAACGGTGCCGGCAAATCGACTTTGCTGAAAATTATAGCTGGTGCTCAAACTCCAACCAACGGGAAAATATCTGCGCCAAAAGATGCTGTAATTGCTTACCTTCCGCAACATTTGATGACCGAAAACAAACGCAGTCTTTTTGAAGAAGCATCGCAGGCTTTTGCTGAGGTACTAAATATGCAAATCTTGCTTGAAGATTTAAACCACCAACTCACTATTCGAACCGATTACGAATCGGACGAATACAGTAAAATCATAGAACAGGTATCGGAACTCAGCGAAAAACTATACAGTCAGGGTGAAATTAATTTTGATGCTGAAGTTGAAAAAATACTGCTCGGACTGGGATTTGAACGCGCCGATTTTCAACGACCAACCAGTGAATTCAGCGGTGGCTGGCGAATGCGTATTGAACTGGCAAAAATCCTGCTCAAAAAACCCGACCTTATTTTGCTTGACGAGCCCACCAATCACCTCGATATTGAGTCGGTGCAGTGGCTGGAGGATTTTCTTGTAAACGAAGCAAAAGCGGTAATTGTGATTTCGCACGACCGCACTTTTGTTGACAATATTACCACCCGGACAATTGAGGTTACGATGGGACGTATTTACGATTACAAAGTAAATTATTCGAAATACCTCGAATTACGAAAAGAACGACGCGAACAGCAGCAAAAAGCATTCGACGAACAGCAAAAAATGATTGCCGATACAGAACAGTTTATCGAACGATTTAAAGGAACTTACTCGAAAACATTGCAGGTGCAGTCGCGTGTAAAAATGCTCGAAAAGCTTGAAATACTTGAAGTTGACGAGATTGATACTTCTCATTTACGGTTGCGGTTTCCCCCGTCACCGCGGTCCGGTAGTTTTCCCGTAATTGCTGATCAGGTGGAAAAATCGTATGATGGAAAACTTATTTTTTCTGATGCAACATTTACCATTCACCGTGGCGACAAAGTGGCGTTTGTTGGAAAAAACGGCGAAGGAAAAACCACCATGGTAAAAGCAATAATGGGTGAGATTGAACACGGCGGAACGCTGACGCTTGGCCACAATTCGATGATTGGGTACTTTTCGCAAAACGAAGCTTCACTGCTCGATGAAAAACTGACCGTTTTTCAGACCATCGATGATGTTGCAAAAGGCGATATCCGTACAAAAATCAAAGATATTCTGGGTGCTTTTATGTTTGGTGGTGACGACTGGGATAAGTTTGTCACCGTACTTTCGGGTGGTGAGCGTACCCGGCTGGCAATGATTAAGCTGTTGCTCGAACCCGTAAACCTGCTGATACTTGATGAACCTACCAACCACCTCGATATTCGCACCAAAGACATTCTGAAACAGGCGTTGATGGATTTCGATGGAACATTGATTCTTGTTTCGCACGACCGCGATTTTCTCGACGGGCTTGTACATAAAATCTACGAATTTGGCAATAAAAGGGTAAAAGAGCACGAAGAAACAATCAAAGGTTTTCTTGAAAGAAAAAAGATGGAGCATTTGCGGGAACTGGAAGGAAAGCGGTAAAACAAAGTTTTTATTGCCGGATAATTTTATCTTTGTTATTGCGTTTTTACAAAAACCATATCAATAACTCAAGCAATAATACAAGATGAAATTTTCAGTTATTCCCTTGATTCTTTTCGTGTTACTTTCTTTCTGCGCTAAAAGTCAGACAGAAGAACCCAAAACCAAAAAGTTAGCATTTGGGGTTAATTTCTCGCCGGATTATTCCTACCGAAGTTTGCATTCAAATAATCCTGACTATGATTTTGCAATGAATCAGTTAAACGATTGGGAAGTTCCGGCGTTTGGATTTACAACAGGTCTTTCTGTTCGGTATTTGGCAAATGAAAAATATGAATTTGAATCAGGAATTCAGTTTTCTGACAAAACATATAATTTTGATGTTAACAAAGATGATTATATAACTCCGAATAATGGATTGAATCAAGCGGATGACCCCGCAATTCCGGAAAGGTCTATCACGAGTTATCATTATTATTATCTTGGAGTTCCAATCAAACTGAATTACTATTTCCTGCAGAAACGAATCAGAATGTATGTATCGGCGGGAGTTTCAACAGATTTCCTTTTGGATGACAAAAGCAAGAGTTACATGAAATTCAGCGACGGAACCGAAATCCACGAAAATTTCGAAAATGATTACGACTACAATAAAATAAGTCTGACAGGGCTGGCTGGATTTGGAGCTGAATTCAAAATGTATCAGCGTTTTGGAATTCGTGTTGAACCTGTTTTCAGATACTCTTTTACTCCGTTACTCAATGAATTGATGAAAGTTAATCTGTATTCAGCTGGATTGAATGTGATTATTTTCTACCAATAATCAATCTTGTCAGGTAAATTTTTGTGTTACTGCAAATCCTCAATAATTTTTACCAAATCATTGTGAATTTCAGGTCGTGTAATGAGCAGATGTGAATGTGTTCCATTCCAGGGTTTTCCCTGCCAGTCGGTAAAAATACAACCGGCTTCCTGAACAATTACAATTCCGGCTGCAAAATCCCATAGTTCGTCGCCCGAGCATATAAAACCATCCACCGAACCACTGGCGATGTAACAAAGTTCGAGCGCTGTAGTGCCCAGTTTTAATGTATTGAAATCAGATGCGAGCAGTTTGCTGAGTTCCTTGAATTTATTCCGGTCAACTTCGGCGTAACCGTGATTTAAAAACAACATCGGAATATACTCAGTATCGAATTTTGGATGAATAATTTTTTCTCCATTGCAAAAAGCGCCACCACCTTTTACTGCGTAATATTCCTTATTATTAACCACATCGATAATTACACCAACGAGCGATTCATTTCCTTCTATTAAACCAACTGAAACAGCAAAAAGAGGAAGTGAACGGGCAAAATTATTGGTTCCGTCCAGTGGATCGACCACCCAAACCGGACCACCATCTTTTTTCAGACTACCACTTTCTTCGCTTAAAATTGTGTAATCCGATTCGGCAGAAAGAATATCAAGAATAGCTTTTTCGGCAGCCAAATCGGTTGCTGTAACCAGCCCTTTTGCATTGCCTTTTACCCGCGAATCTTTTGATTTTCCGAAATTTTCAAAAACAACTTTGGCTCCTGCACGGGCGGCTTTCAGCGCTATTTCAAGTTCTTTTTGCAAATCAGTTATCGTTCTATACTTTTCTAATCAACAGATTTTCCAAAGTTCGAAACTTTGGAAAATTTTAATAAACTAAATCTCGGGTGCATTTTTCAGCAAATATTCTTCCGCTTCCACGTTCCACAAACCTTTTGTTTTGGCAACCAGTCTTGCTAATTCGGCATAAAACGAGTCTTCTATTCCCAGATCCTCAAAATCGGAAATAGCAACCAGCGGAAGGTTTTTATGAGTATAAATCAGTTTCTTTCCTCCCGGAATATTCGGAAGATTTAAAGTTGTTTCAATAACAGAATTCAGTCCGCCTACGTGAGTTACCAGTCCCGCAGGATCGAGTCCTTTGCTCATACAATCCAGTGCTTCAACCATATCGTCGTTGTTTCCGCCCGAAGTTCCCACAATGTGTGTGTAGGCGTAATGCACGTTGTAGAAATTCATTTTTGCCGAGAATTCAGGATTCGATGGCCCTGCAAAAAAATTAAGGCAACCATCGTGCGCAAGAATGGCATCACCCTGTTCAACAACCGGAGTTACTGGTGCAAAAACAAAGACATCGTCGTAACCACCACTTGCAATCTCTTTCAGTTTTGCAACAGGATTTTCAATATTTCCAGTATTAAGGTAAATCAGTTCAATACCATTTTCCTTTGCCCATGCCACAGGGAAGATTTCAGCAGCTCGGTCGAGCCGGTCCTGTGCAATGTCGGTCACTACCAGGAACGACGGTTTGCGATCTTTACGACTGACAACATAATTAATAGCTGCCAGTCCCATCGGACCAACTCCGGCCAGAATTGCCATTTTTCCGCCCTGCACAATTTCCATCTGGTGGATGTATGAACCCGGTTTTGTATGATAATTGGCATGCATTGCACCTATTACGCAACTCAGTGGTTCAGCAAGCGAAGCGGGATAAAATCCCGGTCCATCGTACACCAGCAGGCAATCCTGCACCAGTACATCTTTCGGAATAATTACATACGTGGCATCGCCGCCAATATGCTGATAGGTATAACCAGGAGCGCTTAAAACTCCTAACGGGGCATCTTCGTAATAAATGGCTGGCTGAATCGAATATTTCTGCCCGGGTTTGAATTTATGTTGCCATTTGGCGCCTACTTCGATGATTTCACCCGAGAATTCGTGCCCGATAATGATGGGATTTTCAGCCACATCATTTGGAATTCGTTTGTGATCGGTTCCCTGGTGGGCCGCTTTGTAACTCGACATACAAATGCTGTCGCTCACCACACTTGCCAGTATTTCATCTTCCTTTATTTTGGGAAGTTCAAACTCTTCCAATCTCAAATCTTCTTTGCCGTATAATCTTATCGCTTTTGTTTTCATATTCTTGCTTCTTTTACTTGCGGTCTGCCACTGCCTACTTTAAACTTTGAACTTTAAACTATCTTAACATCTCCTGTCCACCTGTTACCGGCACAGCCTGACCAGTTTCGTATTCCTGTTCGACGACATAAAATATTGCCTTCGCAACATCTTCGGCCGTGCAACCCCTGCCCGCCGGTACCTGTGCTTCGTAAAACGCTTTTACATCGCCAATAGTTTTGGCACCCGGTACTTTTCCTGCTTTCAGGTACTGCACAAACAAACCATTTTCGGGATCGCTCCAAAGCGGTCCATCGAAAAAGTTGCCCGGACAAATACTATTTACTTTTATATTGAAAGGCATCAGTTCAAGTGCAAACGACTGAGTTAGTCCAATTCCACCAAACTTTCCACCTGCATAAGCAAAGTTTTTATTGCTTCCCTTCAACCCTGATTTTGAATTGATTTGAATGATATCCATGTATAAACCCGGTTTGAATTTATGCTGAATCTTCATCACCCTTTGGGCATATTTAGAGCAAAGAAAGTAACCGGTGTAATTAATTTTTGTCATCAGTTCGAAAGTGGCTGCATCCATTTCGTCGAGACTTCCGGCACGAAGAATTCCTGCATTTGAAATCATAACATCCAGACCGCCAAACTGCAAAACCGTTTCATTGACAAGATTTTCAACCGATTCAGCATCCCCAACATTCACTTTTATAAAACAGGCCTTGTTTTTTGTTCCTTTTGAATTGAGTTGCCCTGCAAAGTCTTTTCCTTTTTCTTCGTTTAAATCGGCAACCACAATATTAGCTCCCTCGTTATGAAGAATTTCAGCTATCCCGGCACCAAAACCCTGGGCTGCACCGGTAACCACAACAATTTTATTTTCGAGCCTGCCCTGCGGTTTTCCTCCAAGCGACACTTTTTTGCGGTAGTTTTCAACCTCCCAGTTTTCGATAAAAGCAGCCTGTTCAGCAGTCATCGGGTGTGGTCCGCCGAAATTTTTGGACAATGAGCTGATTTCGCAAAAATCGTTTACAATATCTTTTAAATAGCTTGCCGAAACCGGTGAATCTTCTGCTACAATAACTCCTTTATTCTGAATAAAAATCACCTTTGGAACAGCTCCTTTTCTGCTTTTAAAATCATCAATTTTTGCTTTTGTTTCTTCTATCAAAGTTTCAAATGAACTGCTGTTTTCAATAAAAAGGTATTCCGACATGCAGTACACCATCTGGTCGGGATTGAAAGGCCGGGCAATTCCTTTGCTAAATGATTCTTTGTTGGAAATATAATTATTCACCCACGAACTGTTAAATGCTGTTGCCACTTTCAGTTTATCTTCGGAAAGTAACATTCTGACTGCCGGTAAAACTTTTATTAATTCCTGTGAAACAGGTATTTCAACCATTTCGGGGAAAACCGAAAAAGTACTCTTCAACTTATTCTTTACACCAGAATACAAAGCGTGAATTTCCTCAACGGTATCGGTTGCAACAAAAATGCCGTGATTTTGAATAAGCACTATTTTTGGATCGTGACCAAATTTTGCATTGTATTTTTCAATTTCACCTGAAATAAGAATAAACAAAATATAACCCGGGTCACAATAAGGCACATACAAAACTTCTTCTCCGAAAATTTCGGATGCTTTCTGTTCTGCCATATTACTGCCCATCAGTCCGTTAACAAGTGTCATGTGGGTATGAATCACAAACCGGTAGTTGAACAGGTTGTGCAACGATGTTTCAACCGAGGGGCGTAATCCAGAACCCGGATCAACCCGGGCATTTAAAAGTGCATTTTTAACTTCCTCTTCGCGCCGCACTGGATCAGGGGAAAACTGCTGATTTGGAATATTATTCAGCTTTTGGCGATCAAGAACGCAAAATCCATTTTCACTGATTGTGGCAAGGTTTATTCCGCTGGCTTTTATCCAGAGGTGTTTGTCATCTTTAAAAGAAGTATTTCCTCCACCTGCAATTACGTATTCCTTTTTTTGTCCGTAATACTGTGATACTTCTATTAATTCCTTTATTTCCGGTTTCATATTTATGTCTTTTCTATGTTTTCTATGTGCCTATGTGGTTCTTTTTAAATCAAACCACATAGACACATAGGACACATATTTTGATTTATTTTAAGAATTCTGATATCACAGATTTCCCTAATTCAACAAAGTAATCTTTCTCTGAAATTTTGGCTTTTTTGTCTTTTAAATAACCTTCTTTCCTGTTGGCAACTAAATATTGATGTACCGCAATAATTGCACTTCCCTCATAATTGATTTGTTTCAATTCATCATCAAGTTCAACACCGCCGCGACAGGTGATTTTCATTGGGTCGAGTTGAGGAGTATTGTGCTCTGTTCCGAATGTAATTACAAACCCGTTTTTGTAAAAGAAGGTTACAAAATCTTTCAGGATATTGAAATCATTTCTGCCCGGAATCAGTTCAATTGAATACACGTTGTTTTTAACCAGTTCCTCCAGTAATTTATCCTTGTCTGTTTCGTATTCGGTACAAACACCTTTTGGATCGTCGAGTAAAACAGGGTAACATGGAATTCCGCCTGCATCAACTATTAAATCAATTACCTCTTCGAGAGAAAGAAAAGCTTTCGGATCTTCAGGTACAAAAGCCGCACCTCCGGATTTCAAGAGGTTTCCACGGATTTCATTTTCCAGCGCTGCCACATTTTCCAATGAAGCTTTTACCTCTTTCCCTGAAAATATTTTCTGAAGTAATTCTTTTCTACCTCCTTCAGTTTTCTCCTTTTCAAAAACTGCAATCCTGATTGCCTGAGCAATGTGCCGCTCACGGAAAAGATTTTTGGCAAGCCTGGATTGGATTTCCCTTGAATCGAATTGCAGATCAATATGATTCGCAGCCAGAAATCCGTTCAGTTTATCAACCATATCGTAAGTTTGACGATTGCTTTCTTCCTGTAAATCCTTCATTTTTTTAAATGAAACATCGCTCATTTTTGCGGGTTGGCGTAACCCTTTTCCGCTAAAATAGGTGCGTCCCGGATTATTGGGATCGTTTACACGAATTCCGGCTTCCTGCAAATGGTTTTGCAGCGCCATAAATTCGATGTTGAACAACGGTAATATTTTGTATTTCTGAGCCAAACCGGCAAATTCATCATAACCGTCGGTGGTATAGAAATCATTGATTCCTAAAACTTCAACACCTTCTGATTTTGCCAATTGAAATGCCTGTTCGATGCCCGAAAAAGCGCTGAACGAATGTGGCGTGTGAATGTGTCCGTTAATGTTGGGAATTACTTTTACCGATTGATTCTCATACAATTTCATCAATTCTTCCGAATCGGGAAATGAAGAAAATATATTTCTGCTTGTTATCATTTTTTGAATTTGATTAATCTGATACAAATTACACAAAGTGTTTGAAAACGGCTGTCCTTTGGTATCCTGTTTTTATTTAAGGGGATAATTGAAATAAGGTTATTCTGATAATTGATTTTTAATGTCCTGATAAACTCGTTTTGCAATTTCAAGGATTTTTTCGCAAATTTTCCGGTCAGGAACAAAGTCCGGTAAAGCACTTCCCAATGGGTATTTTGTTGGTAAGTAAATAGTGTTGATTAAATCACATTCTTCTTCTGAAATGTCAACAAACACTCCACTTTTTAATAAAAGAAGATTAAGCTCGAAAATATCGTGTGTCTTCTTTTTCGCAATAATTTCTTTTTCGATTAGCAAAGCTTTTAAAGCTTTTTCTACGCATTGCTGGGCATTTTGCAAACAAGGATTGAACAATGAACTTTTGAGTAAAATTTCAGCAGATTTCAGGTTTTCTTCTGCATAATTCAACCATATTTTTGCTTCATCTTTCATAAATTACTTCTCCCTCAGTAATTTCATTCAAAAAACTTCCAGTAGAATTATCTTTTAATGGAAGAATATCAATAGGAATAATTTTGGCAATCTCTCGTGTCAACTTTCTGTATTTCATGGATAAATTAAGATAAATCTCATTACTGTTTTGAAAAATTGCTACATCAATATCATTTGGATTGTTTGTTTTTAAAAATGACCCAAAAATTATAATCTTCGATATTTCAACCTCTTTTGAAAGCGCAGTTTTTAGTTGGTATTTAATATGATTTTTCTCTTTTTCGGTCATTTTTAAAATAATTTACCATAACAAAAGTAGTAAATAAATCAAATTTTTCTTTGGATGAAAATATCAGGAATTACTAATTCAAAAGTTACTTTTGTCCTTAAAGTAACTATTAATAAAATGAGTAAACCAATTATAATGACAGCTTCCGTTTTTTTGGCGTTGGCAGTTGCAATCGGCGCTTTTGGCGCACACGGATTAAAATCGCATCTATCTGTTGAAATGATTCAGATATACAAAACAGGGGTGGAATATCATTTTTATCATGCACTCGGATTATTGCTGATTGGTGTTCTTTCAATTTCCCTACCTTCTAATTTACTAAAATGGTCAGCCATTTTTCTGATAGCCGGTATTGTTTTATTTTCAGGTAGTTTGTATGTACTTGCCATAACCGGGATTACTTGGATTGGAGCAATTACGCCGTTTGGCGGTATCGGTTTTATTGCCGGTTGGATGTTGCTTTTTATGGCTTTTTTGAGGAAAAAATCTTCAAATTAATTCAATGAATATTTGTTAATGATTATTAAACAAGATGTTATCGTGATTCAAAACATAGGTTGAAAGGAAATTGCTTAAGTATATTTTTATTACACTTGTAAAGTTTTGTAAATAAAAAAAGTTTTGTATTTTGTACGTCCGAAATTTACGTTATGCTTAAAACAATCATTTTTACATGTTTTTCCTTGCTCCTTTTGCTAAAAACGGCGCAGGCACAATATGTCAATTCCGACTCGTTACATGTTCTTGAAGGATTCGAACATGCAATTTTACTAACCGCTTTAGATTCAACTGAAATATTTTCGCCTGAAATTTTACCCGACTATTTCTCTCAAGGTTTGATTACTTCAGGATATTTACTTTCACAATTTTCACTCCCAACAACCGGAAAAGTTATTAGTCGTTTTGGACCTCGTTCGGGAAGAATGCATACTGGAACCGATATTAAAAAGGAGAAAGGCGATACAATTTATGCTGCGTTCGACGGGCAGGTTACTATGGCAAAATACTATCATGGATATGGAAATTTGGTTGTACTTGACCATGGAAACAGCCTTGAAACGTATTATTCGCACTTGTCTAAATGTTTGGTAAAACCTGGAGTACCTATTAAAATTAACGAACCAATTGGTTTGGCAGGTGCAACTGGAAGGGCAACAACAACTCATTTACATTTTGAAATCAGAGAAAATCAGAAACCTTATGATGCTGAACTGGTTTTCGATTTTGAAAATGGAAAAACAAAAGAAAATATTGCTGCCATAAATAACTTGGCCGCTCTTCACAAAGAATCTAAAATATCAAAACAAAAAGTTAATTCTGAAAGCCAGAGCCAGCTATTTACACAAAAATATATTGTTCGTTCGGGCGATTCGTTGTATAAAATAGCGCGCCGTACCAAAACAACAATTAATTCGCTATGTAAAATAAATAATCTTACTGAAGCCTCGATTCTACAAATCGGGCAGGTTTTACATTTGTATTAAAATTCTGAATTTCATAAATACTGTCAGAGGCTGTCCAAAATCTCAAAATAGGGCAGCCTTCTTTTTTTGTTTTCAAGCGGCATTTTTTGTATAGGTTACCTGTTTAGCGAATTGGTTTTTTATTTTTAAGATAAAAACCAGCACAAAGACAAAATACTGCTGTTT
>JBGSRA010000118.1:0-83203 GCA_041737765.1 Draconibacterium sp. | reverse complement strand
AAACAGCAGTATTTTGTCTTTGTGCTGGTTTTTATCTTAAAAATAAAAAACCAATTCGCTAAACAGGTAACCTATACAAAAAATGCCGCTTGAAAACAAAAAAAGAAGGCTGCCCTATTTTGAGATTTTGGACAGCCTCTGCGTCTGCGGGGTGGTATTAGGGGCGCAGATTCCAGCATCAATTTTCCAGTCCTATCGGACGGAAAATCACTCCGAAAATCCGCTACAGAAACATACAACAACCGTTAGTTGCAATCCAGGTAAACCGGACAGAGAAAGTTTCTGCTTAAAAAGTCTTATCTTTGACAATAATATTTGAATAATGAAAAAACTACGGATATATATTGATACGTCGGTACTTGGAGGATATTTTGATGATGAGTTCAATGTTGATACCAAGTTGCTTTTTGACGAGATTCTCCGTGGAGAGTATAAACTTGTAATTTCTGATTTAACAGAGAGAGAATTGGTTAATGCACCAGAGAGAGTCAGAACCTTGTTGAGAGATTTGAAGATTGATTTTGAAGTAATTACCGTAACTCAAGAATCCATTGATTTAGCAACGGATTATATAAATAAAAAGGTTGTTGGACAGACAAGTATGAATGATTGTATCCATATTGCAACAGCGACAATTCACAAACTTGACTTGTTGATTAGTTGGAATTTTAAACATATCGTCAATGTTATACGGATTAGAGGATATAATTCAATAAATCTGAGAAATGGATATTCAACCTTAGAAATTCGTTCACCTAAAGATTTGATTAATTATGAAAACTGAGAAAAAATTTGATTGCGTTAAAATGATGCGGGATATTCGGGATAAAGTAAACGCAGATATTAAAAACATGAGTTCTGAGCAGATTTTGGAATACATTAAAAAAGGACGCGCAGACTATGAAAAATTAATGGCAAGCCAATAACACGCGTTATAAAACCCCTGCTGGTGCGGGTTTGCGACCCGGGTACTGCTTTGTAAAAGCAAAATATTATTTGTCCCTGATGGGTAATTCACAAATTACATCCCGATGTCCATCGGAATTGCACCAGCCAGGGGTATTTTTGTTGACGAACTTTTTCCTGAATTAAATTGCTGGGTTTAATATCATTTGGCTATTTTTGAGAAATCAGAAATAAGCCAATGAAAACTTTAAGGAATTTTTTTATTCTAATTTTTTCCCTGCTGGTGAGTTTAACTTTTCACTCGTTTTATCTGGATTCTGATCAGGATAAAAAAGAGCAGGAATTAATCACAAAAGCAAATCTTTACCATTTACGTTTCCCACAGGAAAAAATTTATCTTCACCTCGACAGGCCTTCCTACTGGGCCGGCGACGATATCTGGTTTAAAGCGTATCTCTTAAATACAGCCATTCCCAACTGTAATCTGTATGTCGAACTTCTCAATTCTTCGGGCGATGTTATCGACAAAAAAATAGCATGGGCGCAAATTGGTTTGTCGTATGGCGATTTTCAATTGCCCGACACCATTTCGAGCGGGGTTTATCAAATAAGAGCGTACACCAACTGGATGCGTAATTTCGACAAAGAGTGGTTTTTCCGCCAGGATTTGGTAATATGGAACCTGCGAGACAAAACCATAAATACAGGTTTTGCTGAGCTAAAGGCAAAAGATATCGATCTGCAGTTTTTCCCCGAGGGCGGTACTTTTGTTGCCAATCTCGAAAACAAGATGGCTTTTAAGGCAGTTGACAAAAATGGCAGGGGAATTTCGGTTGAAGGTGAAATTATGGATGACAATGGAAATAAAATCACCGGCTTCAAAAGTGGTTTTAAAGGAATGGGAAACTTTATTTTCGAGCCGCAGGAAGGGCGAAAATACACGGTGCACGCAATGGTAGCCGGCGAAATTTCAATAAAAGTTGAGCTACCATCTCCGCAAACTGATGGTGTAAAACTGACCGTCAATCCAAACGATTCAGCAAAAATAAAGGTTCAGATTTCGACAAATTCAAATCAGACTTCAAACTTTAAAAACAATGAATATTTACTGCTTGGGCAAGCCGGTGGCCAGGTTTGTTTTCGCAGGCAAATTTCGTTGTCAGATAAAATATTCAATTTCGAAATCGATAAAAAAGCGCTGCCAACCGGAATCGTTAAATTCACATTATTCGATAATGAAATGATTCCACGTTGCGAACGTTTGGTTTTTGTCAATCACGGCGATTATGTAAACATTAAAATTGAACCCGATAAACCTGAATATCAGACACGCGAATTGGTAAAATTTGATATAAAAGCGTTTACCAATGCAGGAAACGCTTGTCTGACCAATCTTTCCATGTCGGTTTATAATCCTGAAAACAACCTTGGAACCGGGAAATACACAAACAATATATTGACCCGGTTTTTGCTCAGCTCCGAACTGAAAGGAACAATAGAAGAGCCGGCGTGGTATTTTAAAGACGACAGTCTCAGCACACTGGCAGCCCTCGATAATTTGATGCTCACGCATGGTTACCGTTATTTTGAATGGACAGAAATCAGGGATAATAAATTGCCTGAAATTGTGTATCAGCCCGAAAACAGTATTCAGCTAAGGGGACATGTTAAAAACTGGCTTTCGGGGAAACCGGTTGAAGATTGCAAAGTAACAATGATGTTTGTAAAAAGCCAGCTTGCGGTTCATGACCAAACTACCGATTCGCTGGGGAATTTCTTATTCTCCAACCTTTTCTTCAATGATACTGTGTATGTTACGCTGCAGGCTGGTGACAAAAAAGAGAAGAAAAACAACTGGATCGATTTGGATTACAGGTCTTCCATTTCCCCTGTAAACGGTATTTTGCCTGTTGATTATCAGTACAGTAATGAAAATCAGCGAAAAACTACATCGTACCTGAGTGAGGTGAGCAGCGATTTGATAAACCAGAAATGGCATTTGAGCGATACCATTTTACTGGGCGACATCAACATTCTGGCAAACGAACCCAAAGAAGAAACCATTCATCTCAGGCCTTATCTTGATGCAGATTATGTGTTTGACGTTTCGAAACAGGAAAACATTTACCTCGATATTATTGATATGCTGGAAACAACATCGGCTTTTATGAGAAGGTTTCTGGAAAAAGACCCGCAATATTTCCTCGACGGGGTTTTGGTTGACAATGATTTTATTGCAGGACTACCCGCAAGCTGGTTCGAAACTGTAGAAGCAGTGCGATTGGCACCCGGCAGAATGGGAATTGGCCCCGGTATTTTTTTCTATACCAAACGGGGAGAAACACAACCCAGAATAGATGATGGGCTGGGAATGAAAAGCAGTCAGATTATTGGCTATTCAGTAATCCGTCAGTTTTATTCTCCCGAATACGAATCTCCGCAACCCGCCGAAACAAGGAATGATTTCAGAAGTACGATTTACTGGAATCCAATTGTACAAACCGATTCAACCGGTGTGGCCCGGGTTTCGTTTTTCAACAGCGATGAAACCGGTAAAATGCAGGTAGTTGTGGAAGGAATCACCGTTGATGGAAAACTTTGCCGGGGAATTGGAAGTTATGTAGTTAAAGAGTAATTTCTATAACCCAAATTTCTCCAGAAAAGCATCGGTTTTTTCAAGAATTGCCTCATCGAAATAAGTAGCGTACTTTTTATTATCAGGTGCCAGGTAGTGTTTCATTCCCGGATAAATATATTCCTCGTAATAATTTCCAAGTTGATTCATTTTAACCTTGAACATTTCCACGGTATAAGGAAGCACCTGGTCATCTTCATCTCCGCGAAATTCAATTACCGGAGGCATCGGTTTTTTCAAATTATGGTACGGGGAAATGGACCAGATTTCTTTTCGACGATCGCCAAACAGCATGTCAATCCAGGCTTCCAACGTATTAACATTGCTCGAATAAAGCAGCAAAGCATTTGGCGCCGGGCTAATTTTCATGTTGTCGGTTGTTTCGTTTACATTATCTGTTAAAGCAGTCGCAAGCGCCAGTTGCCCGCCAGCAGATTGTCCGCCAACCACAATTTTACCGGGATTAATTTTCAGCATTCCGGCATTTTCACGTAACCACCTTATTGCAGAGCGGGCATCTTTTGTCGATTCCACAGGAGTAATATCTGGATGTGGGTACGAACCGTCCGCATTTCTGGAAAGCCTGTACTGAAAAGAAAAAGTGACATAACCTTTTCTTGCATATCTCCGGCAGGCTTCATAAAATTCTGAAGGACTGCCAAATACCCAGCCTCCGCCGTGAAAAAAGGCGATTGCAGTGTTGTCATTTTTTTGCTGACTTGCTGTTGTGTAAAAAAGGTCAACACTCAACTCGCGGTTGCCCACAGTTTTATAAACTATCTTTTTTGTTATCACCAAAGTGTCCTGGGCAAAGGAAGTCACCATTTGAAAACCTAAAAGAGCAAGTATCAAAACCGATTTTTTCATGATTTACAGTGGTTTAAGTGAAATGTGAGATTTATTTTCCGATGTTTCAGTCAATAAATTTGTGATTTAAATATAATCAATAGGTTTGTAAAATTTAAGAATTAATCATGCCTGAAGTTTATGGACTTTTTTAAAGTATTAATATTGAACAGAATATGGGCAAAATGAATAAGATTTTGCTGTGTTTGTTTTTTTTCGGAATTGCCTGCAGTGAAGTGCCCAGGAAAGAAAACGACAGACAGGAAATCATACAAAAAGGGTCTGAATTGTATGTAAAATACGGCTGCGCAGTTTGTCATTCGTTGGATGGAAAAGTAATTTACGGCCCGCCGCTAAACGGAATTTATATGAAAAATATAAAAGTTTTGCGGCAGGGTCAGGAATTTACCGTAGTTGCCGACCGCGATTATTTGAAAAAGGCCATCAGCGAACCACGATACGAAAAAGTGCTGGAATACAGCAATAAAGAGATGCCAATCCCCGCATTTACCGAAGAAGACGCAAATGTTCTGGTTGAATATTTAATTGCATTGGATGAAAAGGAAAAGTCAGATAAATAATCATTTTCAGCAAATTGATTCATTGGTCCTTTTTCGTGGAAAGTTTGGAATGATGATTAAACGAAGTTTTACACCTTTGTGCATTCTGCTTTTTATATTCAATTACTCAGCACATTGCCAGGACCAGCAATCCACAAAAAGAGTTTCAGTTTTGCCTGTCCCCGCAATTGGTTACACTCCCGAAACAAAAACGTATGTAGGATTGGTTACTCTTTTTACTTTTAATAATACACTCGATTCGTTAACGCGTTCGTCGAATGCAAAACTTGAATTTGTTTATACCTGGAATAAGCAGATGATTTTTGAATCGGACTGGAATTATTTCTTTACAGGTGAGAAATGGTTTACCAAGGGACGTTTGCTGTATTACTCAAAGTATCCTGATTTGTATTACGGTATTGGATTTGACAGCCCGTCTTCCGGCGAACTCAGCTTTGAAAGTAACCGTCTGATTTTTGATGCTGATTTATTCAGAAATATTAAAAACAAATTATTCATAGGGGCAGGAATTAATTACACTTCTTATAAAAACATAAAGTCTTTAAACGACAGTATTTATTATCCGGAGTTAAAAGATGGAAACGACTTTGGGATTAAAATAACTTTTTTGAAGGATGCAAGAAATAATATTCTGTCACCATCGAAAGGCGATTACCTGGAGATTAGCAATTCATTCAATTCAGGAAACTCATTTTATTCCAAATTTTCGTTTGATTACAGGTATTATTTTGGTTTTGGGAAAACAAAAAGCAATATTCTGGCAAGCCGTTTTTATCATTCAAGCGTTTTTGGCACACCTCCGTTTTACGATTATCCAATGATTGGTGGAGACAAATACGTGAGAGGATATTATCTGGGAAGATTCAGGGATAAAAACCTCTCAACCCTTCAATTGGAGCTTCGGAATCATCTGTTCTGGCGGATTAGAATTGCCACTTTTGGGGGTATTTCGATGGTTTATGAAAAAGTAAACAGTATTGAAAACGAAAGTTTTAAGCCGAATGCAGGTGTTGGATTGAGATTTCTGGTGGACAAAAATGAAGGTACAAATTTGAGGATTGATTATGCTGTTGGCGCTCAGAATCAGTCGGGATTTTATATTAGTTTTGGTGAATCATTTTAAGAAAAGTGAATCAGTCAATCAAAAAACATATTGTCAATTTCCTCATCGTAATTGGTTTCGGAATCGTTCCAGCATTTGTCAGCCAGTTTTTTGAGAAGGAGCCGGTAACCAGGAATATCCATATCAGAAGTTTCCGATATGGGAAAGATCCTTCTGTAATCAGGTGCAACCGTGGAGATACGTTGCGTTTAACTTTTTCCACCGACGATACCGGGCATTCATTTTTTTTGGAGGAATTTGATATTGATGCCAAGGTCAGTCCTGCCCGCGATGAGGTTGAAGTCTTTAAAGTGACCGATCCAACAGAAAAACCGGTTGTGGCTAATGAAGTTGTTTTTATTGCACAACATTCGGGCGTACAAAACTTTCTGGTTGCCCGAAGTAATTACCGATGCCATGTTTGGTGCGGACCTATGCACGCCTTTGAACATGGGAAACTGATTATTTTCCCCAATACTTTACTGGTTTTTAGTCTGGGTTGCACAATCGGAATTCTGTTTTTATGGATAATTGGTTTTTTCATTCAATCAAAGTCAGAACTAAGTTTTGAGGACAAAAAAGAAGGTTATCGTGACTTGCTGGCAAAATCGAAGTTGCTGCGCAAACTGGTGACTTCCAGATGGCCGCAGGTAATTCTGATGATGTTTGCCATGATTTTGGTTTATGTGGTGATCCTGACTACTTTCTTTGGAACAAAAATGTCGGGCCGCAATTTGGGTGTACTTTTAATGTGGGGAATCTGGCTGTTTCTGCTGATAGCGATACTAACTCCGTTTCTTGGCAGAATCTGGTGCACCATTTGTCCGCTGCCTTTTTTCGGCGATCTGTTTCAGCGTAAATCAGTTTTTACTCCAATTGAAGGGACCAAGGGAGAATACCGGAACCAATACTCCGGTCTTTTTCTGAAATGGCCAAAATGGATGCAAAACAGTTGGCCCAAATTAATTTTGCTTCTGTTTTTGACTACTTTTTCTGCGGTACTTGTTGCACTTCCAAAAGTAACAGGGGCAGCAGTTATTCTGCTGCTGGTTTTGCCCACACTTCTGGCCATAGTTTTTGAGCACCGGGCTTTTTGCAGGTATTTGTGTCCGGTTAGTGGATTTCTGGGACCATTTTCCAGAACAAGTACGCTGGCGCTCCGAAACAAATCGCAATCGGTTTGCGATAAATGCAAACCCCATTTTTGTCAGAAAGGGAGCCCGAAAGGTTGGGCTTGTCCGTATGGAATTAATGTTGGCGAAATGACAGAAAGTACCGATTGCGGATTGTGTCTGGAATGTACCCGGAGTTGTTTATACAACAATGTTACCATCTATTCACGACCATTTGCAACCGAACTGGGTACACGCAACTGGAGCGAAGCATGGCTGACCATCGGTATTTTCACGCTGGCATTGGTTTACAGCGTATTATACCAGGGACACTGGCCCGTGGTTCGCGATTATGTAAATATTCTGGATAAAGGAAACTGGGGACTTTTCGGTATTTATTCGCTGGTTGTCTGGTCGCTTTCGTTGATTGTGATGCCTGGAATTTTATACCTTCTTTCATTGGTAGGCTCTCGATTTTCAAAACTTCAGGTTAGTGTAAAAGAGATTTTTCTTAATTCAGCCGGCGCGTTACTTCCGCTGGGATTGATATTGTGGATTACTTTTGTAATTCCCATGCTTTTCGTTAATGTAACTTTTGTTATGCAGTCGGCATCCGATCCGTTTGGCTGGGGCTGGGATTTTTTCGGAACGGCAAATATTCCATGGCACCAGTTACTACCCAAAATGGTACCGTGGATACAATCGGTTCTCATTCTGGCCGGACTTTATTTCAGCCTCCGGAATCTGAAAAGAAGCTGGATTAAATATCAGTTTAATTCGAAAGAATTATTTCAGATGATTTTACCAATGGGTTTGTTTATTGCAGCAAGTTCGGTGGCAATGATTTTTTTCTTTACAAATTGAAAAGCAGTCCATTAATACATCAACCTGCTTAACGGAATTCCCACTGACAATCCGGCCATTGCTTTATTTGGAATTCCATTTGTTAAATCTGCTTTATTCGTTAAATCGGTTAATGAGACATAAAATTCAAAGGTAACGGCAGGTGTTTTTTTGCTGTTAATTAAAACTACAGGTATTCCAATACGGGTGTTTAAAAAATTAAAACTGCCAAAATTCTGCTGAACCAAAATGCTGATACCGAGGTGATATTCAACAGGGAAATAAACCAACCGGCATTGTAAAGAGGGAGTGATAAAATTATCATAATCACCAATATATGCTTTCTCATTTTTTAATTCCTCATCATGTTGGGTATCGGTACCCCCCATAATTTTATAATCGGCATAATTAATTTTGTCAAGACTGTAACCGAATTTCGAATTATTAAGCAGTATTCCTCCGCCAAATGTTACAAAAAACCTGCCCGTTTTACTACTTTCCCACAATCTGGTATGATTTAACGTCAATTCAAGAGGGTATGAATTTTCGTGTTGAAATTCTTCGGTTGGTGAGGGTGCAACAGAATACATTGAGAACACTACCGGAATATAAAATTGAATTGCTGTCCAGTGCGTGCTTATCAATTTAAAATTCATTGTTTTGGTAAGCGTTTCGGCCTGAAGAGTTGCAGATTTTTCGTCACTGCTTTCATTCAGTTCTTCGTAAAAATTACGTTGTATTATCTCTTTAACCGAATCTGAACTTAAATCCGGCACTGCTTCTTCAGGAATCTCATTCAGGGAGGTTTTAAATTCAGTTTCCTCACTGCATATTTCTGTTGCAACAGCGTTAACAATTCCGGTTCGCAAAGCATCCATTGTTTGTTTTTGATTTGGTTTGTTTTGACTGACATTACAATCAGCAAAACGGGTTTTAACTTTGCCAAGCCATTTGTATCCGGCTATTAATCCCAGACCGGTTTCATGCCTGTAATCTAAAAAGGCCGATGCGTAGTTATTGGGAATATTGATACTTAAGCCAATACTGAATAACTTCTTTATTGGAACATCGACCCCGGTAGCTTTTTGAAAATTGTGGTTAACAGTAAGCCTTGATTCTGAAGTATTAAAAGTTACATAATTGGTGAAATACGAAAGATCGGATTTTGCATTTACATAACCGGTTTTATCTGACAAAAAGATATTCATGGAACGGTTAGATATGGCTGCTGCATCATCAGAATTACATGATTTAGCAACCAAAGAATCGTTAATTGATTTCAACTTTGAAATAATACTGTCACCTTTTTGTGCTTTTATTAAAGCTGGGGAAAAGAGAAAAAACAGGATAAAAAATAAGTACCGCATTTCAATTCGGTTAATGGTCATTTGAAAATTAAACTGAATTTTAAAGTGATTTATCTAATCCCCATTGCTGTAAAAGCTGATTGGCAAACACCTTTCTTCCTGCGCTGTCAAGAAGTGTATTTCTGGCAGCAATCCAGGTATTTGCATCTTCGCCATACATTCTCGAAATCCGGACAGGGTCTAATTCATTTATTTTTCCCCAGTGGAATGTATAAGGTATATTTTCATCATCAAGCCTTTTCCATACAGCGGTGTAAAATTTTTGAGTGGCGTCGGAAAAAGCGCCGTCAAGTTCAAGGATACAGGTATATTCAAACTTTGTGAAAGCCAGAACGGCATTCGATTTTTTAACAAACCTGTACGCAAATAAACCGGGGAAAGGGCCTTCTGTTTTATTCATCTCCAGCAGAATTTCCGTAACTCTGTTAACCTGATTAAGTGGGAGACCCATGGCTGCACTTAACAGTTTACCGTGGAGTGTGGTATTGTTGAATATTTCGCCCAGTGTTCCAAACTGTTTTTCATACGGAACAAAAACACCTGCAAGTAATTTATTTACAAGTGTTGGCACCAACACGGGAACTGCATCTGTAAGACGGCCGATAAAACAGGGGGCATCATCCCCTGGACCAATTCCTTCAGCATTTACAACAGGGCGCACATAATCATCACGGTAAGGCCTTTTATAAAAAGCAGAAACATAGGCTTTATTTTCTTTGTCATACGGATTTATGTTTACTGCAAAATGAAAAGGTCTTTCATCTCCGTATGGTAAATCCAATCCGTTGAAATTCAACGAACCCATTACTTCTTTGAGTTTATTATCATAAGGCATTCGCCGCATATAAGTTTCCAGTAAAAACAGATCTTCGGCTTCAACTAAAACCCCATGAATAATTCCAAAACTCCCAAAACTTACGAGGGCAGAATTAAACAAATCATCATCCTGCACAAGTTCAGTCTGTAGTTTTTGAATAAATGAATCATTTACAACTGGCATCGACTTCCTTTCGAGCCAGATATGCCGGGTTGGGCTTAAAATGAGGTGCATGCCAACTACATAATCCTGAACAGCACCCACATCAATTGTTGAACCATGGGCACCGGTGGAAATAACACCTGCAATGGTTTGACCATTACTGGCTCCCGAGGTTTTCAGGGAAAGTTTTTTTGAACGAAGCTCTTTGCTAAGTTCCCAAACAGCGCATCCACATTGGGCAAAAAGCAACTTTTTTGGATCTCCTTTATATTCTGCAGATACACTTTGAGCCGACAGGCTCAAGGTTGTATTAAGCTGTTTTGTGTCGAGCATGTAACCATTGGTGGCTGTTGCAACTTTGCTGAAAGACCAGCCGGCCCCCAGCGACCTGAATGGAGTATCTGTTTTTATCTGATCGCTGATTAATTGCTGAAGTGCTTTGGTAACATCATTATAACTATCAAGTGCACCCAAGTCAGGTTCGTTTCCGGCAATGTAAAGCGCTTTAATTTTCTCGGTAAAATTTTCGTGGCGGTTTACCCATTCAGTTTGATTTGTATTGATCAGTTTCATGGATATATCAATTTAAATTTCTCCCGATTTTTTGCAGGGTTTACTGCATCTCCATTGAAATTGAACAGGGCTCCAGATACCCAGGGTTGCAACTGTAATTAAAGAATACCCAAAATTACTTTTCACCGTAACCTGCGACAATCCGTTTACACCCAAAGAATCGCAGACAGGAGTATGTATTTCTGCAGGTTTTTGAACAAGTCCCCAGAAAAGAGAGTGTGAAGTCACAGTTTCTGAAAGCTCGGTTCCTTCCTGTGCTTGAGTTGATACCCGGTGTGTATAACAACTATTCAGCGTAAATGCAATTGCAATAATCATTACACCAGACATCATTTTAAAATGGATTAGATTTTTTTTCATAATTCAATTTTTTGGCTGATAAAATGTTAAGTCAAATGTTATTGTTGTAACACAACATCGAACATGATTGTTCAAACCTTTATGATATGCAGATAATCAGCAGTTTATAATTTTAAGAATTATCAGTTGGTTTTTTTATTTTTGTTTGCTGTTTGCGAGAGCTATTTTTAATCATTAATACTTTATTTCTGATGGTAATCGAAAAGAAATCTGATTTAAAAAAGAAAGGTGGAATCAAAACAATCATCTTGATAATTGTGATGCTGGTTGTGATTTTCGGGATCCCGTTTTTGTTATTAAAATATCAGGCTAACCGAAGCGGACTCACAATGAGTGAGGTAATTAGCCGGATTACAGGCAAGACTGAGTCAGAAAGTAAGGAAATCCAGAATATTGGAGAAAACATAACCGGAGAAAAAATTGATTTTCTTGATCCGCTACCCATCGGAAATGGATTCACAGAACCTCCTCTCATTGCACATATCCAGGCTAATGATCTCGACAATGACGGTCTTCTTGATGTTATAGTGTGCGACGATCGGGAAAATTATGTTTCATGGATTCGGCAAAATCCAATCGGGGTTTACACTGAATCAATTATTGCCGCCGATTTAATCGCACCGGCGCATGTAGAAATTATTGATTTTGATTTTGATGGTGATAAAGATTTGATGGTGGGTGTTTTAGGTATGCTTTTTCCGAATAACGACAAAATCGGCTCGGTTGTAATACTTGAAAATGATGGTAAGTTCAATTTCATAAAACACATTGCAGCTGGAAAAATTGCAAGGGTTTCCGATGTTCGTGCCGGAGATCTGGATAACGACGGGGATATGGATTTGGCAGTTGCCCAGTTTGGTTACGATGACGGCGAAACCCGTTGGATTGAAAACAAGGGGAACTGGAAATTCGAGAGTCAAATTCTGCAATACCTTTCAGGACCAATCAACGTTGAAATTGTGGATATTGATTCGGATAACGATTTGGATATCATTTCGTTGGTAAGCCAGGAGTGGGAGGAAATTTATTGCTTTATCAACGATGGGAAAGGGCAGTTTCAACCCAACTTGCTTTACGGTTCAAGCAATCAGGATTATGGATCAAGTGGCATTTCGCTGAGCGATTTGGACCAGGATGGCGATGTGGATGTACTTTACACCAACGGAGACGCTTTCGATTACATGCCGCCACAGGGTCGCCCGTGGCATGGTGTTCAGTGGCTTGAAAATAAAGGAAACCTGAAATTTGAATTTCGCAGGATTTGCAGTTTTACCGGCGCAACAAATGTTCGTGCTGCCGACATCGATGGTGACAAGGACATAGATCTGTTTGCTGTAAGCGCATTTAATATCTGGGACAGCCCGGAATCATACAGTTTTATTTGGCTTGAAAATGACGGGAAACAGAATTTCATCAAACATGAAATCACAAAAAAACCAACACACCTTTTAACATGCGAACCCGGCGATTTCAACAACGATGGGTTAATTGACGTGATTACAGGAGGAATGCATACTTACCCGCCGTTTGATCGAATGGGCAGAATTACGCTTTGGACCAATAATGGTATGCTTTTGGCAAAATAATTACTGGCTTCTCATATTCTGAAAAGCTTTTAACATGGTTTCAAGTTTTGCCTGTTGTCCCTGAGCGATATTTTCACGTCGCGCAATGTTAATGGTTTTGCTGATTGTGGTAATGGCTTTTTGTTGATCGCCCAACAATGAATAAGCATAAGCCAGATGACTTCCGGCAGCGATTAAAATATCGGGTGGACAGTTGTAGTAGGTAAAAGCCCTTTCAGAGTATTCCTTTCCTTCTTCCATGTTTCTAAGTGAAGGCTCTGGACAACTTATCAGAATTTCACCAAGCCGGGCCAGAAAGTCAGGATTATTCGGGTGATATTCATTTGCCTTTCTGTACAGTTTGATGTATTTATCCCACATTTTCTGATTCATGTATAAACCCCCCAGATTTCGAATGGTTTTAACATCTTCTGGAGCGGCTTTGAATGAAGATTCAAACAACTGTATTGCTTTTGGGTACTCACCATTTGCCAGTGCTACTTCACCTGTGATTCTTAGTACTTTTGCATTCGTCGGAGCAAGTTGTTTCAATTTGACCAACGATTCATTGGCTTTTTCTTTTTCGCCAAACTCAAAAAAGAGGTCGGTAACATCAGTCAGAACTTCAGTATTATCGGAGTTTTTATCAATTAGCTTTTCCAGAATTTCGATGGATTTTTGTTTTTCACCGGTGGCCCATAAACATTTGGTCAGGTATTCCTGAATCTGAACTTCGTTGGGTTGCAATTCCAGTGCTTTTGTCCAGTATTTGGCTGCCTGCGTGTGCAATCCGTTCTGAAAAAATAGAATTCCAGTATTTTTTATTTCGATAAAATTACCATCGAAAAGCTGGATGTGTTTATCTGTTAATGCAATGGCCTGGTCGTTTAAACGTTTCCACAGATAAATCCTTATCGCTTTTGAGAGCAAATAATTGTTATCGGGCATGTATTGAAGTCCCTGATTAACAAGCCTCAGCGCCCAGTCGGAATGAAAACTTTTTTCAGCTTCATCAATCTTTTTCAGCAGGTACAATTCCGATCTTGACATCAAAACCAGTTTATCCACCAAAGTATCAACAGGAGGAGAAAAATTAATCAAATCATTTGCCCGAACAGTAAACTTTTTGCCCAATATAGTATCACCCTTCAGATTGAAAATGTTGCCAAGTAACTTGTAGGACGGACCAAATAAATAGTCGCTTTGTATAAGTTCCTTTAAGGCTTTTTCTGCAAGTTCGGGGCGATCAGTGTCGAAATAAAGTCTCGACAACTCAAACGTTGCGTATGTACTCAATGCAAAATGATCTTGCCGGGTTACAGGGTTACCGGTTGAAGATTTATCACTGCCGGTTTTAATTTTACTTAACGATATTTCAGCCTGTTCAATATTTCTCAAATTTTTATATTCTTCACCCAAATAATACCATGCAAGGTCTATCTCCGGATTTTTTTCAGTTACCTGTGTAAAATTTTTAATGGCTTCATCAGAATTACCCATTTCAGTGTTCAGGTATCCGTTGTAGTAATTCCATTTCCAGTCTGTTTCGCTCCTTTCTATTGCGAGTTCATAACATTTTGCAGCTTCAGGGTAATTGGCGCTTGAGTGGTAAACCATGCCCAGCATTCCAAGATTTTCAGCAGTAGGATTGCGATATGCCTTTTTAAAAGCTTCGGATATTTGTTCTTTAACCGGTTGCGAAAGGTTTGTGTTTTCCGAAATTTTTGGAATCTCACGGCTAACCGGATTAATAATAAAAAATTTAGCCGCAAAAATTATAATTATTAAACCAATTACAGTGACTAAAATGTATAGAATCGATTTTCGTTTTTTGCTCATTTATATTTAAATTAAGCTGTCAAAATTATCAAAAATAGGATTACATATATGTTACGTAACTTGGTGTTTTTAGAACAGATTAAATAACTAAAAATCAGCAATATATAAATATTAGTATTATTCAAATTGATTTTTATTGATTAAAGTATCTGAAATTTCACATCGTGAGGTTTAACTTCTATGTAAATTGGAAAAGCAACAAACTAAGCAAATATTGTAAAATTTTATACTGAATGAATATGAATATCAACAAAAAAGGGGCTGTTTTAAAAGAAAGACATGTTGCGGGCTTTTTAAGTTATTGCGAGTGGAAAAAATTCTGACAATTCTGCTTTTTTCCTTTTTCTGTTTTATTGCAAAATCACAAACCGATTCTACCTTTTCATTTTTAGTAGCAGGGCATGCATATGGAGCTCATGCAGGAGTTAATATCGGATTACACCCTCCCTTTTTAAATAAACTCACCGAAAACAGGGACAGCGTAATGGGCCTTTTTTTAACAGGAGATATAGTAAATCAAAGCACCTCAGCAAGTTGGAACCAGGTGGAACTTGAACTTTCGAAGCTTGGATTAAAGTCGTATTATGTAATGGGAAATCATGATAACAATACACTGGGTCATTCTGTGTTTAAGAACAAGCATGGTAGAGCGTACTATTCATTTGTTTACAAAAACGAGTTATTTATTATTTTGAACAGCACCGAATCCGATCGGTCAATTTCACCAACCCAGTTAAAATTTTTGGACGATTTGTTTTCAAATACCGATGCACACTGGGAAAGAGCTTTTATTTTCTTTCACGAAGTTATCTGGAACGGCAATAATAAATACAAACTAGTAAAAAGCAACAGCCGTTCGAGATACGACCAATTGGTAAATATTTCGAATTTCTGGGATGAGGTTTATCCCAAACTTAATGCACAGATTGACAAGGAATTCTATTTATTTGCCGGCGATGTTGGAGGAAATACCGATGCAATTGCTGCTTCATATGATCGGTGGGAAAATGTAACCTTGCTTTCGTCCGGAATGGGTGAAGTAAAAGACGAGAATTATTTGAAAGTGACTATTTTCCCCGACACAGTAACATTTCAGCTCGTACCATTAAACGATGGAATTGAAATGAAGCCAGTTACCTGGTATAATATTCCAGTGAAACCGGATTCAATTATCGGCCCAACAACCGTTTTCCCTTTACAATCAGAAGTTGGTTACCATGTTTCACCCATTTTTAATGCAACTGGTTACAGGTGGAATTTAAGCAGTAGAACCTATGGAAGCAGTGATTCTTCTCAAATAATTCTGCAATTCGGCGATCAGTTTGAATCCGGAAAAATTTCTGTAGCAGCCATAAACAATGGTTTTGGTGAAAGTGAACCTGCTGAATTGGAAATACGAACTGAAGACAACACTTCTGTTGAATTAAACAGGGTTGAAACGAAAATTGAAATATATCAGGAGCAAAATTTAATACTTCTGAATTTCTATTCTGTTCAATCACAAAAAATTACGGTGATGTTTTACGATCAGCAGGGTAGAGTTGTTTATAATGATCTTCTTTTCCTGAATTCCGGTTACAGTTCAAAATCTATTCAAAAAAATATTTTTAGGAATGGCCTTTTTATTATTGCAATAAAAACTGAAAATGAAATGATTACGAAGAAATTATTAGTCTTTTAAAGAATTCTTTCAATCTAAATTTTATCTTCACAAACATTTGATGTAATAACCCGCCTGTAATTTATTTTCGATTCTCATGGTAATTCATAATTCCGCGGATTTTTCGCCATTTACCGGTGATATCAAATTTTTCTCTGAGCAGAGGTATTTTGTTTTACCGGTAATTTTTGCTGTTTACCGGTTTTAAGGTTTCGTTAACAAAGTTCTAATATTTTTTAACAAAAAACATGGTAACCTTTGTGTCTGTAATGAGTCTATTAAAACGAAAACAGAAACAAAAAAGAAAAGCTTTAAAAACTGAAAATATGAAAACAACAATGAAACAATTGACAGCAGGAACATTCATTGCTCTTATATTACTGGTAGGAAATGTTCAGGCAGAAGGAACAGAAACAAAAATGGCAAGTCAGGCAATTGAAACAACTCTTCATTTGGAAAAATGGATGACCAGCGAAAATCTTTGGAATACAAATACAATCAGCATTTCAGAAATTGCACTGGAAACAGAATCAACCCTGGAAATTGAAAACTGGATGACCAATGAAAATACATGGAGTTTCAACATCAATATTGTTGAAGAAACAGAAACTGGAATGGAACTTGAAAGCTGGATGACGACAAGTGAAACATGGAATACAGTTAACATAACTGAAGATACGGAAACAGGATTGGCCGTGGAAAACTGGATGACAAGCGACAATATTTGGAACAGATAATTTTAGAGAAACAGAAACGCGATTAGATTAGTTTGATTTTTGAGAGGCTGTCCGCTAACTTGCAGACAGTCTCTTTTTTTGCATTTAATCCAAGTGCTTACAATAAAGTTATTATACCGATTGAAGAAATGTAACAGTCCAATCTTCGCACACTCGTTTGGCCTTAACATTTCTATTCATCGGCATTATACCAAAATGGCTTTGGACTGATTTATAATCGCATTTGGTATTAGATAGATTATCAATAATATATGGCTATAATCTCAAAATAGTTATCTCAAAAATGAAATTTTTTCAGCAGTTATTTTATTCACCTTGATACTGTTTGGGGTAATTAGAAATAACAAGTATGACAGTTATACTTTTACTATGTTAAATAAACAATAATTTTTGGTAACATGTGAACAAATGGAATTATCATTATGTTTGGATTAAAGATAAAAATATGTGTTTATATTAATACTCAGACTATGAAGAAATCATCTACTGATAATGTGAGAATTTTTCTACCAAAGTCAAATGGAAAAAGTCATCGCAATTTCTTGGTTTTGTTCATTTCGATAATGTTTACGTTGTTTCTATCACCCCAAAAAAGTTTTGGGCAGACAGCACCGGATATTAAAATTTGGGTTGAGTGTATTCAACAAAATGCAGATGGTACGTTCACTGCCAATTTTGGGTATGAAAATCCGGGAGCCTTTTATAAGGTTGATGCCACTAAAAGCGTATTGGTTTATAACGGAAGTCAACAAAAATGGCCTGCGTTAAATGAATTCCAGCCAGGAATTCATCGTTTTGTAGTTCAACGGGCATTAAAAGGCAAGGACCGGGTGAAATGGAGGCTTACTTTGCCGAACGGAAATGTTCAGGAAGTGGAAGCAAACTCTTCGACTGTTAACTGTCAAAAATCCAAACTTGCTATTTCGATTACCGGGCCCGACAAATCTTATAATGGTGAAACGGTTGTATTAAATTATTCCGTTTCCGTCGATCCAACAGGAGCACAATATCCAATTTCAAATATTGTTGTAAAAGATGATATCGCAGGTGTTATTCAATACGTTAACGGAGATGGTAACAGTAATACGAAACTTGATGTTGGAGAAACATGGAAGTACACATCAACAGGCCAGATATTACTTTCAAATCCGGGAAATCTTACAATTACTGCCACAGTAACAGGAAAAGATAATTCCGGAATTCCACTTGAAGCGGCAAGTGCTACTCACCCAATAATGATAAACCCCGGGAAATATTATGATCTTATCGGACCTGAATTAACAACGCTGCATCAGGAATCCCAACTTCCAGGTTTTATTGGCGAAAGCAACGATATTTATCAAATTAAAAGCGATTTGGTTTTTATCGAAATTGTGACAAAAACAGGAGAATATCAGAATACTGTAAATTTTCTGTCCTCATCCTATTCAGTTTCACCTGAAACAGGAAGTGAACCAGTTACTAATTCAATTTTGGTTTGGTTTAAAATCTCCAAACTGACAGAATTAAATCAGAAGTACACATTAATCAATTTCGCCCGTCCGGTCTTCCCTGCTTTGAGCAACGCAATTATTAGTCAGGGTGATATTTCTCATCAGTCTGATTATGCAAGGAATGCTTATCCTTTAACCGGGCAGGGGGTGAAAATAGGAGTCCTGTCAAACAGCTATAACACCAAAGGAGGAGCTGAAAAAGACATAACAGAAGGAGATTTGCCAGGAATTGGTAATTTATTTGGGTATACTATACCGGTTACTGTATTGGAAGATCTGGCTGTCCCTGCATCAGACGAAGGACGTGCCATGCTTCAGATAATTCATGATATAGCCCCTGATGCAGAGTTATATTTCAGAACAGGTGCAAAAAACCCTGCCGATTTTGCCTCCGGAATCAGACAAATGGCCGACTTGAACCTCGACATTATAGTTGATGACCTCACTTATTTAACTGAACCGTTTTTCAATGACGGGAAAGTTGCTAAGGCTGTTGATTATGCTTATGACAAGGGAATTGCTTATTTCAGTGCTGCAGGTAATTTCGGAAGTGCTTCCTATACCGGGCAGTTTCAATCAACCACTGCTCCAAACATTTCCACATGGAAAGCTCATCAGTTTGCAACGGGTGACATTTATCAAAGTGTTACACTTGAACCCGGAAATTATGTAGTTGTATTGCAATGGGAAGGACAATTACCAACGAATGTGGATTTGGATATTTTCCTGTCAGACGAAAATGGAACAATTTTTAAGGGATATAACCGGAATAATATCGGTGGAGAACCGGTCGAAATCTTTCCGTTTACCATTTCAGGGGCGGCACCGGTTAACACAAATGTTCTGATAACAAGTACTTCTGAAACTTCTGTAAAATTCAAATATATAGTATTCCGTAATTTTAATCGTTTTAAAATGAACGAGTACTTCGATTCAGGAAATTCCACTATAGTCGGGCAATCCAACGCGAAAGGTGCCTTGACAGTCGGGGCAGTCAGATATGATAACACACCTGCATGGAATCCTTCAGGAATTCTGCAATTAATGTCTTTTTCTTCAACAGGGGGTACACCAATTACTGGTGAAAATTCCTTAAGGGAGAAACCTGATTTTGTAGCTGCCAATGGTGGAAATACTACTGTTGACCTTAATCTTGGCGATTTTGAACCTGACGGGAGCCCCAATTTCTTTGGTACATCGGCAGCAGCTCCTCATGCTGCAGGTGCTGCAGCATTAATAATTGAGGCTAAAACAAAATTCTATCCAAATGCTGCCAGGGGGCCCGAAGAAATAAGAAACATTTTTAAAAGTACAGCCTTGGGGAATGATGATGGCTTTGATTATAAAATTGGGGCAGGATTTTTAGATGCTAAAGGAGCATTGGAATCTTTTGCCAATCCAAAACCTAAATTGGAATGTTTGCAAGGTTTAAGGGCAATTTCAGAGTCTAAATTTATTATCACCTTAACCGGTCAGTATTTTATTAATGGTTCGGTTGTATATTTTGACGGCGCACCTGTATCAACAACATTTGTGAACGAAACTGAATTAACAGCAATAATTCCATCACCATTTAAGAATAATGTGTATTCATCGATTAAAGTTGCTAATCCGCCAAAAGAGGCAGGTGGATTGGATGGGAGCTTTTCTGGTTCTTTAACATTTGAGCGACCTTGTAAATCAAAAGTGATTTTTAGTATCAATGATGTTACTAAGAAATACGGGCAACCGATTCCCGGACTCACCGCGAACATACTTATTAATACAGAGTCCGGTCCCATTGATTTAAGTAATGCGGTAACTCTTAATATTCTTACACAGGAAGAATTACTGCGGATAAACCAAATACAGTTTGTAACATCAGCAAAAACATTAAGTGAAGCTGGTAGATACCTGATTACCACTTCAGCCGATCCACTTGTACGTAGCGTGGAATCAGAACTGTCAACTGTGGATGCCCAATTACTGGATAAATTCATTTTTGAAGTACATTCCGGAACGCTGACAGTTGAAAAACTTGGACTTACAATCACTCCGAAAAATCAAACAATCACTTATGGTGAAAAGATATCGGGGATTGAATTTGACTACCAGTTTGAAGATTTACCTGGTATTAACGAAAGTGAAAGCGAAATGCTTTTACAGATAAAGAATTCATATGAAAATTCTGTTCTTTACGATGTTGCTCTTGTAAATTCTGATGGAAGTTCACTTCCTATCTCAAATAAAAGTTTTCTAATCTCAAATGTAGCCGCTTTTGAAAATGCCGCTGCACTAGTTAATGGAACATTTATTGATTATTCGGATTTTCAGAATTCGCTGACTTTACCATCAAGTATTTCTACCACAAACGCAGCTGCATTGGTAAATGCTGCTGCTCTTGTGAACGCTGCTGCATTGGTAAATGGAAGTCCATTAACAAATGCTGCTGCCTTAGTGAACGCAGCTGCACTGGTAAATGCTGCTGCCCTAGTGAACGCAGCTGCACTGGTAAATGCTGCTGCTTTGGTAAACTCAGCAGTTTCAGCAAATGCCAATGCATTGGAGAATGCCGCCGCTTTGGTAAATGCAGGTCCTGATGATGGCTCAGCAGCTTATGCGCAGGCAGCTGCACTTGTAAATGCCGCTGCTTTGGTAAATGCCGCTGCTTTGGTAAATGCTGCTGCACTTGTAAATGCCGCAGCTTTGGTAAATGCCGCCATTTTGATGAATGCTGCAGCTTTGGTAAATGCTGCAGCTTTGGTAAACGCTGCTGCCTTAGTAAATGCCGCCGCTTTGGTAAACGCTGCTGCTTTGGTAAATGCAGGGCCAACAGGTGCTGATCCCGAAGCTTACGCTCAGGCAGCAGCACTTGTAAATGCCGCCGCTTTGGTAAATGCTGCTGCTCTTGTTAACGCTGCTGCTCTCGTAAATAATGAATCGCTAACAAATGCCGCTGCGTTGGTAAACGCTGCAGCTCTCGTCAATGCCGGCGCTCTTGTAAATGCAGCCGCTTTGGTGAATGGCGAGGAGGCTGCCGGAAATAACTTACTGGATGGTACAAGCAATTCTATTGTTATTCTGGGTCAAAAGGATATCAATATTTTGAGTGATCAAACAAACAAAGAGCTGGTCATCCTGAGTCCGGTTAATCTGGTAGTCGGCAATTCGGCAGGTGATCATGAAATTTTACCTGGCACATTCCTTACGTCTAATTTTAATGTCACTTACCAATCTGGTATTATAACGATAAATAAAGCCACATCAACAATCTCAGCAATAGGTGCAACTACCTTTACCTATTCTGGGTTACCTCAGGGTCCTGCTTCAGCAGCGGTAACCGGATCAGGAGGTACTGTTATTTACAGTTATGAAGGAATAGCCAACGGAGGTGTAACTTACGGCCCAAGTCAAACTGCCCCAATCAATGCTGGCACATATTCGATGACTGCAACTGTGGCTGAAGATAACAATTACCTTGGTGCAACTTCAAATCCTCTGTCTTTTATAATAGAGAAAGCATCTTCTGAAACCATTGTTTCAATTGTTGGTGGCCCATTTTCCTATACAGGTTCGGCTATAAAACCAGCCACAGTTATTGTAACAGATACGGGCGGATTGAATTTGACCCCGGTTGCAAGTTATACAAACAATATAAATGTTGGTACTGCAACCGCAAGTTACACGTACCCAGGTGATTCCAACCATACCGGAAGTAGTGATAGTAAAACATTTGAAATAGGTAAAGCATCGTCAACAACTACAATTACAATAGCACAACCTTTAACATTCAATTGCTATCCACAGGGAGGTACTGTGAAAGTAACCGGATTGAATGGTTTGATTTTGACCCCAACTCCAAAAATAAGCTACAAGGGTGTTGCCCCAACAAATTACGGCCCATCTACAACAGCACCTACAAACGCAGGATCTTACATTGCTTCTGCTACTTTTGTGGGAAACAATAACTATAATAGTTCGAGTGCACAGGTTACATTCTATATTAATCCGGGAGGAAAGTCTGCAAAAAAAATAAGGACTTATTTACGATGTATTTCAGAAAAGGTGGCCGGTGAAACCTTTGGCTATACAGCTGTTTTTGGTTATATCAACGACAACGCGGTACCCGTTTATATTCCTGTTGGCACAGATAACCGGATTGCTCCTTTAAGCGCAGTAGATCCGGCTTCCAAACAACCGGAGTTATTTTTACCGGGCTCACATGAATTCCAAATCAAATTTACAGGTGCAAATATTACCTGGACTGTTACCAGTTACGATTCAAATCATAAAACATCGACAACTTCAGGGGCAACTTTGAGTTCACCAAAGTGTACTACAACCAAATCTGCGGAAATTACTACAGATATTGATACCCCTGACATGCAGAATCAGGAACTGAAAGCTTATCCGAATCCGACGAATGGACGGGTAACTATAAACTTTGTGGAAGATCCGGGTATAAATGAGGTAATTGTGCTGGATATTTTGGGTCGTAATCTCCAGGTTGAAAAGATGTGGATTCCATACAGCGGGCTGGAAATCAATCTTTCCGGTGTAGTTTCGGGGATATATATGATAAAAGTAAATAATGATGGAACTCCAAAAACCTTCCGTATTATAAAGGAATAGGCAAATAATTGATTTTTATGAATATAAGCAGGAAGCTTTTTTACCTTTTCATGATTTTCTTTACCATAAAGGGCTATGCTCAGGATTCTAAATCCGATAGCCTGAAAGCCCTTATTCAAACAACCGTTGATGATACGGCAAAGGTAAATCTGCTTAACTCAATAAGTTACAATCTCTTTACATCAGTGCCGGCAGAAGCTATTGATTATGGCAAACAGGCATTAAATCTGGCTGAGAAAATCGATTTTAAAAAAGGAATTGCTTATGCTTTAAAAAATATTGGGTTGGGGTATTACATGCAAGGCAATTTTCTTGAAGTTTTAAACTACTGGGATCAATCATTAAAAGTTTTTGAAACACGGGGTGACAAACTTGGAGTTTCAAATATTCTGAACAACCTGGGAGCAATTTATTTTAATCAGGGGAATGATGCCAAAGCAATTGACTTTTATTTAAGGTCGTTGCGTGCTTCGGAAGATATAGGGGATACATTAAGAATTGCAACAGCACTAATTAATATTGGTGGTGTTTATTACAATAAACCTGCAACTCATCAAAAAGCCCTCGAATTTTATTTGAAAGCAGTACCGCTCTCTGAAAAAATTGCGGATAAAGGTGCTATTGGCACCGCTTACATTAATATTGGTGAAATATATCTCGAACGCAATCAGGATTCAATTGCGTTGGTCTATTTCAAAAAATCATATGATGCGTGGCTGGGAACAGGAAGAGTTCCTTATTCAATTACCCGGATTGGAGATGTTTATTCAAAAAGAAAGGAATATCAAACCGCATTAAAATATTACAATGAAGCAATTGGAATAGCAAAAAAATTTGAAGCAAAACTTGAATTAATAAGGCCACTTTTGGGAATCGCCCAAACGTATTCTTTAATGGGGAATGAAAAAATGGCTCTGAATGCCTTTAATGAAGCCAGAACCACATCAGCCGAAATAGGTTCAAATTATCAACTGAAAGATGCATATCGGGGTATGGCAAACACTTATGCAAAATTGGCAGATTTTGAAAATGCCTATAAATTTCAAACCTTGTTTTCAGATATAAAAGACACGCTATTTAATTCTGAAACCGATGATAAAATAAAGGGACTTCAATTTACCTATGAAATGGATAAAAAGCAGAGTGAAATAGATTTGCTTACCAAAGATAAACAACTACAGGAGGTTTCGTTACAAAAACAACGCTTTGCAAAAAATGCATTTCTGATTGGACTTGTTTTAATTCTGATAATCACATTTATTATTTTTCGAAATTACCTTGCCAAAGTAAAAATCAACAAAATACTCGATCAACAAAAGGAGGAAATTGAAACCCTGTTATTGAATATTTTACCCAGGAAAATCTCAAAAGAACTCAGGGAAAATGGCGCTGCCAAATCAAGAAATTATGAGAGTGTTACGGTGTTATTTACTGATTTTAAAGATTTTACCCAAATATCAGAAAACTTGACTCCTGTTGAACTGGTAACCGAATTAAACGATTATTTTACGGCATTCGATGACATTACTGAAAAGTATAATCTTGAAAAAATTAAAACTATTGGCGATTCATATATGTGTGCCGGTGGTTTACCTTCAAAAAACGATACTCATCCGTTCGACACTGTTCGGGCTGCTTTGGAAATGCAAAAATTCGCCTACGAAAAAAACAAATCACGTGAATCCGGAGCTAAGGAAAAATGGGAACTTCGGGCTGGAATTCATACCGGCCCGATTATGGCGGGGGTGGTAGGAAAGAAAAAATATGCATACGATATTTGGGGAAGTACCGTGAATGTTGCCAGCCGGATGGAATCTGCAGGTGAAGCCGGGAAGGTTAATATTTCATCTGATACATATAATTTGGTAAAAGATAAGTTCAGGTGTCATCACCGGGGAAAGGTTTCAGCTAAAAATGTGGGCGAAATCGATATGTATTTTATCGAAAGTGAGATCGAAAATTACCGGTAGGCAAAACTCAATCCTTTACTACTTCATATTTTCGCACAAATTCAGGGTCTAAATCCACTCCCAATCCCGGGCCTGTGGGAACTTTTACCAAACCGTTTTCACTTCGGAGAGGAGATGTTTTACATTCAAACTGTACATCGGTTTTAAATCCCTTAAATTCATGATGTTGAAGGGCATTTGGCAATGCTGAAACAAAATGCATCATATACAAAAAACCCAAATCGCCGCCCGACATGTGCGGAGTGCATTTTTTCCCCAAAGCATTTGCCATCAGCGCCACTTTCATCGAGCGAATCATTCCTCCAAAATAGTTGGTGTCGGGTTGAACAATCTCAACTCCATCGTTTGCAATCAGCCACCGGAATCCATGAAGGCTGTACTCCTGTTCGCCGCCGGCAACCGGAATGGTAAGCGCATCAGCCACCATTTTTGTTTCTTCATACCAATCGAATGGAACGGGCTCCTCAAAAAACTCAAACCGATACTCCTCCAGTAATTTTCCAACCCTAATTGCTTCTTTTACTGAATAAAAGCCATTTGAATCGGCATATAAAACCATATCATCGCCAAAAGTTTTGCGCACCAATGGAATGATTGTTTCTGTTCTTCTGGCAGGACCAACAGCATTGATATCACTTGTGGTGTACATTAATCCACCAACTTTAATCTTAAGTGCCTTGGCATTGTATTCTGCCACATCGCGTTTTATCAGTTCCATCGATTCCTCCACGGGTTTTTCGCGGTATTCGGTAGCCTGGTAAACGGCAACTTCGGGATGATGAATTTCCCCGAACAGTTCTCCCATCGGTTTTCCGGCAATTTTTCCCATCATATCGAGAATGGCAAATTCAATCGATGACAACGGAACGCCCAGCGCCATTCCAGATAACCTGAAGTTGAGATTGTAGATATAAACTTTATCAAGAATCAGATCAAGATCACGCGCATCTTTACCAATAAAAAATGGCTTCACCAGATTGTTGAAAATAGGATAAAGTGAACGCATCTGACCGCCATTACTCAGCGATATTCCTTCTTCCCCGTTTTTCGATCGCACCCGGCACAAAAAACTGTTTCCATTTCGCAGTAATTCCAGCTTTTCAATGATCACAGGCGACGTGAATAATTCTTTTTTAAATACCGGCTGCTGAAGTATTTTATCCAGTTTTTCGTAGTTCTCCATTACTTTTTCAAAAACTGAAGAAGACGGTTTTTGAGAGTAAGCCGAACCCGGCACTGCCGCAGCCAGACTTCCGGCCACTGCGGTTGAAATAAAATTGCGTCGATTTGTTTTCATTGAATTATTTTAAATGTAAAGATTATCTCTAATGAATTATTTCTTCTTAAACCGGAGTTAAATCAATCCCAATGATTTCGTGATCCATGATTTTTGTTACATCAAGGTTTATAAAGCCATTTTTATTTTTGAATTCAGTTACTGTGCCGTTTATCAACAACCGAACTTCTTTTGGTTTTGTTCCTTTCGGGATTTTAATTCGAACCTTCGCATCAATGGGAATAAACTCGCGGAAAGGACCTTTCATCATCATCGGATTGGTGAGATTAACCAGATGAACAGTCATCGAATCTTTTTGCCGCCAGACGGTAACATCAATCATTCCGGGACTTTCCACTTCAACAACCGGTTCTTCATTCAGCGCCCAGCGAATTGTATTTTGGAGTAGTTTCAGGTGATCAGTACTCATAATTTGCCAGTAAGTCCGGTCAATGTCAATTGGAAAATAAGCAACACGACTGGTCCCGTTATCATTTAGATAAAGTCCCCGTATATCAGTTTCAGTAACAAGTGGAAAGACATGTTCCATAGGCAAATCGGGATAAGATGGAATAAGCGTAACCGGATTAGGAAGCTGAATTTCCGGCTTCACATTCATCATGTAAACGGTATTGATGATCCGGGTTGCGTCTTCCAGATCTTTTAAAACCGGGTGAAATTTATTGGTGCCATCATCACTTTTCAATCTCAGGTAACTGTTTTGCATCGGTCCGTCAACCTGCTTTGCGTAAGAAACGCCAAACAAATCGGCAAGTCCAAAATTATCTCTTCTGTTTCCTTTTTCGTCATACAACGACGTTTCAAAGGTTGCCAGCAGACTGCCACCATTCCGGGTAAATTCGCGTAACTGGTTGCACTGTTCATTCGATAGTGAAGAAATATTTGGGAGAATCAGCAACTTGAAAGGCTTTATATGTTCCGCGTCGAGCAGTCTGCCATTTACCATTTCAAATGGAATACGGGCTTCAATTAAAACCTGGTACATTCCCATTTCATGATCCCCGCTTTTCTGCTGCCACGCTTCATTTCCGTAATTACCGGTTTGTTCCGAAAAAACCATTCCAACGCGGGCCAGTGGTGCGGTGTTTCGCAGGTAACGTTCGTTTCGGTAATGTTCCTGGTAAATATTGTCAACCGTAGCAAGCCAGCGTTTGTCGTACAAAACACCCGAAAATTTGGTAAACCACGGGCGCATTCCGTTTGCGGTACCTTCGGCAACCCAAATCCTGATTTCTTCGTCGCTCTGAACCGAATCTTTCCATCGGTATTTTTCCTCCACACCAACACTGAAAATGCCGCCCAGAGGTTTCATTCCGATGGACGCCCGTAGTTCTTTTGCCACTTTTCCATTCGACCATGGCATGGTGTAACCGCTTCTGGCCTGGTGATCGGTGAAAACAATATCGGAAAGCTGGCCGGTTATTACTTTATCAGGGAATCCGTTTGGAATAAACCTCGAAGTGGTTTTCTTTTTGCGGATAACGTCATCCCAAAGTAACCATAGTTCTTTCAGGCGGGCAATATTCCATTTCGAATATTTCTGAAAAACCATATCGGAAGGATTGGTACTGAGCGGTAATTCCATCTCTGAAAATGCTTTAAAATTTTCACGGCAGTGTTCGCAGTAACAAATTCCACTTCCTGCCCACCGGTTCGAAAATATTCCGTCAGGTTCATAACGTTCCATTATCTCTTTGTGCACTTGAGTCATAAACTCAAAATTGTAGGGACCTAGCGCACAGGTTACCCACAAATCGGGTTTTGCCCAGTGACGGCGTTTTTCACCATCGGCAGTAACTGCAATCCAGTCGGGATGGGCATCGTAAACATTCTGCCATGTTGCATGAGGATCGGTTCGCGCGATGATTGACATTTTTAATTTTCGTGAACCTTTTACGAGGTACCCGAACGGGTCGGAATCTGCCAGCCATGCGCTTCTGCGGTGCAACGGCACATCGGTTGGATAATAGGCCACAATTCCTCCGGCGCTCAAAGTTGTTCCATCGGCATGAATCTTTTTAAAATAACTGAGCCAGAATTCGGGATCAAATTTGCCGGGATCATTTTCCACCAGAGTCAGTTGTGCCCACCGCATCGGGCGGTCGAACCAGGTTTCTTCCGTGGCCGGAATTCCAATTCCTGCAAACAGTGATGGATTTGAAATAGAATATACTCCTGCCACAGTGGCTCCCGATTTTATGAATTTTCTCCTGTCCATTGTAGTGCAATTTTTAATATTCGATGAAAATAGTTAAAGTGAATTGCATTTACAAGAACGAATTTTTAATGTACAGGAAAAGCAAAATATGAATCAATAATTTTTATAATTCAACGGAACAAGTTTGAAACAGCATACAACGGAATCACTGTTATTTTTCCATATTGCGAGAAGTTTTCAAGAGATATCCTGATCCCTTCCGGCGATTTTTTCTCTTCAATAAAAAGGTTTAAACTCTGCATTTATCAGTACTTCCATGGTTTTCTCCGACTGGAACTACCTGTACTGGATTTTCAGTTAAATTAAATAATCAAGGCGAATACACCCTCTTTTCGTTAAATAATCAAGGCGAATATTGCCTCATTTCATTAAAAAGTCAAGGCTAATGTCAGTATATTTCATTAAAAAGTCAGGGCGAACACCGAAAGAGAAAAATTTCAAAGGTCAAAAATCAATCTTAATTGCCATTGATTAAGAACCATTTTAAATGATTTTCCAATATTGCATTTTAGTTGAAATTGGCTAATTTTGGTAATTACTAGTCTAAACTGCTGATCTGGAATCAATTTAAAAATTTCAAAAGCCACTTTAATGGATACTTTACAGAAATCAAAACACATATATATTCAACTTCCTGAAATAATCAGGGAAAAAAGGCCCTGTGTTTTGGCTACTGTTACCGGTACACATGGATCAACACCTCAGAAACCGGGATGTTCGGCTATTTTTGGAAAAGATAAATTACTGGCCGGAACGGTTGGGGGCGGCGTGGTTGAACTTACTATCGGGGAAATAGCTGCAAAAGCAATTCATTCAAAAAAATCGGGTTATTTCCGTTTCGATTTGGATAATAATATTTCAGAAATTGAAGCTGCCATTTGCGGAGGTGGAATGCGCATTCTTGCTGATGCTGAGCCGGAAAAGCATCTGAAAATTTTCGAATCAATTTGTGAATCTGAAAATAACCGCATTCATGGAGTACTTGCAACACTTTGTGATTCAGGATCGCCGGATTGTAATCAATTAACAAGGTTTTGGATTACTTCTGAAAATCTGGAATTCGTGTCTGAAAATTTGCCGGAGGAAGTTATTATTGCGGCAAAAGAAATGCTTGCAAAGCGAAATCCAGATGAATTCAGGGAATTGGTTCTTCCCGGTTCAAAAGAGGTTGAAGAAAAATATGTATTTCTCGAATCGGTTGTTCCGGTGTCACAACTGATTATTGCTGGTGCCGGGCACGTTGGAAAAGCGCTTTCGCACCTGGCAAAACTACTTGGTTTTGAAGTTACGGTTTGGGATGATCGACCTGAATTTGCAAGTAAAACCAATTTGCCCGATGCCGATAAAATTCTTTGTGGCAGTTTGGATGAAACTTTGGGAAATCTGCTGATTGACAGGGATTCGTTTATTGTTATTGTTACCCGCGGTCATAAAAAAGATGCTGATGTACTCAGAAAATTTGTTTGGTCAGGTGCGGGTTATATTGGAATGATTGGAAGTCACAGAAAAATTTTGCAGGTGCGCGAATCATTCCTGGATAATGGCTGGGCAACTATTGGTCAGTGGAAAAAAATCAATGCACCCATCGGGTTGGAAATTGGCTCAAAAACGGTTCAGGAAATAGCTGTAAGCATTGCTGCACAATTGGTTCAGGTACGAAATCAAAAAAAAAATCAATGAAAGAAATTTGGGCAATCGTTTTGGCTGCCGGAGCTTCCACGCGTATGAAAAGACAAAAGCTGCTGTTACCGTTCAATGGTAAAACCATTATCGAAACGGTTGTTGAAAATGTGGTGCAGTCGGTTTATTCGAAAGTAATTGTAGTGTTGGGATCTCACCGTGAAAAAATACATGAACAACTTGTAAATTATGACGTTAAACTTTGTGTAAATGAAAATTTTCAGAATGGGATGTTGTCATCTGTTATTTGCGGGTTCAGTGCTTTACCTGAAGAAGCCAGAGCAGTACTGATTTTCCTTGGCGACCAGCCTCAAATACCTTCTTCGGTAACGGGTTTGGTAATTAAAGCGTGGCACCATTCGGGGAAAGGAATTATTATGCCAACGTATAATGGAAAACGAGGCCACCCGGTTTTAATAGAAACAAAATATAAAACTGAAATAAACAGGCTGGACCCGGAAAAAGGGTTACGCACACTTTCAGAAAAATTTAAAGACGATGTTTTCGAGGTGGAATGCGAAATTCCTGAAATACTAAGGGATATTGACACTCCTGAAGAATATGAAAATGAAATCAGTAAAAACGATAAAAAGTAACAAAAATGGAAGAGAAAATTCAATTTGAACTTAATGGGAAACGGGTTGAAATACAGCCCGGTGAAAATCAAACACTGCTTTGGATACTCCGCACAAATTTTAACCTCACCGGAACTAAATACGGTTGCGGAGAGGGCCACTGTGGTTCGTGTACAGTGCTTATGAATGACGAACCAGTGCGGTCGTGCGGTATTTATGCCGAAGATTTGGAAGGAATGAAAATTGTAACCATCGAGGGATTAGCCAACGGCGATAAACTGCATCCGGTTCAACAGGCATTTGTTGAAAACGATGCTTTGCAATGTGGTTACTGTACACCCGGAATGATTATAAATGCCGTAGGTTTACTAAAGAAAAACCCGGAACCTACCCGCAAAGATATTATTGATGGAATGGAAGACAATCTTTGCCGTTGCGGTGCGCACACCCGTATAATCCTGGCAATTGAATCGGCTTCAAAAATGATGAAAGGAATTCCGCAGCCATGAAATCTGAAAATATTCACAAATATTATTTTCACGATGTAAAAACGCCACCAAAAAAACTGGATCGACGTGAGTTTCTGAAAAATCTCGGAGGTGGCATCATCATTGTATTTTCTATCAGCCAAATGGGTTTTCTCACAGGTTGCAAACCCCGAAACGGAAAGGAACTGCCCGATTTTAACGCTTATCTCCGGGTTAAGGAAGATGGTCGCGTGGATTGTTTTTCGGGGAAAATTGAGATGGGGCAGGGAGCCAACACTTCCCTTGCACAGGTGCTTGCCGACGAACTCGAAATAAGTATCGATAAGGTTGACATGATAATGGGTGATACTGAGCTTTGCCCGCATGACGATGGTACCTGGGGTTCGATGACTACGCGGTTTCACGATCCTTTGATCCGCGCTGCTGCAGCCGAAGCCCGTGAAGTATTGAAAAAACTGGCTGCCGAAAAATTAGGTGTTTCGGTTGATCAGTTAAAAGCTGAAAACGGGATTATTTTTGCTGCCTCTGACAGGAATAAAAATATTACTTATGCAGAACTCACAAAAGGACAGAAGATTATTCAAACCATAAGTGAAAAACCTGTACTGAAAAAACCGGGCGAATTTAAAATAATCGGTAATTCGCATTTGCGCATGGATGCAGTTCAAAAGGTAACCGGAAAAGCGCATTATTCAGCCGATATTCAGTTACCCGGAATGCTTTATGCAAAAATAGTTAGGCCACCTGCACATGGTTCAAAACTGATTTCGGTTGATACTTCGGCAGCCGAAGCAATTCAGGGAGTGAAAGTTTTAAGGGAAGACGATTTTATTGTGATATTGCATTCTTCACCCGAAATTGCGGGTCAGGCCGTTTCAGCAGTAAAGGCAGAATGGGAAAAACCGGCTTCAAAAGCAAATAACGAAACCATTTTTGATTACATCCTGAAAACGGCAACTGATAGTAATACAGTGCATGAAGGAGGAAAAGCGGAAACCGGTAAAAAGGAATCGGAAATTCTGTTTGAACACGAATATCACGATGGCTACAAAGCGCACGCATCCATAGAAACACATGCGGCAACTGCAGTTTTCGAAAAGGGAAAACTAACGATGTGGGCATCGTCGCAAACACCCTTTGGAACACGTGAAGAGGTAGCTGGTTTACTGAAAATACCAAAAGAACAGGTTCATTTAAAGCAGATTTTTCTGGGTGGTGGATTTGGAGGTAAAATATACAACCAGCAGGCAAATGAAGCAGCCCGCATCGCCAAAATGGTGGAGGGTACACCAATTCAGTTAATGTGGAGCCGAAAAGAAGAGTTTATGTACGACATGTTCAGGCCAGCCGCAGTAATTAAAATAAACTCGGGTGTAACTAAAGATGGAATCATAAAATTCTGGGATTTTAACATCTATTGTGCCGGCGACCGTGGAACTGAACTTTTTTACGGAATTCCAAACCACAAAACAACCACACTGGACAAGTCCGATGTTCATCCGTTTGGAACCGGCGCATGGCGCGCTCCGGGTAATTCAACCAATACTTTTGCACGCGAATCGCAAATCGATATTATGGCAAATAAAATTGGCATGGATCCGCTGGAATTTCGATTGAAAAATATGACTGATCAGCGGGCAATCAACTCGCTGAAACTGGCTGCCGAAAAATTTGGCTGGTCGGCAACAAAACCGCCAAAAGGCACGGGCCGCGGAATTGCTGTTGGTACCGATGCAGGCACACTGGTTACTGTTATCGTTGAAGTTACTGTCGATTCCGGCACCGGTAAAGTGACAACAAACAGGGCAGTTGTAGGTCAGGATATGGGACAGGTTATCAATCCTGAAGGTACAATTATTCAGGCTGAAGGTTGTGTAAACATGGGTTTGGGATATACACTTTCTGAAGATGTTGAATTCGACTGGGGCGAAGTAAAAACCAATAATTTTGGAGATTACAGTTTACCACTGTTTTCTACCATTCCCCCAATTATTGAAACCGCAATGGTAGAAGCCCAGGATCAGCCACCGCAAGGAGGAGGCGAACCGGCAATTATTTGTATGGGAGGTGCCGTTGCAAATGCCGTTTTCGAAGCATGTGGCGCAAGGGTTTTCAGGTTGCCGATTACACCTGAAAGAGTTTTGGAAGCTTTGAAAAATGGGTAAGTTGGAATGATAATTACCGGATTCCCGATTTTTGTTTAAGAAGTACCACTTTTAAAAGGGGGAGGCGAAGCCGGGAGATTTGTCATTTCTGTTGGGACCAAAATTTTTGCTTATTTATTGAATACAATAAATATTGGAATTCAAAACAATTAACTGTTCCGCGAATTGAATGTCCCTTCTTACCCCAGCCCGTCGGCTGACGGAAGCAGGGACATTCAATTCGCTCCCTTCAGGGTCGGGGTAACGAATTGATATTCAGGATGAGTTATAAAATTGCAAGCATAATTTAGGAATATTAAATAAATATTTTTCAAAATGAACGAAGCAGAATCATACAACGAATATACCCCGGAAGATAACAAAGTACTTGCTTTACGTCGCAGGGATTTTTTCAGAATTATGGGTGGAGGTTTGTTTATTTTCTCCAACATTGGGATCGCTGAAAATATTTTTGGAGCTGAAGGAGAGCAAAGAAGAAGTTTACCATCAGATTACAATGCATTTCTCCATATCGCGGAAAATGGTGAAGTTTCGTGTTTTACCGGGAAAATTGAAATGGGGCAGGGAATTAATACTTCACTACCGCAAATGCTGGCTGACGAACTGGATGTATCCATAGATCAAATTAAAATGGTAATGGGAGATACACTGCTTTGTCCCTGGGATGCAGGTACTTTCGGATCGCTAACCACACGTGCATTTTCTCCGTTTATGCGGAAAGCAGCAGCCGAAGCACGCGCGATTTTGCTCGAAATGGCAGCGGAAAAACTGAATTCGGAAGTTAAAGAATTGGCGGTTAAAGATGGAATCGTATTCGTGAAGGAACGCCCGAATAAAAAAGTATCATATGGAGAATTGACCAAAGGCAAAAAGATTGAAAAATACCTCGATGTCAAACCCGATTTTAAAGATTATGCTGATTTTAAAAACATGGGAAAATCCTTTTTACGGAGTGATTCGGTTATTAAAGTAAAAGGAGAAGCAAAATATTCTGCCGACTTCAGATTCACAGGAATGTTGTATGCTAAAATTCTCAGACCTCCATCGCATGGCGCTAAACTTAGCACTGCCGACACTTCGGAAGCTGAAAAGGAAAATGGAGTTCAGGTGATACGGGAAGGTGATTTTATTGCAGTTTTACATGAAAATCCCGAAAATGCAGAACTGGCACTCAAAAAAGTAAAAGCAGAATATACTTTCGATGAGAAAAAAGTGGATAACAAAACCATTTTTAAATATCTCATCGATTCAAAGCCAGAAGGCAGAGAGAACAAAAGCCAGGGAGATCTTTCAATCGGGAAAGAATTGTCGGCAGAAATATTTGAAAATGAATTTTACGACAGGTACGTTGCCCATGCTACCATGGAACCTCACGCTGCTGTGGCAGTAATGGAAGGCGACAGGTTAACCACCTGGGTATCTACACAAACACCATTTCCGGCACAGGAATCTATTTCGCGCGAACTAGGAATTCCACTCGAAAATGTACGGGTGATTGTGCCGTTTGTTGGAGGTGGTTTTGGAGGAAAATCAGCACACAGACAGGGTATTGAAGCTGCACGTCTGGCAAAAATTACAGGGAAACCGGTAATGGTGGCCTGGACACGGAAGGAAGAATTTTTTTACGATACTTTCCGTCCGGCAGCGGTAGTTAAAATTACCTCGGGAATGGATACTTCCGGAAATATAACACTGTGGGATTTTCACCAGTATTTTGCAGGGACACGTGGGTCCGATACCATTTACGATGTTCCTCACCAAAGAACCACCGGTTATACTGCAAACAATGTTCACCCGTTTGGAACAGGTGCGTGGCGGGCACCGGCAAATAACACCAACACTTTTGCACGCGAATCGCAAATAGATATAATGGCGGCAAAAGCTGGTATCGATCCGATTGAATTCAGGCTGAAAAACCTGAAAGACCCGCGAATGATTGCAGTTTTGGAAACGCTCAAAGAAAAAACAAACTGGAAACCTGCCAAATCGCCCAGTGGCCGTGGATTAGGAATCGCCTGTGGTTTTGATGCCGGTTCGTATGTTGCTCATATGGCCGAAGTTTCTGTGGACAGAAAAACCGGGAAAGTTCAGGTTTTACGGGTTGTTTGCGCCCAGGAAATGGGTTTTTGCGTAAATCCTGAAGGTACACAGATTCAGCTGGAAGGATGCATTACCATGGGTTTGGGATATGCTTTAGCCGAAGATATTGAATTTACAGGTGGCAATATAAAAACAGAAAACTTCGGAACGTATGAAATTCCAAAATTTTCGTGGCTGCCAAAAATAGAAGGCATAATATTAGATCGAAACGAACCACCCCAAGGTGGCGGCGAACCTGCCATCATATGTATGGGAGGCGTGATTGCCAATGCCATTTTCGATGCTGTGGGAGCACGACTTAACTCAATGCCCATGACACCGGAAAAGGTGCTGGCGGCAATGAAATAAGAGGGGTTTAAATCAAATTGCTTAAAATTGGTATCTGTAATTTTTAAATCAAATAGGAATTGTTAGGTGTTATATTTAAATGAACTATTTTAAGCAACGCCTTATTTTTAGCCACAAATTCATCGATTACAAAATCGGAATTGCCGGAGCTTTCTTTCTGGGAAGCGTTGTTTTTTGCATCAATTATTTTACCACATACGAAATAACTGGTTCGTTTACTGCTGCTTTAAAACAGGGAAGTTATACTTTTCTGTTGGGCGGAATATTTATGAAGGGCTGCGAAAACCTGGCAACAAAGATAAAAAGACGTACACTGGCAATTGTGACTGCTATAATTATTCCATCGGCGTTAACACTTCTTCTGACTTATACCATGCATAATTTTAAAGGCACGCCAAAACCGCTTGAATCAACCATTCCAACAGTATTGATAATTCCGGCAACTGCCGTTTGGAGCACACGGAAGAGAAAACAACTGGATATGGAACTACAGTAAAAACGGGAAAACAGCTTTCCTTTTTGCCGGATAATCAGCAAATTCTTTTCTGTACCATTTGTGATGATCAATCGCCCGCGGAATCAGGTTTACCATTGTCCACACCAGAAAAGCCAGGGCGGGTAAACTCAGGGTAACGATAAAAAATCCCAACCAGGAAATAATTTCACCCAAAAAATTAGGGCACGAAACAAACTTAAAAAGTCCGCCATATGGAATCTTGTAACCGGTATTTGCTCCTTTACGCAGGTTAATCAGTAAACTATCATGATGTTGATTAATTATAAATCCGGTAAAAAATACTGCCACCCCAATTATGATTCGTAAATCGGTTGAAAAATCAATTTTATCCTCGGGTACAAAACGGGCGAGCCAGTAACCATTGATAAAACCATTTACGAGATTAAAAAAAATAGCTGAAAACATAATTACAACCGGCATTTTTTTCCCCTTTGTGTTCAGGCGAAACGGAAAAATAACTGCACGGTGAATGTAATGTAAACACCAAAGCGACGTAGCCGCAAGTAACAACAGGTTGTACCAGTTGGTTGTAAAACTCACGAAAAATGCAAAAACCAGTAACGCTGGCAACTCCATTAACAGCCATCCGAGCCGGTTATTAATCATCGGTCCCCAATTACTTTTAGTATGTCGTCCGTAAGGTTGCTGAATTTTAAGCAACACTATAAATGTAATTATTCCAATGCCAATCCAAATCCCGACAAACAAGTTAAATTTTTCGTGTGTTATCATTTTTTTCAGTTTAAACGTTTGTTTTCCTTATACCAAACAAATGTATCCCGCAATGTTTGTTCCAAAGGGCGGGGTATGTAACCCAACTCTTTTTTAGCTTTTTCAAAAGAAATATTTTTAGGCGAATTAATCAAAAGATTCAGTGATTGTGATGTATAAATTGGTTTTCCATTGGTTATTGAATAATAAAGCTTTAAAAAAGGGCAAGCCATTTTTGCAAGGAAAACCGGGGCTATCAATTTTGGCGTCTTTTTTCCGGTAATTTTTCCTGCCATTTCCGAAAGCTCAATTAAACTGCAAAAAGTTCCCGAAAGAATATACTTTTCTCCTTTTCTGCCTAATTCCACCGATCGGATGGCAGCCTCCGCAACATCGCGAACATCAACCCAGTTGTACCCACCTGAAATTAACATGGGCAATTGATTCCTGAATATTTTTACAAGGGCATCTCCCAGAAACGAACCCCTGTAATCGAAAGGACCTACAACTGCAGTTGGACACAAAATAACAGCATCCAAACCTTCATTAACAGCATCCATTACCAGTCGCTCGCTCTCAGCTTTTGTTGATTCGTATATTGAATTATCCGATTCTGTTAATGGGCATTCTTCATCCAGAACCTGGCCGGAGAAAACTGTCCGGAATGCGTCGATGCTGCTGAAATGTATAAACTTTCTCACACCTGCAGAGACAGAGGCATCAATTATATTTTTTGTGCCGGTTACATTAACGGCAAAAACCTGTTCTGAGTGTCGGTTATCCAAAGCAATTTTTGCTGCCAGGTGAAAAACAACATCCACATCATTACAAAGCACTTTTAGCGATTCGGGATCAAGCAAATTACCCTGCACAAGTTCAACATCCAATTTGTCCAGATCGTTTTTAAAATCGTGAACTAAAACTTTAACAGTGGCTCCCTGTTTTTTAATTTCACGAACCAGGCAATTGCCAATATGTCCACTGGCTCCCGTTACTGCAACTTTCATTATCAATTTTGCAAAATTAGATGTTATAAAACTAAACTTTTTAGACCATCCGCCAAGATTGTCTTTTTGATGAATTTAAATGCAATATTAAATCGAAAAAGCCCGAAAAAAATACAATAGTGTATTTTTTGTGATTAAATCGTATTTTAGCACAACAATTAAAGGCTGAGATGTAATAGCCGTGAGAAAAAGTTCACATATACCGGTAAATGAATATGGCTATTCCATTCCATTTGGAATTTGAATGAAAATCTGATGATTATACAACAATTATACAGACCAAACTTGAAAATTTTTACGAATGAAAACTAAATTGTTCAGTTCGATTTCTTTTTTGTTTTTCTTTTTGATACTGATATCTGCTTCAGCACAAAACACTGGAATAAAAGGTAAAGTTACCGAATCGAAAACAGGCGAAGCAATGATTGGGGTTCACATTACTGTGGTAGGCGATGTGTATGGTACAGTTTCGGGGTACGATGGCAGTTTTGTTCTTAATACCCACGAATCCCCACCTTTCAAACTTCATTTTTCTTTTGTTGGATTCGAACCACAGGAAGTGGAGGTAAAAAATGCAAGCGATTTTATTGATGTAAAAATGAAAGAGCAGTTTCTGTTGGGGCAGGAAGTAGTGGTTTCTGCAAGTCGTGTGGAAGAAAACATTCTGAGGTCGCCTGTTAGCATCGAAAAAATGAATCTCCGCGATATACAGCTAATTTCAACCGCCAATTTCTACGATGGTTTGTACCAGTTAAAAGGAGTTGATATGAATGTGCATGGACTCACATTTCGGTTACCCAATACAAGGGGATTTAACGATTATACCAACTATCGCATGAATCAGATAGTTGATGGTGTTGAAAATGTTTCGCCGGGATTGAGTTTTGCCGCGGGCAATATTTTTGGAGTTTCACAAATCGATATTGAAAGCCTTGAAATGGTAGTAGGTGCATCTTCGGCATTATACGGACCCGGCGGGATGAACGGTACCCTTGTGATGAAAAGCAAAGACCCGTTTCGCTACCAGGGACTTTCTGTTTCTGTTCAATCGGGTGTAATGAATATTGGTGCCGTAGCCGTTGAAAATCCAACACCGATGTACGATATAAATCTTCGATTTGCAAGGGCTTTCAGTAACCGGTTCGCATTAAAACTGATTGGTTCGTATTTATCGGCAACCGACTGGCAGGCATCTGATTTAAGAGATCGAAGCGATTTAAACGATCCGGCATTATCGCGTTTAACCAATCCCGGATATGACGGGGTTAATAGTTATGGCGATGAAACCCTCGTTTCTGTCAATCTTAAAGATGTTGGTCCGCAGGTAATTAACGGTATTGCCGCGTCGCAGGGAATTCAGCCGGGTACGCCTGAGTATGAAGCTTTATACAATAATGCCATCCGATATTTCCCAAATCAACTGGTAACCCGCACAGGTTGGGTTGAAAATGATTTGGCAGAGGATAAAACAAAAACATTAAGGTTTGGAGGATCACTTCATTACTTTATAAATGACAGAACTGAAACTGTTGTTCAGGCCAATTATTCGCAGGGAAACAGTGTTTATACAGCGCAAAATCGTTTCTCGGCACGTGAATTTAATATACTGACCGGCAAAGTTGAAATCAACAATCCAAATTATTATGTACGGGTTTGGGGAGTTACCGAAAATTCAGGAAACTCGTATGACATTGGTGGTGCCGCCCTGCTGATGAATGAAGACTGGAAACCTTCGGAACAATGGTTTCAGGATTATTTAACTGCTTATACACAAACTGCGCTTATTTCGGGCAATATGAACAATGCACATCAGTTTGCCCGACTGGTTTCAGATAACAGAGATCCCAAAACCGGAGTTGTTTTCGATATTTCAAAACCTGCTTTTCCGGTTTACGGAACTACCGAATTTAATCAGTCACTAGGTAAAATAAGTTCATTATCTCTATCAGATGGTGGCGCAATGGTTTATGATAACAGTAAAATGACACAATTTGAGGGGATGTATAATTTTACACACCTCGTAAAAATATTCGAATTACAATTTGGACTTTCAGAGCGATACTATTTAATCGACAGTGATGGTACTATTTTTTATGACGAACCCGGAAATCCAATCAGGATTAACCAGTTTGGCACTTTTGTGCAGGTCAATAAAAATTTTATCGACGACAGGCTAAGAATTACCGGAGCGTTCAGGTACGATAAAAATCAATACTTTGAATCGCAATACACTCCACGGTTTTCCACAATCTTTTTTCTTGATAAAAATAAGGAACACAGCATCAGGGGAACTTTTCAAACAGCTTACCGTTTCCCTTCCTCCTCCGATCAGTGGGTTGATATAAATGCTGGAATTTTCAGAACCATTGGTGGAATGCCTGAAGTTCAGAATAAATATGGTTTCAATTCGATTCCGTTGTATCCAATGTCGGGAAGAAATCCGGTAAAAGATAAACCAATTACCGAAAATGGCCCGATAACATTACCCGGACTTGCACCCGAAAAAGTCAGATCGGCTGAGGTTGGTTACAAAGGATTGCTTCTTGGCAAAAAACTCTTTATGGATACTTATGCTTATTACAACAAATACAAGGGGTTTGAGGCGGTTCAGCTGGTGGCGCAACTGGCAAAAGATATTGGAAAAGATAAAGATCAGTATTATCAAACCTATTTTACAACCGATGAACCTGTTTCATCGTGGGGTTGGGCTTTGGGACTCGATTACATGACTCCAATTGGAATATTGCTTAAAAGTAATGTTGCGTATAATAAACTACTTGAAAGTATTGATTCGCCCGGAGTTGAAGCTCGTTTCAACACGCCCGAATACCGGGCAAATTTATCGGTAAGCCACCATGCAATTATTCCAAACCTTGGTTTTAATGTAAATTTACACTGGCAAAATAGTTTCATTTGGGAAGGTAGTTTTGGGGCTGGCGAAATACCGGCATTCACCACACTCGATGCACATGTTTCGTATAAAGTGCCTCAAATTAAAACAACATTTAAAATCGGCGGATCGAATCTGCTGAACAACTATTACACAACCAGTTTCGGAAGTGCACAAATTGGTGGTTTGTATTACGTTAGCCTTGTTTACGAAGACATTTTGCAATACATTGGACGAAATCAAAATTAATCCAGTTACGGTACGATGACCCAAAAAACAGATATTGCAAAACTCACCGAGATTGCTGTTAAAGCAGCAATAAAAGCCGGAAAAGAAATACTTGATGTTTATTATAATTCTGATTTTGAAGTAGAATTCAAGTCAGATAATTCTCCGCTAACCATTGCCGACAAAAGGGCACACAACGTAATTAACGGGTTTTTAAGCTCAACAAAAATCCCTGTTTTAAGCGAAGAAGGGAAAACAATTTCGTACAGCGAAAGGAAAAACTGGAAATTATTCTGGCTGGTCGATCCTTTGGATGGAACAAAGGAATTTATTAAGCGAAATGATGAATTTACGGTGAATATTGCGTTAATCGAAGACAATTCGCCAATTGCAGGAGTGGTTTATGTACCCGTAACCAAAGAACTTTTTTGGGGAAACAACAAGGGTTCATTCAGTGCAAAATTTGATGAGGAAAGTGAGTCAATTGCTGATGTTCGGAAATTACCAACAACCATTTCAAAAGAGTATTTTGTTGTTGCCGGCAGCAAATCGCATATGAATTCTGAAACTGAAGCGTTTATTCAATCGCTGGATACAAAAGGGAAACCGGTTAAAATGATTTCGAAAGGAAGTTCGCTGAAAATTTGCATGATAGCCGCGGGTGAAGCCGATGTTTACCCGCGACTTGCACCAACAATGGAGTGGGACACGGCAGCTGCACACGCAGTTGTTAAGTTTTCAGGTAAAAATATATTTCAGTTTGAAAACAACCAACCATTGGTTTATAATAAGGAAAACCTGTTAAACCCATGGTTTGTAGTTAAATAATATCAGAAGAAAATAAAGATGACAAAAGAGAACTTATACATTTATCCGGTATTCGACCAGATTGTTTCGCGTAGCGAGAAAGAAGAAAGGTTGAATCAGCGTTCGAAAGTGATTTGGTTTACAGGGCTTTCAGGTTCAGGAAAAACAACGCTGGCATCTGCCCTTGAAAGAAACCTTTTTGAACGGGGATATTTAACACAGGTTTTGGATGGCGACAATATTCGCACGGGAATCAACAATAACCTCGGCTTTTCGCCCGAAGACCGTATGGAAAATATACGACGCATTGCAGAAATTGCCAAGCTACTGATTAATTCGGGGGTAATTTGTCTTTGCGCATTTGTCAGCCCCACCCGCGATGTGAGAAACATCGTCAGAACTATTGTTGGCAAAGAGGATTTTCTTGAAATTTATGTAAGTACTCCCCTCGATGTTTGTGAAACCCGCGATATTAAAGGATTGTATCAAAAAGCGAGGAAAGGGATAATTAAAGAATTTACCGGAGTAAGTGCTCCGTTCGATGTTCCGCAAAATGCGGTTTTATCAATTGATACTTCAGATAAAACGGTAGAAGCCTGTGTGGAAATATTGCTTGATAAATTATTGAAGGAAATAGTTTATTGAAAAACGCATGCTCTCCTGTTGATTTGGTAAAATAAAAAAACCACTGACATCAATCAGTGGTTTTTTTATAGCCTGTAGCTGGTTTAAACCAGGGTTATTTTTTCACAAATTCCAGCGAAAAAGTTACCATAAAAATATCGGGAGCACTTGCTGCCAGAGTTAAAGGTGCAACTAAGCCTGCAACCATTGCTTTTGGCAGCGGAACACTTGTTTTTCCTGTCATTCCGGTTGCACTTTGTGTAATGTTGGTAACATTTAAAACAAATCCTGTTGGTGATGTTGGAATTGCAGCGCTGTTCATATTCAGCTTTAACTCGGTTGACGATACTTCTTCCCATGTTCCGGCATTTAATGCATTACTACCCTGGCAACTCATATACATCGACATGTCTTCTCTCAGTTCAACCCAGGCTTTATCAGCCGATGTGCAATTTACCGAGCTTAAAAGTGCATTTTGAATTGGTGCGGTAATGTCGGTTCCAATCGGAACATCAATTGTACCCATTCCGTTTGTTGGTATTGATAATTTTTCAGCCAGCATTGCTTTGCTAATGGTAAAATTGCCAATAAAGGGTGAAACCTCTTCTTCAGTGTCTTTGTCGCAACCGGTAACCAAAGCCAGCGAGGCTATCAGAACAACCAGGATTTTAAATTTAAAAAATCTCATAATACTTTATTTTTGATTTATACTTTATTGAAATGAATTGCAAATTTAGTGTTTTTATATTCTGGTTAATATAACAGAGTTGAACCAGAAATTGTTTTCAGTGTGTTTTTACCCTGTTTTTGAGATTTTTCAATGTTTGCAGAGGATGTGTTTCAACAAAACTGTTTGCCAGCCATGAGGGAATGTCACCTCCCGGTTCACCATGATACTGGTATGTTACCTTAACATTTCCATTATCATCCTCTTCAAGTTCCCAAAATCCTGAACCCTCACGAACCCTTACCATATCCTTGTTTTCGGCAATATAACCTGGCAACGGTTTTAGAGTAACCCTGGCGTATTTTCCATTTTTACCAACCTCTGTTTTTTGCTCAAAAACACTGTCCCTGTCTTTAATTGTAAATGGTCCTTTGGTTTGAATATAATGGATATCGTAATATTCACCCTCCTTTTTCAACAGTTTTGAATTCATACAATCAGGATATAATGTTGCATAATTATTTACATCTGTTATTACAGCAAGAACTTCTTTTAAACTGCTTTTTACTATCGTTGTAATTCCTTTAAATTCGTCGAATGATGATCCTTCAACATTCCGGGTATATATTTCTATACCATTCTTTTCCTTTTTTAATATCCATTCCGAATCGGGAATGAAATTTATGAAAATCAAAATCAGAATCAGAAATTTATTCATTGTTCAGAATTCAGTGGTGTTCTAGGATATTTTTTCAGCCTCCGGTGATTTGATTTGAATTTCAGCAGGCAGATCGTAATTATACATTTCCATGTATTTTCCCAGGTTTTTCCTGATTGAGGCAATTGTATTTTCATCAACCAGATAATTGTTCTTTTTGTGGCTTTTTTGAGTATTAAAGTATTCATCAAAGTTGTTTTTCACCATCGAAAAATCTACTTTCAAGAGATCAGTGTAAATATTTTCCATCTTTTTTACTGGATTTTGCTCAAACTCTTCAAACCTGATTTCCATGAGATTACCTGCCGGAATCAACGATTTTTGTTTTAAGTAATTATCCATTAACCGGTTGTAAACATCAAATATCATATTATCGATAAACTGATTATCAACATCCTGAAACCAAAGTGTTGGATTTAGCTGGCGAAAAAAAAGCTGAGTTGAATTGAAAACCGTTACCGGGTTGCGGTAGATATAAAGAAACCGGGCATCGGGATAAAGTTTTAATATTTTGTCGATACGACCTGTGTTTACCGGGTTTTTTACAATTAATCTTTCGCCTTTTGTATTGATTAAAGCCTTTTTCATCAGGGTGTCGTAGGTTTTAAACCATACTTTAATCTCTTTTTTGGTCAGGTTTTTATGATTAACGGCTTGCTCAAAAAAGGTTTTATACAGCGTTGGGAAATAAAAGAAATTGTAATAAGTATTTGGCTGACAATTACAAAAGGCAAACTCGTCTTCCTGCGGAAAACTAATGTTTAATTCAACACCATCCGCCGGCCGTTTTTGTGGCATGTTTAATTTCATAAATGTGCGAAAAAGCCATTTACTAGCAAGGTTATTCGGAAAAAGTGACTGGTATGTGGATACATAACCTGCCGATGGATCTTTTGATAACATATTGTGGAGCAATGTTGTGCCACTGCGCCAGTGGCCAAGAATAAAAAGCGGGGGTTTACTGAATTTGAATTTTCTGAGTTTTTGACGAAAATACATTTCTTCCCAAAGGTGAAAAGGAGTGGCAATCAGCACAATCAAAGTTGTTAAAAAGATTTTGAAGTAATATTTTGGAGCAACTTTTCCTTTATTTAAAATCTTAAAATAATTTGAAATGGTAGAACCTACCAGCGTTGAAATTGGCGGTATTTTAAATTCTTCCATGTTTTCTGTAAATTTCTGTTACTTTTATTCAAAGTAAAAATACTGATATAATCAGTTAAAATAACACATTTAACATACATTAATATCGATATCAATGCCTGTAAAAATGCCGAAAATTACTTCATCCGTTATCATTGTTCTTATTTATATTTTTGCATTTATTGCTGTATATCTGTTGTTTCCGTGGTTAACAGTTCAGCAAACAATGGTAAAAGTTTTAGTTGCCGATGTGGCAGCCACAATTGTGGTATTTGTTTTTAGTATAATATTCAACAATTCGAGTGTTTACGATGCATACTGGAGTGTGGCTCCGCCGTTTATTGTGGTTTATCTAATGAAAATATATCCCGAAGGAAATGAAACAAGACAGTTTTTGTTGCTTGCTTTAGTTTTATTCTGGAGTATTCGTTTAACAGTTAACTGGTGGCGTGGCTGGGAAGGATTCGGGCATCAGGACTGGCGTTACACCTCGATTTCCGAAAAAACCGGGAAATTGTACTGGCCGGTTAGTTTTTTGGGCATTCATTTTATGCCAACCATTTTTGTTTTTCTGGGTTGTCTGCCATTGTGGTATGCAATTTCGAGCGATGCACCTTTTAATGTTTTTGATATTTTCGCAGCCATTTTTACCATTTCTGCAATTCTTACCGAATGGATTGCCGATGAACAACTGATAAAATTCAGAAAAAACAGTACGGGTAAAAGTTTTATGCAATCCGGTTTATGGGCTGTTTCGCGCCATCCTAATTATCTGGGTGAAATAAGTTTCTGGGGTGGTGTATTTTTGTTTGCGGTGTCTGCAACTGGATTAAAGCAAACAACAAGTTACTGGACAATAATTGGCATTATATCAATGGTTATCCTTTTTAAATTTATCAGCATTCCATTAATGGAGAAAAGAAATATTGAAAGAAAACCGGGATATCAGGAATATATAAAAAAGGTTCCGGCGCTGTTTCCGCGTATTTTTTAAATCACTTTTTCATATTTTCAACCTTGAAAATATCATCCGAAAGTCCCTGATCGTATTTTGTGTCGTGTAGTTTTATGGTTGTGCTGTGGTTTTTCTCCAGATCTTTCATTACTATTTCACTGGCATTCCAGTATTTACCAATCTTTTCGAATTTGTAGGTAGCTTCCTTGAACATCCTTCCCTGTACATTGTAAAACTTCATCCAAATGGGGTAGCCATTTGTTTTATTCACCCGAAGAATGATTTTCGAGTAATTCGATTTGCCTGAAATGGGTATTAAATCGAGCAAATAATCATCGGCACCGGTGCTTGTTAGTTTGCATGTAAAACGGTCGCTGTAGGGTGTTGTTGCCATATCTTCGTAAGAAAAATCGGTACCTGTAAACGACTGGCTTTTTGAGAGCATCGAAATGCGTTTTGGTTTTTCGAATGCCGGCATCGAAATCCACATCACACCCTCGGGCAGCGAAAGGGTTGCAATTCCAGCCTGCGATTCGGGTTTGGTATAACGGTAAAGCTTCAGGTCGGTACCTTTTTGAAACATTTCGGCTTCACGTACTTTTTCACTGCCATCTTTTTCAGTTAATATGATGGTAACTTTTCCCGATCTGTCTTTCGACGAAAACATAATTTTGTCCATGTTGGCCAGAATGGTTTTGGCATCTTGCGCAGAAGCAAACATTATGCTTTGTACAAAAAGGGTCAGGAAGAATATTTTTATAAAAGTTTTCATATCAAAATTAATAACAATTAAATTACTGTTTTGATTTACTGTGTTTGGTTGAAAGTATCAATATTGCAGGAAGTAGGGTTAACGCACCCAGACCGGAACTAAACATACTCAGCGAGATAAGCACTCCAAAATATTCGAGTGGTACCATTTCTGAAAAAAGCAGAACAAGAAATCCTGCGGACACCGAAAACACATTAATTATTATTGCTTTGCCGCTAATTCCAATGGTTTCGTGTATGGCCTGACGAATATCGGCTCCCTTTTTTATGGCATCGTTAAAATGGGTGATAACATGAATTGAATAATCGATTCCAATGCCTACGGCGATACTTGCTACCAACACTGTTGCGATATTCAGCGGAATTCCCGAAAATCCCATAAAACCAAACAAAATTATAATTGCTGCAATAATAGGTACAGCAGCATAAATTCCCGAAAGCAGGGAACGAAGTATCAGTCCGACAATAAAAATTACAAAAATTACCGCAATTATCAGGCTTCCAATCTGGCTGTTTAACAGGCTTTGATCCAAAGATGATTCAATAAATGGCATTCCGGTTACCTGCATGGTAAATGCCTCGTTTTCATTTTCGGCAATGAATTTTTGCATGTATTCGGCAAATTCTTTTTTCAATTTATTTTCCGACGAAACGAATTTTGAAATGATGATTGCCTCTGTCAATTCAGGATTTACCATTTTCTGAACGTTTTCATTTCCATCGAGCAAAAACCACAACTGTTCAACCATTTCCTTTTCGTCAGGAATTTTCCGGCTGTCGCCAAATGCTCCGTTGATGTCGGCAATTAGCCCGGCAACCGATTGTGTTCCCGCAATATCAGTACTTTTTTTCATGTACTCTTCCATCCTGGCCATCGTATTCAGGAGTTCGGGACTTAAAATATCGCCGGAAAAAAGAACAAATACCGGTTTTGTTCCGCCAAATTTGCGGGTCATTATATCTTCTGCAATTCGGGTCGGATTTTCCTTTTTAAAATAATTTCTGACATCAACATTGCGTTGGATTACTGTAATTCCGAAAATAGCCACAACGGCCAAAACAAGCCATGACCAGATAATTTGTTTCGGGTACGAAAACAATAATTTCTGAAGTGGTGCGAGAAAGTACGTATATAATAACGATTTTGGAATGAGTGGTTCCTGGGTGACAATGCCTGAGTTTTTATTTGACGAAAAAACAGATAACAAGGCAGGTACAAAAATCAACGATAAAAACAACGAAAAGAAAGTTCCCAAAGCTGTAAACAGACCGAAATCGCGGATCATTTTAAGGTACGACCCAAAAATGAATGAAAGAAAACCGGCCATTGTGGTTAAAGCCGCCAGAATTACCGGAATAGCAACACTGGCAAGAGCAACAGCAATTGCTTTTCTCTGATTTTCAGCCTTAACGTGTCCTATCCAGTGAAGAACATGAATTGCATATGCACTGCCAACCGCAAGCAAAACAATGGGAATATTATTTGATACCATCGACATCTCGAAACCAAGAAGTCCCATCATACCAATTACCCAGTCGATGGCGATTACACAAACAAGTAAAGGGAAAATAACCCCGCGCCACGAGTGAAAACTGAGAAAAAGCACCAACGCGATTACCAGCAGCGCTATTGGAAATAAAAGTTTCAAATCGGCGGAAATAAGGTTTGCAATGGAAGTAACCAGCATTGGAGAACCGGCGTAGTAAATTCGTTCGGGCAATTGAAGCGAGTTGATTTTTTCTTCAACAATCAGTGCCATTTTTTGAATTTCGGAATCTTCAGATAACGAGAAAATTACAATGGCGGCGGTACCATCCGCAGAAACCAATGTTCCTGTGTACCTGTTGTTTGAGAGAACATTTTCCTTCAGTTTTGCAAGTTCTTCAGGAGTTTCAGGAATATTGTACTCATCAACCAGCCTGCCGATTTCCATGCCTTCGTTGGTTGATTTAATGTCAGTTGCATTGGTAAGACTGGTAACCGAAATTATTCCTTCAATCTGAGTAAGTGAATCGGTAATTTGCCTTACATGTTTAAGTACTTCAGGTGTAAATACATTTTCGCAGTCGATAATAACCATTCCCAAACGGTTTCCGCCAAACTGTTCACCGATTTGTCTCATCAAAACAGCGTCTTTGTCGTGCGCCGGCAACGAATTAATTATATCGGAATTGATCTTTATTTTTGGAATCTGAAATCCCAGCAATACACTTACTGCAATTACAAAGACAATGATGAACCACCTGGCTTTTACAACGAATGCCGAAAATTTCTCCATATAAAACGTTCTTGTTCTTTTTGAAAACAAATTTTTAATGAGACAAAATTAAGCATTTAAATCAGTAACTCATATCGTCCAAAACCACCTTCCCCCTGAATGTTTTGAAAAGGAAAAGTGTATAAAGTAATACCAGCGGGGCTCCGATCAGTACGAAAGTGAGAATGATTCCCAATGATTTTTGTGAAGCGGAACTGTTGGCAATGGTAAGTGAATATGCGCTGTCAATGGATGAAATCAGAATATTGGGATACAGTCCGATGGCAATTGTAACCAGCAGTAATGAAGTTAATGCGGCCGAAGTTAAAAAGGCCAACCAATATTTCTTCTTCACAATTAAACGTCTTTCGTTCAGAAGTAACAATAACGTTACAACCGGAATCAGGAACAAAACGGGCATTTCCCTAAATTCTTCCAAAACATGTGGCACGTACAAAAGTGTTGCAAGCGAAAGCAGTAAATAACAAATGGTGAAAAACATGCCTGCAATTTTCGAAATGTAAACAAGTCTTTCGGCTATCTTGTCCTGCGTTTTCATTACAAGGTAAACCGAACCGTGCAGCGCAAACAGGGCCACAACGGTAAGTCCGGTGAGCAGTGCATACGGATTAAAAATATCGGCAAGACCACCTTTGTAGATCATATTTTCGTCAATCGCAATACCGAGAACCACATTGCCAAGTACAACGCCAAGTGTAAAACCAACCAAAGTGCTTGATATAGAATAAGTGATATCCCAGAGTTTTCGCCACCATTTCATCGGTTCTTTACTACGGAATTCAATGGCGATGGCTCTGAAAATCAGCATGACGAGGAACAAAATAAAAGGGGTGTAAAACGCTGAAAGCAGCGTGGCATACACTTTTGGAAATCCTGCAAAGAGCGTCCCACCACCAATAACCAGCCACACTTCGTTACCATCCCACACCGGACCAATTGCATTGAGGGCAATTCGGCGGCTCTCTTCTTTCCTCAGAAACATGTGCACTGTGCCTGATCCCAGGTCGAAACCATCGAGAATTGCATAACCGCTAAAAACGGCGCCTATCACAAGAAACATCCACGTTCCCAGTTCAATATTTAAAAATGTTTCCATTATTTCTTTGTTAAGTTTGCCAGAAAATCTTTACCATTTTCCGAAGTTTCAAGTCCGTGCTGTATTTTTTTATTCAGCAGATAAATAAACAGGCTGAATAAAACGACATACACCACAGCAAATAAAATCAGTGAGAATAATACCTGTTCAGCTTTTACATTTTCAGACAGCGCGTCGGAAGTACGTAAAAGTCCGTAAACTACCCACGGTTGCCGGCCTACTTCGGCTGAATACCACCCGACCTGATTTGCGATTTGCGGAAGTAAAACCGAAAAACTGAAAACGATCATCAGCCAGCGTTTATTAAACAGTTTTCCTTTCCACCATAAAAACATCGAAAATAAGGTCAGTCCAATGAGCAACATGCCAATTGCAATCATCAGGTGGTAGGTCTGAAAAACAAAGTTAACCATTGACGGTCTGTCATTTTTATCAAATGCATTAAGACCGGTAACAGGTGTTGTAAAATTCTGGTGAATCAGAAACGTCAGTCCTTTTGGAATTTTCACGCCGGTAACGGTTTGTTTTTCATCATTAACCCAGCCAAACAGGTACATATCGGCAACGGCCAAGCTATCGTAGTGTCCTTCAAATGATGCAAGTTTGGCGGGCTGATTTACTGCTACCCCGTTAGCCGAACCATGCCCGGTTACCAGTTGTGCCAGCGCCGAAATGGTTGCAATTACGAGAATAATACCAAATGCTTTTTTTGATTGTTCAACAAACCTGTTCTTTAAAATATAATATGCATGAACACTCAGTACCAAAAAAGTACCTGCCAGAAAGGCGCCGATCCACACATGAATGATCCTGTCAACCGATGAAGGATTGAAAACCATGGCCCAGAAATCGGTAATTTCGGCTTTTGCAGTCATTCCTTCGCCAACAATTTTAAAACCTGCCGGGGTTTGTTGCCAAGAGTTGGCAACCACAATCCAGATGGCCGAAAACATGGAACCCAGTGTTACCATGACTGTTGAAAAGAAATGAACACGCGGGCTTACCTTGTTCCAGCCAAAAAGCAAAACTCCCAGAAAGGTGGATTCAAGCGCAAACGCAAAAACACCTTCTGCAGCCAGCGCACTTCCAAAAATATCGCCCACGTAACGCGAGTAAGCTGCCCAGTTCGTGCCGAACTCAAATTCCATAACGATTCCGGTTGCCACTCCAATTCCAAAAATCAGGGCAAAAATCCTGATCCAGAATTTAGTTAACTGCTCATAATGTTTGTCTTTGGTTTTCAGGTACATTCCTTCGAAAACCACCAAAGCCACGCCCAATCCGATACTCAGAGGTGGATAGATATAATGAAATGCAATTGTAAATGCGAACTGCAGTCGTGATAAAATTTCTACGTCCATGATTTTATGTTTTTTTTATGACGTTAATGTTGTGAATTTCTGCTTTACGATTCATTGTCTCAATTCCTCTCCTTTGAAAGCTTCGTTTAAATACTTTTCTACTGTTGTATTAAACAGGTCAGGATTATTTTTTGTTACATAATGGGATTCACCGGTTAAGATGCAAAGGTTTGCTTTTGCAATATTCCTGTAAATAAAAACGGTATGTTCTTCACGAACGATATCTCTGTCAGTTGACATAACCAAAACAGGACATTTGATTTTTTGTAAATCTGTTGCTAAAATTTGCGGCTGAAATTCCATCATCCGGTTTCTTTGTTGATTTACCTTCCAGTTTTGTGTTGTATTCTTTTTTGCAAGCATTTCGTCAGCCAGTTTTCTTTCTTTTACCACTTCATTGTAAAACGAAGAGTAAAGCGCAAGGGTGTCAGGTGTAAGGTTAGCTGCAAAAGCAACTTCCTTTTTTACTTTTTCAGGATAAGAAATCGCCATTAACAAAGCAATAATTCCGCCATCACTTCTGCCCACTACATATGTTGAGTCGATATGTAAATAATCCAGAATTCCGGCAATATCTTTGGTTATTTGTGAGTAGGTAAGACTGTCATTCCCAAGTTCACTTTTCCCTCTTCCTCTGCAGTCCATAACAATTACCTTGTATTTTTTAGCAAAGAATTCGATTTGGGGTTTCATATAAGCGATGTTTCCACCATTGCCGTGGATTAATAAAAGTGGAGCACCTTCTCCATATATTTCGAAATATTGTTTGGCGCCATTTACAGTGACGTAGTTTCCGGCATCTTTATTATTTCCGTAATCTATGGCTTTTGCGTTGGGCTGAGCTTTAATTGATTCAATCGTTATGAAAGTAACAACCAAAAGTGCTAAAATAGTGTTATTGTAATTTCTCATTTTCCCTTTTTTTGATAAATCCCGAATAAAAATTTCTGCTTTCAGTAGTTAAAGAAATGCTTTAAGCCTTGACAAGACATCATTTTTCAGGTTCAAAAACCAGAAAATCAAGTGTGTTTTTTTTGACTGGTTTCCCTGATTTGAGATGTAATATCTTCCATGTATCTGTTGATTAAAATTCAATTCCTTTTCTAGCTTAAACACCTTTATCGAAGTAATGTTTCACTTCTTTTATCCCGATACCCAATTCCGGATAAATGTAGATATGCACTTTCGTACATTTTTGCAAATTAAAAATTTCGTAATTGAGAAGCAATAATTTCGGCAGCTTTAATTAATGGATAAGCTGCTGGTGAGGCAGTTAAACACGGATGTGTGCCAATCTGCGAAATTAGCAGAGAATTTACCGACATTCTGTTTTGAATAGCAAGCCCGATTACATTGGTCAATTCTCCTGCACTTAGTCCGCCAATTACCTCACCTCCAATTATTACGCCCGAATATTTGGCAACGATTAGTTTAACCATTTGTTTGTGGGTGTCGGGCAAGTTTCCCGGGTGATGGTCAACTCCTTCAAAAAGACCAGTGGCAACAGCGATATCCTCTTCAATTGCTCGGTTTTCAGTAATCCCGGCGGTTCCAAATCCAAATTCACCAATGGCTGTTGAATAGATTCCAATTGTTCCGCTAAAAGTTTTAACTACATGAATGCTAAATAAATTCATGCCTGCAACACGCGCTTCGGCGCAAGCTGTTGAAGCCAGCATGGTTGGAACACGTTTGCGGGTAATAAAATCGCGTTTTTGAGCACAGTCGCCAATGGCAAAAACATCTTTCACATGGGTGCGCATGTATTCGTCAACAGCAATAAAACCACTTTCATCAACATAAATTCCTGATTTTCCGGCCAGATCAGTATTTGGCACATAACCCATTGAAAGGATTACTGCATCAGCATCAATTATTTCGCCAGTCTCAAGTTTAACACCTTCGACTTTTGAAGTGCCGGTTACTTCGCTTATCCCGTTGCCGGTAATAATTTTCACTCCCCTTCCCGTCAGTATTGAAGCTATTCTTGATGCGATTTCCTCATCAAAAGCCGTACATAAAATATCTTTTTCTTTTTCAATCAAAGTAACCTCGTGGCCATTCTTCTTCAATTCATCCGAAAATTCGACACCAATAAAACCTGCACCTATCACAACTACCTTTTTCAATTTATTGATTTTTTCTTTCATTGTGTCGAGGTAAACTCTGTCTTTGGGAATCACAAAAACATTGTCCAAACTAGCTCCTTTCAGCCATTTAGGCTTTACAGGAGTTGATCCGGTTGCAATAACCAGCTTGTCGTATTTAATTTGTTCGCCATCTTTCATGGTCACAATTTTTGCTTCCTTGTCAATGGAAACAACTTTATTCACAAGAGATTCGATACCTGCCTTTGCCAGCATATTGTCAACGGGCATGATATTAAGCTGACTGCTGTCAAGTGTCCCAAAAATGTATGGAATTCCACAAGGAACCATTACATCTTTTTGCTTTTTTACCAGTATAAAACTTTTCTCAGACCAGCAACTTTTTCCGGTAACTGCGGCAACCATTCCGGCTGCACTTCCTCCAATAACCAGTACATCTGTATTTTTCATTTCATTAAAATTTTAAATTATTTGTCGGTATTGTTTGAAATTCGAACCTAAACTCCGGGTCTCATTTCATGATTTTTATTTGAGTTAGTTCAAGTATTCGATCGGTTATATTATCAAATCCTGATTTGACTGCGCTATCGTAAAACAGTTCGTTTAATTTTCCCGCATCACAACTATTAGAAATGGTTTCGTTTATCGGGATTTGCGCAATCAGTGGAACATTGAAAATTTTCGATAACAATTCCCCGCCACCCTGACCAAACAAATAATACTTTTCATCGGGGTGTTTTGATGGAGTAAACCACGCCATATTTTCAACTATCCCAATGACCGGAACGTTTACATCCGGATTGTTAAACATGCTAATTGCTTTTTTTACATCTGAAATAGCAACTGTTTGGGGTGTGGTTACAATTACAACCCCGTTTATTTGATACTGCTGAAGAAGAGAGATGTGGATATCGCCAGTTCCGGGAGGTGTGTCAATGATGAGATAATCGAGTTGTTCCCAACCGGTGTCATTCAGAAGTTGTGTTAACCCCTGAGAAGCCAACGGACCTCGCCAAAGTACAGCCTGATTGGGTTCCATAAAGAATCCTATTGACATTACTTGAATCCCGAACCGGACGATTGGATTTATCTTATTTACATCATTCTGATGTGTTTGGGTTGGATGTTCGTTTCTCAGGTTAAAAAGTGTCGGTAAAGAAGGTCCGTAAATATCCGCATCAAGTATTCCAACCGAATAGCCTTCTTCTGCAAGCGACATGGCTATTCCGGCAGCAACAGTCGATTTTCCTACGCCGCCCTTGCCCGAGGCAACCATGATAATATTTTTAATATTTGGAAGCACTGTTTTTTCAATTTTCTGATTCTCGTTCATTTTTTTATGATTTTAGATGAATTCGCGATTTTATTTAACCTGCCTGTCAACAGCTTTCTTCTCAAAATATTTATTTTATCGATAAAAAGGATGCCTTCCAGATGGTCAAATTCATGCTGAAAAACGCGGGCTTTAATGCCATCCAGTTCTTCTTCAATCCGGTTGAAATTCTCATCAAAATACCTGACCGTAATTTTTTCAGGGCGTAAAACATCTTCGAAAATGTCAGGAATACTTAGACATCCTTCATTGTAGTATGTTTTATAATCGCTTTGCCAGACAATTTCAGGATTTATAAAGACTTGTTCGTATTTCTGAATTAAATTATCATCTTCTACAAGAGTTGAAGTATCAATTACAAATGCACGTTTCAGCAGCCCGGTTTGTGGTGCTGCCAAACCAATGCCTCCGGCCATTTTGAGGGTTTCCATTAAATTTACCGACAGTTGCGGCAGATTATCATCTTCGTTTAATTCGAATGAATGTTTGCGAAGTACAGGTGAGCCATATAAAATAACAGGTACAATCATTGGTTTATGAATGAAATTTCCGGATGTAAAATGTGTTTAATCCATATTTTATCTGCTGAATATATTTACCCTGGATTAACGATGTCAAAATCGTCGGGTCAGCATTGTCCTTTCGCAGAAGTTCCAGCATGGTATCTTCACGAATTGGGTGCACTGTGGAAATGTTTATAATATCTTCCATGGCATTACCTGTAAAACCGGTGTTGGTGCCTTCAAATCCAAGTATCAGTTCGGTATTTAAACCCTCTTCAGTAAAAATCTGATATGCTTTATTTATTACAGTTTCATCCGGGGCCTCAACCCATGATAAAGCTGGTGGGCGTGTTGGAATGGCGATATAGGCAATGGCAGGTTTTAATTGAGCTATTAAACCGGCTGTTTTTTTTAAGGTTGCAGTACTGTCATTAATACCCTGTACAAGCATGGTTTCAGTAACCAGTTTTCCCATGTATTCGGTCGGGAATTGGATTAATCCTTCAACATGTTCTTTAAAATCGAGCGAACCAAATGGCCGGTTTATGGCTCTCCAGATAGCTTCGTTATTTGCATCCACTTTAACCGAAACCCAATCGGCAAGTCTTAAATCGTCCCGAACCAGCTTCTGATTTAATAATGAAGCATTTGTAATAACGGCTATTGGAATTTGGAGTGTTTTTAATTTTTCGATTGACTTGCCCAAATTCATATCGAGTGTAGGTTCACCGTTAGCTACAAACGTTAAATAATCAGGTTTGTCAGCTTCCTGCAGGGTATTTAAATGCTTTTGAACTTCAGCAAAAATTACATCAGGTTCGAAGAAATTCCTACGGGTGATGCTCAGTTTACCTGTAATTCCTACCTGACAATAGATGCAGGAATAAGAACATTTTTTAGCCGATGAAATATTATTAATTCCAAGGCTTTTCCCCAACCTGCGTGACGGTATTGGTCCGAAACTTATCATGATGAGATTGATTAATCTGTTTCCAGATGCGTATTATTTCTTTGCTTACTTCTGATTCAGGCTTCCATTCGGTAATGCTTTGGCAGTTAATCATTGCCTCAACAATTTGCTCATCAAAAGGTATTTTACCTGCAACCGGAATGTTATTTTCATTACACCAGCTTTCTATCCTGTCGGAAATGGTTTCGTTGAGGTCGTATTTATTGATTACAACATACGATTTCACCTGGAAGTTAGCTGTGATTTCCAAAACTCGTTTCATATCGTGAAAACCTGAATTGGTTGGTTCGGTAACGATAATTGCTTTATTTGTTCCGGTAACTGAAGAAATAACCGGACAACCTGTTCCCGGAGGTCCATCGATAATTATGGTTTCCCAGCCGGTTTCCTGTGCTGTTTTTCGGGCATTTTCACGAACAACATTTACCAGTTTGCCTGAGTTTTCCTCGCCCGGAGAGAGCCGTGCATGGACCATCTTTCCATTGCGGTAATTTCCGACATACCAGCTACTTTTATCACTGGGTATCATCTGAATTGAATGGGAAGGGCAAATTCGCGAACACAATTTGCAGCCATCACACGATATTTCGGAAATGGTAACTTTTCCCTGCTGAAACGAAATGGCATCGAAGCGGCAATATTCGATACAAAGTCCGCAGTTTGTGCAATTTGTATAATCGATAACCGCCGTGTGACCGGTAGTAAATTTCTGTTCAAAATAGTTTACAGGATTCAAAATGAGGTGAAGGTTAGCTGCATCCACATCGCAATCGGCAACAATCGTGTTGTTGTTAAGCGTTGCAAAAGCCGCACTTAAACTTGTTTTGCCCGTTCCTCCTTTACCGCTTAGAATTACTATTTCGTTCATCTTTTACCAATTTTTCAATCGTTTTTAATAATTCTCTAAACTGAAGCTGATAGGCGGGTTTTTCTTCTGCCAGTAAATGGCCTTCAGAATAAATACGGGCTATTTCCCTGTCGAAAGGAATTTCCATCAACAAAGGAATTTTGTTTTGTTTTAGCCAGTTATATACATCCATGTTCCCAAGTCCGGCGCGATTTACAATTACCCCGAAAGATTTCTTAAGATGTTGTAACGTTTCAACTGAAAGCTTCAGATCGTTCAAACCAAAAGGTGTTGGTTCTGTTACCAATACCACAAAATCGGCATTTTCAACGGTGGCAATAAACGGACAAGAAATACCCGGAGGAGAATCGAAAATTGCCAGATAATTATTTGGGGCTTCTTTAATGGCTTTTTTTATAACAGGCACGGGCGAATAAACTCCAACATCAGCGCAGGCTTCAATAATTTCGGCATAACTATTTATGAACATCGATTTTACAGTACCCAATTGTTTCTCTTTTTCGGTGATTGCACCAAAATGACAAGCCACGGAACATGCACCGCAATCGTGACACAAATCTTTTACTACCTGAATAAATTGATTTGATGGAAGATAAACAATGGCATTATAATTACAGTACTCAAAGCATTTGCCACAAAACACGCAAAGCTCGGTATTAATGACCGGAATATTTTGTGTAACTGTATGAGTATGTAATACATCGCCCGAAACAAATTCTGCCACATTGGGTTCTTCAGCATCGCAATCGACCAAAGTAACCGGTAATCCTGTCTTCTGAACAGTCCAGAAAAGATTGGTCGAAATTAGTGTTTTGCCAGTTCCTCCTTTCCCGCTAGCAACAGCAATTTTTATATTTTCCACTTCAAATCGTATTATACCGTATATTTTTTCACCACAAAATCTCCTTTTTTAACCCCCAGAACATCGGCAATTACTTCGCATTTGACCATTAAGAGGAAATAAATATCTTTCGTTGTATTACCCAGTAATCCTTCCAGATTGCCTTGTCCTTTCGAAATAATTACATCAGCCCGGTTGAATACTTCCAGAAATTCGGATGAACAATGATCCAGTAACGTTGACGGGGCATCGTAACCATTTGAAATTACATCAGCAACCAGCTCCATTCCCACATATTTGGCATCTTCCAGCGTAACATCGTTAATAACAGGCTCACCCCTGACTGCATAAATCAGATTAGGATGCATGATGGTTTCAATAAAAAGCTTGTCAAAAACCATCTCTCCGCAATTGTCGGCCAGGTAAAGCACTGTTTTTGCTTCTGAAAGTGACTGTTTTAACAGCAGTGAATCGTCAATGGCAAATTCGGAATTCAATACTTTGTCGATTGTGGAATGTAAATCAAACGTATTACTGATTCCAAAATCAATGATATTTCCGGCAATTGAAAGTCGCAATGCAGTATCGAAATAGTTGCCCGATTGAAATATTATATCTTTCAGTTCGGGATACATTCCAATAACCAAATCGTTGCTTTGCTTTTTTTCTTTCTGATAAGGATCGGGGTTGTTGCTGTACTGTTTTAAAAGAACATGCAACTCCCGTGATACTTCCGGAATTGAAAAATCGTACTTAACATCGTTAAATAAGCCAAACATGTCGTTAGCAAACTGTTTTTTTTCTTTGGGCAGAAGATTTTCCTTTTCAATCAATCGTTCAAACGCCCTTGCAAAACAGAAAAAACAACGATAATCAGATATGATTTTTTGCTCTTCTTTAATGGTTGCAATCATGATTTCCATGGTGGTTGCAGTAATTTGCAGTCAGGGTAAGTTTGTTGTCAATAAAATCGGTAACAAGTTCTCTGGCCTTTTTTACCGGCGCTCCCACAAATGCGTTGATATTTTGCTGGTTGAACAAATCAATCGCTTTTTGTCCCATTCCACCACCAATCACATCGGTTACTCCAAAACTGGCGACCCAACGCGGATATAAACCCGGCACATGTTCAGGTGGTGTTAATTCCTGAATATCAGTAATTACATTATCTTCAACCTTAACAATGGCAAATTGCTGACAATGCCCAAAATGGGCACATAGAACGCCGTTTTCCAACGGAATGGCAAATTTTTTTTCCATATTTATTTAATTTTTTCTGACATTAATATTTCAAATCTTAAAATCTAAGTTTTTTAAATTCTTCTTTCATCCGTTGTAAATCGTTTAACCAATCCTCAATATCATTCTCATGTTCCAGCTCTTCATTCAGAATTGTAACCGCCATTTGATGAGTTGAATGGTCTTTGCCAGCGGTAAAATCGGCAATTTCCTCATACCGTTGTATGGCGCATCTTTCTCCTTTTAGGTTTTGCTCCAAAATGACTTCGATATAATGATCAGTTGGCGCATCGTAAGAACAACGTGCCAGTTTTGTCCATTCATCCGGATTAATTACCGGTGTTCCACCCAGCTGAATAATCCTGTTTACAACCAGCACTGCATGGCCAAGTTCCTGGTCGGCATGTACTAACAATTCTGGTTCTACTTCACTTCTCATTGGTCCTTCCATTAACCTTGCACCAATCCAATACTGATAATATGCCAGCCACTCTTCAGAAAGTGCTGCATTTAACATTTCCAATAATTTTTCAACATCAACCGATGCGACATTAATTGCTTGTTTTCCCATTTTGTTTTTTTATAATTAATATTTGCATTTCAATGAAAATACTATGCAAAGCAGTAATTATACCGCTTTGCATAGTATTGTTAATCAAACATTTCCTCCTCTGAATCGCATTCCCATGCCCTTTCCCAATCCACGACCTCGTCCCAATCCACGACCCCGTCCTAAAACGGAACCTTGTTCTGTAATTGATGAAGAATCGTTGTTTTGATTGGTTTCATCTTCTGTTTTTCCCTTGATATCGGGATTGCACTGGCCCATTCTTCTTCCCGTCATGGGGCCTTCTCCCATGGGGCCTCGTGTGTTTAACCTTGGCATAATAACCTCCTTTTACTAATGATTAATACTATTTCGAACCGCTTTGTAAGCGTTTTTCTTTTATCCATTTTAATTTTTATGGTTCAATAAATTTATAATCTCACTGACCTGTTTTTCAGGATCTTTTAATACAATTAATTGAATTTTAAGACTGTCGAAAAGTGATTTAACTTTTGCACCAAACTCGCCGGAAATAACTTTTACGGCTCCTCTTGAAGCAATTAACTGAACTGATGCCGGGCCTGCTCCTTCTATATTCTCTTTATTCGGGTTGGGAACAAATTCGGTTGAATGGCTTTCTGTGTCATAAAACACAAAATATGAACATCGGCCAAAAAGGCTGTCTAATTTTGAATCAGGACTGTTTCCTGTTGATGTGATTGCTATTTTCATTTTAATTACAATTTTTATTTTTCATTTGATGATGGTGCAGACCACCTTTTCGTATCAACTTACATTTACAGTCAGGGCATATTTCATTTTTACATAGGATACCCGAAGTGTGAACTTTTTCATTTCCACATTTCGGACAGATACAAATATCTTCTGAAGATACTGTTCCGGCATTTTCATTATACTGTTCAATATTTGTTGAACCACACAAAGCGCAATTCCTGATTTCCATTTCTTTAGCCGGATGGTTAAACCAACAACCACAACTACTGCACGAGAACCATTCGGTATTGAAATATACTTTACCACCTTCGAAAACAATTGTTCTACCATTTACAAAAGCCTGTGCAACCTTGCGTCGTGCACTTTCATAAATACGTGCAAATGTAGGTCGCGATATTCCCATAAACTGAGCTGCTTCCACCTGACCGTTAAGTTCAAAATCACTTAACCGAATGGCTTCATACTCTTCAAAATTCATAACTACCGGATTATTTTCTTCCGGCAATCCAATGGGTCTGAATCCCCTGAAATGTGGGGGATTATTCATTCTTCTAATTCTTTTTGGTCTCGACATAAATAATGAACAAATGATTAATACAAATATAACAATCATTTGCTCATAAAAGAAATATTATTAGCATTAGTTTATAATAAAAATTATACTATAGACATTAATTACTCATAATGAGACTTTTAATTGCTTGGTGCGATTGGTTATACAATCTTTTCATTTCTTAGCTTGTATAATTGTGATGGTTTATTATATTTCGAATACTTGCAGTGAAAACGACAAATATTACTGTATCGGCTATTGGTATTTCGGAATTGCAGTATTAACTCTGACTGTGCAATTTATGGGATATTTAATTTGTTAACTGAAATTACTGCTATTATATGAATATGTGACTAATAAATGTTTACAATATTCTGAATTTGGATTTATTCCAAATAATAAGCTAATTGTAATTTAAAATGTATCAAAATAGTTTTTTTTAACACACACCTGGCAATTCAGAATTCATTCATTTACAGTATTTAAATGAAATGAACATATATTCAATACGATAAGTGTCATCAGCCATGTAATATACAAATTATTGAATTTTTTTTATTCTGATGGATACCGCTTATAAATAATGTCTTTAGATATTTATATATCACTATATTTGCATTTTGAAAATAAGCAAATGTTCAATATTTATATATAAAAAATATTACATTAAAGCATGTATAGAAATATATTCATCGTAATTACTGCATTTATTGCAATACTGGTAATGTTAAATGTTTTTCATGAAGAGGATACCTACAATCTGAAACTTGAAGAGCTAAAACATAAATATGCCATAAAAAAAACTCCCTCAGTTGATCATCGTAAACTTTCGGCATTGGATAAGGTTTTTGAAACCCCTCAGGAAGTTACCGAAGCATGCCTTTCGTGCCATACCGAAGTACACAAAGAAGTAATGGCTTCGTCGCACTGGAACTGGGAAAGAGTTGCTTATGTTGAAGGAAAGGGAATTACTTCGGCTGGAAAGAAAAATGTTATGAATAATTTTTGTGTTGGAACCAGCTCCAACGAACAGTCGTGTTCCAAGTGTCATATTGGTTATGGAATGAGCAACAATCATTTTGATTTTGAAAATGCCCGGAATGTTGATTGCATGGTATGTCACGATAACAGTGAAGAATACCTGAAAGGCGCATCAATGGCGGGTTATCCTGATAGAACAGTAAATCTGGGAGAAGTGGCGCAGAGTGTAGGAACACCGAAGAGAAGCAATTGCGGATCATGCCACTTTTTTGGTGGAGGTGGAAATAATGTAAAGCATGGCGATCTGGAAGTGGCAATGCTTTCCACGGGTCGCGATGTAGATGTTCACATGGGAGTGAACGGAATGAATTTGGAATGTGTGGCATGTCATACAACTGAGAATCATCAGATAACCGGTAAACTGTACTCGGTTTCGCCCGATAATACAAACCGATCAACCTGCGAACAATGCCACACAAATACACCACATCTCAGCAATGTACTGAACAGACACGGTTCAAAAGTATCCTGTCAGGCTTGCCACATTCCGCAATATGCCAGAGTAAATGCAACAAAAATGTCGTGGAAATGGTCGGATGCCGGAAAACTAAAAGATGGGCAACCTTATGAAGAGGAAGACACATTGGGGAATCATAATTACATGTCGATAAAAGGATCTTTTGTATGGAAGAAAAACGTAACCCCCGATTATGTCTGGTTTAATGGTACAGCCGAGCAACATTTACTTGGCGATTCGATAAAATCAGTTCCGGTACAGATGAATATATTGCATGGATCGCACAACGACAGGAATTCAAAAATTATTCCGGTAAAAATTCATGTTGGAGATCAAATATACGACAAAGTGTATAATCGATTGATACAGCCAAAACTTTTTGGAGAAGCAGAAGGAGACAGCGCTTTCTGGAAAGATTTTAACTGGGAAGAAGCTGCAGAAGCAGGCATGAAAAGGTCGGGATTGCCGTACAGTGGTCAGTATGGTTTTATCAATACCGAAATGTACTGGCCTGTTAACCACATGGTTTCGCCAAAAGAACAAACAGTAGGCTGTGCAGAGTGTCATACCCGTAATAATGGGAGGTTGGCTAAACTGACAGACTTCTATCTTCCAGGCAGAGATAGAAATGTTTTACAGGATAAACTTGGAATACTTGCATTTTTTCTCACCCTTGCTGCAGTTACCGGGCATGGTTTAATACGAGTTTACGCCAAAATATCGAAAGATAAATATGAAAAGCAAATTATCAGTTACGATGAAGATAAGCCCACTGAATAAACTTACTATTCTGAAAAAGTATCAATTTTAATTAAATCGTAAAATGCGTAAAGTATATATTTATAAGGGTTTTGAACGTTTCTGGCACTGGTCGCAGGCCTCTCTTATTATGTTTATGTCGGTAACCGGCTTCGAAATTCACGGGTCATATACAATTTTTGGGTTTGAGAAAGCAACCCAATATCATCAGGTGGCGGCCTGGATGTTAATGGGCTTGTTGGTTTTTGCTATTTTCTGGCATCTGACTACCGGGGAATGGAAGCAATACATTCCCACAACCAGGAAATTAAAAGATCAGATTATTTTTTATGTATCCGGAATTTTCAAAGGTGAACACCATCCTACTCAAAAAACAGAATTAAGCAAGTTAAATCCGTTGCAGCGATTGGTTTATCTGGGATTTAAAATCATACTGATCCCCTTAACCACCATAACCGGAATTATGTATTTGCTGTATAAAACAATCGACCAAAACAATCTCATAATAATTGAAGATTATCCATTGGAATCAATTGCTTTCTGGCATACACTGGGCGCCATTTTGCTTATGATTTTTCTGGTTGTGCATGTTTACATGACAACCACCGGAAAAACGCCAACTTCAAATATCAATGCAATGATTACAGGTTACGAAGAACTTGAAGACGAAGATGATAATTCTAAAAATATTATTAAACACAAAAATACACTGAACAATGAAACCAAATAAATATATGAATCCTTATTTGGCCGGGTTTTTACTCGGACTGGTTTTACTCGGAACCATTTATGTTACCGGTCGCGGACTTGGAGCCAGTGGTGCAGTTAAAAGCATTGTTTGTAAAGCAGTGGTTGAGGTGGCTCCTGTACATGCTGAAAATACACCTTTCATTAAATCGTACAATGAAGAGCATCCGGGTGGCCCGCTTCAGGATTGGCTGGTATTCGAAATATTAGGTGTAATAATAGGCGCTTTTTTCTCAGGAGTATTATCCAATCGGGTTGGAATTAAACTTGAAAGGGGTCCCAACATTACCAACCGAACCAGGATAATTGCAGCCATAATTGGGGGATTGCTTTTTGGGCTGGGGTCGCAACTGGGGCGGGGATGCACCAGTGGTGCTGCACTTAGCGGAATGGCTGTCATGTCGTTTGGTGGTATTATTACCATGCTGGCGATTTTTGGATCGGCATATGGTTTTGCTTATTTTTTCAGAAAACTTTGGTTAAAATAATTTTTATGGCTCCTTTAGTACCTTCTATTTTAAGCAATGAATTCAGTTTGGTTGTTGCTTTAATTGCCGGAATCGGGTTTGGATTTACCCTTGAACAGGCTGGTTTTTCATCAACAAAAAAACTTGTTGGTCTTTTTTACGGTTATGATTTTACCGTTTTGAAAGTATTTTTTACAGCCGGAATTACAGCAATGATTGGTGTTCTTTTATTTGCCCATTTTGGCATTCTTGATTTAAGTATGATTTATATTAACCCCACATTTTTAAAGTCGGCACTGGTTGGCGGAGCAATTATGGGGCTTGGTTTTGTTATCGGTGGATTTTGTCCCGGAACCAGTGTTTGTGCTGCTTCAATTGGTAAACTCGATGGTTTGGCGTTTGTTTTTGGTTCGGCAATTGGCGTGTTTGCTTTTGTTGAGGGATATCCGTTATTCGATAAAATTTATACGGCAGAAGCCTGGGGACCAGTTTTGGTAAACGAAAAACTGGGAATGTCAAAAATATTGTTTGCTTTTCTACTTACTGCTTTTGCTTTTACAGCTTTTTATATAAGCCGGATAATAGAAAACCGTATTAATGGTATTCAGGTGAAATTGTCAACTGATAAGAAAATCATCTATGCTTCTTCCGTTGGGGTTGCTTTTTTGGTGTTGGCAGTTATTGCTTTTATTCCCGACAGTAAAAGCAGGCTGGAATCGAAAATTAACCGCGATCTTCAGCAAAAAGACGTTTCTTCGGTTATGGTAACTCCCGATAAACTTGCAAACGAAATTGTGAGCAACTACTATAAAATTAACATTATCGACGTTCGCGATCCTGAAGCTTTTAAAGCATACCACCTTCCATTTGCTATAAATATTCCGGTTGAAGAACTGACAGGAAAGGAATGGAAAACAATTCTAAAACAAAAACATAAAACAAATTACTTTTACGCCGATGATCCGCAAGAAGCTAAAAAAGCATATTTATTTGCTACTCAAATGGGCAATGCCGAAAATTATATTTTAAGCGAATCAGGAACTGCATTCAATAAGATGTTTAACGAAATTGTTCCTCCCGGAACAAATGCAGGAAAGGACGAAATGAATACTTATCATTTCAGGGTAAAAGCTGCCGGTAATATGGCAACATTGACAGAAGCCCTTAAAAATTCATCGCAGCCCGTTGTTGCTAAAACCTCAAAAATTAAAGGAGGTTGCTAGTTGAATGAGTTCTCGTAAAAAATAGTTGATTTGTTTTCGTTGAAAACAACCATCTGGTATGTTCACAGGTACTGGATTATTGTAATTTTTTTAGTTTTCCCAAATTCACATTTTGTGTTTTTTAGGGATTTGGATTTTCTGAGCTGTAGAAAATTCAGATGAAACAACATTTCTTTCAAATACAAAACAACCCCGATACTAATTATTCAGTTTTAATTTTATTTTTACACTGAAACTTAACCTGTAGTTTTTAATTGTTTAAAAGTAAACTTATGAAAGAGACAAAAGTTGAACCCGGTTACTTGTTTTCCAAAGGATATACCAATTATATTTTTGCTCTGCTTTTTCTGTTGTATATGTTCGATTATATCGATCGGATGGTAATCTCCTCGCTGTTTCCCTTTCTGAAAGCCGATTGGAACCTTACCGACAAGGAATGTGGAATGTTGGTATCTGTTGTTTATTTGTCAATCGTTATTTTCACATTTCCCATTTCAATTCTTGTAGATCGCTGGAGCCGTAAAAAAACAATTGGGCTGATGGCAGTTGTATGGGGAATAGCTACCGGACTCGGCGCTTTTTCAAAATCTTTTAAACAATTATTTGCCACCCGTACAATTATTGGTGTTGGCGAAGCCGGTTATGCTCCGGGAGGTTCGGCAATGATGTCGGCACTTTACCCTGTCGAAAAAAGGGCATGGATGATTGGGTTGTGGAATGCTTCCATTCCGCTGGGAAGTGCAATTGGTGTTGCCATTGGCGGAATTATAGCAGCACACTGGGGATGGCGCCATGCACTCGGAATTGTTGCTGTACCGGGTATCATCATTGCAATTCTTTTCTTTTTTATAAAAGACTATAAAACGGTTCATCTTGAAAAAACCGAAACAAAAGCTGATCGAATTGCCGAGCGAAAGAAAGTTCGTATGTCATATACAGATATTCTAAAGGAGTTTTTATCAAAACCTTCGTTATTATTTACTTTTTTCGGAATGGCAGGGGTTGTTTTTACAACCACCTCGCTGATAACCTGGCTCCCAACTTATTTCCACCGCGTGCAGGGAATGGCTGAAGGACCGGCCGGTATAAAGGCAAGCATGGTTATGTTACTGGCTATTATCGGTGCGCCACTTGGTGGTTATATTGCCGACAGGTGGAGACGGAAAAAAGTAAATGCCCGTTTGCTGGTACCAGCAGTCACGTCGTTTATTTCTGCCATACTTATGTTTCTGGCTTTTAGTGTTTTCGACGGGCAAATGCAATATCTGGTGCTGCTTTCGGTCGGAATATCAGTAACTGCATTTATTGCCGCTGCCACGGCGGTTACACAGGATGTGGTTCATCCCGGAATGCGCGCCATGTCGTATGCAATTGCAGTGGTTATTCAAAACCTGCTGGGTTCAACACCGGGACCGATTGTAATGGGTGCTATTTCAGATGCAACCAATATTCAAACTGCATTTACATTTCTTCCCATCTCCCTTCTTATTTCAACTGTACTCTTTTTCCTGGGTTCGCGCCACTATGAAAGGGACATGAAAAAGGTTGAAGTTATCAATCTGGAAGCCGGAAACTGATTTCGGTAAATCACCAGATAAATGTTCCTGTAGAACCGCTTGTTAGTGAAGTTGTAATTGTCTCTTTTCCTGTTTTAATATTGAAGGATTTTTCCGAACCGGAATCATTCAAAACAACGACAACAATTTTACCATCGGGTGTTTTAAAAGCTGCATTTGGCAATCCTTCCGGAACATTTGAATCGATTCGAACGGAGCCGGGTCTCGCAAATTTTGATGCGTGGGCAACAATGTAATACGCCGGATTGCGGACGACCAAATCTCCATCAATGGTTACTGCGCCTAAACATTGTGTACAACCGCCCGGTGTGTGAGGTTTTTGTTTTGGGTCGGCAGCAAGGTTCCATTCCAGAACGCTTTTACACCAGTTTCGTGATGCGCCGATGATGAGATTTTTTACATGCCACTGCAAGTCGCCGCCAAAATTGCCGGGTGCTCCAATCCACTGTTCGGTAAAATAGAGGTTTTTATCGGGGTGTGCTTCATGCACTTTACTTACATTTTCAATCACTCCGCCGTACAAATGAAACGCTGAACCATCAATGTATTTCTTTGCTTCCGGGTCGTTTAAAACCGTTATCGGATATTCTGGTTTGTCGGCATTGTGGTCGTAAATAATGATTTTTGTTTTTACACCGGCTGCTTTAAAAGCCGGGCCCAGACTGCGTTTTATAAAATCAGTCTGTTCGGTGGCAGGCATTAGTAAACTTGGATTATTGCCGGGGTGCAGCGGTTCGTTTTGCACCGTTATTGCATCAATCATGATTCCTTCTTTTTGCATTTCCTGAACATATTTCACGAAATACTTTGCGTACGCATCGTAAAATTCAGGTTTCAAACTTCCACCTTTGGATGAGTTGTTTGTTTTCATCCAGGTGGGTGGCGACCACGGTGATGCCATAATTTTAATTTCAGGATTGATAGCCAGAATTTCCTTTAAAACCGGAATCAGGAATTTTTTATCAGGTGCCAAAGAGAATTTTTCCATTTTCAAATCTGTTTCTCCCGCAGGTAAATCGTTGTACGAAAAAACTTCAGCATCCAAATCCGAAGCACCCAAACTGATTCTCAGGTAACTAATCCCGATGTTTTCCTTGTCGAAAGCAAACAATTCAGTTAAAAGTTCGAGTCGTTTTGCTGCCGACATATTGTTGATATGAAATGCGCTGCCACCCGTCAGCGAAAAACCAAAACCATCCATTTCCTGAAAGGTTTTATCTGTGTTTACTTCAATGACTGGCAGGTTTATATTGGTGGCCACAGAAATGCCTGTTTCCTGTTTTTGAAACAATACCGATTTATCGGGTTTGGTGAGATAAAACAAAATATCTTTCAATTCTTTTTGAGAATGGGAATCTTTGTTTTCTTTTGATTCTACACTCATGAAAGAAATCAGGGCAACAATTAAAAGGAAGAATTTTCTAGTTTTCATAGGTTTATTTATTTCGATTTAAGTTGGGTAAAGATAAGTAATGTCAGCTAAATACAGTTTTCAATTACTGTAGGACTTACTTTTATTAAAGTTTGTGAAAATCAGATACTTTTTAGTTTCACTGTAAAGATCCGTACTTTTTCGTATTGCACTTAATTCGGAAGTTATCGAATTTTGTTATGGTTAATTTTACTGGCTGCAGCAAAAAACAAATATGTCCTGGTTTATTTTCGTCATTATTATACCGGTTGTTTTGGGCTTAATTTTCATGAATTTGAGAATTCGTAAAACAAAAATGGAGCACATTCAGAAAATTGAACAATTGAAGAAAACAGTTGTTGAATTGGCTGAAAAACAGTTGTTGTTAAACGAAAAAGTGGAGTTGGCAGGCTGGTTTCAGGAAAGTAAAAACAGCAATTCTGAAAAACTGAACAAAGAGGTTTCCGGTCTTTTTGATTTGCTGATGAAAATGATAGAAACCAATAAGAATCAGAAAGGGAAAACATAACTGTTGAACTTAAAAAAACCAGGGTATTTTGTTGTGTATTGATATGACGAACAAATTTCTGCTAACCGTATTTACTGTTTTATTTTTTGTTGATGCCTATTCCCAAAATCTGGGTCAGGTTTTGCGCAAGGCTTATCATTCGGGCGATTCAGCCAATTACTATTTCAGTGAAGCCCGGAAATTGATAAAAACAGAGGCCGACAAAGCTGAATTTATCTTTTTTAAAAGCGTTCGATCCACCGATTTTGGACCATCCGACAGCGCCGTTTTTTATGGATTGATGGCTGAAGAAAAATTCAAAATACTGAACGACTCAGCTAAACTGATTTTTGTGTACAATAACCTGTCGAAAAGCTACCAGAAACAAGGGTTGTACGAAAAAGCAATTTCCGTGCTTTTTGAAGGGCTGAAACTCGCCGAACCCCGAAAAGACGATGCCTGGATGGGATACCTGTACCAGAATATTTCGTTGAATTACCACGATTTTGAGGACTACGAAAATGGGGTGAAATACGGCAAACTGGCGTTTTCAAAACACAGCAATCTTCCCAATCCCAATGGGTACAATATTGCGCTGGCACTAAATACCATTGCCATCAGTTTCGACGACTGGGATAAACCCGACAGTGCGCTTTTTTATCACTTTAAAGTTTTCGAATATAAAAACCAGCTCGACACGCTGTCCATCGGTTTTACCTACAACAATATCGGGAACACGCTGCTGAAACAAAAGAAATTTGCACAGGCAAAAAGCTGGATTGAAAGGGCCATCGCAATTGCACGTGCCAATTACAGCGGGGTTTCTAACTTTCAGTTCAATTATGAAAATGCAACCAATTACACCAACCTGGCAGCAGTTTGTTACGAGCTTGGCGAATTCAGACAATCCGAAACAGCTTTTGATTCAGCACATTTCTACGTGACAAAAACCAATAGTATCGAAAAACTTCGCGATTACAATTATCATCAGTACATTTTTAACAAAAAGCGGGGGAACTCCGCGCAGGCTTTGCATTTTCAGGAAGAATACTACAAAATAAAAGAAAAGATTTTTGATGATTCGAGAGCCAAAATGCTGGCCGAACTCGAAACAAAATACCAGGCAGAAAAGAAGGAAAAGGAGCTGGCTGAAAGTCGCGCAAAAATTCTGGTGGTTGAAAACAAGGAAAAACAAAAGACAACGTGGTTGTTGCTTACCGCGCTACTCGCACTTTTTGCTTTTGCATTCTCATACCTCATTTTCCGTCAGCAAAAATTGAAACTGGCCCAGCAAAAACAGGAATTTCAGTTAAAGGAAGAAATTGGCAGGATTGAAACCCAAAACAAACTCCAGGAACAACGGCTTTCGATATCGCGTGATTTACATGATAATATCGGGTCGCAACTCACTTTTATCATTTCGTCGGTAAACAACCTGAAATTCAGACACCAGACCGAAAACCGGGCTTTGCTCAACCAATTGAATAAAATTGGCGATTTTGCCACCGAAACCATTGTCGAACTTCGCGATACCATCTGGGCGATGAATGCCGGGAAAATCAAATTCGACGATTTGCGTTCGCGTATTTTCAATTTCCTCGAAAAGGCCCGTGAATCCGGAAACGAACTCAAAACGAATTTCGAAATTGATGAGCCGCTAAAGGAAATCGAACTGACTGCCACCGCGGGAATTAATATTTACCGCACCATTCAGGAAGCTGTGAACAACGCCATAAAACATTCAGGTGCCGGCCATATTTCCATTAGCATAAAAAATGTTCGAAATGAAAATATTGAAATTTCGGTTTTTGATGACGGGAAAGGTTTTGACAGCAGTGCAACCGAAAAAGGAAATGGCCTGTACAACATGGCAAAACGAATGGAAGATATCGGGGCAAAATTCCGTCTCGAAACAGAAGAAACAAAAGGAACAAAAATCAGCCTTTTGATTAAAAAAGCGCAAATAACCGAAAATAAAACCGGGGTATGATACGAGTGGTTTTGGTGGATGACAACCGGATTATGCAACAGACAATTGAAGAAAAATTGTCGTTTTACACCGATATCGAACTAAGATTTAAAGCTGTAAATGGTGAAGATTTGCTCGACAGGTTAGAGAAAAACCCGCGAACCGACCTCATTCTGATGGACATTGAAATGCCCAGAATGAATGGCATTGAAGCCACATTCCAGGTAAAACAAAGGTTTCCGCATATTAAAATTATCATGCTCACGGTTTTCGATAACGACGAAAACATTTTCAGGGCAATAAAAGCCGGGGCCGACGGATATCTGCTAAAGGAAACTAAACCCGAAGAATTGTACCGAGCAATTACTGAAACCATGAATGGTGGAGCATCGATGACACCATCCATCGCCCTGAAAACACTGCGGATGTTTCGCGAACCGGTTAATTTCAGCAGGACGACTGAAAACGATGAAATAAAACTTACCACCCGCGAAACCGAAGTTCTGGAACAGTTAAGTACTGGTTTAAAATACGAACAGATTGCGGCTAACCTCACCATTTCATCAGGTACAGTGCGCAAACACATCGAAAATATTTATGCCAAACTGCAGGTATGCAATAAGCTGGAAGCCATCAGAAAGGCAAAGGACAACAATTTAATTTAGAATCTTTCAAAATACGAAATTCTTCGTATTTCCACCCAAAAGCCTTCCCCGTAATTTTACCGAAAAATCAAAAAATTGAAATTATGAGAAAAGGTTTACTTCTGCTATTTATCATTTCAGCATGTATTTTTACCGTAAAAGCGCAAACAGTTACAAGAATAAAATCATGGGGATATCTGGATTCTCCGCCAGTTCCGAAAAAAACTTTTGTAACCGGTTCGGGTGTTCTTCAAATTCTGGATAAATACCCTTCTTCTGAATTGGTGAAGGTAAATACCGATGGTACATTTACCAGGTTAACCGGTTTACGGAAATCGTTTAAATATGACCAGGCAATTTCGGAAACCAGTGGCGACTGGACTATGATTTCGTATTTTGAAGGCGACAGCGTGTTTTTTTACCTCACCGACGGTACTGCTGCTAAAACCAAACTGGTTTATACTTACAAAGGACCATCGTCAACCCACACGTATGATTTTACTTTTCATAAGGAAAAAGCTTACATCGTTTACGATATCGGATATCATTATTTTCAGGGAATGGTGGAAATTAATCCCGATGATTTTACAAACAAAGTCATATTTAATAAGGGAACTGAAAATTTAGGATTGTACTCGGATTTAAAAATGTGGTCGGTGATATCCAATGATGAAAATCTGCTGGTGAATTATTTGACTGGCGGTGTAAATTATGCTTTCCTGGTAAATACTGCCGATGGCTCTTTAACCCAGGTATCCGATAAATTGAATTACTGGACTCCTCAAAATCCGTTTGTTTTGCTTGGAAAAACCCTTGCAGCGTTTACCCTTGAAGATGTCAGGGTATCAATGAACGGTTCCAGTTTTCAAACCAAACGAATGTTGCTTTCGAAATACAATGCTGTAGCAAAAACTTTTGAACCATTGTGGTATGTTGGTTACTTTCAGGCAGTTCAACCTTGGTATCTGGGAGAAATAAACGGTAAATATTACTTCTTTGCGAATGGCGATTACGATGTAACCAATTGCAATTCTATTACCTGCTCGGGAAACTTCGGCGCTCACCTTTGGGAAGTTGACGATACCGGTGCCAGGCTGGTAAAATCGGTTGCTGAATCTGGTGAAAAAAGTTATACTTATGCCGGGATAAAACAGGTAGCATCCGATAAAATTTATCTCGAAATTACCACCAAAGCAGCCGGAAAAGAACTTTGGGTTGCCAGTCCAACCGATTTGTACATGGTAAAAGACCACATTGGAACGCCATCGGTGCTTGCAGACTATGGATTAAAACTGAACGAAGCAGCAGTTTGTGGCGGCAATATTGCTATTCCGGGAGTTGGGGCTATGGCACAAACGGGTAACGATAACGAAATGTACATTTCTGACGGCACTCCCGGAAACCTCGAAAAGCTGGATGTGATGCCCAAAGCAGGTGTTCAGTCAATGCCCAAAGGATTGTTTTTCTATCAGGATAAAATTTATTTTACCGCAGCCGATACACTGAAAGACAATCTTGGGATAGCAAAAACAACCATGTTTACAATCGACCTGTGCAACGCGGTAACCGCAGCAAAGCCTGAAATTTCAGCGTCAAAATCAGAGTTAAAAGTTTATCCGAACCCTGTAAAAGGATTACTTAACCTGCAAACCGAAGAAACCATCGAAAAGCTGGATATATATTCAACAACCGGAAATTTGGTGATGCAAATGGTTTATCCTGAAAAGCAAATTGATGTGAGTCATTTAAGAAACGGCCTATACCTGATAAAAGCACAAACGGGTACACAGAAATTAACCTCGAAATTTTATCTGCTCCAATAGTATATTCCTCCTCCCAATAAATCAAAATCCCCGGTAAGGTTAAAAACTTATCGGGGATAATTTTTTATGTGCAGAAAAAGTTTTGGAAAATGTAAAAAAACAGCCTTATTGGTACAATTGGATTGATATATCAACCTGTTGTAAATGAGTTAATAAAGTTGTAAATTTAAAAGTTAAAAAAATCAAATCAACCTGAACTTTTTTGCAAATGCACACTGAGTTCATACAAAAGCTAACCAATCTTGTTGAAGCCAACCTGGCAAACGAGAAATTTGGCCCCGACGAACTGGCCAGAGAAGCAGGCATTAGCCATTCGCACCTGAACCGGAAACTAAAAACCATTTCCAATCAAAGCATCAGTCAGTTTATACGGGAGGTCAGGCTGAAAAAGGCAAAGGAGTTATTGCTGAATGAAGATTCTACCGTTGCTGAAATTTCGTATCGCGTTGGTTTTGGCAGCCCGAACTATTTTAATAATTGCTTTCATGAGTATTTTGGGCACTCTCCCAGTGAATTAAGAAACCATAATCAGGAAAACCAGCCAGAGGAACAACCGGTTGAAACCTTCCCTAAAAAAGCCAAACGCACAAAAATCATGGTTGGACTTTTGGTTGGGTTGATCGTTCTGATTCCATTTTCTTTTTTTCTGTTTAATAATGGTTCAAAAAATAGCATTAAGGAAAAATCAATTGCAGTCCTGCCCTTCGTTGATTATAGTCCGGAGGAAGGAAATACCTATATAATTAACGGACTGCAGGAAGAAATACTCGACAAGCTTGAAAAAATCCGGAATTTGCAGGTGAAATCGCGCACATCAGTTGAGAAATACAAGGAAAGTAAATTAAACATCAGCCAAATTGCCAAAGAGTTAAAAGTGAATTATATTCTCGAAGGTAGCGGGCAAAAGATCGGGGAAAATATCAGGATCAGGCTGCAACTCATTGAAACAGAGAATGGCAATCACTTATGGTCGAAATCTTACGAAGAGGAGGTGAACGACGAAGCTATTTTTCATATTCAGGAAGAAGTGGCGTTATCGGTGGCAAAAGAATTAGGTGCTGTGATTACTCCTGAAGAGAAAACCCAACTAACAAAAAAACCGACCCAAAATCCTGCAGCATACAACTTTTACCTTCGTGGGCTTAATTACTTAAATATAATCGATTCCAAATCCAGCACAATTTCGGAAACATCTGAAGTATTTAAAGCAAAACAATGCTTTGAGCAGGCCTTCAAAATGGATTCAGCATTTTCAGAAGCCTATGTTTTGTTGGGGCATATTTATATCAATTTACTTTATAATACAACCACCGATCGATCGATACGACGACTATACCTTGATTCCGGAATGATGATGATCAAAAAAGTATTTTTATACGATACAAATAACAGTTCTGCATATAAACTCAGAGGTAACTATTATTACAGGACAGGAATGGGGGAAAAAGCGAATGAAGATTTTGATAAGTCATTTGAACTTGGCCCCGGAAACAATTATGAAACACTTTATGGAAGATTTTGGGAGTTTTGGGAGACAGAAGATTATGTAAATGCAATGAAATATTTTTATCAGGGTAAGGAATTGCAGCCTGAAGAGATATTAACTGTACCAACATTGCTGGTGGAAGTTTCTATATGCTTTGCCCACCTGGGGTATCCTGAATTTTCACGGAAATATCTTGAAGAATATCTAAAACAAACCAATGATTCAATCATTTATTATTCTAAAATAGCTCAGATTGAAAGATCTTCGGGAAACTTTAAAAATGCATTAATTTACGACCAGAAAAGTAATGATGTTGACACTTCAAAAACAGAATCCTTATTTAATTTATTACGGGCCCAGGTACTTTGCCGCGATAATAACAGCGCTTATAAAAATTTACTAAAAATTGAATATAAATATTCAAAGAGTGGCAAGGATTTTAAACCGGATATTGTGGCAGGATATATCTACTTAAAAAATGGAGATGTGAAAAAAGCTGATTATCATTTAATAGGTTCAGCCAAAGAGTTATTGAAAGATATAGAATCGAACGGGATCGACGCGCAGCAGTTGTACAGCTATTGGGATTTGGCAAAAATTTATTCTATCATGGGCGAAAAAAGAAAGGCATTCGACAACTTAAAAATGTTGAAAAATCGAAAAACAGTTCCCGCCGTGATGGTAACCTATGCAAAATTCCATCCATTCTTTGATAATATACGTCATGAACCCGAATTTACTGAAGTTGTAAAAGACATGGAAGCCAAATACCAGGCCGATTACGAGCGGGCAGGAAAGTGGTTGGCAGAACAGGAAAACAGTAAATAAAATTTCTAAATCGTTGTAATGGAATGTTGTAAATGAGAGCATAACAAATTGTTTTATATTTTCCTCTAAAAATTACCACCGGCGCAACAATCTTAATCATTGCATTATTTTTCCTAATGAATAGTCAGATATTTCAATGATATGAGAAATAGTTGCAATGTGGCGTCTGCTGTTTTGCCTTAAATTTAAAGAAAGGGAAAGCAGGTTTGTTCTGCATTAATATAATTCAACGACAAAGAATCAAATAACCATTTAAAAATAAAAACTATGAAAACAAAGTTACTTTTTTCGGTTTTTCTTTTGTTTGTGATGATCCAAAATGCACAATCGCAGTGGACGTACAGCAACTTATCTGAGCCCAAATACAATATGGGTTCAACGGCACTGGGTAATAAAGCTTATTTTGCAGGTGGATACGACTTCAAGAAATTCATGGACAAGGTAGAAGTCTATGACGATTCAACTGAAACCTGGGATGTTGCCGGCAAATTATCTAAAGCCAGACAAGTCATCGGCGGTTCGGCAAGCTGCAAATCAAAGATATTTTTTGCAGGAGGCTACGACGAAAATATATCCTATGATAACGTTGATATTTATGATACCCTGACAAAGGAATGGTCGGTCGCACATCTTTCCGTTGCCAGGTTTTCACTCAGCGCAATCAGCCACGGTGACACAGTTATGTTTGCAGGTGGGGTTCAATTTATCCAGGGTAGCTCTGATCCTGTCTTTAAAAATACAATAGATATATACAATTTCAAAACCGGTGTTTGGACAATTGATCACCTTTCGATAGCAAGAATGGGTATTGCCGCATCTGTTGTTCGTGACCTTGCCATTTTTGCCGGTGGAATGGATGCTACTTTTAAAACTTTAAACAGGGTTGATATTTATAACTTTAGCACCAAGACCTGGAGCATCGCTTCGCTTTCACAGGCCAGAGCTTATGCAAGTGCGGTAACTGTGGGAAGCAAAGTAATAATAGCAGGTGGTGTTACCAGCTTAAACATTCCAACCAATCGTGTTGATATATATGATGCTTCGACAGGTAAATGGACAACGGCAACTCTTTCAGTTGCGAGAGCGGGCCTCGAAAATGCTGCGATAGTTTTAGGAAAAGCCTATTTTGTTGGAGGTGGTACTTTTACGGGTAACAGCTTTACAGCACCCTCTGATGTTATTGATATTTACGACCCGGTAAATAATACCTGGTCGATGGATTTTTTATCGCAACCAGTTGCATCACATTCGGTGGTGGGAGTTGGAAATCACCTGATTGTTGCTGGCGGAAAAACCGTGGGTGAATTGTGCCTGAAAAAAGTTGAAACCATGACCACTGGGATTACCTCAAATCAATTGAAGGATGAATTTCTCAAGGTTTATCCGAATCCTGTTTCGAAAAAAATAACTGTTGAATTTCCGGGATGGGGACAAACCACAGACGGAACCGTAACAATCTATGGGATTGCAGGACAACAGGTAATGTCTCAAAAACTAATTGGCTTGAAATCGGAAATCGCGGTGAACAACCTTCCGTCAGGATTATATTTCATCAAACTGGTCAGCACTAATAAAACAGGAATAGGAAAGTTTGTGAAAAATTAGAAAATCAGTAATTCTAAGAGTACAATTAGTTTCAAATTCTATGAAAAAACTTACTTTTTATATCTGCTGCATGTTACTGTATGTAACATTGTATTCACAAATCAATCAAGCGCCAGGTGAGGTTACTCCGCTTAATGACAACATTGTGGATTTGGAACAGGCACGTAGTGTAGCCAAGCATTTTCTGACTGAACGAATGGCAAACCAGCAACTGGAAAAGTCAGCAGATGTTTTATCCCTAACCGATGTTACAACCCTTGATATGAATGGCCTGCCTGCGCTGTATATTTTTTCAATCCAAAACAAAGGATTTGTTATTGTTTCGGCTGATAAAGCGCTTACACCAATAATTGGCTATTCTTCAGAGGGTGTTTTCCCCGAAAAAGGGGTTTCCACCAATTTCGACAATTACATGGAAACATATCTGGGCCAGGTAGAATGGGTGCGCAGTCAACCGATTTCCGCTACTCCTGAAATTCAGGCTCAATGGGAAAGCTACTTAGCAGGTGAAGTTGATTTCGCTACAGACACAACAAATGATGTTGGACCACTTTTAACCTGTATTTGGAATCAGAATTACCCCTACAATGCGTTGTGTCCAGTAGATACTTCAGGTGTTAATGCAACTGCTGGGTGTGTAGCAACAGCTATGAGCATGATCATGTATTACTACCGTTACCCACTCCAGGGAACCGGTGTTCATAGTTATACTGCAAAAGGTTATGGAACCCAATATGTGGATTATGGAGCTACAAGGTATAACTGGGATGGCATGCTCGACAAGATTACAGATATAAGCGGGCAATCCATTCTTGCCGTTGCTCTTTTGCAGTATCATGCAGGTGTTTCAGTTAATATGAGGTACGGATCCGATATTTCACTTGCTTTTTATATTGATGTACCCAAGGCATTAAAACAACACTTTGGATATAGCCCATTAACAGAATGCATTAAAAGGGAAGATTATAAAACCGGCTGGGAAAATATAGTTGTCGGACAACTTGATTCTTTATACCCCATTCTTTTTGGATGTAGAAAGCCAAATGCTATTTGGGGGCATGCTTTTGTTTGCGACGGTTACCAGGTTACAGGTACAACCAAGATGTTTCATTTTAATTTCGGATGGAGTGGTTCAGGAAATGGATATTACACACTTTCAAATCCAAATGGATATACTACAGACCAGCACATAGTACGAAACATTTATCCGGCAACCGGTTATCCTTACGGATGCAGCAGCCATACTATCAGGGATGCCAATGGTTCTTTTGAGGATGGCAGCAGCCCAGGGTTAGATTATCAACCGGGTTTAAACTGCATCTGGTTAATCGACCCGGCTGATTCGGTAAGTTCAATTTCTCTCACTTTTAATGCATTTAATGTTGATAGTTCTGATTCTGTGTTTATTTATGACGGTGAAAATGAAAAGGCCGCACTCCTTGGTGTATATACCGGAACAATAATCCCACCCGCCATTAATTCAAGCAGCAATAAATTATTTCTGAAATTTAAAACTGACAGCAGCAAAGAAGGCAAAGGCTGGATGGCCGAATTCCACAGTATTATGCCAGTCTATTGCAGTGGAATAACCACATTAACTTCACCATCCGGCACCTTTTCGAATGGAAGCGGGAAAAAAAATTACAATAACAATGCAAACTGCAAGTGGAGAATCCAGCCACCGAATGCGGAAGCCATTACTCTTTCATTTAACAGTTTTGATCTGGAAGAACATGATAAAGTTACTGTATATTCGGAAGGCGCTTCAAGGGTTCTGCTCGGCACGTTTACAGGCAAAGTGAAGCCTGATACAATTGTTTCTCCAACAGGGGCCCTTTTGATAATGTTTAATGCCAATGGCTTTAACACAGCAGCCGGGTTTGATGCAAGTTACACCTCTATAATTACAGGAACTGAGGAGTTGGACATTTCAACTGGAATGACACTTTATCCCAACCCGTTCACCACCTCAACAACTTTCACATTTATCCTCGAAAAATCAGCCAATGTGAGTATTCGCGTGTTCGATATTTTTGGACGGCTGGTTGCTGAACCTGTAAATGAGTTTCATCAGATTGGGGAACAGAATATACAATGGAATACCGTAGGATTGCCTTCCGGCCTTTACTTTTGCCGGTTAAAAGCCGGAAACCAGTTCTTTACGCACAAGATTGTAAAAATGTGAGGTTTAATTATTTATTGAAAAAGTTACCAAACAATTAATCTCCCCTGAAATTTATAAGGATGGAAGCAGAAATACTTTCATCCTTTTTCTTTTTGCACAGTTGTTAATGAGCTAATAATATCGTAATTTTAATTGCATTAACACTAGTAATTAAGTGTTTAACCATTACAGATGAATAAGGAGTTCATACAAAAACTGACAAATCTTGTTGAAGCCAACCTGGCAAACGAGAAATTTGGCCCCGAAGAGCTGGCCAAAGAAGCCGATATGAGCCACTCGAATCTGAACCGCAAACTAAAAACCATTACAAACCAAAATGCCAGTTTGTTTATTCGCGAAATACGACTTAAAAATGCCAAAGAATTATTGCTGAATGAAGACGCCACGGTTTCAGAAATTTCGTATCGTGTTGGCTTTGGAAGCCCGACTTATTTCAATAAATGTTTTCACGAATATTTTGGTTATACCCCGGGTGAAATGAGGAACCATGTTCAGGAAGAAGAAACTGTGGAACAGCCGGATGAAACTATCCCCCAAAAGCAAAACCGGACAAAGATTTTGATAGGGATTGCGGTTATTCTGGTTATTCTTATTCCATCGACATATTTTTTATTAGAAAGCATTTTAAAAGATAATATCAAGGATAAATCGATTGCCGTGCTTCCGTTTAAATACCTGAGCAATGATACTCTAAATCAATATCTCGCCGATGGAATGATGGATGCCATTCTTCTGAATCTTTCAAAAATCAAAGACCTTCGTGTTATTTCCCGAACATCTGTTGAGCAATACAGGAATAGTGACAAAACTGCAGCAACTATTGGCCGGGAACAGGATGTTGCATATCTTCTTGAAGGCAGCTTTCAGAAAGAAGAGAATCAAATGCGATTAATTGTACAGTTGATTCGTACTAAAGATGAAAACCATGTCTGGTCGGATAATTACGACAGAAAATGGGAGGATATTTTTACCCTTCAAAGCGATGTTGCAGAGATAGTTGCCGATAAGTTACAAGCAGCAATAACACCCGAAGAAATGCAACTCATCCGAAAAGTACCCACAATAAACCTGACTGCATATGATTATTACCAAAGAGGGAAAGATTTATTGGATGACGACCCGAAAACAAATGAGGTTAATGAAGCACAGAAACTTTTTAAACAATCATTGGCTTTGGATTCTACATTTGCATTGGCTTATTTAGGATTAGCACAGGTATATTGGATTCAAAATTTTTCGAATACTTTTTTCGAAAACTATTTTTTAGATTCGGTTTTAATGCTTGCAAACAAATCAATTACTTATGACGATAAATGTTCAGAAGCATACACATCAAGAGGTTTGAGATATATTTCATTAGCCAAACCTGAATTGGCATTAAAGGAACTAAACATAGCGTTAAAACTCAATCCGAATAATTCATTTGTGTATTTTGTCCGCGGACATATTTATCGGGAGGTAAAAGATGATTATATTGAAGCTATTCACAACTTTATTGAATGTGCAGGTCGTGACCGGGGGAAAGGACTACCAGGAGTATTTGAAAATATTGCATATACGCTTTGGTTGGCTGGATTTAATGAACAGGCAAAACATTATTATCAGGAAAAATTTAAATTGGATGGAGATTCAATATCCTTTTTTAAAGTTTTAAATTTAATAGAAGGCAACAGGGAAATTGGATATCAACAGCACAAAAGAGCTTATGAATTGGATACCAACTACTTTAGTATAGATTATCTTCATGATTGTTTTGCAACAAATCGTTATGAAGAAGCTTCCGATTATGCTGAAAAGCTTGTTGAAAAACTAAAAAGAGATAATATAATTCCTGTAAATTTCGCTAACCGGATTGGTTATGCATATTGGAAGGTTGGAAAATCAGAAGAGGCAGAGTATTATTTTAATCTTCAGAAAAAAATAGGATTAGAAAGTATCAGCAAGGGAAGATATCAAACCAGCAGAATGACAGCTTATTACGATCTTGCTGCTGTTTATGCTTTTCAGGGTGATAAGGAAAACGCATTTAAATACCTTGAAGAATTGTATAAAAAGAAAGTATTTGGAGTGTGGTGGGTTCAATTTATTAAGGAAGACCCACTTTTTGACAGTATCAGAAATGAACCAAAGTTTCAGGCAGTAGTAAAGCATATTGAAGCTGGATTTCAAGCCGAACACGACCGTGTAGGGAAGTGGCTGGCGGAACAAGGGATGCTGGAATCGGATGTAAAGTAAATCTATGCAAAGGGAGTTCATACAAAAGCTAACCACTCTTGTTGAAGCCAACCTGGCAAACGAGAGTTTTGGCCCCGAAGAGTTGGCCAAAGAAGCTGGTATGAGCCATTCGAACCTGAACCGGAAACTGAATACCATCTCCAATCAAAATGCTAGCCTGTTTATCCGTGAAGTAAGGCTGAAAAAGGCAAAAGAGTTACTGCAAAATGAGGATGTTACCGTTGCAGAAATTTCATACCGTGTTGGTTTTGGCAGCCCGACCTATTTTAATAAATGTTTTCACGATTATTTTGGTTACTCCCCCGGTGAAATTAGAAACCAGGAACCGGAAAACGAACCGGAAGAACAACCGGTTGAAACCATTTCAGAAAAATCCAATCGAACAAAACTTCTGATTGGACTGATTGCAAGTTTAATAGTACTGATTGCACTGTCTTTTTTTCTGGTGAATAAGTATTCAGTTTTTAAAACTGCGGATGCTAAAGAAAAATCGATTGCCGTACTTCCGTTTAAATACCTGAGTAATGATACACTTAATCAATATCAGGCCTATGGAATGATGGATGCCATTCTGCTGAATCTGTCTAAAATCAAAGACCTCCGCGTTATTTCTATTTCAAGAACTTCAGTAGAGCAATACCGGAAAAGTGACAAAACTGCCGGTGCTATTGGGAAGGAACTTGATGTAGCATATATTCTGGAAGGCAGCTTTCAGAA
>JBGSRA010000088.1:0-61871 GCA_041737765.1 Draconibacterium sp. | reverse complement strand
TTGGCTGGCGGCTGCACCGCCAGCCAAACTTCCCCTGCAAAAGTCATGGATTACGTCATTGCGAGCTTGCGATGCAATCTGAAAATTATAAGAACACCAATGATAATAATTGACAAATAAAAAACACGTGAACAGGAAATTTAAACCTAATATTTATGAAACTTAAAAACATCTTTTTCAGCCTATTATTTTCGGTATTTGTATTCCATATTAATGCACAGGTACCCGAAGGCTATCCTGCCAGTTATGCCAGTGCACCGCGCTTTAAGGCTTTGATTTATTATACCATCCAGGCCGAAAAAGCCCATGTTCAGTTTGCAGAGCAAACGGTCGATTTTTTTAAAAGATTGTCCTGGGGTGAAGGATATGTTCTGGAAGTTACGACGGATTTTTCACAATATCCTTATGAAAAACTGAAGGAATATGACATTCTGATTATGCCAGATGGTTGTCCGGGCGGAGCTGCCGAACGAAAGGCTTTTGAGCAGTACATGGAAAAAGGCGGTGGCTGGCTGGGATTTCATGCTTCGGCATACAACGATAAAAACACCCACTGGCCGTGGTTGCTGAAATTCCTAGGAGAGGGTGTTTTTTACTGCAACAACTGGCCACCACAGCCTGTGCTTGTTCAAACCGAAAATAACACGCATCAGGTTACCAAAAATCTTCCCCATTCGTTTGTGGCGCCTGCAAGCGAATGGTACCAGTGGAACCCGAGCCCGCGGAAAAACCCCGATGTGGAAGTGCTTGTTTCCATCGCTCCCGAAAATTATCCGCTGGGAATAAAGGATGTGGTCTATTTTGGCGACTGGCCAATTGTTTGGACCAACAAAAACTACCGCATGATTTACCTGAACATGGGACATGGTGATGAAGAGTACACCGATGCCACACAAAAACTATTGTTTATCAATGCTTTTCGCTGGGTACTGAGCCAGAATACAAAGGGCGACCCGTTTAAAAAATAATCAGGGAAACAGGTAATAATTTACTTTATTTATAGCAACGCTGATATTTTTATCTGCCAGACTGAGTTCGTATTTTTCATTCTCCTGAAGCGAAACAGTGGTCATTAATGTTTTACCACCACCTGAATCTTCGGTTGTCATTTCCATCACAAAACCGGGTTCGGAGAGTGTGTTGTGCTTTGCAGCCATTTTACATGCCCTGAAAACTCCCAAATCATTCGAAAGCTGAACAGCATCAGTAATCCAGATTTCCCCAAATATTTTCTTAAATGTATAAGTATATTTTTTGCAGGTGTATCCTGCTATTTGTTTGGTTTCGGTTGTAGCAACCAAATCGAGTTTTTTAAGATCCTCAGCCGCAGGATATTTATAACCCCCTGCATTGTACATGGCATTTGGCGTACCGACACTATACATCTGCAAGCCAATCTGATACTTTTTATCGAGTAAGGTTTCGTTCACATTCCCCGACTGGGTAACCGATCTGTATAAAATATTTTCTCCTTCCGACTGATAAAATGTTTTACAGATATCAGTTCTTATTAACTCGTTGTTTTTCGCGTAGAATTCGATTTTAAAATTACTGCACTTATCGAAACTGTAGTTTTCATCCCATTTTACTTTCGATTGGGAGTTGACCGCAATTGCATTAATAAACAATACGATAAATACGATTTCTGTTTTCATACTAATCATTCGGTTAATGTTAATTTTCAGTTTATTTTTATTTAGGTCGATGTAATATCACAAACCACTGTAAATATATAATACTCAAAGAAATATTACAAACCGAATTGAATCAGCTTCCTCCAACAGAAAATTACAGCTATGAATGTTTTGATGATGCCATTACTTTGTCTGAGTACGCCAGCAACAACGCCGATAAAAGGAAAACAAGGTGAATGGATATTTGCAGAATAGCATCCTGTAAAGGCACATTATGAATGTCGATAAACGTTTTTAGCAGGTGAACCCCCGAAATACTAACCAGCGAAACAATGAGTTTTATTTTTAGCGAACTGGCATTGATTTTACCCAGCCACTCGGGTTTGTCCTCGTGGTTTTCGAACTCAATTTTACTTACAAAAGTGGTGTAACCGCCAATAAAAACCACTACTAATAAATTTATAACCATCGAGATATCAATCAGTCCCAAAACCGAAAGCAGGATTGTATTTTCGTCCATAACTCCAAATCCGGTAATCAGTTTCCATAACTGAACCATAAATTTTGCAGCATAAAACAATGATGCTACTACAAGTCCCAGATAAACCGGTAGTTGCATCCAGCGACTAAAAAATATAAATTGTTCCAGAAATGTTTCTAATTTCTTCATATTATGGTCTTTTACTTTTCAATATTTCATCTTTAAAATCCAGTCAATAATAACCAAATTTCGGTAAATAAGTTTAAGTCGAATTACAAATCATGGATAGCGAGTGCTTAAAAAAACGTTAGTTCTTTTTATTTACATTTGTGCAAGGATGAAAGTAAGTTTTTCAAAATCCCCCACTACTTCAATCCTTGGAACGTTAACTGTTAAGAAAAAAAATCACAAACTAATATAACGATGCCAGCAAAATCAAAAAACCTTTTATTCCTGATGGTTATTGCGATTGTCTTTATTCAATGCCGCCAACATAACTCAAATGATGAGTTTTCTTTCGATAAAATATATTATTATGGAATACAGGAAGATGTCTCAAAAATTGTGAATGCACTTCATTCAATGCCTGATGACAGCTTGTCCGCTGACCAAAGGGAAATTAAAGAAAAGTACATATCAAGATTTCAAACAAAAACAGAAATAGTTGATTATGGCACCAGCGATTCGCTAATTATTAACGTCCTCACTATTTTCCATAATTATTGGAATGACGTTTTAATGAAAAGAAAATCTTTAAGAGAATCTGAAGAAGAAAATGGAAAGCGGCTGGTAAACTATTTTCAATCAACGTATTTGAAAAATGGCAATGTGGCGGAAAAAGAGATCAAATTTGAAAATATTGCCTCTTACTTAAGTAACTTTTTCAGCGAAAAGGGCTACTACTCACGTATTGACAGGACAGGTAATATTTTGGATTTGATTATCTGGACGAAACAATCAGAAGAAATTTACCATATAAATTTATCGGATACAACTGTAAATGTGCCAGTTGTTTTTATTGATAGTACCATAACTTTGGGTTGGGAAGGATATGCCACTTTCGATCATTTTTACCCGGGAGGCTGGACTGGGGCCGATACTTTGTATTGCATCAAAAAAGACTACAATATTAACAGCGAAAAATTTAAGGTATGTTATTTGACTCATGAAACTCAGCATTTGCTTGACTTCAGAATGTATTCCGGAATTTCAGGATGGCTTGCGGAATACAGAGCAAAACTTGCTGAATTATCTGTGGCTGAAAAAACGGTTTATGATTTAACCGATGCGTTTATCAAGGGAAATAAAAATGATTCGCGTTTAACCCATCCTTATGCAGAGTATAAGGTAATTGGGAATTTATCAATGGAAATCTTCAACGAAAAATTTGTTACAGATTCTTTAAGATGGAAAGAGATATCATACCTTGAAATAAATAACGCTTCCAAAAAATTATTAAAACAAAATTCAACAGAACTAAGGAAAAAATAAAACTGCTAAAATTATTTCAACAAACTTCATTTAAAACCAACTTTACTTCTTCTGATATACCCTCACCCAATCCACCAGAAAAACATCGGGAAATATGGATTTGGCCACTTCATCAAGGTAATTCGGATATTCCATACTCAGAATCAGGTATTCTTCAATTTGTGAGATTCCCCGCGTGATTTCGTAAAATTTCAGTCCATTAACATAAAAAATATATTTATCGGGGAACCATTCAAGAGCGAAAGTGTGAAAACCCTCTCCCACTCCTTTCAGGTAACTTTGGTAACCACGGGTTGATTTTTGATTTGGCCCGTACGCCCAATGCACATTGTGCGAAACAATATCGTTGCCCAGTTTGCGAAAACATTCCATAATATCGATTTCGGCGCCAAATGTTGCAGGGTCTTCGCCTTTTGCAATTTCTGCAGATTGTATCCAAAAAGCCGCCCACACCCCGCCCGGTGATCTCTGAACCTGTGCACGGCACTCGTACCAACCATATTTCGACATAAACAAACCCTGAGTCCCTACCGTGCTGCCAAAAAGGGTGTCGTTTTCATTCAGGGTAAACAATTTCAGTAAACCGTCTTCTACTTTTACCGCACGGGACGAAACATATGCAACCACCCGCGGACCTACACCGCGCACCCGCCATTTGGTGGTGTCGAGTTGTGTTCCGTTAAATTCATCGTTCCAAACCATTTTGTAACCCAATTCTTCGGGAATGTATTTTTTATCTGAAATGGGTCCGTGTTCAGGTCGCTGTGCCCGAACAAAAACCGCAAGCAGCAAACCCAATAGTGTCATCAAACCAATTTTCAAAATCTGCGAATCAGTGGCAATCACCTTCATTTCTAATTTTTAATTTTTAGTTCATATATCCGCTTCCGCATTTCATCCAACGTTCCAATTACGATGTAATATTCGTATTCGTAAACATAGTTTTTGTAAAGGATTTCCTTTTTTACCGGGGCGATATAAGAGGTCGCACCATCGACAGCTTCTTTGCCCGGAACTCCCGCCATTCCTGCCAGAAACCTTGTGCATAGCGGATTGTAAACCGCCATTCCAAAATTTTTGTCGTCAACAAAAGCCATCCAGTTTTCAGGTACATTTTCGTATCTGCCCCAAAAACCACTCTCCAAATGTATGACCTCCGGTTTGCTGAGAGTGTCATTGGTAAATGGTTCCGGTCCCAGGTAAGTAACCAGGTTTTCCAGTGCTGAAACCGGGTAAACAGCCGGTAGTTCCTGGTCGCATAAAATGCTGTCGCCGTAAATATTATCGGTGCGGTGGATGGTCAGCCGGTTGCGGATGGTCATTAGATTCCCTTTCAGAAAAGTCCATTGTTCTATTTCAGCTTCTGCAGGCCGGTTATTCATGTCCCACTGCATGGGAATACATTTCACATACAATGAATCGCTGGTTTGTTTGTAATCCAGTATTTTAGCCCGGTTGCGAAATGCATCTCCCACCTGAATCGGGTTCCACGGCCACGGCGACCAGCTTGGTGATTGTCCGTCGGCTTTACGGTCGAGACTTTTACCAGCGTAATATGATTGCTGAATATAACGTCCTTCATCTGCAATATTTACCAGACTTCGCTGCGAACCCGAAAGTGAAATCCACGAAATAGCCCCGCCCCGTGTGAGGTCGAATTTCACGGTAAGTGTACCGTTGTCGGCAACCAGTTCATCAGGAGTAACGGATTTCTGTGCAATATCAGTTTGTCCCGTGCATGCGATAAACGAAATAATTCCAATAAAAATCAAAATCTGTTTCATACATATCTTTTTATTCCGTTAGCCTGATTGATTTATAAACTTCGTGCATCCTTTGTGCCTTCGAGTCTTTGTGGCAATAAGAATTTCAGGCCACAAAAACACCAAAACACAAAATATCACAAAAACAATCTTCGAAATCTGTGAATCTGTGGCATTTATAACTAAAATCCAATATTCAACGCTACCCACGCACTGCGCCCCACCCCGTTGATGCCAGAGCCATGCGTGCGGTAATCTTCATTGAAAATATTTTCGAGACCTGCTTTTATTTGGATGTGTTTCAAATTATATCCGGCAAACAGGTTAACCACTTCCCAACCGGGTGTTCCGCCTTCGGGAATGCGGTTGTCGCTTTTGTCGCCTTCGGCCAGCCTGTCCTGCATTCCCGCAAAAAGCAGCTCGCCCGATACAAAAAATTTCTTCAAAGTATAAGTTGCCGCAACCTTTCCGTTAAGCGGCGGAATCCTGCGCAAAGGTTCATCTTTTGTAATGTTTTGTCCGTAAGTAAATGAAATGCTGCTGTTTATATCCAAATCTGGTATAACCTTCCACAAAAATGCAGCCTCGCACCCGGTAATAAAAGCCTCTTCCACATTTTCCTTTTTGTAAACCTGATATCCATCTACAAATTCACCCTCCATTTTTACACGGGTAATTAACTGGTTCAGATCCATATAATAACCCGCAACATTCGCCTGAAATTTCGGGAGATTGATTTTGTATCCGGTTTCAAAATTAACCGACTTTTCAGGTTTCAGGTCGTACGCCGGAACTTCGTATCTGAAATCGACAATGCCCAATGTACCCATATCGTCGATGTTTGGAGCACGGAAACCATTGCTGACAGTGGCATACAAATGGTTCGCACGGTTCAGGTTGTACATGGCTCCTGCATTAAAAACAAACGCCTGTGGAGTGATTTCTACTTCTCCCAAATTTACATCGTCAATTTTTATTTTGAAAGCGTTGAAACGCAGTCCTCCGTCTAAAATCCACTTACCGAGGGTAAAATGATGCAATGAATAAACCGAGAAACTCCCGTATTTCGAATCGTCGGGGTATAACCCCCTTTTTTCGAGCGGAGGGACAGCACCTGAGTTATCGGTTACAAAACGGCTGCTCGAAACAACATCGTGATAAAACTCGATTCCGGAATTTACTGTCCAGATTTTGCTGAATGCCGAGGTAACATCAGCAACAAATCCAAGTGTATTAACCCGATTGCTATCTGTTTGAACGAGATTTGAACCATTCTTTTGTGCTGCTGTATTTTCAGTGTTTTGCTGCCACGAAGCAATAAATTTTACCTGGTCGAATATTTTTTTGCGGCCCTGAATATTCAGGCGTGCATAATTCATTAACCGTTTTTGCGGGTGAAACTCGTTGACGGCATAATTTTCGAGTACAACTTTATGGTACACCGGAACATGCGACTGGTTAAGAAACTGGCTGGCCAATGTAAGTTGCATATTGTCCTTCAAAGCAAATAACAATTTACCATCGAAGGCATATTCTGTATATCCCGACGGGCTTTGAACACCGGTTTCCTTACCTCCCACCAGGTCACCAAAATCGCGGTATGTGCCACCAATCAGCACAGCCATTTTTTTTGAATTGTATTCCAACTGCCCGCGACCGGTTTTTTCCATTCCGTCAGACACCATTTTTCCTGTCACATTTCCATGCCATTCAGAGCCTGTTGAATTTAAAAGCGGATCAACACTAAAAATCTGCAAAGCACCTCCCAATGCATCGGAACCGTACTGCACCGAACCGGTTCCTCTGGCAACTTCCATTCGGTCGATGGTGAAAACATCAACCGTGTTCAGGTATTGATTTGGTCCGTAGCGGTAAATGGAATTGTTCAGCCTGATACCATCATACAATAAGAGTGTTTGATTGCCGGTAAGTCCGCGAATAAAGGGAGAACCTCCGCCGTGATTTGTTTTCTGCACAAAAACTCCGTCCGCGTTCATCAGCATTTCGGGAGTGGAACGTTTGCTGAAATGGTCCATCTCTTTTTTATCCAACAAACTGATACTGTATGGAATCAACTCCTCATTTACAGGAACGCGCTGTGTGGTTACAACCACTTCTTCGATAAGTAAAGTATCAGTTATTTTGGGTTGAGCGCTGGCAGAAAAACCAACAAAAATCAAAAAAAGGAACCCTGTCAATTTTTTCATAAACAATATCGATTTGTTTTATCACAAAAAAACAAAATTCCCATTTCAAAACTGACTATCAATTGATAATTATTCATGATTATTCGTTTAATGATCTAACACCGAAGGTGTTTTATTTTCGTAACCTAAGGTCGTTGACCTTAGGACATTGAACCTTACATAACTTCTGCCTGTAAGGCAGGACAAAATCAGTCTTAAAAATTTCTTTGTGGTTTGAAAGTCGCATTTACTCATCTTTTTTTTGTCCTGCCTTTCAGGCAGATTTTGTTTTTATGTGTTTTTCCGCAGGTCGTTGACCAGTCGGTTATGAAGATGTTGACTTTTCAAGTCAAAAGTTTTTTTAGGCCTCATTCCTAATTATCATATAATTATTCATTAAAAAATCCATAATACCGTCCCATCCAGTAGGCAAACAAAAAGTACGAACCATCTTCTTCCTGTGTTCCGTTTAATCCCGAATTTAACTGCCGTGGATTCGTGTTCCAGCGCGAGACGTTGCTTTCGGGTGTGGGAATGGGTTTTACAGACTGATGAGCATTGAACCGCCCGGCCATCATATCGTGCTGCAAATCCCAGCGATGACTGTTTTCCATGGTCCAGTTCACCAAGTCGAGTGGGTACTGTTCCAATTCTGCCCGCGCCACCTGCAAATCGCAGTCTTTTTTCAGTAAAGCGCTGGCCATCACATTCCATACGGGCATTCTATCGGAGCGAACTGCCTTCCAGCTTCTTTCAAGACTTTTAACATAAAGGGGGAAACTTGGGTCATCTTTTGCGTATTTAAACAGGTTATAATATGGGAAAAAGTTGAGGATATCATCGGAATGACTTGTTTCGAAAGGACCAATTATTTTTGCCTGAACCGCGTTTTGTGCGTAACCGTGTTTTTCAACCAGTTCGTTGTATGCTTTTTCAAACTTCGGATTTCCGGTGAATTGTATTGCGGTTTTCAGATGCGAAAGAATTTGAAGCGAATTCAAACCCCGTTCAAACATCCAGTTTTTTGAATGATTGAGCGAGTCAGGATTCCATATTCCCCAGCGCGTGGGCTTTCCATCAAAATCAATCATTCTGAAATTGTTGTCCACAATGTGGTTCATGATTCTTTCCAACAGGTTTTTTGCTTTTTCCTTTTGGTTTTCGTCAGCTACGAGTTCGTAAAAAAGGGCAATGGAAAAAACATGCCCGGCAATTTCGTCGGAGCTTGTATCGTCGAGCCACTGCCATTTTCCATCGGGCGAGGGATGCCAGTATTTCGGGTGCGGCGAACGAGATTGTTTTACACTGTCGGTGGCCAGCGCATATGAGCGGGCCGGGTAACCTGAGATTCCTGTAACCGTTTCGAGCCTTTCCAGCGCTTCAAAAGTACGTGTTGCAATTTCCCTGGCATCGTCACTTTTTGTGGCTCCATACCTGAAACACTGGGCAGCAAGATAGCATGCGGTCCAAAGCCCATCATTGTCTTCATTTTCCATGTAACTGCTGCTCAAATCACCCGGAATTTTCAATTTTGAATGATTCATCAATCCGCGGCGGTTGTGGCGGAGTTCTGCGATTTTACCTATTGAATCGGCCTTTTGTTCCAGGGTCATTTCTACCTGCTGAATCTGGCTGATTCCGGCAGGAGTTGCAATCCAAACTGTACGCGAATCGATGGGCAGAATGTCATTTACCTTGTTATCCGGCAGCCAGCGTTTTCCGTTGTAATAACGCCATCCCGAATCTTTTTTAATGACGCCTTTATCAGTTCCAAACCAAAATCCACCATCAACAGGTGTAATTACCTTAACCGGACCGAATGGAAGACCATCCGTTGGCCTCAAAACCCAATGGTTACCGGTTTGAGAAATACAACCCACAGAAAAAGGTGTGCTCAGCACAATTTCAGCACCTTCTTTTTGTTGCTGAAGTGCAAAATAAGTCCGCCCGTTACCCGGATCCATCAGGGTTTCATCCATGTTTACCCACTTGCCCAATGAACGCCGCCGAAGTCCGTCATTAGTAGCTATCCAGAGTTGCTTTTGGGCATCAGTTATAACCGAATTAACCCTCGTTTTTAATTCTGGTTGAATGTTCCATTTTCCGTTCCATGTCAGCAAACCCCTGGTTGTACCCACCTGCAGCGTTTTTTCGTCTTCCCAGAAAAGGCATAAAATAGTGTCGCTTTTTGAAAGTTCGGGCAAAGTGAGTTTTTCTTTGGAATTTTCCTGTTGAATAAAGTTGACTGAAGACAGCCAGACTTTTCCCTGTTTATCGACTGTGGCAGTTCGCCAGTCAGAACCGTTGGACTTGCCGCTCCAGCTGCCGTTTCGGTAGCGGAAAACACCATTCGATGTAATGGCAATCACACTTTCGTTTAATAAAAAAAGTTTGATTGCATTTTTACCGGCTTCCGGTGGAAGTGTAATTTCTGTTTTTATATCCTGAAGAAAACTGTTAGCGGAAACCTGTGCATTCAGGTTATTAACAGCCAGAATTATCAGAAAAAAGATGATACAAATGTTTTGTTTCATATTTATGTCAGTTTTTATTCATTACTCTATTGCCGTTGACTTCAGTCAACGGAATTAAAATCAACAAACAACAAAGGGCTTCAGCCTAAATACTTAATGTGGCTAAAGCCAATATTTCAGTCCATCTTATTCCGTCAGCTAAAGCTGACGGCAATAATTAGATGTCTATATTTTCAATTTAATTCTCTTTTCAATGTCAATTACCTTATCTATTAATTTATCCGCTAATTCCCGGTGTATTCCATCAAAAGGCAGAATCGGTTCGCGAACCATATCTGTTGGGTAGATTCCCTGTTTAAAAAGCAGACGTTTAAAAAAGTGGATGGAAATATCGAGATGCTGGTTGGAAAACGCAAGAACCGGTATTATCTCTCCAAAAAGATGCTCCGCTTCGTGTGTTTTTCCTGCTTTCCACAAGCGGTAAAATTCGCAGTAAATCTTGTGCATGCCAGTGGGCATAAATGCATGGACACCACGTTTTAATCCTTCAATCATCTGCGAAACCGCCCAGCCACCGCTGACATTCAGTTCTCCGTTTGTGAGTTCCAGAATCCGGGAGTATTTAATGCCCGCCGGAACTGTTTCTACTTTTAGACAACGAAAAGCTTCCACGGTTTCAAAGAGTTCCAGAATCAGTTTATCTGGCAGACCGTAACCTGACGCATTCCAATCCTGCAGCATGATCATTCCGGGGCCGGTTTCAGCCAGTTCAGAAAAGTGGTTTTTAAACTGAATTTCGTTCTGAAAAGGAATCTGAAACAGGACATTTTTACAACCCAGCCTGATGTATTCCGAAATCAGCCGTTTGCTTTTTACCAGGTCGGTTTCGCCGGCACCGGCAATTACAGGAACTTTCCCGTTTACCTCGTCCAAAACAGCGGCTACCATTTCAATACGCTCTGTTTCTGAAAGTTTGTAAACTTCAGATGCCATGGCAGGCACAAGAAATCCGGCGACACCAGCATCGAGGGCGTAATCCACGTTTCGTTTCAATGCAGGTAAATCAATGGTTTTATTGGTTTTAAATGGGGTATTCAAAACTGTTACGATGCCTTGTAATGGAAAAAGTTGTTTCATTTTTCAATCATGTTTTTACTCTGTTCCGTCCGCAACCACTCATGCTTTTCAATCCTGTTCCTTCGCGGACGGTTTTTGTCCTTCGTTTTGTCCCGGGGTTACGTTCGTTCCTCACTTACCCCGGGTTATGCAAATTTTAGCCTTTCAGGCTTTTTCTTACTTCGTAATTTCTTATTCGATATTCTTTATTTTTTTCTTCAAAGCCTTCTCTTCGGGGGAACGGGAGGGGGCTTTTCATTCATGCATTTTAGCATTCACGCATTTATGCATTAAAGAATTCACGCATTACTTCTTCAGCAACCAAACATCTGTAACCCTCGACTGCTGGCGCCAGTTGAGGTGTTCCTCATCAGGTTTATCGAAAGTGATTTTCAGTTTACCGTCTTTTATCAGGTCCTTCGAAAGCGGAAATTCTTTAAACTGCTCGAATCCTTTTTCATATTTTGTGGGCGTCAGTCGTTCGCCATTGGCACGCAACAACGCTTCTCCGTATCCCGAAACACGAATCAGGTAATCAGCATTTGGGTCGAGTTCGTTGTATTGTAATTCAGGTGTAAACTGAAATAGCTGTGTTGATAAGCGTTTCCGGCTCATTCCGTCATTTTCCCACAGATAATCAATGGCATCGTCGGTTTTTGAAACAACATGTTTTGCATCGGCACTCGAAATGTTGTCGTAAAAACTGCCTTCACCGGGATTTTCGTAGTTAAGGATAAAATCGAGCCGGGCTACTTTTTCCTCTTCTGATTTCATTTCCGTAACTTTTTTAAACTCATCTTCAAGCCACCAGCGGTTGTTCAGCGGATAATCGATAAAATCGAGAATGGCGCCACGTTCCGGGCCGCGCGCATTGTATTTTGGCACACTGGTTTGCAATCCCACCGACTGAAACAAAGCTTCGCAATAATCCACCACTTTCTGCTTTAAATCCTGTGCAACCGGCTCGGCTTCTGCCTTTTTCAGTATTTCCAGTGCTTGTTCCATCGCTTTATCTGCACCAATAGTTCCGGCTGTGGCAAGAATTTCATACGCCTGTTTTTCCAGATTTCTTTCATGGGCTTGCCGTTGCTGAACAAAAGCATCGTAATAAGCCCGCATCACCAGTTGTTGCCAGCGCCAATTGCCCGCCAGTTGAGGATTTCCTGTTTCCAGGGTTTTCCAGTGTTCAAATGTTTTACCAACAGTTTCGTTCCCTATTAAAGGTCCTACCCAGTTTTGTTCGAGCGCCAGAATTCCATCGGCAGCAATTTCAGCAAGATCATTTCCAAAAAAGAAACGGCAGTATTCAACCATAATCTGCTTTTCATTGGTTTTTGAATCCCAGCCCAACTGGCTCCAGACGACCTTGTTAACATCGTCGTGAACGCCATCGGAATACGAAATAAATCCATCGGTATGAACTGCATCTTTTCTGAAAACTTCGGTATAATACAAGGGTTGCGGATTGGTACATTCCCTGCCCAATGTTAACGCAAAAGCCTGGTCCCAGCGTTTTACCGGGTACTGGCAGCGAACCGTGTGGGTGAGGTCGGGGTACAGCCGGTGTTTGTACTTTTTTGGCAACAGTTGGCGTTCCAAATCAACCGGCGGACTACTTGGTCCGTACACCACACCGATGAGCCAATCCGGACTTTTTTCATTCAGATAGTTGAAAAAGAATTTCACCTTTTCTTCGTCAAAACCCTGCAACGAAATCCACATCGTAGCATTTGGGTGATATTTATGAAGAATGACTGTTAACTCCTCCAAAAACGGCATAACATCAGCCGGATGGTTTTCGCCCGGGTCGCCACCGGGAAAGAAAACACCATCGAGTCGCGGACATTTTTTGTAAAATGCCTCGTGCTGTTCAAGTTCTGCCTGACGCAGTTTTTTATCTTTCAGGTCGATATCGGCCGGTGCCCAAATCCAGTAATCAGCATCGTATTTATTGCAGATTTCGCTGATATGAATATTCATTTCTTCGCGCGGAATTTTCATGTGTATGCTGGGCGGTCCTTCCTGAAACGGAATATTTTCGAAACTGTTGGCGCCAAAAAGTATTTGCTCTCTGAAGTGTTGGTCAAACTGTTCCACTGTCCAGACATCCCACGAGTTGGCAGTATTGCGGTATCCAAACTGGTGGCCACGCAACGGAAATTCGGGTGAAGTTGCAATATCAACGGCTTCGGGCAAAATCAGCAATCCTTCATTCATTTGCGCAATCCGCAGGAACTTTCCAATTCCGTATAAAATCCCACGGGCATCGGCGCCAATAATCCACAGCACTTTTTTGCTGCCTTCGGTTGAATAAAACAGGCGAAATCCCTCCTTTTTCAATTCAGGCAAATCGTTTCCTTCACGCGCCGGAACTGCCTTTCCAAACAACTCCTTATCGGAAGAAAGCGCCAGTGCAACAATCGTTTTGTTGTCCCAGTTTTCAGCAGTCTGCAGTTGCAGCGAAGTTCTTTTTGCCACTTCTTCTGTTAAAACAAGAAGAGCAGTGGAATTCATGGGAGCCGGAATTGCCGGTGAAACCAGAATGACAGCTTTACTAAAATCGGGCTGTCCTATTTTTTGTGTGCATGATGAAAACACTAAAATTGAGGAGATAAACCAACTTATTAAATAAACTATTTGTTTCATTTTTTGTATCCGTTATTTGCTTTTTGTAATTGATTCTGAAATGGTTATTGCTGAACCCGTAATAATTTCGCCCAGTTTCGGGCCGTAAAAACTCACACTCGACTCGTAGCCGCCACCATTTACATATTCCTCTTCAGTGAGGATGTAACTAATCCATTCGTTGGCCAGACCACCGATGGCAACGTGTTTTACCTTGTCAATTTTAAGCCAATCCTTGATTTTGATTCCGAGTTCTGCAACCAGTTCGCCAGGAATTCCGACAAGAATAAAATTGCCGATTCTCACCGAACCCATTCCCACTTTTTTGGGACCGAGTGCATCCATAATCACTTTTACTGTCTGCTCGTTCAGCCCATATTCAGCCCCACCGGTTTCCATAAAATCGGGATGTGCCACTTGTTGCGGCAAATCGATAACCTGGTAGCTATAAACCAGTTCACTTTCTTTTTTAGTCTGAACCGAATTGTACACACTCATCGCTTTTTCTGCGATGATTTTTTCGTAACCCTGAATTTTTTCGTAAGCGCCACCTTTACCGCTGTAAACCGGCGACTGGTCACCCTCAGCGCCATTATAATACATTACAACAACCCCTTTCCCGATGGTTTTTTCCATTTCGGTTTGTAAATAACCGGGCCACTCTGCCGATACAAGCATGTCGTTTCCACCAATAAAAGTTGGGTGTGAAGTCCAGTTTACAAGCGCAGCCAGCGGTTGTCCTTTTGCAAGGTCAACACGGGTAACGATCAGTTCTTTGTCCACAATTTTGTCGCCACGCCGGTTACGGTTCAGCCCGTAGAATCTGGAGCTGCCTGTTCCTATTTTTACTTCGCGGTAATTTTTATCAGCCTCAAAAACAAGCCTTTCCAGTTTATCCAAAAGAAAACTGAGCAGTTCGGGCTGAAAAATGCCAATCTGCGGAACGCCAAACACATTCTTGCTGTTGATGGCTGCCATTTCGAGACTGCCATGCGAGTGACTCGGAAGCAGCATCAGGTTTTCAGCTTTCCATCCGTTTTTTTCAATCCGTTTCAGCAAATCGTTTTTAAAATTGGAAGGCAGCCCCAGGATATCCATCGTGATGATGAGATATTTTCCATCCGCGTTTTTCAATGCCAGTGCTTTTGCCATAATCGGGTCATGAATTCCTTCCGCAGGCTTGTTCATTCTTTCACCATAACCTCCCAACGTGTATTTCATTTCGAGTGGCGGAGTGATATCGGTTACAGAAACGTTGGCACTAATTGTCTGGCTTTTCCCAATCAGTGATGATACACTGAAAACAGCAACCAGCAATATTTTAAGCAATCTTTTCATTCCATACTATTTTTTTGAAATACACCAGTTTCTGGAACGGGGCTGCATTTCAAGTTTTAAATTCTTATCCGATATTTCAAGAGGCTGTCCGGTAAAACCATCCTCCAGCGAAATTGCATCAGACAAACTGATTTCAACTGTGACCTTTTCCTGATTGTAATTTTGAACCACAAAACTTCCATCACCCAATTTTTGCCATGTAACGCGGGAAGGTGCATCCAAAATCCTATTTTCTCCTGAATTAAAAACCGAACGGATTTGATTAGCCCACTGCTTTGGCAGTTCAAGCAAACCCAGTTGTCGCGGACACAAAAGCACTTCGCCAACCGCATCAAAATCGGCCTGCGAAAAGGTGTGTGTGTTGATTACAACAATGTTTTTTGCGTGATTTTGAACCAAAAACGGAGTACCATTTTTACCAGCTGTTTCCAGAATAACAGATGCATCTGCCGGAACAAGACGGTAATCGGTTTGCAATGGAAATTTCACGCTGTCTATTTTCCCCTCGTTTAAAATGATTTGAGTTGAAATTTGCTCCGGAATCAGCGGATAACTTATTCCTGCCAATTGAGCCAGTTTTTCACCGTTTTTTGCACGTGCAAGAAATCCGGCCGTCATCACAATTTTATTGCCTTCATTCAACGATTTTTCCACCTTTTCAACTATCGATGAATCGGTGGCTGCCTGCGTTGGGAGGAAAATCACCGAAGCATTTTCGGGATATTTTGAATCGGGAACCAGCGATATCCCAAACATCCCGATATAATCCATGATGTATAAATCGGCGCCGGCATCGCTGTTGGCAGGTTTGTAACCCACTGTACCCACCACCGGATTTTTGGCAACTGCAGCAGCCAGGTCAGCCAGTTTATCAAAGTCCTGACGCAGCAGGTGGTGACCAGGATGCCCGGTCAGAAAATCACCAAAGTTGAAAATTACCAGTTCTTTAGCTCCCGCCAACACCGACTGATATGCCTGTTCTATAAAATCAGTTCCGTTGCAGTCACCGTGGTCAAACCAGGCAGCACCAATTTTATCACCTGCCAGCGTTGAAATCCAGCGGTAGTTGATAAAACCTTCGTAAGGCTGAACAAATCCATATCGCTGTGTATATTGGCCGCGAGTTTCGGTGCCTACATACACTTTGTCGAAAAGCGCAGGTTCGGTGGCTACATCATATCCAAATTGGTGAAAACGGTCGTACCATTGCGGGTATTTGATTATCATGGTAATATCCGGATTTTTTGCTTTTGCCGGTTGGATGAAAACCGACTGGGCAATTTCCGTCAGCATTCCGCGTCTGTATTCCGACCAGCTTTTGTCGCCTTTTGCCTGTTTGGATTCCAGGCTTGTGTCAGCGGTACAAAAGAAATCGTCGAGAATAAAGGTTTTGAAAAGTGGCGTGGTTTCTTCCACTATTTTTTTCAGGTCGGTTTGTGTTTTGGGATTCTGCCAGTTGAACCATGTAAGCGGCCCCTGCTGGGCTACGCCAACTCCTTCTCCCGGTAAAGTTGCAATACCTCCAACTACCTCAAAACCATTTTTTTCCAGAAGAGAAACCGTATTTTTAAGTAATTCCATCGGAACAACCATTCCGGGCCTGTAAACTTCGACATATACTTTTGAAAAACTATTGCATCGAAGAACCGAAATCGCCTCCCGGCATCCGGCTTCGGTGGAAAACTGCTCCTGAACGGTGTGCGCTGTAATGTACACACCCAGTTGGAGGTCAGATTTCCGGCTTGTGGCGTAGCTCCAAAAATCATCAGTTTGTGGTACCGGAGACTGACATCCCGAAAACATCATGAGGAGTGCCAGAACAAACAGATTGATTGAATTATTCATCGCGGTTTCGTTTTTAAAAATTATTGTTGGCCGGCTTTTCAATCCACGGGCCGGGTAAAATGGAATCATTTCATTCTATAAATATTTCACCGCTCCGCGATTTTTTCCTCAGCCTTTGTCTTTGCCTCTTCTTCTTCTACTTTGCCACCTCAATTTTCCAGTTGGTAAATTCCACCCAGTACTGGCGTTTATCGGGGCCGCCGGCTGCCAGACCGATGTCTATCGATTCGTTGATTCCGGGAATGTCCGTGGTGTGGCGCTCGATAATCCAGTTTTTACCATCCAGACTGATGTACCCGCTGAAACTGTTTCCGTGACGGACCATTTTCAGGTAAATCGGAGTTTTTGAGTTTTCGGGCAGATTAGTACTGCTTGCTTTGTGCATGCATCCGTTGGCAAATTCGTCGTACTCAATTCCTGCGCGGCCGGGTGAGGAAAAAACCAGTACAGAACCTTTGCTTCCGGGCTGTACATCAAAACTTTGGGCTATATCGTTCCGCACAAACAATCCTGTACGGAACCATTCGTGGGTGCGGTCGCCAAACGCACTGATTTTTACGGTTGCCACAAAATCGCCCTTGATTCCTTTTACATAAGCCGCTGCATACGAATCTTCGGCATGCATAAAATCGGAACCGCCTGCTGTGATTTTAAACTTGTTGGCTTTTGCATCGGCTTTTATTTCGTATGGTTTGGCTTTGGCTGAGCAATATTCAAGCACTTTGGTTTTTGCCAAATCGATAGTTTTTGAGTCGAAAACCGTGAGTTCTTTGACCGCACTGTTTTCAATTCTTACTTCGTGTTTCCCGACAGGCGCCTCTATTTCAAAACTAAGTTGTTTCGATTCACCGGGATTCAGTTCAACCGGTTCTGAGAGAACTTTCTGATTTCCCACAAAAACGGAAGCTTCCAGTTTCTGAATTGTATTTGTCAGATTCACAGCTTTGGCCGTGCCTTTTACGGTTTCGCCTCTCAGCATTTTGTTGGCTGAGAGTGTAAAATCTTCAAAAACAATGGCGGGTTTGCTGCCATCGACTTTAATCTTCTGATATGGTGTATCGCCAATAGCCAACTGGTGTTCACCGGCATCGTACATCCTGATTTCGAATTGAACCTGACGGGTGTTGTTTTTCACCACCGGAAAAGGTTTGGTTTCGAATACTTTTCCATCGAGGTACAAATGAACCGGTGCAATACCCGTGGTTCCGCTGTTTTTCACCTCGGCAGAAACCAGAACTGAACTTCCGGCAACCACGCTGCCACCCACTCCTACTGCAATTTTCAGGTTGCTGACATGGAATTCAGGCTCACCTTCCAATATGATTTCAGGAGCGTTGGTTGGTGCTTCAATTTTAAAATTGTTGCGGTAAATATTGTCTTCCAAAAGTGCGGCGCAAAGTTTCATTTCGCCCTGTTCAAGGTTGTAAAATATGTTTTCTTCCGAAATCCATCCCTGCGACATGTTATCGAACCAGAAACCCACATTGTCGTTAAAAAATCCGGCGTGAACATTGTGAATCAGGTTGCGGCGAACCACGGAATTAAAAGTCATTCCGGCGGTTTTGATGGCGCCCGAATCGTCGGCATCCAGCTGAACATCATCAAGATGGTTGTATTCCACCAGATAACCGCCATCGATAGCTTCTTCCTGGTTGGCCCAGCCACCCACATCAATTCCATACCGGCCACGGGTTTTGGTGATATAGTTATGCGAAATGGTGGTCATCAGCGTATATTGCGCGTAAATGTTGATGCCGCCGCAATCGTAAAATTTATTTTTTGTGATGAGCGTTTCGCGTGTAATATCTCGGCCATCGCCGGGTTTATTGGGTCCTTGTGCATAAACGCCGCCGTTGTCGATGGTTTCGAAACGGTTTTCAAAAATGCGGGTCTGGTAGCATCCTTTGTGCACATAAACACCGGTTCCGCTGCATGAACGCACTTCACCCCGGGCCAGTTCGCAGGCGTGTGCATACTCAAAACCGATGGCACTGCTTCCGGGTGTTGCCCCTTCGAACGTCAATCCGTAAAAACGCAGGTTGCGGACAGGTTTTGCCATTTCGCCTGCCACTTTAACCAGTTCGCTGATGGTTGGAACTTCAGCAGAAAAATCGTTTGGATTTTCAATTCCGGCAGCCGGAATGTAACTGATTTCCCTTGTATTTTTATCGAAATACCACTCGCCCGGAGCATCCAGCAAAGCTTTTACATTTTCAACGTAATAACGCGGCGGAACAATCACAACGCCTTCCTGTGGCGATTTAAAAGTGGCAATTCCCTTTTTTTCATCCAAAGAAATAATACTGTTGATGCCGGTATGCCAGCGAAGTAACATCACCACGCGGTTGCCAGCCATGTTTTCCCAGTTTTCGATTTCTCCTTTTCTGAAATACAATTCAGAAGTGGTTGCAGAAATAGCCGGCGGCACAAAATAACCAGTGTTGGGCGTTCTTGCCAGCACCTGCCGTTTGCCATTCACCACCAGCATCTGCACGGTGTCGGCATCAAAAGACGCTGTCCACACGTTACCATTCTTTTTCCACCCCGACACTTTTTTGCCTCCCGAAATCACTGGTTTTTCGCCCGGATAAGCTGCGTAAGTTACATAGTGGTCCCGGAGTTTGTGGTATTCAAAAGCGCCGGTTGGCAGATTGGTTTCCACCCGTTCACCACCATCAGCAGGAGAAAAAACCAATGGCTCCGACAAAGAATAGAATCCTTTGCGGATGTAAACCGTGATGTCTTTCCCGCGGCCAAAAGGGTGCGGCGAACCAATCCATCGTTTCTCCACCGGCTCGTCTTTTGGAAAATAGACTTTGGTTTTCAGGTTGCGCACTGCTTCCTGTGCCTTTTTGAGCGTGGCAAAAGGACCGTCTGTTTTGGTATTGTTCGGTTCTGAGAGTGTACCACTCCAGCTATCATTTCCATTCTCGGCCACATAAAAATCGGCCTTCTCAACAGGAACAAACGGCTGCCAGGGTTCACCTTGAAGCAGGCGGCCATTAAGGGGTTGCTGGGCAAAGGTGGTTAATAACAAACCAATTAGTACAAGAGATAAAAAAGCAGCTTTCCTTTTCATGAATCATTTATTGTATTTATTTCTTTATCCATTTGTTGCATTCACTTCCCTGAAAGGGATAAATTATAATAGCCCAGGGCAACGCCCAGGTTGAAAACAAAAATTCAAATTCGTCCGCGCGATGTCATTTTTCAATGTGCAAGAGCTGTTTCGGACGAAACGGCTAAAAAACGTTTTTCAAATAACTTTTAATTCTATTCCGTCCGAAACAGCAGTTGATTTTCAATTCTGGCCACCCCGCAGACGGATTCCGGTTCTGTTCCACAACCCGGGGCGACACTCCTGCGTCGTTTGCCCCGGGCTGAAATATGTCGGCCTTTCAGGCCTATCAACCCAAAACATCTTATTTTATTTCTGCAATTGCTGGTACAACGCCAGTAAAAAGTCGCGGTTATCGGCAGTGAGGTAGTGCATTTCGCCACCCATACGGTTAAAGGTTTTGCAGTAACGCAGGTAGTAAGCAGGGTTGTCCATAGGTGGTTCGCCATCTTTTGCCCAGTCCCAGTCCGATTCCGCCAAATCAACAATCAGCATGTAATGCCGGTCGATGTGGCCACCATGTTGGATTTCGATATTCTGCGAAAGCGAAAGCGATTTTTCAAAAATCATGGGCGACATTACCGCCGAACCTACCGAAAGATAAACACCGTCTTCGAGGTTGCTCACACTTTTAGCAAACGCCAGAAAGTCGTTTTCGGCAGTGCGGCCGATGGATGCACCGTGATTCATCGGGTGATTGTAGATAATATCGTGCCCAAACATGGGGTGACCTGTGAAAGGAATACCCATTTCATAGGCATTTCCCTGTACCGAATATTTTTTGTGTGGGTGCGGAATATTCATCCGTCCCGGCTTCAGACCGAAATGCTTGATAACACCTGCAAAATCGATGGCAGCCGCTGCTGTGGAAGGTTCAGTTTCCATTTTCTGACCTGCAGTTGCATACAAATCAGAAAGTTCAGGTATATTCAATCCTTCAGAATAAATCATTTTTCCCACGGATTCACCATAACCCAGTCCTTCGTAAGCGCCGGCCACCAATGCAAGGTTGATGTAAAAACCGGTGTCGTCCCATATTCCAAACTGCCCCAAATCAACGTTTTCGCGAACATCTTCGCTTGATTTTCCCTGGTATGCAAATTCCCAGTCGTGAATAATTCCGGCACCGTTGGTGGCGAGGTGGGTCACCCAGCCTTCCTTCATCAGAGCAATCAGTGTGGGAGCCATGCCGTTTTTGATGGTGTGGGCGCCAAATGTCAGCATTGATGCGCGATTCAGTGAGCGTGCTTTTCTGATTCGTTCTGCTGTTTTTTCAATCAGGCTGATTCCCTTTTCAGAAAGGTTTTTGGGAAGTTCAGAAACCGGAATATGGTCGCGCTCGATATAAACTTTGTTTTTTCTGTTTGCCAGTTGTTTTACATCGAGCAGGTTTCGGTCGAATTTTGGATATGGCATGGTGTGATTTACGATTATATTATTTACGATTTACAGTCTTTTGTGTTTGATTATTCGACCCCGACCGGGGACGGATGTTTATAGAAAAACGTATTTTTCTATAAACATTTGACTCCTCCGGAGTCATACAAATTTTCGTAACCAAATAACTTTTATTTTCTATTTATGATTTCACATTCAACAATTCCAGCAGTTTTGGCAGTTGAGAATAATCGGGGATAATGATATCAGCGCCAGCTTTGATGAGTCGTGAACGTTTGCTTTCGTTCAGGCTGTAACGTTTCAACTCGTTGCTGGCAATACCGACGGTTAATCCTCCGCGTTTCCGGGTTTCGCGAATTTCAACCGGTCCATCACCAAATGCAGCAACCTGTCCGTTTCCTGAATTTCCTATGGTATCCAAAATTCTGTCGAGAACAATTTTCTTTGCTTCCTTTGTTACATCGCCCACAGCACCGTAAATACCACCTTCAAACAGATGGTCGTAACCAAGAATCCGGGCTTCATTTTTAACATCTTCCTCATCGGTACCGCTGGCCAGGTATAACTTTACGCCGGCTTTGTATAATTTTTCGAGCAGCAAAACCGCATTTTTCAGTGTAAAATCCTCGAGCGACAATTCACCACGCGACAATTTCACTTCGCGTAATTTTACCATTTTCAGCAATTCATCGTTGTAAATGGCTTTGTAACCAAATTCATCGAGAATCTGGTCGGTTGGCACCAAACCAAATTCCTTTACCAGATCAACGAGTCCTTTCATTTGCACAAGTGTCTGAATACCTGTTGTTTTGTCTATAAAATCAACCACTCTTGTATGCACTTTGTGGTACAAGGCTTCGTCGGCATCCTGAAAATGACTCCCCAAAATGGCTTTCATCATCATGGGTTGCATAATGTGTTCCCAGCCTTCACGCAGAGTTGATATGGTGCCGTCGTGGTCGAAAATAGCGTGACGGATATTCAATGGCTGCTGCCATTCGTTGATAACCTCGATTTCGGTATTGTTCCAGTAGTTGGCATGACGAATATCTTCTGCCAATTCGGGACTGTAAACAAAATCGGGGTCAGTGCCGATATTCAGAACTTCTTCGGGACTTGCCGTACCTGTTTGAAACAGTTTTTGCACTGTAACACCGGCAACGTAAGACCCAATTTCGGCGGCAATTTCAAGGTTGTAACCCGCAGCCAATGCCGAAGCAGCGCCCGCCAAATAGCTGTCGCCTGCTCCAACCGGGTCAACTTTCGAAATAATCATCAAACCGTCGATATTGGTGACACCATTTTCGTTCACTATTATTGAACCCCGGGCCCCGCGGGTGATGAACAAGGGTTTTCCAAATCTTTTAAACAGGTTCATGGCTGCTTCCTTTACTTCGGAATACAAAACCACATCGTTTGCATCTTTTTTATAACCCCCTAAAATGGCTGCTTCAGTGTCATTCATCTTCCGGTAGGCACCTTCGTACGAAGCGCTGTAATTCCGACTGTCAACAATAAATATTTTTTCAGGAAAACGCTGAATCACCTGTGTAATCTGCTTTCTGAAATATTCGGTGTGAATGCCCGACAACACCTGCTGGTTGATGATGATAATATCCACTTCGGGAATTTCGGCCACCAGGTTATTGATGAGCTTGTCGGCCATGTGTTTCGAAAGCCTGTTGAAATTTCCAAAGTCAATGCGGCTTTGCTCGGTATCGCCCACATAAGGTTTTGTATAGACATGCGTTGACCAGTCTTTTTCCTGTACAAGCAAATTTTTGGGATTGATGCCATTTTGTTTCATCACCTTCACCATTTCGTAGCCAAACGGGTCGGGGCCGATTACGCCAAAGGCACGCACGTCCTGAACTCCCATAGCTGAAATGTTGTTGGTAACGTTTCCTGCACCACCCAGTGAATATCTTTGTTGCCTGATTGGGCGTGTCATTTGACCGGTTTCAATGGAAATCTCACTTTTCGACTCGTCGATGAACCAGTAAGCATCGAGACAAAAATCGCCTAAAACGGCAATTTTCACTGACTTGATCTCACTGATAATCTTTCCCAATAATTCCTTTTTCATTTAATTCAACTTATATTGATTTTCTTTCTTTTTCTATTTATTATGTTTTATCAGTTCATAACCTGAAACACAAATTTTCCTTGAGTTTACTCTTCAAGGAGATTGACTTCCCTGATTTTTCCTTTGCTGATTCGCAGTGTTTTTATTTCAAACGGATTAAAATTGCCATTCCACTGAATACCTGCAAAAGCAAGATCGAGATTGGCTGAAGTTTTTACTCCTTCAGCTTCAACACAACGGACAATGATGTCGTTGTTATCTTCAGCCGGTTTAACTGCTGAAACCACAATATTTCGTTTATCGGATGAAAGAAACGAACCCGATTTTGGCAGTTTCCCACCATGAATTCCCTGGTAAATAGAAACAGGAGGTGCGATAAACTCTTCAGCAATTCTTGTAATATTTCCTTCTTTCCATGTTTCTTTATGCGGAACGAGCAACATCCTGAAAGTTTGAATTCCCTGGTCCATCCATATATATTCGTTTTTCATATCCAGCACTTTGGGATCATGATGTGCAAACGGAGCCGAGCGGACAACCGAAATCCGCATGTCGTTCCCCATTACATTGTAACCGTATTTTGCATCGTTTAAAACAGTAAGACCGTAATTACTGCCATTGCTTTTTCCTGTAACGTCAATCCAACGCTGACCGGGATCCTCATCACCATTGGTAGCGCGAACAATATGTCCGTAAGGTGTTTCGTAGGTAGCAGTTGGTGTTTCCACATTCACCGGGAATGAAAATTTGAGCATTTTTAGTTGTTCGTGCCAGTCGAGAGTGACTTTTGCCTCGATATTGCGTGAACCGGCGCTAAGCGACCAGTCGATGGTAAGATTTGAAGCACCGTATGAAGTTTTTACACGTAGTGTCGCACGTACCGGACCGTTTTCCAGAATTTTGATGTCGGCCCTTCCGAATGCGCCTATTTCTTTTGAGAAAGTTTTAATGTTGTGGCTCCAGGTATCGCTTGGATCGTCTATCAACACTGCCTTACAACCAGTTTGCCCACCTGCAAAAACTTCCTTGTTGTTTTCCTTGTCGAAAACACTCAACGCTCCATTTGAAGCAATACTTAACCTGTAAAATTCATTTTCAATCCGGTTTTCCTCCGCTTTAACTTTACCTGTTTCAAAGCCGGGTTCACCATCCCATATTCTGATTTGACGGTATCCCATTGCAGGAATCGAAGTATTGATGATGATTTTTCGGCGGCTGCCTGTTTCCGATGAACCGGCAGTCCACTGATGCGGAATCGCTTTGCCCTTTTCATCTTCTGCCCGACACGTTTTGTGCATTGTTCCCCAGTTGAAATCGTATTCGATATTGCTGTTTACTTCCCAGGCATGCGGATTAAATGCCACGAGGTATTGCGAGTCGGGATCTTCGGAAGCAATCTGCCACTCCAGTTTCTGAACCGCCATGTATGTGGCCTGGTGAGCCGTATCGAGGGCAAAACCGTAACCTTCGGCAGCATCCTGTGAATGATCAAACAACGAAGATCCGGCCAGGCTGTCGTGGAATTGAAGGAACAAAACCCTTTGCCATGCGGTGGTAAGTTCCTTTTTGGGGTATTTGTATCCCCATTTTACCGATCCGAGCGTTGCAATTTTTTCAGCAGTAACAAGGGCTGCTTCCGACTGACGATTTCCCTTTTTTATCATCGACTCGGCTGTGTAACAACCTACTGCATGGTGTTGAAGATCGTCGTTAACAGTCTGAAGATTGAGGCTTTTGTCGGCTTCTATCTCTTTAAAATATCTTTCGGGAGTACTATAAATTAATGCAGGAGCGCCGCTCTCAGCTTTAATTTTTTCAATCGATTTCATATTTTCCTTGGTTGCGCCACCTCCATGATCGCCGGCACCATAGTAGTACATGAAATTTTTCATGGGTTGGTCTACTGCCAGTTCAACAACCTTTTTCATTCGGTCGCCATTCAGCGTGCTGTCGTTATAGCTTTGCTGAATGCGGTAGGTCAGCACTTTTGTGCCATCGGCTCCCTGCCACCAGAAAAGGTCGGCAGGTACTGTTTTTTCGTGAGGCCCGGGACGCATAAAAATGTATTTGTTCATTCCCTGTTTGCTGATGATCTGCGGCAAAGTGGAAGTGTGACCAAAGGAGTCGGGATTGAATGCAATTGTTGCCCGGCGGCCCACAAGCTTTTGCAAAGTCAGCTGGCCGTAAAGTCCCTGGCGAACCATAGCCTCCCCGCTGGGAATATTGACATCGGGTTCAACCCACCAGCCACCAACAACATTCCAACGACCCTCGGCAATGCGTTTTTTGATTTTTTCCAACATTTCAGGGTCGTTTTCGGCCACCCAGTGATAGAATTGTGCAGAGCTCGAAATGAAGCAAAATTCGGGATTTTCGTTCATTCGATCGAGGGCTGACTGAAAAGTACTATGTACAATCGAAACTCCTTCTGTCCAGCGCCAAAGCCATACCGGATCGATGTGTGCATGACCGATCATATGAAATTTGAACTGAGTTGCACTGGCAGGCCAATTTGATTGTTGCATGTTTTCACCGAAAACTGAACCAAAGGGAGTGATGGCGAATGCTGCTGTTCCGGCTGCTGTGCGGCCGATAAATTGCCGGCGGGTCAAGGCTGGTTTTTTGCTGAAATTTTTCATAGTAATCTTCGTTTTTTATTCATTCATTTTGATTAATGAGCCTGGTCTAGTAGTCTGACTTGTCCCCAAGCTGAAGCCCGGGGTTAATTTTTTCATGAAACTCCTCCTTACCCGAAAATTTCTGTTTCAATCATCATGCAGATGGCGTGATAAACAGGCAGGTGTAATTCCTGTACGTATGCAGTCCGCTTTTCGGGAACATTGATTAGAATATCGCTCCATTCCCTCATTTTCCCCCCGGTTTCTCCTGTCATTCCAATGGTCGTCATTCCTTTTGCTTTGGCAACTATCATTGCATCAATCACATTTTGTGAGTTTCCCGACGTGCTTAAACCCAAAAGTACATCGCCCGGATTTCCAAAACCCACCACCTGTTGCGCATAAATCACCTCTCCGCCGATATCATTTGCTATGGCTGAAATCAGCGCAGAATGCACTGTTAACGAAATCGCAGGTAATCCCTGCTGCAGTTTTTCTGCGAGCATTGTACCAGTTTCGGGTGAAAGTTGTTTTAGTTTATCCTGCAGCACCTGTGATAGCGGGCGTCTTCCTTCAAAACTTTTCATCAGTTCGCCCACAATGTGGTCGGCATCGGAACAACTGCCACCATTGCCGCAAACGAGAACTTTCCCCCCGTTTTTATAGGTTTCAATAATTGTTTTAGCCGCCTTTTTTATTGGTTCTTCAAGAGGTGCCAACTGGCTGTAACGATTTAGCATTTCTTGCAAAATATGTTTTGTCTTCATGATAAACTTCCTTTAAAATTAATTTGAATATAGTGCCACACAAAGTGCAGCAAAATCGCCAATGGATTCACCGAGCAAGGCCGGTTTTATTTTACAAACTTCAACTGCTGATGGAATGGCTTCTTCAGCAAGAATGCGGTCGACATGCGGTTTAAACAGGTTTTCGTTACGACTGTAAATACTTCCAATAACGATGCATTCAGGATTTAAAATATCGATGAGCAAAGCCAGCCCGCGTCCCAGGTATTCTGCTGAAACCTGTATTATTTCAAGTGCTACCAAATCGCCTGCATTTGCTGCTTCAGCAACAATTTTTGCTGTTAACTTTCCGGCTTGTTCAGGGGATTTACAAAATTCAACTTTTTCACCCTTTTCGAGTTTTTCGGTAACCATTGTATTTGCAAGCTGGGCAATTCCGCCGCCACTGCAAAATCCCTCAAATGAACCTGCTTTTCCAAATCCAACCGGGCCGGTTTTTGCCAACCGAATGTGACCAACTTCACCTCCCAAATCGTTGGTTCCGGCATAAAGCTGACCATTAAGAATTAACCCCGATCCCATGCCAGTGCCAAAAGTCAGGAATATCATATTTTGTGTACCCTTTCCGGCACCCATCAGCCATTCGGCTAAAGCACAAGCATTTGCATCGTTTTGAATCGATACTGAAACTCCGTAACGTTCATTAAAAATTTTTACAATCGGGACATTATCCCAGCCCCGCAAATTTGGAGGCGAGTAAATCATTCCCTTTTTTGAATCAAGCGGGCCACCACAACTGATTCCGATTCCCCGCAGGTGTTCTTTTGGATATTTTAAAAACAGTGTGTCGATGTTTGTAAAAAACTCTTCAAAAACTTCCTTCCAGCCTCTTTCAGCTGTCCTGGTATCGAACTGAATTTTGTGATAAATCTTGAAATCAGAAGTGCCAACAACTAGTGCACATTTTGTTCCACCAATATCAATTCCGAGATAATATTCATTTACTTTTTCTGTCATTTCTTATTGAGTAAAAAAGTCATAATCAAAACGATATAGCATAAAAGTCAATCACCACTCGATTTTCTGGCAATAAAATTTGCTTTCAAAATTATTCTCTGAACCTCAGTATGTACATTATTATTGTTCATCAGTTCGAGTAAAACTTTAATCGATTCTCTTCCTATTTCTTTTAGTGGCTGGGCAATTGCTGATATTGGAGGCTGACTGATTTTGTAGGCATCCGGATCGTCGAAACTAACCACTGCAATGTCGCCCGGAATATTTAAACCGAGTGAATGAATGGTTTCTATTCCCATGATTCCCAACTTACTGGTTGCAAAAAAAACTGCATCAATTTTATCCTTATTCCCGGGATCCAATTCCTTTACTGCATCAACCAAATCATCTTTTTCGTGAGAGAAAGGCATCATTTTGATGAGATTTTCATCCACATTTATGTTATTATCGATAAGTGCCCGTTTGTAACCAAGTACGCGCTGGTTCATGTTGTTCAAATGAACATTTAATGTTACACATGCAATTTTCCGGTAACCTTTTCCTATAAGATGAGAAGTAGCTTCGTAAGCAGCCTGAGCATTATCAATCACAATATAATTGCTTTCAATATCCGGAAAATAGCGGTCGATGAGAACAAAAGGAGTTCTGGTCCTTTTCAGCGAAAGTATTTGGTTTTCACTGCCTGCGGGAGGGGCAATAATGAAACCGTCAACCTGACCCTGCTGGAGCATTTCTATTTGTTTCTGCGAATTTTCGGCATTTTCATCAGAACTGCAAAACATTACACGATATCCATGAAGTGCCGCTTCCCGCTCAATTTCGCGCCCCAGTTTACCAAAAAACGGATTGGCAATGTCAGCAATAATCAACCCGATTGTATTTGTTTTTCCGGTTCGCAATCCTTTCGCAATTTGATTGGGTCTGTAATTCAGCTCTTTTGCCAAACTGGTTACTTTTTTACAAATTTCATCACTAATCCGTTGCTCTTTTGCTTTCCCGTTTAATACCAGCGAAACCAGCGTTTTCGAAACACCCAGTTGTTGTGCGATATCGTTTAAAGAAGTTTTCTTCATCGTGCTATTCTGATTTGCTAAATTTTTTGGTTTAATCCCGAAAAACTGGTTGCTAAATCGTTTTTAATGCTCAAATATAAAACTAAACTTTTAGCTGTGGGTATGAAATATTAACCAAAACTGATTAAATCTGTGTAAAATTAAATGATGTTTTTATATCGATTTGCATTTATTTACTAAACAAAACGGAAGGTGGAATGGGTTGCCGTTTAATTCCGGCTCCCGCATAATCAACTTGCAGAAACAGTCCGCCGCCCGCCTGAAAATATTCAAGTTTAAACGGGTGTATCCCCTCCGAAAGTTCAATTGTGCCCGTTTTTTCAATATCAGCTCCATGCGGACCATCGTGGTCAATCACCAGTTTGTTATCGATAAAAAGCTTGCTGCCATCGTTTGAGCGGATAAAAAACTCATACTTTCCACTCTTTTCAATTTTCAAACTTCCATTGAATACAAGTGCAAATTCATCCTGACCCGGTATAATTTTATCAAGCCCAAACTCATAAACAGTTCCGGTTTTAATTATCGGAAACCTTTTAAAATCGGGCAGTTTCATCCATTTTCCTTCGTAATAACTGTAACTGATGCCATTCAATTCGCGGTCGATGAAATTAACTTTACAGCTTTGTGTAAAACTGTCGCCAAAACCGGTTTTTACAGCTATCGCTTTTATCTCCGCCTGACCGGTTATCTGCAGTGGTTTTTCATAAATTTCAGACAAACTGTCGGGTTCGGTGCCGTTGGTTGTATAAAAAATGGTGGCTCCGGTTGTTCCAGATGAAATGGCAACTTCAACCGTATCGCCATACATCGCGGTAAATTTTGCAGGTTTGATTGACGGTGCGGAAAGTATGGTTTTCATCAGCAACGAACCTGCACCTTCCGACCGAAAATGATACTTCCCCGATTCAATTTCGAAAACCGCAAACTTACCATCCATCCGCAGAAATGTTACAGAATTTTTGCCCGAAACGGGTTTGTTCCCTTCAGTTACCTTTTCAGCACCAGTAGCAAGAACAAAAACCGTTGCTGTTGAATTTGCCGGAATAGAAACCGTCAGTTCAAAATCAATGCCATTGAGTTTCCAGTCGGTTTTTATTGTTCCGTAAAGCGATGGGTAAGTAGTCTTTGCAAAATCGAGTCCGCTTACCGGATATGGTTTGATGATACAGTGTTTGAATCCCGGGTTTGCAGGGTCGGGAACAATTCCGCCCATATGACGGTAAAACCACTGTGTTACACTTCCAAACATGGGGTGACTGTGCGATACATCGCCCTGGAATGTTTCCCAAATGGTGGTGGCGCCTTTGTCAATCATATATCCAAACGATGGAAAATCGCGCTGGTTCATGAGTGTATAGGCCAGGTCAACCCGGTTTAATTCTGTCAGAACTTCCAGTAAAAGCGGGGTTCCCAGAATTCCTGTATCGAAATGAAGATTGGTTTCGTAAAGCATTTTCACCATCTTTTCAAAAATGGCTGAGCGGTTTGCCTCTGGTGCAAAACCAAATCCCAGTGGATAAACGTTTGCGCCCTGTCTTCCTACAGAATAAACCGAATCGGGTGCGTTGAAATACACTTTTTCAATGTTTTTTACCGCTTCCGTTTCAAGATTTGAAAAATATGCTGCATCTGCTTTTTCGCCTAAAACATTGGCAACTTCGGTCATCAGTTTACAGCACCACTGGTAGTAGCAGCTGTTTACATAATCGGGGTCAACTTCCACTATATCAGGCGGTACCCATTCTCCAAGTCCTTGTCCCCTCAAAATACCATCCGCGTCGAGACTGTTTTTCATAAACGAAATCCAGTGTTTCATGCCTTCGTAATGATTTTTGAGGATGGAAATATCGCTGTAAAACTGGTACATGTACCACTGAATGATAACGTATGCCGCTCCCCATGGCGTGCCACCACCACCTCCGTCGTAAGGTGTGGTATTGGGTACATAACCGGTTTTGTGGTTTTGCCCGTCGCTGATGTCGCCCACCCATTTTGTGTAAAACGGCGCCATATTAAAACTGTAAATGGCTGACTGTGCCGAAATCTGTCCGTCGCCTGTGTAGCCGCGTCGTTCGCGGTGCGGACAATCGCTGGGAACACCACCATGCATATTCCCGAGCTGAGTCCATCGGTAATTTTCGAGAATCTGGTTAAAAAACGGGTTTGAACATTCAAAGGTTCCCGCTCCTGAAACATCTGTATTCACCACCCTTCCTTCAAGCGATTCAAGCGTCAGCTCCTGAGTTGAACCAATAACATCAACGTAACGGAAAGCATGCCAGGTAAACCGCGGTTCCCAAACCTCTTGTCCTTCGCCTTTCAGAATGTACGTGTCGGTTTGGCCGTAAGTCGGACCAAATTCCTCTGTAAAAACCAGTTTGATTTTTGTCCCTTTTTCACCGGAAATTCTCAGTTTTGCCCAGCCGGAAATCATTTGTCCCATATCATACCTGTAAATATCTTTATCGGGGTGAATTACAGAAACAGGTTTGATGGTTTTTGTTACCCGGTCGGGAGGCGAAATCTGTGCTTTTAAAACTCCGGTTGGCGGACGAACCAATTCAACATTTTTCCAGGCTGAATCATCGAAGTTGTTTTCGTTCCAGCCTTTCATTTCAAGCCGGGCATCGTAAATTTCGCCGGAGTGCAGTCCGTTGTACAAAATCGGTCCGGTTGCAGCACGCCAGCTGCCGTCGCTGAAAAATTGTTCTGTCCTTCCATCTTCGTATTCAACACTAAACTGTGCGAGCAAACGAGGCATATCAAAAAGAAACTGAGGGTCACCGGGCCGGTCGGCCTGCTGATACCAGCCGTTGCCAAGCACTGCCCCCACCGTGTTTTCACCTTCTTTTAATGCTGATGTAATATCGTGGATTTCATACAAAACCGTGGTATTCATATTCCCTATGCGCGATTCATCCCAGTTTTCCTGTTGCCTCCGGTCGAAATTGGTTTGGTTTGGAGAAAGTACGTGGTCACCGGCTTTTTCTCCGTTCAGGTACAACTCGTAATACCCAAGTCCGCTGATGTATGCGCGCGCCTTTTTTATTTTCCCTGAAACAGTGAATTTCTTTCTAAATAAAGGGGAAGCATTTTTCAGGTCGCCAGTGAAAAGAGATGTAGGCGCACCCGTCCATTTTGCCTGCCACTCCTGCGGATGCATGATTCCCATTTCCCAACGGGCTGTTTCACTCCAGGGAGATTCAACCTTATTTTCGTCCCAAATCTTTACCCGCCAATAAACTTCGTCACCCGTTTTCAAGGGTTTTCCGGCATATTCAACCTGAATTGACGTGCCAGATTCAACAACTCCCGAATCCCACAAATCGGAAGAATCTTTTGCCAGCAATTCTGCTGAAGAAGCAGCCTGAATCTGGTAAGCAGATTGATGAACACCTCTTCCCGGCTTTTCCATTTTCCAGAAAAGGCGCAGATTTGAAGTTTCGATTCCCAAAGGGTTTTCGAGATACTCGCAGCGCAGATCAACTACTTTTGGAATTTCTTTTTGAGGTACACAACCTGCAAAAACCAGCAATAAAAGAATGATAATCGAAAGTTGTTTGTTCATAATTTTTGATTTTTATATGTGTTCTTATTTGCCTATGCGGCATTAAGGATGAACCACTTAGGCACATAGTGCACATTAGGTTAGAACTTCAACGTACGTTTTGAGATAACAGGGCGCATGTATTCTTTCTTCGATTCGGGATAACCAATTTCCCAAGGTGTCGGCCCCACCCACTCTGTTTTCTTCCCCGCAATTTTGATGGTTCCTTTTGAGGAGATTTCGACAGTGGTAAAAAGCGGCTCTTTAAAAGGCGCTGTGTATTTTATCCATTTGAAGTTTTTATCCACTTCTTCACTGTATCTGATATGAACGTAATTATCACCCAGCCAGTGATATGACATTGAGGTGATTGTAATATACCAGATTCCGTTGATGTTTTCGGCATAATCGTAATGTGTATGTCCGTTAAAACATCCGATTACCTTGTTTTCCGGATTTTTCGCGTTGTGCGTTTCCAGAATTTCCTGCATTTCCTTATAATTTTCAACACCGTATTCTTCATCAGCACTGCTGTAATGCGTCAGGCCCTGATGGGAAAAAATCACAACAGGACCCTGTGCTTTTGCAAGGTCTGCTTTCAGCCAGTTCACCTGTTCCTGACCGATAAATTGGGGATATCCTTTCACTTCCGGATTCTTTTTATCGTTACCATCAAGAACGATAAAATGAAAACCATTCTTATTGAATGAATAGTAACTACTTTTCATATTCCTGTATTCAACAGCCTTCTCACGTGATGTTCCGCCATCCATTTCGTGGTTACCAATCACATGGTATTTATCGCCCGGAAAGGAATTCCAGATGTAGAAATATTTTGCATATTTTGGTTCAGGAGTTGAAAAATCACCCAGTTCGATGATGAAATCCGGTTTCTCCTTTTTCATGGCATCGATAAAAGTGGTAATTCTGTATTCCGAGTCGTGCATCGTAGGCAGATGCACATCAGTACACATCCCGATTTTTACTGTGTTGGGTTTTTGGGCTGAAAGGGTCAGGTTAAAAAGTACAAAGCAAAAAATTGAATAATAATTAAATCTAAACATATTATTGATTTTTAAATTTTAAAACATTGCCACCAAGACACCAAGGCACGAAGATTCACTAAGTTTCACAATACGAATCTTCGAATACCCTCTTTTATATAAGGAACATTAAAATTTATAAGGTATCCAAGCCTTTTATTCGTAAGTTTTAAATGACTTAGAACTTGAGCTTCCCAAACTGGATTGACAGTTTCAAGTGCTTTTAACTCACAAATTACAAGATTATTAACCAGAACATCCAGCCTCAAACTTTCATCCAGTAACATACCTTCAAAAACAATTGGCACCATTAATTGTCGTTGTACATCATATCCATTTCTTGCAAGAACATGACAGAAACAAACCTCATAAACCTTTTCAAGCAAACCCGGACCAAGTTCTTTATGCACTACATACGCTGCATTCACAACCGCTTTTCCAATCTCCTCTTCTTCAGCCGACAGAGGCAGAAAACTTCTTTTGTGTTCCATTTTATCGTGTTTTTTGTGATTCTTCGTGCCTTTGTGACTTTGTGGCAAATTACCTTAAACTATTTTTTACTTCAAATTCAAATATTTCAAAACTGCATCATCGCCCTGCAACGCATTTGCCGGGAGTGGATGCTGGTCATTGAAAACACGCAGTTCTTCTTTTGAAAGAATGGTTACAAAACTCTCGTCGAAACCATTTTTGTAGGGTAGTTTTCCTGCATCCAGATCAAGATAATGGTCGAAGAAATTGTACACCGGAAACCGTTTGTTCGGGCCGTAATCATGGCGTTCGGCGGGGAAGTGCGCGTTGTCGATTTTGCTTTCAGCATCATACAAAGCGTACACTTTTCTGAGGTAAGGCATTTCAATTCGCGGTGTGTTTTTGGTCCAGTCGCCACCATCAGAAATCAGCAGCATCGGGCGAGGCGCGCACAATGCAGCAATTTCTACATTGTTGGTTTGATGATGGTCGCTTTTATGAACGGGCATTCCGCTTTCGCAGGTACAACCGCCAAAAAAGTACGCCGAAACCATTACCACAGGCACAGAAACTTTTATCCTTTTATCGAGTGCTGTAATCATTATGGTTTGCGTACCCCCACCCGATTCACCGGTAACGCCAATTTTTTCCGCATCAACATCAGGCCGCGAAACCAGGTAATCGATAACTCTTTTACTGTTGAAAGTCTGTAACAACAAAGCAACAGGGATTTTATGTGAAACCTGTTTCGAATCGGCGTAACCTACCATGTCGTAGGCAAAAACCACAGCTCCCATTCGGGCAAAATTTGCGCACCTGATTTGATATTCTTCCATAAACCGCCGGTCTTCCCAATGGCCGTGAGGAGTAAGAATGGCCGGACATTTCTTATTTGTATTAAGTGGACGATAAAGATTTCCGGTAATATAAAACCCCGGAAAACTTTCAATGGCGATGTTTTCTACAATGTACCCTTCCATTTCGCGGGTGCTGTGAATGATTGTTTTGAAATCGTTGCCAACCTTTGGCATCTGGTCGTATTTCATCCCGGTAATCAATCCCTGGCGGATGATATCAGCACGTTTCTCCCAGTCGGCGCGGGTTGTCCATTCGGTGGCCCACTTTTTCATGAGGATGTTGGCCTCATCTTCGGTCCAGTAAGCGCCCTGACAAAGCATGTTTTCCTGAGCAAAAAGAGGATTTCCTTTTAAAAAAAGGAGAATAATCATCATTAAAATTACGTTTCGTTTATTCATTTTTTATTACTTTTTAATCCTTTAACTCTATTTCCCAGAGGGAAAAAATATGGGTAAAAATCAATATCCTCAAGTGTTTTGTCCCGTACGAGACAATATTTGCTCCTATCCATTTTATGCTACCCATATTTTGTTCCTATGGAACATTTTTCCTACATATTTTTCATTTACTATTCCGATATAATTCCCAAATAACGTGCTTCCCAGTATGGCCAAAGCCAGAAAACCGGTTCGCGCATTGAGTTGGGATTACCATTTACTGCCGACCACGGATTTTTGTCCCAACGCACAGTAGCACGAATACTTGCCGGCGGTAGTTTGTCAATCTGCACCTCTTCCATAATCGGTGTCCGAACCACTTTCACATCTTCGCGTTTGGTATGGTCGAAGGTCCAGTCAACGAGGTCGAGTGGTGAATCTTTCAGAAAACTGATGGTCTGTTCAACATTTATTTTCTTCCCTGTACAAAGCGTGTAAGCCATGTTGTTGATGAGGTTTTCACCTGCCTTCTGATGAGCCATCCACTTTTCGAGCATATCGGCATAAACAGCCATTATTTGCGGGTCTTTTTCATACTTAAAAAGAATCGGGAACAGATAACCTTCCATGGTTAAATCGAAATAAATCTGCCAGGCCGGGTTTTTCGAGTTAATGCCTTTTGCAATCTCCAGATAATCATGTTCGTTTATTAACTTCATGTATTCTTTTTGATAGGTTTCATTTCCGGTAATTCCGTAAGCCAGTTTCAGATAAGCCAGTAATTCGAAACAATTCAGACTTTTCTCTGATGACCAGTCGGGGTCGCCTTTCAGTTGCTCCGGTGACCAGACACCCCAGCGCGAATAGGTTCCGTCAATATCAATCAGGTTGAAATTATTTCGGATAAGTTCGTCGGTCAGTTTCTTCACATGGTCGCGAACCATCTGTTTTTCCTCGTCGTTGGCAGCAAATTCATAAAAATAGAAATAGGCCATGTAATGTCCGTCCATTTCGTCACTGCTGGTATCGCCTTTCCACAGCCATTTTCCATCCGCCGAAAGCCGCCAGCGTTCCTCGACAGGTTTGTAGCGAGGGTCTTTCACCAGTTCCTCAGCTAATTCACGTTCGGAATAATTCCGGTTTACATCGTGTAATTTAGTCCAGGTTGGCGGCACTATCGAGCGTGCAAAAAATCCCTGCGTTCCGGTCACTGTATGTAACTGACGAAGAAACTCAAAAGCTTTTCTGGCTTTCAGGTGGGCATCTTTCGATTTGGTTACAGCGTACCTGAAACTCTCCATCGCCAGGTAACCACCTGTGTATTCGCCGTCGTTGTCATCGTCCTCAGGTTTCCATGAGGCTGTGTCGCCGGCAACTTCGAGCCGCACACTGCTGCAGGTCCATGGTTCGCGAATGTGGCGGTACATCAGTTGCCCGTACAGATTTTTCTCCTTGTCAGCCAACGACATCCGGTTTTGCCGGATACAACTCACTCCGCCGTCGGTTGCAACCCATGCATTTCCTGCCTTATCAAAAGCGATGCTGTTCACTTTATCATTCATCAACCAGCGACGACTAAACAATAGTGAAGGATTGTATTCCTTATCAAACCTGACTAATCCCACATCGGTTCCTACCCACATTTTTCCATCAGCAGAAGGAGTAATACAATTCACAAAAATGGATGAAAGTCCTTCCTGCGGCGTTATTTTTTTAATGAGCTTTTCGTTGTTACGAACCGAAACACCTCCCATATTTCCCACCCAGCAATCGCCATTACCGGCAAAGCCGATGGCACGGGCATAAGCAGTTATCATTTCGATTGTATCCTGGTACAATGTCGATTTTTCATCGCGACACAAGTACAGACCTGCATCAGTTGCCACCCACAAACTTCCTTTTCCATTGGTTGCTGCATCGCGCACCGACCGTGCAATTTTATACGGTTGTTCTTCCCACGAATCGTTTTTCTGACGCCAGATTCCGTGTGGCCCCAATGCGTAAGTTTCTTCACCCGCCGAACAGAGCACTGATATTGGCGGTTTGAGACCAGCGTATTTAGTGAGCTTTCCATCAGAAAAACCGTAAGCACCATTCCATGTTCCCATCAGAACTGAACCATTTTCCTGAACCAAAACAGCATAAGCCGGACCTCTGTCATCACCTGTAATCACGGGCTCCCAGTTCCGGGAACCAGCTGCTTTTTTTAAAATTCCGGAGGCAGTGGCAATCCAAACTGTTGACTCTTTATCAATGCCGATACTCCGCACTTCGTTGTCAGAAGGGTTTTCACCCATAATATATCCATCGTGTGTTTCCTGAATAAAAGGGACATCATTATAAACATCGTCTGTCTGAGTCTCAACATTTTTTACCTGCTGTTTATTGCACGAAACTACAGAGAGCAAAATGGCAGAAACCCAAAAGAAAGCAAGTGATTTACCGTAAAAATTGATTTGATTCATTTTCTGATTTTATGGTTGATTTTCGTACTCGGGCCATTCACAAGGTCCGGTTCCGAATTCTGAAAAAACTGCATTGAACGATGATTTCAGCGGGCTACAGGCATAAACCCCAATTTGTACTTTTTCTGAAGTTTTGTGCATGTGCAGCATTCGCATCTGCATGTAAGTTTTACCATTGCCTGAGTTTTCGATGTAAAAATCCTGACCACGACGACTCAACCTGTACCACATTTCTGAAGTTTCAGCCGGAATATCGGTGGTTGCCCAGTCGGAATAACCAAGATTAGTGACCACTGACCCCAATCGTGAAATAGAGTCATTCTCAAATTCCACGGCAACTTTTACCCAGTTTTCACTGTCGATGTACAAAAGCAGTCCGCACTGGTCGTACATAAACCAGCTTTCCTCGAACTCGGTTTTCACCACAAACGAAAAATCGCCTTCCACTTCCTGCAGAAACGACGGGGCATTGTTGTTTTGGAAACCGTAATAAGTGCGTTGCCACAAATCGGTTTCCGGTTCCGTTTCAATAATCAGCCGGTTTTTCTCAACCACAAAATGTTTGGGTTGATTCATCCAGCGGTACTTGTGTAATTCATCATTTATCATAGCTGGTATTTTTATAAGTTTTTTACTATAAAACAGTATTTTCCTGAATTCACTTTCAACTCGTGCCAACCTGGAGAATAACCAATGTATTCAAATCCATCCGCATTCTTTAAAGGATTTACTCCTTCCACGATTTCGGCCTTTTCAGCACCCGGAACAAAAACCCTTGCCGAAGTATTAAATGGAATTTCAACTTCGAGTTTTAAATTTTCGTTCTCCATTTTCCATTTCGAAACCACAGTTCCCCTGATGGTTTCTGTTTTTCCTTCAGCATAATTTAATCCATCCAAAAGGTGTGGTTTGATAATAAAAGAGGAAAAAGCAGGATTGTTTTCATCCAATTGAATTCCGGCAATGTACTTATAAAACCACGCGTCGATGCTGCCCATCATTACATGGTTTTTCGATTGTTTCAGCGTCCAGAATTCGCAGACGGTGGTGTATTTCTCCATCATGCTGTTCCAACTCGGGTAAGTTTTCTGATTGATGAGTTCCCAAACCACATCGGGCCTGCCGAGCTGTGCCAGCGCTTCGGGCATGTATTTCGTTCCCAGAACTCCGGTGGTGAGGTGCGTGTTGTTTGTCACCACAATATCGGTAACAAGATTTTCAAAAACCTTTGCCTTGTATTCCTCCGGAACCAATCCCAGGAACAACGGAAAAGCATTGGCCATCTGGCTGCCATCGTTGTAATTTCCGGTTTCAGGATTGAAATATTTTTGATTGTAAGCCGATTTGATTTCCCCGGCCAGCGCGGCAAACTGCTGACTTTCGGGTTCATTCCCCAGAACTTTCGCAATCTTCGAAAGAATCACGGCGTCGTAAAAATAAAAAGCTGTTGGTACCGACTCGGGCTGCCCCTCTTTCCAGCCTTTCACCATACTGCCCCAGTCGCCAATCCAGCCCATCGGCACAATGTAATTATCCGAAATGCTGTCAAGAAACTGCATGTAGCGTATCATGGGTTCGTAGTGGCGGGCCAATATTTGTTTATCGCCATAAACCTGGTAAAACTGCCACACCATTGTAAAATACGTGCTGCTCCATTCAACACCTTCGTCCCAGATGTACGGTTGCGGCGAAATGATGGGCAGGTCACCGGTTTTTGTGTCCTGATTGTCGCGGATGCCTTCAAACCAGTTTTCGTAAAACTGCGCCATATCAAAATTAAACATCGCCTCTTCAGCAGTCACCTGTGCGTCGCCAAACCAGCCCAGCCGTTCATCGCGCTGTGGACAATCCATCGGGTAACCGAGCATGTTGCTTTTCTGGGACCAAACAGTGGCACGGTGGATTTTATTCACCAGCTCGTTGCCACATTCAAAATCGCCAGCTTGTTTGTTAACGGTGTGAACCACACAACCGTCCATATCCTGTATTTCGAAATCGTTGTCACCCGAAACTTCAGCATACTTAAACCCGAAAAAAGTAAAATGCGGTTCGTAGGTTTCAATTCCTTCTCCTTTCAAAATGTATTCAGCCGTGGCTTTTGCGTTTTCGTTGCTTGTAACATCGAGCGTGCTGTCAGGGAAAATATCTTCTGCAAAACGGATTTTGATTTTTGTTCCTTTTTCACCTTTCACTTTTATTCTGACCCAACCCGCAAAATTCTGTTTCATGTCAAAAACCTGCAGATTTTCTGCTGTTTTTATTTTAACAGGTTTGATGATTTGCACCAATTTCACCGGAGGCATGATGTGCGATTCAAGTCGTGCTGCCGGTTTTTCAAACACTGTTACCGGTTGCCAGTCTGCATCATCAAAACCGGATTGATTCCATCCTTTTTGTTCCAACCGTGCATCATACATTTCGCCATCGTAAATACAGTTGAATGTAACCGGGCCATCCGAAAACTTCCAGCTTTCGTCGGTTTTGATTATTTCCGAGGTACCGTCAGTGTACTGAATCTGAATCTGTCCCAGCGCTTTTTTGTGGCCAAACCACTGCATCCGGTATTGAGCCCACCATTTTTTGTAAGGATTGTACCAGCCATTTCCGAGGTGAAAACCAAGTGTATTATCCCCCTTTTTCAGCAGGTTGGTGACATCGTATGTATCATACAAAATGTGTTTGTGGTAAGGAGTTTTGGCCGGTGCCAGCATATTTTCACCCACCCGCTGACCATTGATGTAGAACTCGTAAATACCAAGTCCCGTGACAAATGCTTTTGCCGATTTGATTTTCTTTTCAAGATGTACCTTTTTTCTGAGCAGCAATGATTGCCCTGAGTGAATCACCGTGTCAGACAAAGAATACTGCTCTTTTTTATCTGATAAAAACCTTTTTTCAGGAAGTGGTTGTGTTTTGGGTCCGGCGCCAATCCAGTTCGCCTGCCAATCAGATTGATGGAAAAAAGCCGTTTCAAAAACCGCAACCGGGCTTTCACCTGCCAGTCCTTTATCATCCCAAACCGTTACTTTCCAGAAGTATGTATGGTTCGATTCGAGTGGCTTTCCCGAAAATTCGTGTTGAATGGTTTCTGAAGAATTGATTTTTCCGGAATCCCAGATATCAGCTTCTCCATTTTTCAGTTTTTTTTCTTCTGTTGCCACAAGAATCCGGTAAGCTGATTGCGATTTATTCCTTTTTTCAGATTGAATAATCCATGTAAACCTTGGGTTTGAATTGTCAATATTGATGGGAGTTTCAGCGTAATCAACGAGCAGTTTTTGGAAAGTAAGGGAGGGTTTTTGGTTGCAACTGAGAATTAGAATAAGGAATAACAGAATATGAAATGAAGAAGTAGAAAACTTTCGGAAACGCCCAGGCCAATTACCCCCCGCCCTAAAGGGAGCCCCTGGAAAAAACGTTAAAGTGGTATTTTTAAAACTGTGATTCACTTTTCAGTTATCAAATAACTATTTTTTCTGTTGCAATCTGGTTTTCTTCGTTTCCGCCATTGCGAATCAACTGAATGTCGGCAGCTAATTTCTGCGAGAAGATGGCGATATCTGAACTGTGAATCACGATATTGGCGCCGGCTTTTATCCATTTTACCTGGCAGTCTGGCGATTCTGAAAAATGAATTCCTACGGCAATATTGTTTTCGCGGCATTTTTTGATTATTGATTCCACTTCACGCTCAAAATCGGGATGGTCATACATTTCGGGCAAACCCATGTTTACCGACAAATCGTGCGGACCGATAAAAACAGCATCTAGTCCGGAAACTTTCAGCAACTGTTCCAGATTTTCGACAGCCGGTATGCTTTCGATATTGATGATACAAAGTTTGTCTCTGTTGTAGTTCTCAAGATATTGTTTCAGTTCTTCCTCTATGGTCAGCGGGTTTTGCAGTGCTTTTTGCAGCCTTTTCCCTTTTAACGGCCTGAATTTGATGGCACCTACCATTTCCTGCACCTGTCCCACCGTTTCGATGTATGGTGCCACAACGCCGGTTGCCCCGGCATCGAGCATCTGGCAGGCGCGGAACGGGTCGGGCGAAGGAATGCGAACGATCGGCGCTACTCCCATCGCACTGTAAAACTGGCAAAGTGCGGCAACTTCCATGCGTTCGAGCGGAACATGCTCGGTATCGAGAAACACAAAATCGAGGCCCGCCAAACGGGCAGCCTTTCCCCAAAGCGGAGCCATTGAAGTGATACAGGTTCCGTAAACAGTTTTACCTGCGTTGATTTTACCCGCTAAAGAATTCTGATTCATGGTCGATTTATTTCAGAAACATTTCAACATCGATTTCATTAAAATCCACAATCCGGTGATCAGCCTGGCTTTGATCCTGGTTACCCGAATCGCCACCACTGTAAGCAATGCAATACATGCCGGCAGCTTTTGCCGCTTTAATACCATTTTTTGAATCCTCGAAAACGATGCAGTTTTCAGGAGCAACTCCAAATAACTTTGCGGCATGTAAAAATACATCAGGCTCGGGTTTGCTTTTCCCGATTTCACCACTGCTGACTGTATGATAAAAGTATTTTCTTAATCCTGATTTATCAAGAATAATATCAATAATCGATTTATCCGAAGAAGAAGCAACTGCCATCGGAATCCCTGAAACCATTAACTTTTCAAGCAGATTTACCAATCCCGGCATCGGGTCGATTCTATCCAGCGACTGAAAATAAGGAATTTCCTGCTGAATGGTTTGATTCGTAATTTCAGCAACATTCAACTTCAGATTTCGTTCCCTGATGATCTGTTCCCACATTACATCGGTTGCAGTTCCCATGTAACGGGCATGTTCTTCATCCGAAATATGGAGTCCAAGTTTCCTAAACATCAGTTTTTCGTTCTGAACATGGTAAGGTTCAGAGTCCACCAGAACTCCATCCATATCAAAAATTACAGCTTGTGGTTTCATTTCAATTTAATCAAGATTCCATCAAAATAACGATAGAAAAATCGATTTAGCCACACAATTGTTAACTAATTCCAATATAATTTTGACAGTGTTTCTGAATGGTTCACCAGCTGACTTTTCTGGTCAGTCGGTGAATAATTTCAGGCGTTGCATCATTTTATTGAGCAGGTGACGGAAAGTCACCAGCTCAAGTTCAGAACAAACTTTTATTTAAAATCCTTCCTGTATTCTGAAGGGGTTTTATTCATGATCACTTTGAAATAATAATTAAAATTTGCGAGGTTATTGTATCCGCACTCATAACAAATGTGGGTGATTGGTTTATCGGTTTCGGCAAGTAACTTTGCAGCGATACCAATTCGTACGCTTTTTACATATTCCATAAAGGTTTGATGGGTTTTCTTTTTAAAATACCTGCAAAATGAACTTGGTTCCATAAAAACCAACTGCGAAGCCTCTTTCAGATTAATTCCTTCCTGAATATGCTGAAAAACGTATTCGTAAATTTTATCGATCTGATCCCGATCTTTATCATACGAACTGGGTAAAGAGGATGGCAATGCCAGATATTCCCTGTCTTCAATTTTAAGTAAACGGTTGAAAACCTTTAATAATTCGATGTAGCGTTCCAATCCTTTCAAATCGACCATTCGGGCCAGGGCTTCTGCCACTTTCACTATTTTTGGTCCCCTGAACAAAATCCCGCTGTCAGCCATTTTTAACAATCCGATTACCTCTTCCAGTTCAGGAATATTAAAAAAGTCGGAGCTGATTATATTTTCGTAGAAGTGGGTTACAATGCATTCCGGATCTTTATCTTTTTCCATTTCCAAAACTTCCCAGCAATGAGAAATATTAGGTCCGAGAAGCACAAGATCGCCCGGTGTGTAACTTGAAATATGATTGCCAACAATTCTTCGTCCTGAACCGGAGGAGATATAATTTAGTTCGAAATTTTTATGAGAATGGATTTTTTCTGAATTGGGGTCCATCTTTAATCTCCGGGTGATAAAGGAATGTTTGTTGGGAACAAATATTTTTTCATATACAAACTCCATAATACACTTTTTTAACCTTTTCCAACAAATATACAAGTATTAATTAAATTTTATGGTCAAAATTCAATGTAAAAAAAACAATATACAATAAGCAATTGGTTATGGTTTGCCATTTCTTTGTATTAACATTTAGCTTAATTTTTTTTCTTTGATTAATCTTAATACCATTAATTATATATGAAACTGCCATTGAAGGGTATTATTCCACCCATAGTTACGCCATTGAAAAGCGACACTGAATTAGATGAAAAAGGATTAAAAAATCTGATAGATCATATTCTTGGTGGAGGAGTTCATGGTGTTTTTTTATTGGGAACAACCGGCGAAGCAACCAACCTGAGTTATGAACTTCGTAAAGAATTTATTCTGAAAGCATGTGAGTTTGTTGCAAAAAAAGTACCGGTGATGGTTGGTATAACCGATACCTGTTTGCAGGGTTCAATTGAAATTGCAAATGCTGCAAAAGATGCAGGGGCTGATGCGCTTGTAATTTCGGCACCCTATTATTTGCCTATTTCGCAAAACGAATTTGTAACTTATTTGGAAGATGTGGTACCATTACTTCCTTTACCTTTTCTGATGTACAATATGCCATCGTGCACAAAAATGCACATGTCAGCAAATACAGTTAGAAGGGCAAAAGAACTGGGCGCTATCGGTATCAAAGACAGTTCGGGCAACCTTCCGTATATGTTGTCGCTGATTGAAGAGTTTAAAGATTCGCCCGAATTTGCCATTATTGCCGGCACCGAAATATTTTTACCTGAAACAATAAAAGCAGGAGGCCACGGTGCCGTTGCTGGCGGTGCAAACCTGTTTCCGGCATTGTTTGTTGAATTATACGATGCATCGGTAAACGACGACACAGAAAAAATAGAGCAACTTCGAGAAAAACTTTTACTCATCGAAGAGAAGATTTACAACGTTGGAGCTTATTCCTCGAAATACATTAAAACCATTAAAAGCGCTCTGTCGGCGATGGGAATCTGCAATGATTATGTTGCTATGCCTTTTCATCGGTTTAATTCAGTTAAAACCAACCTGATTAAACAGAATATCAAGGAAATAGGAATTTTTGAGCCTATTCATACCACTTAGTTCAATGCCTTGAAAATGAAAACTTTTTTATTTGTTTTTGGTTTATTCTTATCCTTCAATCTTTTGGCGCAGAAGCCATTCGAAGGGAAAGAGGCTATCGTTAAATCTGAGTTTATTTATCAGAAAGAAGATGTAAACTTTCCAAGTTGCCACGCATCAACCATTGCCGAAACAAAAAACGGGCTGATAGCTGCCTGGTTTGGCGGAACAGCTGAAAGGAACCCGGATGTTGGAATTTGGGTAAGCCGCTTTGAAAAGGGGAAATGGACAATTCCGGTGGAAGTGGCAAACGGAATTCAGCATAAAACACTGCGCTACCCAACCTGGAATCCAGTGCTTTTTAATTATGGCGACGAAATTATCCTGTTTTACAAAGAAGGTCCCAGCCCGAGTACCTGGTGGGGCGAATATGTAACTTCGAAAGACAACGGCTTAACATGGTCGCGCCCGGTGCGTTTGCCCGAAGGAATTGCAGGCCCCATCAAAAACAAACCTGAACTTTTAGCGAATGGCGAACTGATTTGCCCCACAAGCTCTGAAGATAATGGCTGGCGCGCGCACATGGAGTTCACACCCGACCGCGGACTTACATGGGAACGCACAGAAGCCCTGAATGACGGAAAAGAATTTTCAGCCATTCAACCTAGTATTTTGAGACATGCCGGCGGAAAACTTCAGATTCTATGCCGCAGCAAAAACAAATACATTCTCTCGGCATGGTCAACCGACAACGGAAAAAGCTGGAGCAAACTTGAACCCATTGCTTTACCTAATCCCAACTCTGGTACCGATGCTGTTACATTAAAAAACGGGAAACATGTTTTGGTGTATAACCACATAAAACCTGGCGAAGAATGGGGCGACCGCAATGTGCTTAATCTTGCAGTTTCTGAAAACGGAATCGACTGGAAAGCCTTAGCATTACTAGAAAACGACCCTGATAAAGAAGGTGAATATTCATACCCCGCTGTTATTCAAACCGCTGATGGAATGATTCATATTACCTACACATGGAATCGAAAACTCATAAAACATGTGGTAATTGACCCGGAAAAAACTCAAACAAAACCGATGATCCAGGGAAAATGGCCGACGCAGTAAATTAATTATCAAAACATATGCAAAATGAAACACAGTTTGAGATTTTTATTTTCAGTCCTTTCCATGTTGTGTTTCATATCAGTTTTAGCACAAACAAACACCGACAATCTCGTCAGAATTTCATACAACAACCCCGAACTCAAATCGGTTGATTTGGGTGTCGGACTTTGGGCTTGGCCTTTCCCGGTTGATTTTGACAACGACGGCGATTTTGATTTGCTTGTAAACTGCCCCGATAAACCTTTTAACGGATTGTGGCTTTTTGAAAATGCCAATGGTGGAAAAAACCCAGTATTAAAACCACCTGTAAAACTGGCCGAAAGCCAGCGAAACCTGCAAATATTCCCATGGAAAGGGAAATATGTTGCCACAACTCCGGGTGTGGCTTATTCCGATTTTCTCAATTCGTTTTACCAAAATCCAGATACACTTTTTAAAAAAGACTTTTACAAAAGCATACTGAAAGATCCCCGTTTTAATTTATGGCGCTATATTGATTATGAAAATGACGGTGATTTGGATGTTGTAATTGCCATCGATGACTGGACCGAATACGGCTGGGACAATGCTTTTGATGAAAAAGGTGTTTGGAAAAACGGCCCTTTGCATGGCACGGTTTTCCTGATTGAACAAACCAAAACCGGAGAATTTGATACTCCGAAAGAAATTTACGCCGGGGGAAAACCCATCGACAATTTCAGCATTTCAGGCTCACTGTTCGAAGATTTTGACAATGACGGCGACCTCGATATCATTTTGGCTGAATTTCTCGACAGATTGTCATGGGTTGAAAACACCGGCAGCCGAAATAATCCGGTTTATGCTGAACCTAAATTCATTAAAATAAATAACGAAGTACTTCATCTTGATTTGGAAATGATAGTACCCAGCGCTGCAGACTGGGATCGCGATGGTGATGTTGACCTTATTGTGGGAATTGAAGATGGTCGGGTGGTTTTGATTGAGAATACTGGTAAAAAAGATAAAAATGGTCCTGTTTTTATTGAGCCGGTTTATTTTCAGCAGGAACCACAGTATCTGAAATTTGGGGCTTTGGTTACTCCTTTCAGCGTTGACTGGGATGATGACGGCGACGAAGACCTGGTTTGCGGAAATACCGCAGGGTACATCGGACTTATAGAAAATCTGGGTGGAGGGGAAAATCCTCGCTGGGCAAAACCTGTTTATCTTGAGGCTGGTGGAGAAACCTTTCTGATTCAGGCCGGCGAAAATGGTTCGATTCAGGGACCAGCCGAAGCAAAATGGGGTTACACCACGCTTTCGGTGGCCGACTGGAACGGTGACGGATTGAAAGACATTGTTTACAATTCGATTTGGGGAAAAGTGGAATGGCTCGAAAATATTGGCAAACCCGGAAAACCAAAACTTGCAAAAGCAAAACCAATTGAAGTGGAATGGCCGGGGAAAAATCCAAAACCCGCCTGGAACTGGTGGAATCCCACAGGGAAAAATCTTGTGACTCAATGGAGAACGGTTCCTTTGATGTACGACTGGAACAGTAATGGATTGATGGATATCGTCATGCTCGACCACGAAGGATATTTGTGTTTCTGGGAGCGCTTCAGCGAAAACGGAAAACTGAAACTAAAACCCGGTCAGCGCATTTTTACTGCTGTTGAAAACAGTACTTTTGATGAGCAGTTTGCTATCGGCGAAAAAGGATTGCTGCGGCTAAACACAAAATTAGCAGGAGGTTCGGGTCGAAGAAAATTTTGTATTACCGATTGGGACCAAGATGGTTTGCCCGATTTGATTGTAAACAGCGTGAATGTTACCTGGCTTAAAAACAAAGGAATTAAAAACGGATTAACAGTTTTTGAAAACAGGGGAACTTTATCAAAAGCTATTCTGGCAGGCCATTCAACTTCACCCACAGTTGTTGACTGGGACAAAAACGGCATCCCCGATGTACTTATTGGTGCGGAAGACGGACACTTTTATTACCTGAAAAATAAATAAATACTCATAAAAAACATGCACATGAAAACGATTCATTTACACAAAAACCTGTTTCAAATTGCGCTTACATTGATGATGGTATTCCTGTTAATTTTCGCACAGGCACAGGAAAAAATAACCAACGCCGAAAAACTGGGTTTCCCGAAAGGAAAAAAAATTCTGCTGCTTCATTGCGACGATGCCGGAATGTGTGAAGAGGCCAACATTGCAGTTCAGTCGTATGTTTTGAAAGGTGAAGTGCTTTCTGCTGCTGTGATGATGCCTTGTCCGAATGCCGCTGATATGGTGGAATGGGCAAAAAAACACCCCACTGCCGATATTGGCGTTCACCTGACCCTCACCAGCGAATGGAAAAATTACCGCTGGACAACCCTCACCGACCCGAAAAAAGTACCCGGGCTGATTGACCCCGATGGAAAAATGTGGCACGAAGTTCCGGATGTGGTAATGAATGCATCGGCAAAAGAGGTTGAAACTGAAATTCATGCTCAAATCGACAAAATGATAAAAATGGGTTACAAACCATCGCACATCGATACTCACATGGGAACGTTGTACGGTTCGGCTGAATATGCAAAAGTATTCTTCGAAACTGCCGTGAAATATAACATTCCTGCCAATGCCATCGACCTGTCTAACAAGGAAGTAGCCGATTTTTACCGCGCTGCCGGCTACCCGATAAACGATGAAATGATTAAATATCTTGAAGCTTACCCACTACCAAAACTCGATAATTTTGGTAGCGCTCCCGATGGAAAATCTTATGAAGACAAAAGAGATAATTTTATCAAACTGGTGCAATCGCTGAAACCCGGGCTGACAGAGATTATTTTTCACCCTTCCATCGAAACCGAAAATATGAAAACCATTACCGGCTCGTGGCAACAAAGAAAATGGGAAGCAGAAATATTTTCGGACCCGGTAATGAAACAATTTTTTAAAGACAACGATATTGAAATTACCACATGGACCGAAATCATGCAAAAGTTTAACAAACAGAAATAATACTTAAATTACCGCCAACATTCAATAAATTATAGGGAAACACATAGTAACGATAAACCAATCAACATGAAAAACCAGATAATAAACTTTGCGGTAGCACTAATTTTTCTTGCCGGCTGTCAAACCAAAGAACAACCCGAATCGCTGACACAATATGTTGACCCGACCATCGGTAATGTTAGTGTTTTATTGCAACCTACCCGGCCAACCGCCCAGTTACCCAATCAATCCATCAGGATGCATCCGGTAAGGGCCGATTACATCGATGACCAAATCACATTTTTCCCGCTCACCATGGCGTCGCACCGCAATGGCGAATTGTTTGGCGTTTTGCCGGGCACCGGAAATCCCGGCAGCGGAACCTGGAAAACACGCCAAACATACGACCATCAGTTGGAAGTGACAAGGCCATTTTTCTTTTCAACCTATTTAATTGACGAGGAGATTACAACCGAGTTTGTACCTGCTGCGAAGAGTGGCTTTTTTCGTTTTACTTTTCCCGAAACTGGCGAAAAACGGCTGCGTTTTAACCTGAAAAATGTGGGAGAATGGAAAATTATTTCTGAAAAAACCTTTACCGGCACCGAAGAATTTGAAGGTATGAAAGCCTTTGTTTTTGGCGAATTCGATGCTGAACCTAAGGTATTAATCGAAGAAAACGGAAAGCCTGAACAACCTGTTGGCAAACCGGTAGCGTGGTTTAATTTCAGTGAAAGCAAAAATCCGGTGGTTCTGTTTAAATATGCCATTTCGTTTATCAGTGCCGAACAGGCTGAGAAAAACCTGCGCAACGAAATTACCGGTTGTGATTTTGAAAAACTGGCAGAAAACGGCAAGGCAATCTGGGAAACTGCGCTGGGCAAAATTCAGGTAAAAGGCGGCACCGAAGCGCAAAAGCGGAGTTTTTATACAGCTTTTTACCGCACATACGAGCGTATGATGGACATCACCGAAGACGGAAAATATTACAGTGCTTACGACCACCAGGTGCACGAAACCGACCGCCCGTTTTTTGTTGACGACTGGGTTTGGGATACCTATCTGGCTCATCATCCGTTGCGAATGATAATCGACACAAAAAAGGAAAACGACATGCTCAATTCGTATGTAAAAATGTACGAACAAAGTGGCTGGATGCCTCAATTCCCGCTGCTTTTTATGGACAACCCGGCTATGCATGGGTTTCATTCCACCATCGTTTTACTGGATGCCTATCGTAAAAATGTGCGCGATTATGATGTTCAGAAAGCCTACGAAGGAATAAAGAAAAACGCTACCGACGCAACGATGTTACCTTGGAGAAACGGACCAAAAACCCCGCTCGATGATTTCTATCGTGAAAAGGGATTTTTCCCTGCGCTGGCTCCGGGCGAAATCGAAACTTACCCCGAAGTTCACGGTTTCGAAAAACGGCAGAGTGTGGCTATCACACTGGCACACAGCTATGACGACTGGGCACTGGGGCAAATGGCGAAAGAACTTGGTAAGGAAGAAGATTATAAATATTTCAATGCACAGGCAGCCAACTACCGCAATTTGTACCACCCCGAAACAAAACTAATGTGGCCGAAAAACGAAAAAGGTGAATGGCTTGACATCGACCCGAAATTTGATGGAGGTATGGGTGGGCGCGACTACTACGACGAGAACAACGCCTACACCTACCAGTGGCATGTTCAGCACGATATTCAGGGTTTGATTGGTTTGATGGGAGGCCGGCAAGAATTCAGTAAAACACTCGACCAATTGTTTCGCGAACCGCTGGGCAGAAGCCGTTATGCTTTCTGGGCTAAATTCCCCGATGCCACCGGCAATGTGGGTCAGTATTCGATGGGTAACGAACCCAGTTTTCACATTCCGTACCTGTATAATTATGCTGGTGACCCGTGGAAAACACAAAAACGCATCCGCTTTCTGCTCGATGTGTGGTTCAAAGACAACATTTTTGGTATTCCCGGCGATGAGGATGGCGGCGGTATGAGCGCTTTTGTGGTTTTTTCCTCGATGGGATTTTACCCTGTAACGCCGGGATTACCAATTTACACTATAGGCAGCCCGGTTTTTGAGGAGGTAAAAATTCAGCTTGAAAATGGAAAAACATTTACCGTAAAAGCGCCCGGTTGTTCGGTTGTAAACAAATATATTCAGTCGGCAAAACTGAACGGCCAACCGCTGACAAAAACCTGGTTTACTCACGAAGAGCTGATGAATGGCTCTACACTAGAACTCGAAATGGGACCAAAACCCAACAAAAAATGGGGTTCGGCACCGGAAGATGCGCCACCGTCTGCACTGGATTAAGAACAAAACCCCATTCTGATTCCCCCAAAGGGGGAAAGTGAGGAAGAAAGAATAAGAAATATCGAATAAGCCCGCCTGACCGGACGGGCAGGGAATGATGAATTACGAAGTGAGCAAATCCCGGATGGATTTAATATGGGTAGCCCGGCGTGCTGTGCTACAATTCTATTTAACAATGAGGAACTATTCTTTCAGGAATTTCTCAACAAAAATAAAATCATCAAAATACATTCTTAAAAAATAGTATCCCGGTTTGATGTGCGCTACATCTATTTCTTCAATTTGGTTCATGTTTCTTCTATAATCTTTTGAAATAACTGACTGACCTGATAAAGACAATATTTCGATTTTTGATACCCAATGGTTTGCCAAATCGTTTAACTCTATTGTTAAATTGCGGTTGACAGGATTCGGGAATATTTTGATGTTTTTTGAAGCCAGTTTAATATCATCTGAGTTTGTTACCTTACTGTAAAAAAGTGTGCTGTCGGAAATCAGAGTAAACATAAATTTATAATGCCTTTCAGAGATTAAAGTGTCAATATATTCCTTACCACAAATCTCACCCTGTCTGATTCGTATTGTGTCGATAAAAGCATCGACATTATGGTAAATGTTAGTTACCAAAAATGAATCAACCTTGCAGTTTGCCGGAGTTAAAAGTGTATCGGGACATTCGGAATAACCGGTTTTATATTGAAAAGTATCGATTGAATAGGATGCTGTATCAATTCTGATTATTGTATCTATCGAATTAAAAACAGCGGGTTTCGATGTATTTGCCATAATTACAATCCCGTCGAGGTATGCAATTGCAATATCCAATTTGCCATCGTTGTTTAAATCTCCGGTATCGAAAACATTGTACCACATTGTTGGCGACGAAGGTTGATTCGGAACCTCACTGGTCTCAAAGTGGGCGTAATTATCGGTATTTTCATGCACTGAGATTAAAGTTTCTGCAAATACCAGTATCTCTTTATTTCCATCACAATTTAAATCAACAAATTTTATTCTTCTTGAATAGTCATTCGTCTTGATTTTTACGGGCAATTCAAATTCCATGTTTTGGTTCTTCCAAATATAAATCGAATCGGTAAATACATTCAATCCAAGTATATCATTTGCGCCATCCATGTCAAAATCTCCTATGGTCAGGTCGTGCAGTGATTTGTATTCATCATATTCCGGATATGTTAAAAAAATTGAGTCAGATATGAAATTTCCCTGCTCATTTATATTGATAAAAACATTGGTGTCCCTGTGATCATAATCATATTGATACACCATGTCAGGTAAGCTGTCGTTGTTGATATTTCCAATTTCTGCCAGTTTAAATGCATAATGCTTGGGATTTGGATAAACGTGTTTTTCAAGTCCTCCAATTGTTTGTTCAAACACAACAAAAAAGGAGTCGTATTCATTGTTTATTGCCACAATATCGCTTAATCCATCATTATTTATATCGGTACAAATTACACGATCAATCATTCTTGCACAATAATACGTTTGAAAACCGCCAAAGCTGCCAATCGCGTTTTGATATGAAATCGCAATACTGTCGGAATAGGCAATTATTACATCTTTCAAACCATTGTTATCTACATCTCCTATTTCAATCGATTTTAAACCGGAATAAATTTTAGGATAGTCAATTTCGGAGCTCTTAATAAAGCTGGCAGCGCTATCCTGATTGTAAATAAAAATTTTTGCGTCTTCCGTTGAATAGTCCCATGAATAAAATGTCCCGGCAATAATATCATCCAAACCATCATTATTCATGTCGGCTACTTTAACGCCGTAGAATTGGGCAGTGGTTGTAAGTTTATTCACTTTTGAAAAACTTATCTGGGCAAAACCGTTGATGGTGGACATTAAAAATACAACACAGATTTTTAATAAAAGGGCTGTTTTCAGGTTCATTTAAGGAATTGTTTAACGATTGAAACAAAAAATTAATTTTTTTGGCAAAGCTAAAAAATTGACTGATTTTAAAAGTTAACAAATATCATTCAGTTTAAATCATTTTCCTAATTTAACCACCTGAATTACTTAATTAGCAAACATTATGAAGAAACAACATTTCATTTTATCAATTGTGGTTGTCCTAATTATTTTTGCAGGCTGCACTTCAAAAAAGGATTTCAAAACCGATGTTGATACGGTAAAAAAACCATGGACCAATCTTGATTTTTACAACGATCCTTCGAACTTTCAGTTTGCCATTGTTGCCGATCGAACCGGCGGAAACCGTCGCGGAGTTTTTGAAGTTGGTGTTGAAAAACTGAATTTGGTGATGCCCGAGTTTGTAATTTGCGTGGGCGACCTCATACAGGGATACACCACTGACACCGCAATTATTGCTCAACAATGGGATGAAGTAAACCAGATTATTTCGAACCTGAAAATGCCATTTTTTTACCTGCCCGGCAACCACGACATTACCAACAAGGTGATGGAAAAAGAGTGGGAAAAACGTTACGGTCGCCGGTATTATAACTTTGTGTATAAAAACGTGCTGTTTATCACGCTCGACAGTAACGACGACGATGATTATAATCTCACACGCGAACAAACCGATTTCGTTTTAAAAACTTTAAAGGAAAACGAAAATGTACGATGGACCTACCTTTTCATGCACCATCCCATCTGGACTTACGACACCGGCGGACGTTTTCCTGAAATTCAGGAAGCACTGAATAGCCGCAAACACACTGTAATTGCCGGCCACGAACACCGTTACCACCACGAAGAAATAAATCGCGCCAATTATTATATTCTGGCAACAACAGGTGCCGGTTCAGCATTATTGGGCGAGCCATTTGGCCAGTTCGACCATATTTCGTGGATTACGATGAGCGACAACGGTCCCATGATGGCCAATCTGAAACTTGACGGAATTTTGCCCCACGATGTTGCCAACACAAAAACCCGCGCCATGGCAGAACCTCTGATTTCGAATTCAAAAATGCAACACCTGATGTTATGTAATTCAGGGGCAAAATTCACCAGCGGAACTCTTTACCTCAGTTTTGCCAATCCTTCAGAAACGAATATGATTTTAAACCTGAACATTTTCCATCACCACCAGTTGGCTATAGAAACTCCTGAAACTGAAATAACCATTCCGGCAGGTGGAGAAAAGCAAATCGAAATTCCATTCCGTTCGGCTAAACCACTCGATTACGATAAAATTGACCTGATTTGCACCGAATGGGAAATTAAGTACGACGGTGTGGAGAACAAAAACTTTGCACTCCAGGGAAAATCACAGTTCGCTGTGCAACCCACCAAAACTGAGTTTATCACAAAAAATATCAATTCATTTCTCGATAATACCACCATCGAATTTTCGAATCCTTTTATTAACCTGACAACAGTTTATTCAGTAAACAAATCTGCCGGAAAAACCTACAGTCAACACATTCAGATTGATAACAATACAATTTTTTCGTTTCAGATAAAAAACGGTAAAAATGAAGTCAGCAGCAATGAAATCCGTGAGTTCAGAAAAATTGCCTACCTCGAACCAGTAAATGTTACAAATGTGGAGGCTGGACTTAAATATGCCAGTTACGAAGGTGACTGGGAAAGCTTCCCCGATTTCAAAATCCTGAAACCAATAAAAGAAGGTTATGCGACCGATTTTGCCGTTGCCGATATTGCCCCACGCGAAGACCACTGGGCATTGGTTTACACAGGATTCATCAAAATTGAGGAAGATAACCTGTACATTTTCAGGGTGAATGCCGACGACGCAGCTCGTTTTTATGTTGGTGGGGAAATGGTTACCGATGAAAAAACTACTATTAAAGGCGAAAATGTGGGTACTTTAGCTCTGAAAAAGGGATTTCATCCGGTTCGAATAGAATTCTTTGAAAAAGAAGGAAACCAAAGGTTGCGGTTTTATTCCAAAAATAAGGAAGGTGACGACTGGAAAATGATGGAAGCAGGGTGGTTTTATTATGAAAAGTAATATAAGCTGAATTTGGCAGGATTGTATTAGGCCTATTCAAAATATTTTTACAAAGAGAAAAGAATTCAGAAGATTAGAAATCAATGAATTTAGCGAAGATTTTTTGAATCAGAAACCTTTTGGTCAGCCCCAAATTACTGCTATCTTTAACTAAAACTAAATAGCAATGGAAATTCAGGTTATAAAAGGAAACGGGGAAAAGGTTTTGTTCGACCAGGAAAAGTTAAAACAGGCATTGGCTTCCTCGGGAGCAGAAATTGAAGAACAGGAAAAAATTACCAGCCTCGTCACAACCAAACTTTATAACGGAATATCCACCCGGAAAATCTACCAGATGGCTTTTGATCTCCTGAAAAAGGAATCGCACATAATAGCTGGCCGTTACAGTCTGAAAAATGCCATTATGGAAATGGGGCCAACGGGTTTTCCATTCGAAATTTTTGTGGGAAAGATTTTTGAAACCATGGGATACGAGGTTGAAACCGGTGTAATTGTGAAGGGAAAATGCGTTCAGCACGAAGTGGATGTGATTGCCCGCAAACCCGGTGAAATGATAATGGTGGAATGCAAGTTTCACTTAGATAACAGCAGCAACAGCGGTGTTCAGGTGCCATTATATATACAATCACGGTTCCTTGATGTGAAAGCGTCGTGGGAAGAAAAATATGGAAAAGAACTCCGTTACCGTGGTGGTGTGGTTACCAATACCCGCTTCAGCGATGATGCATTGCAATACGCAAAATGCGCAGGACTGGTGCTGATTTCGTGGGATTATCCTTTGGATACGGGACTAAAATACTGGATTGACAAAACCGGATTGTACCCGGTTACTTCGCTGATTTCCCTCACCAAAAAAGAAAAACAGTATCTGCTCGGAAAAGGCATTATTTTGTGCAGCCAGCTGAAAGACAACATAGAACTGCTGAAAGAAATGGGAACAACCGATTTTCAGGTCAGAAAAATACTGAATGAAGCTGCCAATCTGATGGCGCATTAACCTGAGTTTTCAAATATACGCAACTGTAAATAATAACCCCAAAACAGTCTATCTGAATTCGTAAATCATGTCCGTTAACATTATTTTGTCCGGATTTACCAACAAATGCCTGATTGATTTCTTATGATTTTAAATCTTCTTCTGTTTTTCCGTATTTTAAAATTATGTTTATAATTATTACAGTTTTACGTAATTTTTACATTCAAAACAGGTTTGGTGCCTATTAATTTTACCATATAACTACACTTCATACGAATTGGACATACCCCCCTTTTTGAAAATGGTATTTTTACTTCCTGTTACAAACCTTGATTTACAACCAAAATTAAAACATTAAACTATGAAAAGGTCAACTAGAGAATTGAGTATTATTTGTGCTCTGATTGTTTTTTTACTTATTGGGGAAATGGCGTTTGCCGCTGATATTACCTCAACTGCCCAGGGTGGAAAATGGAGCGACAAAACAACATGGATTGGCGGAAATATTCCTACTCAAACCGACAATGTGATCATTACCTCAAAAGTTACTGCTAATGGCGGAAGTTACTCATCAACTTCATACCCGATGATTAATCTGACGATTAATTCAGGAGGAAAAATTATCAGGGAAAAGAACAGTGGAGGCCTGTCATTTCTTAAAATATCAGGTAATTTAATTAACAATGGCGAAATCATTGATTATAATGATTATTTCGATATTGACCTATCTGGAAACCTGATTAACAACGGTGTTTTGAAACCACGATATATTAATATGACCGGAGCAAACCAACAACTTTCAGGGTCTTCGGCTATTGAATGCAAACAAATAAATATGAACATGAGTGATGAGTTTGCCGTGGCTGCATCAAATCTGATGTTTAAGAATTGCAGAATCAATTCAGGTGTCTCAACTACCGGTAAAAAGCTGAAAATGGGCGCAAACAGTTTAAGTTTGTACGCCGACAGTATTCGTTATGATAGTTATTATGGAACAGTAGGTTCATCATCAGAAATTGTAATTTCAATTGTTTTTGATGGTTCAGGAGTTTTGAATGCAGAAAATTCGTTGATCGGGGGGACTATTTACGGCAATGTAACTTTAAAAAGTCCAACTTATACATTTTTAAAGGATCTGACAATCGAAGGAAACCTGACTCTTGACAAAGGAGCCCGGGTGAGCAGTCAGGTGAACCTACAAAAATTAAGAGTTAAAGGCAACTTTACCAATTATGCCGATTTGAACAAAGACACTGTAAAAGTAAGGCAAGTGAAATTTGCTCCCCGATCGATGTACCTTTATTTATATGGAAATTCGAATAATCTTGGATCAACAGGTATTTCAACCGTTTATCCGACAACTAATGGCAAAACAATTTCATTAACAGGAAATTACGATGCCAATGTTTACATACAGCAAGCCGAAAACAGCGATAAACCCGGGGGTAAAGTACTGATTAATTCAGAAGTCATTATTTCGGGGAAACTGGATGTGTATGCCGATCTTGAAATTGGCAAGGGTGGAATACTTAATCTGCTAAACACAACTTTATCATCGCCTGTATATGTGCGAACCGGTCAGGCAAAAATTATCAACCTAGGCAAAATCAGCAGGTATCATCGCGTAAACAATTCTTGGAGCTACCGTTCGTTTACCGCACAGGAAGGTATTTTTGCTGATTTCGAATTGAGGGAATGGAGTGACAGGATTGAAGGAGTTGATATTTCTGTTTTTAACAATCAAACCTATCCTGATTTGACTGGTTCAGTAAAACGCTGGTGGCGAATTAAACCTGACGGAACTGGCGCAGTAAAAAGTTACGTCCTTAAACTTTACTATGATGAGACCTTATTGAACGGACAAAAGGAAGAAAACCTGAAAGTGTACAGAAGTACAGATAATGGTGAAACATGGGAAGTGGTTTCTGTAGGCGAATATTCTGTTCTCGACACCGCCCTCAACACAATAACCATCGGCCGCTGGGACAAACCAGCTTCGATGATGAGTGAATTCGGTGATTTTGTAATCAGTGCAGGCGACGGGACTGTTCCAGTGAAATCAAATATACTGGTGGACATGATCGGCAGGGCTGATGTAAGGGTTGGTGCGCCAAATCCTTTTACCATTCACGTTTACAATGTTACCGATTCAAGAACCAATCCGGTACTGCTGACAATGGCTGTTTCTGAAGATGTTCGTTTTAAACAGGTGAATTTACCATTCAACGGCGGAGTTGAGATATTACCTGTTGATTCACTGGGTGATGCAAATGACTTAACACAGGTATTTTTCATTCCTTATCTCGAACCAAACGAACATTATTCTTTTGATGTAATCGTTTATGGTTTGCCAGAATCACTGAAAAGTGCTACTGAAAATATGGTTACACTGACGGTTGGCGGCTTTTTTGGACATGTGGCAGAAGATGAAGCACAAGATTTAATTGTGGATAAAGTTGGTGAGCAGTTTGCTTTGGATAAAGCCGAAGAAGACGAATATGCACGTGGACTTAATCTTACAGTAAACCAACTGAAAACAGAAAAGCAGCAATACGGTAAAACTGTTACAACACTGAGACACATATCGAAATATACAGTAAAAAAGATATCAGAGACCAATCCAGTTACCAAAGTATTATTTAAAATAGGTGAAGGTGCCGAAGCTGTTTACAAAATCAAGGATTCTCTCAGAAGAAGATTATTTCATTGGTTTTACAAAGAAGTGGGCTTGTATGGAGTGGAAGAAAAAGTAGCCAGCTGTAAACAAATTGAAGGTAAACTGGTAAAATCATGGGATCCAAATGAAATTACCGGACCAAAAGGATATGGCGAAGAGAATTTTATTTCAACAACTACACTGATGAACTACATCATCATGTTCGAAAATAAAAAGGAAGCATCGGCTCCTGCATACCGAGTTCAGATAGTTGATACTTTATCGGCTGTTTTCGATCCTGAAACGGTAAAATTTGGTGCAACAAGCCATTCGGGGACAAATTACAAATGGAAAATGGAACGAAACGGCAATATCATCAAATGGGATATAGAAGGAATTGAACTACTGCCAAACATTACACCTCCTGAAGGTGAAGGCTTTGTTTCGTTTTCAGTCGAACTAAAAAAAGACCTGCCAACAGGAACCAAAATTGAAAATGCTGCTTCCATTGTTTTTGATATGAATCCACCGATTCAAACAAACACCTGGATGAATATTATTGATTTGATTGAGCCAAAAACTATTATGAATCCCATATATTATTCAGGGGGTAATGAAAAAATCACCGTTTCATGTTCTTCATCCGACAATTCGCAGGGTTCGGGACTAAACCGTTTGTTGTTTTTTGCATCAGTAAATTATGGCCCTTTTACACTTGCAGGCGAAAGTTTTCATAACAGCATGGAATATGCGATTTCGGCAACCGAAAAAAACACGTATCGCTTTTATGCACTGGCCATTGATAATGTTGAAAATATGGAAACAGATATTCCGCAAATCACAGAATTAAAGTCTTTTCCGGTATCGAACACACAGCTTGATAATGAAAACCAAAAAATAAAACTTTATCCAAATCCGGCTACAGAAAAAGTTTATATCGATTTTTTCACTGAATCGGGAAATAAGGTAACTGTAACGATTTTTTCAGTCGAAGGAAAACTGGTAAAAGAAAAAATATCTGATTCTTCTTCTGCTGGAAAGCAATCTGTTGAAATTGGATTGTCTCAATTCAAACCCGGAATTTATTATATAGAGGTGGAAAATGATAATATTTCTGAAACATTGAAATTGATAAAGAAATAACTGATTTGCCAATAAAATTTACTTCCGGTTTTTGTGGTTTTTTCCTGTTATACCGATTAGTGTTTAATTTTACTCAGCAATATCACTCCATTCATTGCTGATTATTAAACATCTATCGGCATTATACCCATCAAGTTTTGTGAGTAATTTTGTAGGTAAAATAGTATTACATGTAAAAACTCCAAAAGAGAAAAGTCATATAAAAATGAATATCAATTTTTCTTTCGGAGGTTTTGGGTAAATGAAAATACGAAGTGTAAATTATATGTATGCAAATAAAATCTGACTTATAATTCTTTCAATTTTAAGTCAGATTTTACCGCCTTACAAGGTTACTCATTTATTCAGTTCAAAAAGATTTACCGCATTGTCGTGGAGCATCATTTTAACAATCTTGAATGTTTCATCTTCCGAAAAATATCCGTCATTTACCTTTTCAATCAGAACATTAGCAATAATTTCCTTTGCAAAAAGCAAATGCCCGTAAACATTTTCGATGTTATGATAGTCGCCGCCAAAAGCCATAATTTTACTGGCAGGAACAGTTTCCAGCCATTCGTACAGGTATCTTTCGCTGTATGATGGCGAAATTATGTACAGCCAGCAAAGGTCGATGTACACATTCTGAAAGTTTTTGGCCAGGGTAGCCAGTTCGCCACCATAAGGATATCCACCGTGAAAAAGGATAAATTTCACATCACGGTATTTTAAAAACAGGTTGGCCAGAAGTGCAGGATTCGAGTTTTCGATATAGTTTCCATCGCCGGCCTGCAATCCGGTGTGAATCTGGATGGGTTTATTGTATTTGCGAGCCAGTTCGATGGTGCGGTGCCACAAGTAATCTGAAAGAGGTTTTACAGAATCGAACGGTAACGGATTTTGGCTGTTTTGAATTTTTGTGAATATTTTTTCGGCTGTTTCTTTATCCACATCATCGTAAAACTGTGAACGACTGTATGCTGTGCCGTTTTTAACAGCCACAAATCCTTTTTCCAAAGCTTTCTGAAAGTCCTTTTCAAGTGAAGCAGTCAGGTCGTCAACCGATTGAATTTTCATTTCGTTTTGTCTGGCCAGATTTTCAAAATCTTTTTTCGAGCTAAAACCATAATAGCCAAACCGCTGAACGTACCTGAATTTTGCCGGGTCGCCATAACTTCGGTCATTTCCATCGACAATCACAAAATCAGCTTTACATTTTTCTTCGATTACATAATTAAACCAATCGGTTTTATACACTCCTTTTATTTTTGCCGAAATTGGTTCAACCGTGGTTTCGTCGAGTTTATCAATTCCAAAAAGTTCTTTTATGGTAAGTAAAACTACCCTGTTATAGGCTGTATTTTTTGAGTTTTCCCACCATGGTTTTATCATGTTCCATTTTTGCATTACTGTCAGCGATGTGTCAGAAAGCAAACCATCGAAAACAGTTTTTTGCATCCCGCCCGATTTAATATCGTCATCAGCGTAATGATGAAGTAAAAGGGTAAAATCACACATCGGACTTTTGGCAATTCCGACTGGATTCATCAGGTGTTCATGAGTATCAACCACCCGAATTGAATCAATATAATTTCTGATTCGTTGTTCGAAACCATCTTTGGCAGGTGGGTAAATCCGAATTTGTGCCTGAATTAAAAACGGAACAGTAAACAGAAATAAAGTGAATTGCAGTTTTTTCATAATGGTAATATTATGCAGGACTAAAGTCCTTATTTTGTGCAGTTTATTTACCGTTGGCTAAACAGGCTGTGTGAAAATTGAGTTTTTAATTTCATTTTACGTGAACTCTTTATTTTTATTCACAGGTTTTTCATTTATTTCTTTTTCCTGTTCATGGTTCTTCTCTGGTCCTACTATTATTTTTCGGCCCC
>JBGSRA010000061.1:0-26117 GCA_041737765.1 Draconibacterium sp. | reverse complement strand
AAACAGCAGTATTTTGTCTTTGTGCTGGTTTTTATCTTAAAAATAAAAAACCAATTCGCTAAACAGGTAACCTATACAAAAAATGCCGCTTGAAAACAAAAAAAGAAGGCTGCCCTATTTTGAGATTTTGGACAGCCTCATCTTTTATTTTAAAGCTGATTATCCTAATTTACTAACTCGTTCCAGGCGATTAGCATCCAGAATTTTGATTTTACGTCCGTCAATGGCGATAACCCTTTCGCTGGCAAAGGTCGATAAAGTTCTGATGGCATTCGAAGTAGTCATATTCGATAAATTGGCAATATCTTCCCTCGAAAGATAAACACGAAGTGTAAACCCATCAATTTCCACGCCATATTGTTCTTTTAATAAAAGAAGCGATTCAGCAAGCCGTCCACGAATGTGTTTTTGAGTGAGTGTAACCATTCTGCCATTCGAAAATGCAAGTTCCCTGGCCAGTTTTTGAATGATTTTAAACGAGAAATCGCTGTTTTTCAAAGCATGGTTCATAACGAAATCTGCACTTATTGAACAAATTAAAGATTCTTCAAGAGTTAATGCCGATGCAATGTGATTTTCGTTACTTACAAGAGCACGATAGCCAATAACTCCGTGCGGTTTGGCCATTCTGATAATTTGCTCACGACCGCCAACACCTTCCTTGAAAATTTTTACTTTTCCATCAACCAAAATCAACAAACCGGTTGGTTTATCGCCCTCCTTGAATATAAATTCGTTTTTTCGATAATTCGAAAGCGAAATATGATGTTGAAGTTCCTCCTTTTCTTCCGGTGTTAAAACGTAAAAAAGTGATTTTGGATTATCAACAATATCTTTAATTCCAAATTCAATATTTAACATGTAGCGAATCTGTATGTTTTATAGCATCAAAGCTAAAAAAATTTGTCAAACTCAATTTCATTTTTAATAATAATTTCATAAACGTATCAAATTAAATTGCCTTGAAATACTGATTTTTCATGCAATTTTACTGGGTATTAATTAATTGCCTGCCCATGATATTTGGTCGAATTCATTTTTCACTGAACCAGTGATTAAAATATATTAAATAGTGCAGTATCGATGACAGAAACCTTATTTTACCAAAAGTTTTTTTACAACCTCGTCATAATAGGGTTTTTCTTTCAGGCTCGAATGTGAACCAGGGAAATAAAGTATATCAATTTCAATAAAATTCGGATAATCGAAATCGCGCATTACAACTGCACAACGCATATCGTTTGAAAGGCGTGTGTTATCAATCATAGGAAACTGAAAATAATCAATGGTAAATTCCTGGGTAACCATGTTAATGAACTTTTCGTTTACCGAGGTTTCAATGTCGAGTCTCAAATTCACCGATTTTTCATCAATATTATATCCGGTAGCTTTTACGTAAACCACTCTTTTGTAATTGTTTACTGTTTCTCCAAGCCTAACCGTATCGTAAAAAATTTTCGAATCGGTCCAGTCCATTTGCATCTCTTGCGAAAGTCCGGGTTCATAAACAATCGAATCACCCGAAAAAGTAATAAACAGGGTCTCCCTGGCAGCAGCACCCTCGAGGCTCGAAATCTGTTTTGAAGTTACATCTCTGGCCATTTTGTATAAACGCTTCCTGTATTCGACTTTATGCCTGAAGTTTTTTTCAAGGGCAATCTGGCGGTCGAGGTAAACAAAAAGGGGCATCAGGTTTAGCGATTCATGAAAGTTATAGGCCAGTAATTCAAGTTGAAGGATATTTTCATCCAAAGAATGTGAATCTTTGAGAATGGTACCCAGGATTGAATTAAACATATCTTTCCGGAGCGCACTTTCGGCTTGTTCGCGGCTGCTCATCAGTTCGGTATAAAGCCGTATTTTCGATTCGTTGTCCTGTCTGTTGTTTAGATAAGAGGAACCGAAATAGCTGACCAAAGCTATAGTCAGGGCAGTAATTAAACCGCCTAATGGATGCAGGATGATTTGTATCTTATCCCAAAAATCCCGTTTATCCTTTGTCGGTTCTAAAGGTTCTTTAGTATCCATTTGTCACCTTCTTTACGCAGAAGTAAGTTGTATCGGGTCGATTTGTTCGATGAAAAAACTTCGTAACTGGCGCCTTTGTATGCAGCAATTTCGAGTTTGAATTTACCGACTTCTTTAACATTAATCGTAAAGTAGCCATTTACATCGGTTGTGTCGGAGGCCATCACTTTGTCGTTTGCCATGATTTGAACTACCTGGTTGGTTAAAGGTTTTCCGTCATCGCCTTTTATTGTTCCGTAAATTTCTCCCGCAAACGAAAAAACAGGAACAAACAACATTATAAAAATGAGTAATACGAAGGTTTTCATAAGGCTTTATTTTTAAATTTTACATACTGATTTTAAATCATAGCAAATATAAGCTAAAAAGTAAAGTCATTTGATTAAACCGGGTACTATGGATATATAGGCAGTATTATTTCCACCTTGAATTTTTCCACTTGTTTTGCTCTTCTACTGAAAGGAATGTCCAAACCACAATTCGACTTATTTTGTTTCCCTGACCCATCGGTATGGTTTCAAAACTAAATGCACTGGCTTGTTCAAGGGCTTGATAAATACTTTTCAGGTTCGATGATTTGGAAATTAAAGCAGAGAACCAAAAACAATTGTCAGCAAATTTTTTGCTTTGCATAATCATATTCCGCACAAATTTTTCTTCGCCACCTTCGCACCACAATTCATGGTTTTGCCCTCCGAAATTCAGAATCGGTTTATTGGTTTTCCCTGGATTTAAATTATGAATTTTCCTCAAAGTTCCAGCCTGTGCTTCTTTCGCTGAAGCATGAAATGGAGGGTTGCAAATGGAAAGATCAATCAATTCATCTTTGCGAATAATACCAACATAAATATCTTTTGTGTTGGTTTGTAGTCTGCATTCAACTTTTCCATGTAATGAAAGATTGGATTCTATTATTTTATTTGAAGATTCAATCGCAACCGGGTCAATATCAGAGCCAATAAACAACCACCCGTATTCATGACTCCCAATAATCGGGTAAATGCAACTGGCTCCCACACCAATATCGAGACATTTAATTTGCTTTCCTGTTGGAATTTTCCCGAAGTTATTTTTGCCCAAATAACCGGCAATATGATGAATGTAATCGGCCCTGCCCGGAACTGGCGGACACAAATAACCATGTGGAATATCCCAGTTGGTGATGCCGTAATGATGAATCAAAAGCGCTTTATTCAATGCTTTTACAGCATCTGGATTGGCAAAATCTATTGACTCGTCTCCGTAAATATTTGTTTTTACAAATGGCTCCAATTCGGGTAAGCTACTTATCAGTTGCCTGAAATCGTAGCGCTCCCGGTTTTTATTTCGGGGATGTAATTTTGACTTTTCTGTTGGATGTTCCTTCTTGTTTTGAAACATTGAATTATGTTGTAATTAATAGAAACATCAAATTTAGGATATTATACCAAAGTGAGATACATTGGCTTTAGTATTGCCAAACTGAATATTTCTGACTTATTTAAAATATTTCTTACCGGGCATCAAATCTAAACATTCAAGGCTGGTGCAATTTTACCTGTATTTACAAGTGCCATTCCGATGGAAACCGGTTGTTAAATGTCGTTAGAAACTATAAACAACTTACACCTCCGCGCAGAAAATGAGAAGTTGGAGTGATTTGTAATTTATTTTTCAGGAAAACTTTCTGGATTATTTTTTGTAATGTCCACGAAGGGAATAAATATGGATTTTGTCATCAACAGAATAAATTAACCGATGTTCCTTATTGATACGACGCGACCATATTCCGGAGAGGTTATATTGCAGTGGTTCAGGTTTTCCTATGCCTTCAAAAGGCTTTTCACGAATGCTGTTTATCAATTCCGTGATTTTAGTTTGAACAGATTTATTACCACTTTGTTTCCAATATCGAAGGTCTTCAAAAGCTTCAGGAGTAAAGATTACTTCCATAAATCGTCGGGTTTGACTATGATTCCCTTACCTTCTTTAATAGCCTTGTCACCACGTTTAATTTTTTCAACCATTGCCTGATTATACGGGTATTCCTCAAATGTAATAGCTCCCATACTTACAAGACCATCAATTATTTTTCTGATGGCCTTATCATTGTTGTCGAAACTAATTATTGCCGTTTTTGTCATCATTAAACCATTTTTAATATTGGGTAAAGTTAATGATTATGAAGGTGAAAATCGAATTCAAATTTCTAATATTTTGCCACAAGCGGCATCCTTCGGCCAAATCCAAATGCTTTTGAACTGATTCGTAAAATTGGTGCAGCCTGAAAACGTTTGTACTCGTTCATGTTTACCATTCTGATTACGCGGTTAACCACTGATTCGTCGAATCCCATAGCCACAATTTCTTTCGGCGACAAATTCATTTCAATGTAGCTAAAAAGCATCCTGTCCAAATCGTAGTATTCCGGCAGTGAGTCTGAATCTTTCTGGTCGGGGCGTAGTTCGGCTGAAGGTGGTTTTGTAATTGTATTTTCGGGAATAATTTCAATGTCGCGATTGATAAACCGGGCAAGCCTGAAAATTTCCATTTTATATACATCACCTAAAACGGCCAAACCGCCGTTCATATCGCCATATAAAGTACCGTAACCAACTGCGCACTCGCTTTTATTGGTGGTATTCAGCAAAATATGACCGAATTTATTCGAAATGGCCATGAGGTAAATTCCCCGGGCCCGGGCTTGTATATTTTCTTCTGTGATATCTGTTTTTGTGCCTGAAAAAAGAGGACTCAGGCCGGTTTCAAAAGCATCCACCGCCGATTGTATATTTACAATATCATACTTAACGTTAAGGTTTTCTGCCAGTTGTCGGGCATCATCAATACTGTGGTCAGATGAATATTTCGAGGGCATTAAAAGTACCCTCACATTTTCGGCACCCAGCGCACGAACAGCCAAAACCAGTGTTAAAGCCGAATCGATTCCTCCTGAAAGACCGAGTGTGGCTTTTTTAAATCCCATTTTGCCAAAGTAGTCGCGAATACCTAATACCAGTGCATCATGAATCTTTTCGGTTGCATCAGTTTTAGGTTGAAGTTGTTTTGCGCCAAAATTTCCGGTGTCAATCAACATGAAATCTTCTTTGAAATATTTCAGTTCCTTAACAATTACGCCTGTTTTATCAATTGCAACCGAACCCCCGTCGAAAATTAATTCGGTTTGAGCACCAACCTGATTGATGTAAAGAATTGGGATTTTATACTTTTTAGCCTTGTTTATCAGCACATTTTTTCGCCATTCCTCCTGATTGTATGAAAACGGAGATGCCGAAATATTCACCACAAAACCGGGATTTAATTTGGCTAACTCTTCCATTGGCGAAACCTGGTAAAGTTTGTCTTTACCGAATTCGTTGGCAGTAGGTTGCTCGTCCCACAAATCCTCACAAATGGTGACAGCAATTTTTTCTCCCTTTAAATCAACAATTTCGAAAGTACGGTTAGGTTCAAAATGTCGGTATTCATCAAAAATATCGTAAGTGGGCAGCAGGGTTTTATTTTGAATGTGCTGAATTTTTCCCTCGTTTAAAAAGAATGCCGAGTTGTACAGTTGCTTACCCCGGGCGTTTTCATTAATTCGAGGAGCGCCTACAATTGCAGCTATTCCAAAGCAATGTTCCGCAATTTTTAAAACTGTATTTTCAGCTTTCTGAATAAATTCTTTTTTCTCAAGTAAATCGTGCGGATAATAACCTGTAACCGACAATTCTGAAAAAATCACCAAATCGGCGCCTTCATTTTTTGCATTTTTAATGTACTGAATAATTCTTGCCGAATTTCCTTCGAAATCGCCAATGGTATAATTTAACTGGGCAAAAGCAACTATCATAACCTGAGTTTAAAGTTTAAAGTTTAATGTTCAATGTTTAAAGACTTTAAACTTTCAACTTTAAACTTTGAACTTTTTCGAGATTGCAAATCTCCAATTTTTACTTCACTTTCGCAATATTATTTTTATTTATCCGTATTGAATAGAAATTCATAAAAATGAAACTTTTAAGACAACCTATTTTTGTTCTGTTAATTTTTGTTCTGCTTTTTTCATGCAAGCCAAATCCCCTGAAAGTGAATATTTCAGATATCAAATCAGATATCGAAGTGGTTAGGTTCGACAATGAACTATTCGAAATATATTCAACCGATACATTAAAAGCGATAATTGCATTAAGCAACAAATACCCCGAATTTTTCGATTTGTTTACATATAAGGTTATTCAGATTGGCGGAATGGGCGATTCACTTTTTCTTGATGGGATGAAGAAATTTTTAACCGATACAATGATTCAGGATGTTAGAAAACTGGTAAACACCGAATTTTCTGATTTTGATAAAACGGAGAAAGAACTTAATGAAGCGTTTAAATATTTTCAATATCATTTTCCGGGCAAAGAAGTACCCACAGTTTATACCTGTATTTCAGGATTTAACCAATCGGTTTTTACTGCTGAGAATATAATAGGAATCAGTCTTGACAAATATCTGGGCAGAGATTGCGATTATTATTCAAAACTGAATTCAACACCACAATACAAAATACTGAATATGCACAAAGACAAAATTGTTTCTGACGTTGCATATGCCTGGGGAGTTACCGAGTTTGAACATACAAACAAGGCAACTTCGTTGCTTGATAATATGATTCATCATGGTAAACTGATGTATTTTGTTGATGCGCTACTACCCGAAATGCACGATTCGCTGAAAATTGGTTACACAAGCCTGCAACTTGAATGGTGCAAAAAAAACGAAGCTCAAATGTGGTCGCAACTCATTGAGCACAAAATGTTGTATTCGAACAAAAGAATGGACATTGTGCGCTACATTAATAACAGTCCAACAACCAGCGGCTTTCCGCTCGAATCGCCGGGTCGCACCGGAGTTTGGATTGGCTGGCAGATTGTTCGCCAGTACATGAAAAAATTCCCTGAAACAACTTTGCCTGATTTAATGCAAAACAACAACTACCAGCAGATTTTAAATGATTCGAAATACTTTCCAGAGTAAACTGATTTAGTTCTGAAATTACATTGGTTTTTTACTTTCATTACGTCTGTTAGTGGATTGAAATGATCAATCAATGGATTTGGTTGATGAAATCCCCGTATTGGTTGATTCTTTTTTTATTTGATTTGGTTATCTTTTACCTTCGAAAAGAATTTTAAATGAAAGTCATAAAATGAAAAGTACTTTTCAACTTCTGTTTCTGGTATTACTGATTGCTTTTATTTCCTGCTCAAAAGATGAGGAAATTATATCCGACCAACAAATAGAAGTTCAAACACCTGACTGGACTGAAAAAACGCATAGTTCAGCAGCCATGCCCGATTACGATTTAGTTTTTCCTGACGACAAAGTAAACCGAATCGATATTAAAATTGAACCTGAAAACTGGAAGAAAATGCAGGCAGATTTGGCGTCAAACGTGGGAAGTGGACAGGGAACTCCGGGGCAGCCTCCGGGAGATATAGAGTATGATTTATTATGGGTAACATGTAACATCTATTTTAATGACATTCAATGGTATCAGGCAGGTATCAGGTACAAAGGGAATTCCAGTTTGAGAACAACTTATCAGCGAGGCATAAAAAAACTCCCGTTAAAACTCGATTTCGACCAGTTCGAAGACACTTATCCTGCAATAAAAAACCAACGGTTTTATGGTTTTAAACAACTCAGTTTAAAAAACAACTTTGACGATAAATCTTTCATGCGTGAAAAAGTGGCTTCCGATCTTTTTCGTGAATACGGTTTGGTTTCTCCACGAACAGCATTTTACAGGGTTTATATCGATTTTGGAGAAGGGGAGGAATACTTTGGCTTATATACTTTGGTTGAGGAAGTTGATGACACCGTAATTCAAACGCAATACGCTGACAGTAAAGGAAATTTGTATAAACCGGAAGGTACAGGAGCTTCATTTGGAAAGGGTTCTTTTAGTGTTTCAGATATGTACAAAAAGACAAATGAAACTGAAAATGATTACTCCGATATTCAGCAATTATATACAATTATCAACAGTTCTGAACGTGAAACAAGTAATGACTTATGGAAAGGAAAGCTAAATGTGGTTTTTGACGTACCCCGGTTTTTAAAGTGGCTGGCTGCCAATACCACAATGCAAAACTGGGATACTTATGGAAGAATGACGCACAATTACTATTTGTATAACAATCCGGAATCGGGGAAACTGGAATGGATTCCATGGGACAATAACGAAGCACTTCAGGATGGAAAAATGGGAGGAGCACTTTCATTTTCATTGTCTGAAGTAGGTGTAAACTGGCCAATAATTCGTTACATTATGAATGATAAAACATGGGAAACAGAATTCAAACAAAATCTGTCAGGTTTTGTGAACGGATTTTTTAATCCGGAACGTGTCAATATCAAATACGAGAACTACACGGAACTATTACGCGAATACGTTGTGGGCAGTTCGGGAGAACAAACTGGCTACACTTTTTTAAATAGCGATGCCGATTTCGATGCTGCTGTGGATTTTTTAAAACTCCATGTAGAAAAGCGGAATGTAGCAGTTCAGCAATATTTGTCGAAATAAATAGTTCTGTAATTCAATTGCTTATGACCAGTCTGAAAATGAAGAACGGGATTCGAAATACAAAAAAAGGTGAACTGCTGATTTATTCAATCATTTGGTTGGTGGTATTTCTGATGCCGGTCTTTTTGTCTTATACACCAACAGGAATGAACTGGAACGGGGTAACGCATGAATGGATTCGGTTTTTACCCTTCATACTGGTTTTTCTACTACACAATTTTTTTCTGTTTCCGCGGTATTTCGGAAAAGAGCGACAATTTAAATATTTCGCGATAACATTGTTTTTATTGCTTGCCATTTGTTCGCTTTGGATTTGGGGAGGCAGAATGATAATACAATCTACAGGTATGATGCACATGCCTCCTCCCGGTTTTTCTGCCGATGTGCCTCCTCCTCCGCAACGATTTAAGCCCTGGTTTGTAAACCTGTCCGAGATTTTTATGATTTCGGTGCTGGTGGTTGGATTTAACGCAACCATAAAACTTTCGATAAAAGGTCAGGCAGAAGAACAGAAAAATAAAGAGCTGGAAAAAGAAAAACTGCAAACCGAACTGGCTTTTTTACGCAACCAGGTGAGTCCTCATTTTCTGATGAATACACTGAATAATATTCATGCATTGGTCGATTTTAATCCGGGAAATGCCAAAGAATCTATTGTTAAATTATCGCGATTAATGCGTTACCTGCTTTACGATTCGGAAAACGGAAAAACCAAATTGCCGAAGGAAATAGAATTCATAAAAAGTTATATCGATTTAATGAAACTGAGGTTGGTTTCAAATGTTGATATTCAACTTTATTTTCCTGAAGAAATTCCGGATGTGGAAATTCCGCCCCTCTTATTTATTTCGCTGGTTGAAAATGCGTTCAAACATAGTATAAGTTACCAGTCAGAATCGTACATCGGAATTTTTATGCAGATTCATGAAAAGTATCTCTTTCTCAGGATTAAAAACAGCTTACATAAAAAGACAAAACCACGGGAGGAAGGCGGAATTGGTCTGGCCAACCTGAAAAAAAGAATGGAACTCATTTATGGCACCGATTTTTCGTTGTCGGTAACAGAAACCGAAAACAGTTTTGAAACCAATATAAAAATTCCACTCCATGGAAATTAAATGCATGGCAATCGACGACGAACCACTGGCATTGCAACAAATTGCCGGTTACATTCAGCAAATTCCGTTTTTGAAACTTGTAGCGCAGTGTAGCAATGCATTTGATGCTCTTAAAGTGATAAATTCACATCAAGTCGATTTAATGTTTGTAGATATTAATATGCCCGACCTGGATGGACTTGAATTTGTTAAATCGCTGGAAATAAAGCCTTTATTTATTTTTACCACTGCTTACAGCGAATATGCTCTTGAAGGATTTAAAGTTGATGCACTCGATTATTTGCTCAAACCTTTTTATTTCTCCGAATTCTCGAAGGCGGTACAAAAAGCAAAGAAACAGTTTGAATTGATGAACCTAAAACCGGATGCACCTGATAAAGACGACGATTTTCTTTTTATAAAATCAGAATACAAACTGGTGCGAATTAATCTGAACGACATTCGTTACATTGAAGGAATGAAAGAATATGTGCGCATTCATCTCGAGGGCCAAAAACCGGTTATGACACTGCTTAGCATGAAATCGCTGGAAGAAAAACTTCCTGAATCCAAATTTATGCGGGTTCATCGGTCGTTTATTGTTAATACTGATAAAATAATAACCGTTGAACGCTTTCGGATAGTATTTGATGAAAAGGTTTTTATACCGGTTTCTGATAATTACAAGGAAAAATTTACTGCATTTCTGAAAGACAAATTTCTGGAGTAGAAATTACAAATTACATTTTCATCAGGTGTGAATACTCGTTTTAAATTAAAAAAGTGTAACAGTTTCTTAATAAAATTCCATAATATTGTGCCCTTAAAATTATTCAACCGAGACTAACTTGAAAGACTTTAACCATATTATCTCTAAATTTACTCCAATATCGCTCCAAGAAATTGACGAAGTAAAATTGATGAGCCGGATTGACAGAAAATATTGGTTTCATATATCAAAATTAGAGAAGGTTTTGGAGAAAACTTTATCTGAATATTATATACTTGAGATTGAAGGACAACGATTGATGGATTATCAAACTACTTATTACGACACACCGGATAATTCGATGTACCTGAAACATCACAATGGTAAAATGAATCGTCACAAAATAAGGCAACGCAAATATGTTTCAACCGATAGCAGTTTTCTTGAGGTAAAATTTAAAACAAATAAAAAAGTCACCATAAAAAACAGGGTTGAAGCATCATTTGAAAAAAACAGTTTTTTACCAACCGAAATTAAATTTATCAGGAAAGAAACACCTTATAAGGGAGAAAATCTGGTGCCGGTTTTATACAATAAATTTAAACGATTGACTTTAATTCATAAAGACAAACTCGACCGTTGTACTATTGATATTTCACCTGTATTCTGGAATGAAAACAGTTCCGTAAATATTTATAATTTGGCCATTTTTGAATTAAAACGCGGGCACAGTCTGAAAGCATCACCAATAGTTGCCATTCTGCGTGATTTAAAAATCAGGCAACGGGGAATGTCGAAATACTGCACCGGACGGGCTATTCTTGAACCGGAGCTCAAACAAAACGCATTTAATCCGAGGTTGCGTTTTTTGAACAAAGAAATTTTAAACTGAAAACAACAAAGAAATTTTAAACATGATATCTGCATTTCAATTACCACTCGATAACTTTTGGACCCTGGCCATTCGATTTGGCTTTAACATGATTGCTACATTTGTTGTTGTGGTGATGTTATATGCCCGTAATAGCAAGCGAAAAGAGTTTTATTTCAGTTATTTCGCTATCAGTTTGTCGGTATTTATGCTTGTTTTTCTGCTGCAGGGTGTAAAACTTGAACTTGGTTTTGCCCTCGGTCTGTTTGCTATTTTTGGAATAATCCGTTACCGTACTGACGCCATTCCAATTAAGGAAATGACCTACCTTTTTGTAATCATAGCAGTTTCTGTAATAAATGCCCTTTCAAAAGATTTTTTGGGTTATCTTGAACTTACACTGGTAAATCTGCTTTTGGTTGGTGCTCTTTGGATTCTGGAACATATACTGATGCTCAGACAGGAAGATTCGTTGCAGATTATTTACGAAAACATCGAAAATATTCACGAAGATAAGGAAGCGGAACTAATTGCCGATTTGGAAAAACGAACCGGAATAAAAATAAGACGGTACAGAATTGATAAAGTCGATTTTTTAAGAGATGTTGCCCGGATAACCATTTGGTTTTTCGTGAACGGTTCAAGTAAAATGAAGACTACAAAATGAAACGTTTATTTTTACTTTTCATAATCCTTTGCTTCAGTTTTTCCATTGCACATTCAAAAACCGAAAAATTTGGTACCTGGATTGAATTTGACATTACCAAAAAATTTTTAAAAGATTTCGAATTCAGTTTTATTCCTGAACTTAGGTTACAAGACGATTTTACTGTTGATGAGTATATTTTTGAAGGTAAACTCAGTTACGAGCCTTTTAAATTTCTCGGTTTTGCTGCAGCTTACAGGTATGATACCAATGTAAAGAAAAATGAAGACGAAGTATCGCAAAGCGCTGTTTTCGATGTAACCGGGAAAACAGAATACAAACGTTTTAAAGGGTCACTTCGTGCCCGGTTTACAAACGATACCGATGGTGGCGATGTACCATGGACATCATTTTATTTCAGACCACGCGCCAAAATAGCCTACAATATAAAAGGCATCAAAATTGAACCCTATGTGAGTTACGAGGTTTTTCACAGTTTTAAGGAAAAGGAATATTACAAGGGGCGTTTCGATGTTGGTTTTAACCGAAAGTTTGGTAAAAATCACGAAGTCGGTTTATATTACAGGTTAAACGATTATTTCTCAGATACCAATTCTATTCATATCCTTGGTATAAATTACGGATTCAAATTTTAGGTTTTTTTAATTGTTTTTTTTAGGCTGAACGGTTTGAGCAGAAACCAATTTCCGGCAAAAAATAGCATTTAAAAATAATCCGAAAACCGGGTGATTTGTAATTTTTATTGCCAATTTTATACCCGTAATCATATTGAATTATCTAAAATCCGGGAGTCATGAGAAATCTATTATTGGGTATTGTCATTTTATCGCTGTTGATTGCATGTAGTAATAAAACAGAACAGCCAGTTAAAACTGAGGAAGTTCTGAAACAGGATGCAAAGATGGAATGGTGGCGTGATGCGCGTTTTGGCATGTTTATCCATTGGGGGTTGTATGCACAACCTGCCGGCGAATGGAACGGAAAAGAAATACCGGGAATCAGCGAATGGATAATGCTGAGGGCGCAAATACCTGTTAAAGATTACGAGAAAATTGGTGAAACTTTCAATCCGGAGAAATTCGATGCCGAGGCCTGGGTTGAACTGGCCAAAAATGCCGGGATGAAATACATCGTTATTACCTCGAAACATCACGATGGATTTGCCATGTTTCATTCGTTGTCAAGCAAATATAATATTTACGATGCTACTCCATTTAAACGCGATCCTTTGAAAGAGCTGGCCGACGCCTGTAAAAAGCACGGTATCAGGCTGGGGTTTTATTATTCGCAGGCACAGGACTGGCACGAACCCGGCGGAACCTATTCCGGCATCGAAAAGGGAACACCACACTGGGATCCCGCTTTGAAGCGTGATTCGCTGATGAATTATATTAATGGGAAAGCGCTTCCGCAGGTAAAGGAAATACTTGAAAACTATGGCGGGCTCGATATTTTATGGTGGGATACGCCAATTGCAATGACAGAAGACGCCGCACAAATTTTGCAAAACGAAGTAAATAAATATCCAAATCTGATAACTAACAACCGGTTATACAGGCCATGGCCAGGCGATTTCTCAACGCCCGAGCAGCATGTTCCTCCAACCGGACTCGATTACGATTGGGAAGTATGCATGACAATGAACACCAGTTGGGGTTATAAATGGTACGATAATAACTGGAAATCGCCTCAGACTTTAATTCAGATGTTGGTTGATATTGCCAGCAAAGGTGGAAACCTGCTGTTGAATGTAGGGCCAACTGCGGAAGGATTAATCCCCGATTCGAGTATTGTGCGTCTGGAGCAAATGGGAATGTGGATGAAACAAAACGGTGAATCGATTTATGGAACATCGGCAAGCCCGTTTTTTAAACTGCCCTGGGGAAGATGCACTCAAAAAGTAGTGGATGGAAATACCATTCTTTATCTTCATGTTTTTAATTGGCCTAAAGATGAAATCCTGCGAATTCCGGGGCTTAAAACAAGAATCAGCGATATTTACCTTTTGTCGAACCCGAAACAAAAATTTGCCTGGAAATTTGAAGACGGAGATGCACTTGTTCATGCCCCATCAGTAATTTTCGACCCTGTAAATACAGTTGTTGTGGTTAAAACAAAGGGAAATTTAGAAATTACAAGTAATATGCCTTCGCTTGTTAATGGGAAAATATTGTTGCCTGCCGATTTTGCCGATATTCATAATCCGGGTTACGGAACTCACGCTGTGTTGGAGGGTACAGGTGAAAAGTCTGTTATTAAAAATTGGGTAGATTCCCGGGTTCGTGTCGAATGGATGTTAAATGCAACCGAACCGGGTATTTATAAAATTGAGGGAATGATAAGGGCAAAAACAAATTGCAACATCAATATTGTAATTGGTGAACAAAAAGTAAGTGCTGAAATTCAATCCTCCGGCGATAAATTCGAAGTTGTTTCGCTTGGAGAAATTCAAATATCAGAAACAGGAAACCTGGTTTTAAGCATTTCAGCTGAAAAAGAAAATTGGAACGAAATTGAACTAATGAATATTATTTTATCAAAATAGACTTATTTACTTGCATTGAAACACCTTGTTTCAAACATATGTGTATTTAGAATTCGATCAAAGTAAAATATTATTTTACCACACAACAGTAAAAACGACTCCTTTTTTTCATGTCGGTCAATTGAAAGTAAGTAGTTGTATTTCTCTGAAAATTCGTATTTTGCGCAAAATTTTGGGCTTATATTCTGTTTAGATCTGTTTAATACTGACAAATATGAATTTTCAGGAAAAATCGAAGCAGCAACTCCTTATTGATTTACAGGAATTGCAGCAAAAATATGATTCTGTTTTGGCATTGTATGGCCAAAAAATTAAGGAAAGCTCACAAAATGAGCAAACATTACGCGAAAACGAGGCAAATATAAAAGCCATCATCGAAAATTCACTGGAGAGTATTTGGTCTATCGATACAAATTACAATATTCAATACATAAACGAAGTTTTTGCTACATCATTTTTGAAAACGTTTGGCGTGCATCTTGAAAAAGGTGTAAACATTCTCGAATCACTACCTCCACAACTTCGCACCATTTGGAAAGAACGTTACGACCGCGCTTTTAATAACGAACATTTTGTTTTTACCGATAAAATAGATGTGGAAAACGGATCTGTTTATATTGAAGTTGCAATGAATCCTGTGGTTATCAACGAAAAAGTTGTAGGTGCATCTTTTTTTGGAAAAGATATCAGCGAACGAATGAGAGCAGAGGAAGCGCTGCTGGAAAGTGAAACCCGCTTTAAAACGCTTCACAATGCTTCTTTTGGAGGAATTGCAATTCATGATCAGGGAATAATACTGGATTGCAACAAGGGTTTGACCGAAATAACAGGGTATTCGGAAGAAGAGTTGATAGGGATGGACGGATTGCAACTATTATCTGAAAAATCGCGCGATTTGGCAATTGCGAATATCAAAAGAGGTTACGAAAAACCTTACGAGGCCGTTGGATTGCGAAAAAACGGTGAAGAATACCCTATTAAAATTGAAGCCCGAAATATTCCTTACAAAGGAAAAATAGTAAGAACTACCGAATTCAGGGATATTACAGACCAAAAAAAGGCGGAAGCCGCTTTTTGGGAAAGTCAGGTTAATTTTAAAGCTCTTTTTGAAAAAGGGCCAATTGGTGTTGCTTATCACCGCATGGTTTATGATGAATCGGGGAAACCAATTGACTACTATTTTTTAGATGCAAATCAAAGCTACCAGGAAATTACGGGTGTTAATCCGGTTGGCAAAATGGTTACCGAAGCGTTCCCCGGAATTGAAAACGACCCGTTCGACTGGATTGGTACTTTTGGTGAAGTTGCCAAAACCGGAAAGGAAATCAGAATGCAACAGTACCTGCAACTGAGCAGTAAATGGTACGATTGTGTTGCATATCAATACAAACCCGACCATTTTGTAGTTGCTTTCTTCGACATTACTGAGCAAAAAAGTAATGAAATTGCTTTAAAGGAATGGGACGTAGTTTTTAATCACTTTATGGAAAACAGTCCGGTTTATATATTTTTTAAAGACAAAAACATACGGGCACTTCGTTTAAGCAGGAATTTTGAGCAAATGTTAGGTTTGCCATTAGATAAAATGATAGGCAAAACTATGGATGAACTGTTTCCATCGGAGATTGCTAAAAAAATGATTTTGGATGATAAGAAAATTCTGACAGAACGCAAACTTACCATAATTGATGAAGAATTAAACGGAAGATTTTATACTACAATTAAGTTTCCGATTGTTATCGATGATGAACCACAATATCTTGCAGGATATACAATTGATATTACTGAACGAAAAAAGGCTGAAAATACTTTAAAAAGTTCGGAAGAGCGGTTGAAAATTTTATTCAATTATGCACCTGAAGCCTATTATTTGAGCGATTTTAAGGGCACTTTTGTTGATGGAAATATTGCGGCTGAAAAATTACTTGGTTATAATAAGAATGAAATTATTGGAAAGAGTTTTCTCAAATTAAACCTTTTGCCTCGCAAATATTTATTAAAAGCTACTAAATTGTTGATGGCAGGTTTAATGGAAAAACCTACCGGACCCGATGAGTTTGTGCTGATTAGAAAAGACGGATCGAAAGTTATGGTTGAAATTACAACGCATCCTGTCACAATTGAAGGTCAGTCATTGATTTTAGGAATTGCCCGCGATATCAGCGAACGACGTAAAGCCGAGAAAGTAATGCTGATTGCATCTCAAAACTGGAACCGGACTTTTCATGCAATGCATAGTGGAATTGCCTTACTTGATAATAATCAAATAATTATACAAACTAATCCGGCTTTTCAGAATTTTGTAAACGAAAAAGAAACCAATTTGCAGGGAAAGTTTTATTTCCCTTTCATCTTTGGTAAACAGGTTACTGCCGAAAGTAATCCTTTCGAAAAGATGTTGAAAAGTAAAGTTTGCGAAAAGGCAGAAACAACAATTTACGGAAGAGTATGTGAAATTCTGGTTGACCCGATACTTGATGCAGCTGGTAAAATTACGGGGGCTGTTTTAATTATGAACGATATAACGCAGAGAAAGCGTGATGAAAATATACATCAGATTTTGCACGAAATCACAGGTACTTCAACGTTCGATAAATCAATTAAAGACCTGCTGGTAATTGTTCGTAACGAATTGAGCAAGGTAATTGACACAACCAACTTTTTTGTTGCCCTTTACCAGCCTGAATCGGATACACTTCGAAAAGTAATTTTTGAAGATGAAAAGGATGATTTTATTGAATGGGATGCAAATAAATCGTTGTCGGGGCAAATCGTAAAACTGGGTAAGCCACTTTTATTAAACAGCCAGGAAGAAGCCCTTTTTGCTGCCGAACACAACATCGAACTTTTAGGATCTCCTGCTGCATGCTGGCTGGGAGTACCTTTAATGAACGGCGAAAAAGCCATTGGAGTGATGGTTGTTCAGAGTTACACCGACGAAAATGCGTACGATAATGCAACTGTCAGACTGTTAATTTTAATTGCACACGAATTATCGATAATTATTGAACGGAAAAAAATGATTCATGACCTCGTTGCAGCAAAAGAAAGAGCTGAAGAAAGCGACCGCCTGAAATCGGCATTTTTGGCAAATATGAGTCACGAAATACGCACTCCAATGAACGGGATACTTGGTTTTGCTGAACTTTTAAAACAGCCTAAACTTTCGGGGAAGGAACAGAAAATGTTTATCGAGATTATTGAAAAAAGCGGCGAGCGAATGCTGAATATCATCAACGACCTGATAAACATCTCCAAAATTGAATCAGGACAAATGGATATACAATTTTCTGAAACGAATATTAACGAACAGCTCTTGTTTCTTTATAATTTCTTTAAACTCGAAGCAAGCCAGAAAAAGTTGAATCTGGTTGTTAACTATCCTAATTCAGATAATGTAATTTATATAAAAACCGATAAGGAAAAGGTTTATGCCATTCTGACCAATTTAATTAAAAATGCCATCAAATTTACCGATAGCGGAACCATTGAATTTGGGTGCGAGGTTGTTGAAAATAAACTTGTTTTTCACATAAAAGATACGGGTATCGGAATACCTCTGAATAAGCAAAAAAGCATTTTCGAACGGTTTGTTCAGGTTAGCTCCGGAATGACAAATGAATACGAAGGGGCAGGACTCGGGCTTGCTATTTCGAAAGCATATGTTGAAATGTTGGGTGGCGAAATATGGATGGAGTCGGAACCGGGGAAAGGTACCTGCTTTTATTTCACCCTGCCTTTGAATCTGAAAAATGAAACTGAATCTTTAAAAATGGATGTTCAGGTTGAAATTGAAGAAAGTGACAATGAGAATAAAGTTATTACAATTCTGATTGCAGAAGATGACGAAATTTCGTTGGTTTATCTCAATCATATTCTGAAAACCGATTATATGAATATTCTGACCGCAAAAACAGGAGCCGAAGCAGTTGAAATCTGCCGTAATAATTATGATATCGAATTGGTTTTAATGGATATTAATATGCCGGTTTATAATGGCGACATTGCATCGCAGATTATTAAAGAATTTCGCCCCGGTTTGCCAATAATTGCTCAAACTGCTTTTGCTCTCGAAGAGGATAAGGAAAAATACAAAGGTTCTTTCGACGATTATATTACAAAGCCCATTAATGCTGACGAACTGAAACAAAAGATAAGAAAATTTCTGAGGCATTACAACAACTAAAATTGAAGCATTTAGTATGCACGAAAACTTTTTAATGAAGTTTCAGCAACAAATAGAAAATAAATTATGAAGAGTATTTTTATATTGATTCTGGCTGGATTTTCAATAACTGCAGCTGCAACCATCAAATCAGAGCGCAGAATCAATAGTGAAAATACCGACTCGCTTTTAGTTTTGCCTGATTTGAAACACTTTTTCGATGACTGTAAAACACAGGGCTGTATTGTAATTTTCGACAACAATCAGAAAAAATGGATTGTAAGTGATACGATTCTAAGTAAAACTGAGCATCTTCCGGCATCAACATTTAAAATTATCAACCTTCTAATTGCCCTCGAAACAGGTGTTATTGCCGATGAAAACGAAATTGTGAAATGGCCGGGATCAATTGATACAGTAAAATACGGATATCGCCCCGAAATTTACCGTGATATGACTGTAAAAGAAGCTTTTGAAGTTTCGGCAGGCTGGGTTTTTGTTGAACTGGCAAAGAAAATAGGCAGGGAAAATTACAGGCATTATCTGGAGGTTTGTAATTATGGAAATCAAAATCTTACCGAGCCTGATATTGATTTCTGGAATTTTGGGGAATTAGGGATTTCACCTTTCAGTCAGGTGATTTTAATTCGGAATTTGTTTGAAGGAAATCTTCCGTTTTCGGCAAAGAACATGGAAACAGTAAAACGTGTAATGATTACCGAACAAACAGAAAATTACACCATTAAAGCCAAAACCGGATGGACACGCCAAGGTGGATTCAATACCGGCTGGTGGGTCGGAAGCATCGAAACGAAACAGGGTGTGTGGTTTTTTGCAACTTTACTTTTGCAGGATCGAAAACTGAACAATCCTAATTTTAGCCCCTGCAGAAAGGAAATAACCAAAGCAGTGTTAAGGAAATTGGGTGTTATTGAAGAACAAAACCGACATTAAACAAAAACGCAAAAGCGGTTGTTATTTTCATATTAACTTAAAACGAAAATAACATGGCAAAAGTAAGCACCTATCTTAATTTCCCCCGCAATACAGAAGAAGCTTTCAATTTTTATAAAACAGTTTTCAATAGCGAATTCAGTGAATACGGAATAATGCGTTTTGGTGATATTCCCCCATCCGTGGAAATGCCGCCACTACCTGATGAAGATAAAAATCTGATTATGCATGTTGAACTTCCAATTACCGGTGGTCATTCGTTAATGGGTTCCGATGCACCCGAATCGATGGGTTTCACGGTAAATAAGGGAAATAACGTTTATATTATGCTACAACCCGATTCCCGCGCTGAAACCGATAGTCTCTTCAGTGCTTTATCTGCTGGCGGTGTGGTTACCCAACAATTGCAGGATATGTTCTGGGGCGATTATTATGGAAGTTGTACCGATAAATTCGGGGTTAACTGGATGTTTAATTACCACGGAGAATAGTTCTTTTGCGGGATATTCAACGGGTGATTCCAAATCGAAACTATTCACCGGGTGACTTTGGCCTAAATTGAGCGATTCATACTTGCAAGTGTCCATTGAATGATAGACTTTCAATATCATCGATTTCTAATAGATTTTTTGATACTGTTTTCATTCATTTTTTATGTTCTAATTTAATTTGCTCCTTCCTGAACCTCCATTTATTTTGATTTGGGCATGCGTTTACTTTCTGGATTTTGGGATTGCTGGTTTTTTGCTCGTTTATTAAAGCTTCAAAAGTTTTGTATTACAGGAGGTGATTGACAGTTTATCCACAGCATGTTTATTTTTAGTTCATCATATATTGTCTGAGTCACTTTCATGATGGTGTATCTTGCTTGTGAAGTAAACTTCACAGCAAAGTCGATCAGTAACCTTCTGAATGTGTTTGGATATGCCTTTGCATGGATAATATCTTTGGCAACATCTCTTTTGTATGCTTCAAAGAGAAAATGAGTAATTACCAGCAGGAAATAATAGGCACGGTTCATCCCGAAACGTTTAAAAGGCATTTGTTCTTTGGTTGCCAGTTCTTTAATACTCCGGTGCACAAGTTCGTCTTCTCCCCTCTGATGTGATTTTGCAATAATGGCTTTTGCATCAAAGTATTTGTTTTGTGATACTTTTTTTAGCTTCTGGTCTGCCTCTTTGCACTGTCCAATATTGGTGTAAATAAAAGAATCTGATTTACAGCGACCAATCACGTATTGACCATCCTCTTCTCTTGATACCCTTGTGAATATACACCGCCTGAACTTTTTCCATTCATTCAGCCGATTGCCAAACTCGGCATATTCCCAGGCTGTTTGTCCTTTACAAAACTCATCAAATGAGCTTTGTGGAAGTTGGTCAATAAATTTTTCAGCGCTGGCATAAATACGGCTGTTGATGATATAATGTATCTTCAATGTTTCTTCAAAATAAGTAAAAGCCTCATTGCCTGAAAAACCACCATCGCAACAAAGGATAATAGGGACATCTCTTGAATACTTTAATCGGATCAGGTTGACTATATCTGTGACACAATCTGTAAAATCGGTTCCATGGTTAGAATGTGCGCTCCCTTTTCTAAACATGGCATCTATGATGAAATGGTTCCAGATAATGTGCAAGGGCTGAAAACCAAGTTTCTTTTTGTAGGTGAGTTCATTCCCTTCTTTCCGTACAGAGCTGTCATTGTCTAATACCATGGTATCTACCATAAGTTCTATTACTTCCGGTTTTTCAATTTTTAGTCTCCATACAAATAATTGGTGCAATATTTTACGGTAAGGGGTATTGCATAAACATGACAGCTTTCTGAAAAAACGTTTGATCTGGTGCGAAGAAGCCATCACTTGCTGAGTGTTTTCAAGTAATGCCGCATAAGGCTTATCTTTTTGACGTTTATCAAAACCAGACAAAGCCATATGAGAGCCATCAATAAAAAAAGCAAACATCTGCTTCAGAAATTGTTGGAGTTTCAACCCTTTATGGTTTTCAATAAGTTCTAAACCAATATGAAATGATATCAGTTGATAAAGATTTGTTTTTTCGATATAACGCAGGAAAAAACTTATTCCTCCCCGACCTGAAATTTTATCGTTTGTTACCTCAATTTTTGTTATTTTAGTATCCATAAGAGATGCTTTTATATTCACTTGATTAGTGAAAGTTGATTTTTTATTTAGCACCATTAAGATACTGATAACTAATCAAATACTAAAATCATCTCTTGTTTTTTTTATCCTATCGCTCAATTTAGGATTGAGTCAACGGGTGAATAAAATGGATGGAATAAAATATTATTATTGTCTTTTAAGATTAATGTTATTCCTGTAAAAAAAGATTAAACTTAATTAAATCCGCGCAAACAAAGACAATTCAATCTTTAGTTTTTTTCCTCTTTTGGCATCGTTAATACGGCCGGTTTCAGGTACTCATCACTATTTGCAAACTCCCAGGTATTCAGGAAACCGATGCGGATGATGTTGGTCATTTTCTCCCAGTTGATTTTGCTGAGTTCGTCGGATGGCTGGTGGTAATCGGGGTGCATGGCTGCCATAAAATAGAAAATAGGAATACCCACTGCGGCAAATGGTGCATGGTCGCTGCCACCCGATGGTCTTTCGGATGCGCTGTATTTCAAATCAAGATTGATTTTGTAATTTTCAATGTTCTTTTTGGTAATCTCTTCAATTCCGGCATACGCTTTTGTGTAACTCATATCGGCCATGTTTTTTAGTGTATCCCTGTCAATATCGCGCGCAATCATGTCGTAGTTGAGATTTAGTGCAATATTCATTTTTTTCTTTTGTGCCTGTTCAACAAAATACTCCGAGCCAAAAAGTCCTTTTTCCTCGCCTGTCCAGGCTGCAAAAATGATCGATTTTTCGGGTTTTTTGCCTGTTGCCATAAACGCTTTGGCAATGGTCATCACACCAACTGTTCCCGAAGCGTTGTCGTCGGCGCCGTTCCAGATGAAACCGTCATATTTTCCAAGATGGTCGTAATGTCCGCCCACCACAATAAATTCGTCTTTTTTCTCTCCTTCGATGTATCCAACCACGTTGCGGGCTTTTACTATTTCCGATTTAACAGTGGTATTAAAAGCAATCATTTTCCCCGGCAGTTCTTTCGAGGAAGGAGCCATTTTTTCCATTGCATTTTTTTCGAATTCAGCAAAATTAATACCTGTTCCCGAAATGATTTCGTTTGACAGTCGGGTTGTAACCGTAAACACCGGAATATTGGATGTCAGAGAATCGGAAGGCATTGACATTGAAGTGTTATAATATGATCCAAGTGGTTTATCGGCTTCATAATGTGCGCCTTTTACCGGGTAAATCTGGTTTTGCGACCACCCCAGCATTGGATTTGAATCAGCATTTATCTGAATGATTGCAATGGCACCGGCTTTTTCCAACAGTTCCGATTTATTTCGTTCGACCATAAAAAGTGCGCGTCGTCCTTCGGGTGCAAATTTTTTATACGCCACCGAAGCTGTGTCTTTGTGACCTGGGAAACCGGAAAGCACCACCGCAATTTTCCCCGAAAGGTTCATGTTTTTCAGGTCGTCGTATCCTTTTTCTTTATTCTGATAACCATATCCAACGAAAACTACAGGGGCTTTTGCGGTTTGACCAACTGCACCGGTACGCACACTAAAGTCGGTTTTAAAACCAAAATTCACAGCTTTTTCACTGTTTATTCCGTTGGAAATTACAGAGAATGTCTGTTCATCACCGGGTTCATATTGTATTAAACTGAAATTCTGAAAATAGGTTTTACCTGGTCTTGGACGACTTCCTGCCATCATATCACGCCTCGAAAGGGTTACCATTGCAGCGTCGCCAAAAGGTTTAATTCCATACACCTGAAACATGGAAGCAATATAATCAGCCGCAATGTATTCGCCTTTTGTACCCACTGCACGGCCTTCTGTCCAGTCTGATGCAAGAAATTCCAACTGACCTTTTACAGCTTCCTGCGTAATGGCAGCCATTCCCTTTTCAACTTCTGTTTGTGCAAAAACAGATATTCCTGCCAAAAACAGGACAAATACTACAAATTGTTTTTTCATGAATTGAAATTGTTTTAAATTATTGTATTAACGATGAATTCTCCGTTGATTTAGAAGTGTAATATTAACCATTTCATTGTAAAATTCAACAGATTTCAAACGTATATTCATTTTAAAATATCAAAATTTATTGTTTCAGAAATCAATTCATTCAGAAATTAATATCTCAAAATAGTAACCATTATGATAATCTGAAGTATAAACAATCAAAAACACGATTGAAATCTTTCATCACTACCTTTAAAAATAACGATATGGAAACAAAACAATTAATTCAGGTCAGTGGATCGATCATTAAGGAAGAATCGATAGTTCCGGTTACAGTCAATATTGCCAAAAACACTTGTGTTGCAGAGGCAAACATACCTTACTCTGAATATTTTGGAGTTGCGCCTTTTAATATGTCAACCAAACCAAATTCATTGTTTCTGTTTACCATTCCGCATTACACGTTGGAAGAAACATTGAGATTTGCGCAACTCATTGATTTATGCTGTATGCAAAGTTTAAATATTGCATCTTCGGTACTAGATTTTGGCACCGACCATCATGCGGCCATTCGCATTAAAAATTTCCCCGACTACAAAATGATTCCAAAACTGCAGGAATGTTTTATGGAACAGGGAGTCGAATTTGCCAAAAAAGTGCGAATCGGTAGCAGTGCAATCATAAGAACCAACAAATGTTTTAGCCTTGAAAAAGTAGCAGAAAACATTTATATCGACCATTTGCAGGAAAATACGGCTTACGTTGCCCTAAGCAGGTTAATTAAATATGACTATTTTTTACAAGTAGTGGCCGACATCAGAAACAACTCGACTTGCCCGATGTTTGATGCTGCGCGGGGCGCAATTCTGCTTAATTCAAAAATTACTGATATAATCAGGATTTATTCCGGGCATTTAGACATTGAAATGCTGAAATGTATTCAGGATAAATTTGAACGGTTGATTTAAAAAATGGATAGGTAGAGACGCAAAATATTGCGTCTCTACCTATTTTTTCATTGCCTCATCAATTTCCTTCAGTTTGCCTTTCACATCGGCATTTTCAGGTCGTAGTTCCAATGCTTTTTTGTACCAGAAACGGGCAACATTGTAATTCTTCGCCTCGAACGCGGCCGCGGCCTTTTGCATGTTACTGTCGAATTGCTGTCCCGACTGACCAGCAATACGTTCTGCAATTTTATTTTCAATCTCCTTTATCTGGTCTTTCGGATATTTCTCTGCAGCTTTAACACCCAGCGCCCTGTTATACCAGCCACGGGCCACAGCATACTGATTATCGCGGAAAGTTGAATCGGCCAAATCAACAAATTTCTGATAATCCCTGTCGAGTTGACTGTTTTGCATACCTGCTAGTAGGCGGTTTATTTCGTCGATGCGCTGTTTTGGATATTTTTCCTCAGTTTTTACGCCCCATGCCTTGTAGTACCAACCCCTCGAAACAATGAAATCGCGGGTATCAAAAAAAGCATCAGCCTGACTGATAAACTGATCGTAAAGACTGTTCAATTCCGATTCACTTGCCATTCCACGGGCTTCAATTTCCTCGTTTAACTTGGCAATTTCGGCACTTCTTCGCTGCAAATCTTCGGCTGCATTTTTTTCGGAAAGTATTTTTTGCTTTTCCTTTTGGAGGATTTCATCTATTTTTACAATCTGATTTTTAGGGTATTGTTCTTCCGCTTTTACTGTCAAAGCCTTTTCATATTCTGTTTTTGCCTGTAAATATTTTTCTGTTTTGAAAAATCCGTCGGCAGCAACAATAATAACACGGTACTGTTCATCAATTAACTGCTGATTCAGAATCTTTTCTATTTCAACAATCCTTTCGGCAGGATAACTTTCTGCGGGTTTTAATTTCAACGCTTCCTGGTATTTTGACTTCGACTGATCGTATGTTTTAGAGGTAAAGAACCGGTCAGCCTGCAAAATAAGATTGGTATAGTTTTTATCGAGCAATTCCTTCTCTTTGCGTTCTGATTCTACTGCAGCCAAAGTTTTTCCAATTTCATCTAACCGTTGCTGAGGATAGGTTTCGGTTGGTTTTGCTGTTTGGGCAGCACGGTATTCAGTTCTTGCTCCTTCGTAATTCTTTTCGTTAAAAAGATTGTCGGCTTTTGTAATGGCATCAATGTAATTTTTATCTTTTTCAGCCTGGATTGCAGTCAAACGTGCAGCTTCTGTATCTGCTTTTTCCTTTTCCAAACGAATTCTTTCAGCTTCGGCATCAGCGGCTAATTTTGCTCTTGTTTCAACCGTTGAGTCGATTTTGGCAATTTGCTCAGTCGGGTAAGTTTCATCTGGTTTGGCTTTCTGAGCTTCGTTGTAAGCCAGTTTTGCTGCGTCAAATTTTTCAGCCTTGAATTCCTTGTCGGCTTTGGCGATGGCAGTTTCGTAGGCTTTTTGGGATGCAGAAAGTTGT
>JBGSRA010000155.1:0-103065 GCA_041737765.1 Draconibacterium sp. | reverse complement strand
AACCACAAATCGGGCATTTTTTTCACTTTTTTCACAAAATAAAAAGATTACATTGAAACAACTTCCAATGTAATCTTCTAAAACACCAATAAATCCAATCATTATGAAAGATTTTAGGTGCTATTTTTGACCACTATGTCTAATTCAATATGATGTTGAAATAGATAATAATAATATCTCATTGAAAATGATTATTAACAAACCCTCAATTTTGCTTATTTCTTTTTCCGTATCTGTTTCCTTTTTTCTACTTTTAACTCAAATTAAATACTAAAAGTCATGATAAAGGAAAAAATGTTAAATGCGCTCAACGAGCAAATCAACGCTGAACAATATTCGTCGCTGTTATATCTTTCAATGTCAGCTTATTTCAGCAATATGGGATTGCCGGGTTTTGCAAACTGGATGTATATTCAGTTTCAGGAAGAGATGACCCATGCCAATAAATTCTTTAAATATATTACAGAAAGAGGAGGTAAAGTGCAGTTAAAAGCAATCGCGCAAATGCCAACCGAATTTAATGGCGTTATCGATGTTTTTGAAAAGACACAAACACACGAGCAACTTGTTACCAGTTTAATTAATAATTTAGTTGATGTGGCTATTGAAGAACGCGACCATGCCTGCCAGAGTTTTTTGAAATGGTTTGTTGATGAACAAGTAGAAGAAGAAGCAAATGTTCAGGAAATTCTGGATACTCTGAAGCTTATCAACGGACAGGGAAATGGAATTTTTATGCTCGACCGCGAAATGCGCCAGCGCGTATTTGTTGATTCAACATTGGCAGCAGAATAAATAAAATAGTTGATTTTATATAATTTAAAAGGCTGCCTGATTTGGCGGCCTTTTTTATTAAGAAGCCTTTCCCGACCTCTCCAAAGAAGAGGAGTAAAAACCAGAAAACATTTGGTAAAGCAAAAAGTCTTACTCAGGGGATTTAGGGGGCAAGAAAAAAGTTTAAACTATGGAAATTCAGGAACATATAATTATACGATTTGAAAACCTCAAATCGATCTGTCAGTTCAACTGGGAACCAGTAGAATTGGATAAAATCAAAAAAGCATTTCTTTTTGCGCAGGAGTTTGTCGGAGAAAATAAATTTAAACATGGCGAAGTAATTTTAAATCATTCCCTGGATGTTGCTATAATTATTGCCCAGGAAATTGGACTTGGACCCGATTCGATTATAGCCGGAATGTTGCATAATGTGATGTATGCTGGTCTGGAGAAAAAAGCAACTCAAAAAGAGATTGAACAGGAATTTGGCAAACACATTTCCTCGATTCTGGAGGGAATGACAAAAATAAATTCACTGGGAACCGATACAGTTGATTTGCATTCTGAAAACTACAGGAAATTGTTACTGGCGCTGGCTGGCGATGTTCGTGTAATTATTCTTAAAATAGCCGACAGATTGCAGGTTTTAAGAAATTTAGATATTTATGATTCTGAAAGTCAGACCCGTTTGGTTACCGAAACTGCTTATTTATACGCACCACTGGCACACAGGCTGGGTTTATATACAATCAATTCAGAACTACTCGATTTGTCCCTGAAATATCAGAAACCTGATTCGTATAATTATATTGTGAACCGTTTGAAGGAAACCGAAACGGAACGTGCCAATTTTGTAGCCGAATTTGTTAAACCTATCGAAAAGAAACTACAAAACAAAGGTCTTGAGTTTTCAATGAAAGCCAGGACCAAATCCATCTCTTCCATTTATAATAAAATGAACAAACAGGATGTTTCGTTCGACGAGGTGATGGATTTGTTTGCAATCCGAATCATCCTGGAATCGAAACCCGAAAATGAGAAATCGGATTGCTGGATTGCTTATTCGTTTGTAACCGAAGAATATCAGACTAATCCAAACCGGTTGCGCGACTGGATTACAATTCCAAAATCGAATGGATATGAATCGCTGCATACCACGGTTTTGGGCCCACAGGGAAAATGGGTCGAAATTCAGATTCGTACAAAAAGAATGGACGAAGTTGCCGAAAAAGGTCTGGCTGCACACTGGAAATACAAGGGAGGAAAAGAACAGTCAGGGTATGATAACTGGCTTGCTGAAATCAGGAATATTCTTGAAAATCCGGAATTGAATGTGGTTGATTTTATCGACCATTTCAGAACTGATATTTACAGCGATGAGATTTTTGTTTTTACACCAAAAGGCGATTTGAAAAAATTACCCAAAGGTGCCACAATGCTCGATTTTGCCTACGAAATACATTCCCGGCTGGGCGATACATGTGTGGGCGGGAAAGTAAACGGTATTAAAGTAACCCTGAAACATAAACTCAAAAATGGCGATCACATCGAAATTGATACTTCGAATAATCAGAAACCAAAACTCGACTGGCTCGAATTTCTGGTTACTTCGAAAGCAAAAAACCGTGTAAAATCGAGTTTAAACGAGGATCGAAAAGTGATGGCTGCTCAAGGACGCGAAATTCTGTTACGAAAGTTTAAAAACTGGAAGCTGGATTTAACAGATGACGGCATGCGCAGGTTGCTCAAAAAATATGGATTTAAACTTGCCATTGATTTTTATTATGATTTGGCATCCGGGAAAATAGATCCGTTGGAAGTTAAATCGCTCTTTACTGAAAAGGAAGAGGTTAATGCTAAACTGAAACTGGAGGAGTTGCTTCCGAAAAAAGAGCTGAAGGATTTGACTTTTGAAAGCGGCGACGATTTTTTAGTAATCGACAATAACCTGAAAGACATCAATTACAAACTGGCGCCTTGCTGCAACCCGGTTTTTGGAGACACAATTTTTGGATTTGTAACCATTAACGAAGGAATAAAAATTCACCGCAACAGTTGTCCGAATGCGCCTCAAATGAAAGAACGCTTTCCGTACCGGGTAATAAAGGCAAAATGGCGCGATACAAGTAATAAAAGTTCATTTTTAACAACTTTGCATATTTCGGGAATTGATGAAATGGGAATTGTAACCGAAATCACACATATAATTGCAAAAGATGTTGGTGTTCAAATGCGATCGATAAATATTGAATCTGACAAGGGAAAGTTTGAAGGTATTATGAAAGTATTGGTTTACAATATCGAACATCTCGATTTCCTGATTCATAAACTTAAAAAAATTAAAGGTGTAATATCAGTAACCCGGGGAGAACAATGAAACGAGCATGTTATAACAATCACAAAATACTTACTATAAATTACACATTCGAGTTCGATGGGTATGAAACTGCTAGTTTGCTGATTGTGTTGCATTTGATTGTATTACATTTCCTTAATTTAGATTTAAACGAATGAACATTTTAATCGCACCCAATTCGATGAAGGGAAGTTTAAATGCCTTCGATTTTGCTGATACAGTTGAAAAGGCATTTCTGAACAGTTCAGCCCGTTTGAATACAAGGAAAGTACCAGTTGCGGATGGGGGAGATTTTACAGGAGAAGTGCTTGCCAGAGCATTGAATGCTGAAATGGTAAATGTTGAAGTTCGGGGTCCTTTAGGTGAAAAAATAAATTCGAAATATTATATTTCTGGTAAAACCGCAATTATTGAAATGGCCGATGCTTCGGGGATGAAATTGGTTGAAAAAGAGGAGTTAAATCCATTAAAAGCATCTTCGTTTGGCACCGGTGAATTAATTTCGGACGCCATTTTAAAGGGGTGTACCGAAATTTATCTTGCCATTGGCGGAAGTGCCACGGTTGATGGCGGAATGGGAATGATGGAAGCACTTGGATTTAGGTTTTTTGATGAGAATGGAAGAAATTTAGTTGGAAATGGAGCTAACCTGGAAAGGATTAAAACAATTTCTTCACCTGATTCATTCCCGAAAATAGCCGTTAAAATAATTTGCGACGTTGATAATCCATTGTTGGGTACAACGGGTGCTGCAACTGTTTTTGGTCCGCAAAAAGGAGCAACACCAGAAATGGTGGTACAACTGGAAACCGGATTGAAAAACTGGTCACAAATTCTTAAAAAGAAATCAGGTAAAAACATTGCAGAAATAAAGGGAACTGGAGCAGCAGGTGGAATTTCAATTCCCCTGATTTCGTTTTTTGATGCTGAAATAGTTCCCGGAGCCGATTTTGTTTTATCGGTTTTGAATTTTGAAGAACATATTAAATGGGCCGACCTGGTAATTACAGGCGAAGGTAAACTGGATGCCCAAACCTTAAATAATAAAGCACCTTTTGCCGTTTCACGGTGGGCAAAACAACAAAACAAAACTGTAATTGCTTTTGGCGGAATGGTTGAAAAAGAGGCAGAAGCAGCATTTGACAGAATTTATTCCATAACTAAAAAAGGTACCAACCTTGAATATGCAATGAAAAATGCCCGGCAGTTACTTTATGATTTTGCTATTGAATTTGCAGAAAATATTGAAAAATTTTTACCAAAAGTCAGGTAATGAGCAATGAAAAACTAAACAGGGTTTTGGAACTTATACAGGCTGAAAAAGCAAAAGAAGCGCAGCAGGTTTTTTATGATTTAGTTCCCTCCGAAACTGTAGAATACCTTATGGTTAAAGGAAAACTGGAACAAAAATTTCAAAACTGGGGTAAAGCAATAAATGCTTTTTCAAAAGTTATTGAAATTGAACCTGATAATACAGAAGCTCAAAACCATCTTCATTTGATACAGAACATTTTAAACTTTTGGAATCCCGAAATGTTTAATCCTTAAAATAGAAGTATGTTTCAATTGTTTAAAATAATATATAACAAAATTTTTTTAACATTTTAGCTGTCAGTTTGTTAAAGTTCAATAGTGAAATTAGGATTTTAACTCGGATTTATTACTTTTGAGACTTTGAAAAAAATAAATTAAAATAAAGGTTTAACTAAAAGAAAAATTTAAAAATGAAACAAGGATTATTATTGGTTGCAGCGGTACTTTTTACAGTTTTTTCGTATGCGCAGGATGCAGCAGAAAAAATTAATCAGGCAAACGAAGCACTGAATGCAAAAGATTATGCAAAAGCTTTTTCTTTGTACGATGATGCAATGAAAAATATTGGTGATGTTCAGGTTGATGCTTCCATAAATTATAATATCGGTTTTGCAGCATATAAATCAGAAAATCTGGAAGGTGCTGTTAAGTATTTTGATAAGGCAATTGAAGCCGGAACGAATGTTTCGAAATGCCACGAATATAAAGCAATGGCTTATAATGATAAAAAAGATTATCCAAATGCAGTAGCCAGTTTCGAACAGGCAATTGCAACAGCTACTGAAGGTTTGGATGCATTAAATTACAATGCCGGAATTGCTGCCTATCGCGGTAAGTTGAACGAAAAAGCCGTTGGACTTTTCGGAAAAGCATATGAACTAGGCTACAAGGGCGAAAGCTCGATTTACTACAAGGCGATTGCATTAAAAGGGTTGAATAAAGATGTTGAATATAAAGCCGCTTTGGAAGAAGGTATTGCAAAATATCCCGGTGATGATAAATTAAGTAAAGCTCTTGCCGCTGTTTATGTTTCAGAAGGTAACGAGTTGTATAAAAAAGGTGCAGCTATTGTTGGTGATGCCAATAAAAAAGTTACTGCAGGTAGTATGAAAACTGATGACCCTGCTTATATCGCTGAAGTTGAAAAAGCAAAAGTTGAATTTAAAGCAGCTACTGTTATTCTTGAAAAAGCAAAAGCACTGGATGCAACAAATAAAAATGTTCAAACTTTGCTTGATGCATGTGCTGCAGCTTCAAAATAGCTGATAGATAAAATATCATAAAAAAACCGCTTCGGAAATTCCGGAGCGGTTTTTTTTATGGTTTCCAAACTGATTTTCTTACATCAGCTTTTTATATTTCACACGTTTTGGTGTTGCATCACCAAGTCGTTTTTTACGATTTTCTTCGTAATCGGTAAACGATCCCTCAAAATAAGTTACTTCCGAATCTCCTTCAAAAGCCAGAATGTGTGTTGCAATACGGTCGAGGAACCAGCGGTCATGCGAAATAACCACAGCGCAGCCTGCAAAACTTTCAAGACCTTCTTCCAATGCACGTAATGTATTCACGTCGATATCATTGGTTGGCTCATCGAGTAAAAGCACGTTACCTTCGGCTTTCAGTGCCAGTGCCAGATGTAACCGGTTTTTTTCTCCTCCAGAAAGTACGCCACACTTTTTCTCCTGATCGGCTCCTGTAAAGTTAAAACGGCCTACATAAGCACGTGAGTTGGTAAGCTTGTTTCCCAGCATCATCGATTCTGTGCCGCCTGTTATTACTTCAAAAACCGATTTGTTTGGATCTATTGCTTTGTGGGTTTGATCGACATAACTGATTTTCACCGTTTCGCCAATTTCAATTTTCCCTGCATCGGCTTCCAACTGTTTCATTATTAATTTGAAAAGCGTGGTTTTACCTGCGCCATTTGGTCCGATAACGCCAATAATTCCGGCTGGTGGAAGTTTAAAAGTCAGATTTTCAAAAAGAATCCTGTCGCCATATCCTTTCGAAACTCCTTCCATTTCAATTACTTTGTCACCTAAACGAGGTCCGTTCGGGATAAATATTTCAAGTTTGTCTTCTTTCTGCTTTACGTCCTCGTTTAACATTTTATCGTAAGCGCCCAAACGTGCTTTCGATTTTGCCTGCCGCGCTTTTGGCGACATTCTAACCCATTCAAGTTCTCTTTCCAACGTTTTCCGGCGTTTTGAATGTGTTTTTTCTTCCTGTTCAAGTCGTTTAGATTTTTGTTCCAACCACGAAGTGTAGTTTCCTTTCCACGGAATTCCCTGTCCCCGGTCGAGTTCAAGAATCCAACCTGCAACATTATCGAGGAAATAACGGTCGTGGGTGATGCAAATTACAGTGCCTTTATATTGTGCGAGGTGCATTTCGAGCCACTGAATACTTTCAGCATCCAAATGGTTGGTTGGTTCGTCGAGCAACAAAACATCGGGTTCGCGGAGTAGCAAACGGCAAAGCGCCACCCTGCGGCGTTCACCCCCCGAAAGTTCAATCACCGGCTGATCATCTGGAGGACACTGCAAAGCACCCATTGCACGTTCCAATTTGCTGTCCAGATTCCAGGCATCCAAATGGTCAATTTTTTCCTGAAGTGCTGCCTGTTCAGCCATTAAACGGTCCATCTCATCAGGATTCTCATAAACTTCTGGCAGTCCGAATTTTAGGTTGATATCTTCGTATGCTTTTAGTGCATCTACTGTTTCCTGAACTCCTTCCTGTACAATCTCTTTCACCGTTTTGGTTTCGTCGAGATGTGGGTCCTGGTCAAGCAATCCAACCGAGTAACCCGGAGAAAAAACCAGTTCACCGTTAAATGATTTTTCCTGACCTGCAATAATTCGAAGCAGTGTGGATTTTCCCGAACCGTTTAACCCGATGATTCCGATTTTAGCCCCCAGAAAAAAGGAAAGCGATATGTCTTTGATAACTGTTTTATTGGGTGGGTAGGTTTTACTCACCTTGTACATCGAAAATATGATTTTTTCGTCGCTCATTTATTTTGAATTTTAATTTGGGTCAAAAATACAACAGATTGTTAGATTAACGAATATTAAAATAAATGATTTGGATTGAATTTTTATTGATGTTTTTTAACCACATATAAATCAGATTAACACAGATTAGGAGTTTTTATGTTGTTGATAATATTTCTATTATTTACCTGGTACATTCTTTCTCCTTCCCTTTTGGAGAAGGGTGGGATTGGGCTCTATAGATTTTCAATTGCATCCTCGTAATCAAACTGCAAATCTTCGTGTAACAACGAATGAACTTTTTTGATTCTTTCTGTTTGACGGAGATACATGTTTAAAACCACACGGTGTGAACGCATTTGAATTCCCGATTTTTTCATGGTCTGACAGAAATGGAGTAGCAATTCGATTTCTGTTTCTTTCGAACCGGAAAACTTGATGTATTTATCGGTGGTTTTTAGTGCTTTGCGAAGTGTTTTCTTTGCCAGGTAAAAACTGTTTTTGTTTAGTTGTTTGAATTGTTCGTCGATTTCATTTTTCACATTCTGAATAAATGACTGTTCGTTAATTGCTTCAAAAAGAAGATAATTGAGCAATTCCTTGTTTTCTTTTTTGTATTTGGCCAGCCTCAGACAAAGTTCCTGCAACTGCTGCGGAGCAACTGTTTGAAGTTCCTTTTTTATTTCGCTGAGCGAGGCCGTTTCCATTCAATATCCGGTGTTTATTGTTTACAACAAATTTATTCTTTTTAATGGTTTTAAACGACACTTTTTTAATACCCTTTTCGTGTTTGAACTTTATAAACTTCGGCTTGTTTCTTTCAATACAAGCAAAAAAACTCAGGTTAAAAATTTTTGAATCATGAGTTTTTGAGGGTTTATAAAACTAATATTTTGAATTGATCACACCTTTATGAAAATTAAAATCTTTTGTCCGCGTTGGGGCTCCGAATCTTTGCCATTTTCAGTCTTTATTAAATCAGCAATGGATGATGGTTATGATGGAGTTGAGATTTCGCTGCCCGATTCAAAAGATTTAAAAGAAGAATATTTGTCTGTTTTGTCGGAATCTGGAGTTCCATTTATACTTCAGCATTGGCAAACTGATAAAAGGGATGTGAATGAATATATATCGGAATACACTTCGCGTATGGAAATTCTTGCCGATGCAAAACCACTTTTCATTAATTCTCAAACCGGAAAAGATTTTTTCTCCTTTGAAGATAATTGCAGGATAATTGAAAAAGCAAGCGAAATTGAGGCAAAATCGGGTGTGCCGGTGTTTCATGAAACTCACAGGGGGAAGTTTAGTTTTGCGTGTCATGCAATGCCCGATTACTTAAAAGTCTTTCCGGAGATGAAAATTACTGCCGATTTTTCCCACTGGGTAAATGTTTCTGAATCACTGTTGGAACATCAACAGGAAAATCTGGATAAAATAATTCCGAATGTGTATCATATTCATTCGAGAGTTGGTTATCCGGAGGGCCCGCAGGTAAATGATCCACGAGCACCGGAAAACAAAGCTTTTCTCGAAAAGCACATTGAATGGTGGGATGCGATAATCGGGGAAAGAAAAACAAGTGGTGATACTGAATTTACAATCACTCCTGAATTCGGGCCAATACCGTACATGCAGATTTTACCATTTACAAAACAACCCGTTTCAAACCAATGGGAAATTAATAAATACATGATGACCATTCTTCGGTCAAGATACAATAACCAATAAAACAGATAAACATTATGCAAACAGAAGGAAAGTTTAACTTGGAACAAATAGCTGACTATCAGAAAAATGGTTATGTGATAATTAAAGGACTGTTAAGTCGCGAAGAGGTTGAAGCACTCAGGGAAAGGGCAAAAAACGACCACGAAATGGATAAACACGCTTTTCAAAGAGACGATGGCACTGGTGCAAAAATTAGACTTTCGTTATGGAACCACCCGGGAAATGGTATTTACGGAATGATTGCCCGCAGCCATAAAGTTGTTGATTCTGTTGAGCAACTTTTGGAAGGAGAAGCTTACCATTACCATTCAAAAATGATAATGAAGGAAGCAAAAGTTGGCGGGGCGTGGGCGTGGCATCAGGATTATGGTTACTGGTACGAAAACGGTGTTCTTTTCCCCGATTTATGTAGTGTTTATATTGCTGTGGATGCAGCAACTGTTGAAAACGGATGTCTGCAGGTTATAAAAGGTTCGCATAAAATCGGACGTATTAACCATGTATTGACAGGGGATCAGGCTGGTGCTGATTTGGAACGAGTGGAAGAAATAAGAAAAAGACTGGAACTTATTTATGTTGAACTGGATAGGGGAGATGCAGTGTTTTTTCACAGTAACCTTTTACATCGGTCGGACAGAAATAATTCGGAAAATCCACGATGGGCAATGATTTGCTGTTACAATGCAAAATCAAATAATCCTTATAAAGAGAGTCATCACCCGCGATATACACCATTGGTAAAGGTTCCCGACAGTGCAATACTTGAGGCGGCCCACAGCAGTGAGGTTGACAATGAATCGTGGATGGATGTTAAAACTGATCAAAGTGCGAGTAGTCTTAAAAAAGATTAATGCGCTGTTGTTTATCGTTTAACAGGGTTACCGTAAACTTCAATCCAATCGAGGCGGGAGCAGGAAGCCGATTTCCCGCCGGGCATTAAATCGGTAAAGCCAATTTCTTCCACATTCGATAAATCGGGATTTGCAACCGGTCCAATTTCAACAACCGATTTTGCATCGAGTTTGTACCAAACAATATCCTGAACATTAAATTCCCTGATTCGCCAGTCTTTTGTGGCATCATCAAATTGATCGCTAACCAGCCATGTTCCGTTGACCAGTTTCAGTGCAATCCGCAGTTGTCGAAGTCCGACCTGTTTTGAACGCCAACTGATTTTGGCAAAACCGGATAAATCCACATTATTAGTTTTGTGTTTCAGCGTAACCATCCAGTTGCCTAAACACAGTCCCGACCAAACATAAAACGGGTCATCAACCGGTTTTTCGTGATTACTTTTTTTCAGGCTGTCCTGTCCGGGTCCGTACAACTGAACCAGTAAATCGGGGTTGTTTACATGTTTTTGCGAGAGTGGAATTTCGGCCGGAGTCTCCTTCCAGTCCTCCCTGAAAATCAGGGATGGTCGGTAGTTGGTTTCCTGAGCAAATCCGTTACTTATGATTAGGGTGAATAGATTAATGATTACAACGATATGTTTCATAAATTTCATTTTTAAATGCTGTTAGAGCGCCGTTTATTCCTCAAGTATTTTCTTTTTCACATTATTAAATTCCTGCTCACTAAGCGCACCTTTCTGCCTGAGCTCAAATAATTTTTCAAGTTCAGTTGCAATATCGCTTTTAGATTTTTTATTTGATCCCGATGAAATTGCCTTTGCCAATTCCTGTGCTTCTAATCTGATCTGCGATTTTTTATACTCCTCCTGCATTTGAGTAATTGTGTCTTTAAGTGATTTGGGCTTTTCTACCATTTGGTATGTTGTTGATCCAATTTCTGCTGCTGTTTGAATTTGAACATTTCCAAAACCAAATATCCGGCCCCAAATTGTTTGATTATAAGTGACATTATTAATTTTATCCAACGGACTTTCTTTTGAATTAAGAGTAAACACACCGAATTCATCAATAACTCTTAAATTGGTTACTGCCCAAAGATTATTATTCCTTTGAATAATTTTATAGCCCAGGTAACAAATCAGAATAAAAGGAATTATATAACCATAGCTGCCGATTAGAATTCCTGCGATAAGTCCTGCAATTGCCAAAACGAAAGGCCAAACTATGATTAGCCAATGTGATTTTATCACAATAACTACATTTTCATCATTTTTTAATTCTGTTCTCATTTTGAACTTTTTCTAATGGTTATGTAACAGTGCTATAAAGATATAATTTCAAATTGTACTTATTTCAAATTTTCCTGAACCAACTTTAAACTCACCATTTTCAACCTGAACGTTCACGGGTTTTTTGCTGTTCAGATCAACAACTTTTAATGTAGAATTTTTAAAATCATCGGGCATAATGATTTTTGCAGTTGCATCTTTTGGAACTTCTATGCTTAAAACGAATGATTTGTTCTCTTTTCTCCAGTCCGATTGAATCAATCCTTTTGGCGAATTGAAAGAACATTTCACCCATTTAATTTCGCCAACCGGTTTTGGGGCGATAATAATTTCTGAGTAGGCAACGGAGTTCTCAGACTGGTAAATTCCTCCCAATCCAGCATAAAACCATTCCATTAAATGTCCGAGCATCATGTGGTTATTCGAAACATCTTTCAAGGCAGCCCAACTTTCTGTTAATGAGGTTGCTCCTTGTTTCAATTGATATCCATATCCCGGTCGGTCGCTGCGGTTGTTCATTTTGTAAAGGATGTCTGATCTTCCGTTTTCACTTAAAACCCGCACAAGGAAATGATATCCGATATCACCCGATGTTAATGCAAAATCATTTTTTGCAATCGAATCAACCAGATTATTCAGTACTTTTTCCTTATCTTCTTCAGGAATTAGTCCGGTATAAAGCGACATTGCATACGAAGTTTGACTTCCGGTAGCGCAAACGCCGGTTTCTTTATCGTAAAAGTTTTTCAAAAAAGCTTCCTGCACTTGTAAGGCAAGATTTTGAAATTCCTTTGAATCTTCTTTAAAACCAAGCATTTCGGCAACTTTGGCAACTATTTGTAAATCGTAATACCAGATTGAAGTTGCAGTAACAGCTTTTGGAGTAAGTTGTGCTTCTCCCGGTTGTTTTGGACCCAAATCGAACCAATCACCCAAGCCATGCGAAATAATATTGTCTTTTGCTGTCGATTGTAAATACTCAACGTATCGTTTCATCATCGGGTAAGCTTTTTGCAAAACTTCTTTGTTTCCGTACCATTTATAAATTTGCCAGGGAATTATTACAGAAGCGCTTCCCCATTCAGGAGAGTCGCGAAAACCACCCTGAAACGGAACATATTCTGGCGCAATATCCGGAACCAAACCATTGTCGAGCTGCGAATCCATCATATCGGTCACAACTTTGCTGTACAGGGTTTGAATGTCGAAATTGTAATGCATTGATGGGCCAATCAGGTAAGTTTGTTCCAGCCAGCCCAGTTTTTCGCGGTGCGGGCAATCGGTAGTAACACTGGCCATGTTGCTTTTAATACCCCAGTTGATGAGTTCGAAGGTTTGATTAAATAGCGTGTCGGAGCAACTGAACGAACCAACCGTTGGCGAAGAATTACGGGTGTGCAGCATTTTGATTTCCAGAATCTCAGTCTTTCCAGTGGCATTCTCAGGTTCTGTAATTTCAACATCAGCATACCTGAACCCATAATAGGTAAAACGTGGTTGCCAGGCTTCTTCGCCTTCACCTTTTAAAGTGTAATTTAATTCGTATGGACCGCCACCACTGCGCTGGGTAATATTTCCCTCTTCGTTTATCAATTCATCGGGACGAATACAAATTATTGCTCCCTTATTTCCTTTTACTTTTAATGAAATAATTCCTGAAGCATTTTGCCCAAAATCATAAACGATTCGACCAGTTTTTGAAATGCGGATTTCATTTACCTGAAATTCCTGCATTACTTTTAACGGAAAATCAGTTTCGGGTTCCAGAATTCCAATTGAATCACTGATGATTACAGGTGTTTTCCAGTTCGAGTCGTCGAAATCTGAAGTGTTCCAGCCCGGTTGTTCAAGCGTGGCATCGTAATCTTCACCTCCATAAATACTGCTGTAAGTAATGGGAGAGGGGAGTACCCGGCAATTTTCATCGGATACAATATGTTGAACTGAACCATCCTTTAATAGAACCGAAATATTAAAAATTACTTTTGGATAACCGTAAGCAACCACCAGTTTCCGGTAACGCTCACGGTTGACATTGTAAAAACCATTCCCAACTAAAACTCCAATTGCATTATCGCCATTTTTCAACAATGTTGTAATATCGAAAGTATTATAAAATGTACGTTTGTCGTAATTTGTCCAGCCTGGTGAGAGGAATCGGTCACCAACTTTTTCTCCGTTCAAGTGCAATTCGTAATGCCCCAATCCACTGATGTTGATGGTTGCTTTTTCAATATCGCCAGCAACAGAAAACTCTTTTCGAAACATCGGAACAACCGATCTTGTTAATCCTTTTTGGCCAAGTTCATCACCCGAACCATGAACTGCAGGAACGATTTTCATGTTGTCTTCCAATTTTTCATAGGCAATCCAACGTGATCCAGACCAAATATCTGATTCTTTACTTATTTGATTTTTATTCTGACAACTTGTGAATAACACGATTGCGATTAAAAGAATTGAAAAATGTTTCATACTGAATACTTTTAAAATATATTGTAAATGTATTCTATAATCAGTAATTGTAAAACTAAATGTTAAATAGTACGGATGGTTATTCAACCTTAATTCTTTTTGCAGAATTGCTTAAATTTCAATAAAAAAAGTTGTACCGGTTTGTTCAGAACTTTCAAACCACACTTTTCCTTTCAGATATTTTTCGCCCAACAATTTCATGCTGTAAGTTCCCAATCCTCTACCTACCCCTTTGGTGGAAAATGATCGTTTAAATAGTTGGAGCTGAACATTTTTTTCGATAACAAAGTTGTTATGAACCGAAAATTGCACCGATTGATTATTTGTTTTGCACCGCAATGTAATTAAGGCATGTGGATTATAGACTTCGATTGCATTTTTAACCATATTTCCCAAAATACGACGAAGCAGCACCGGATCGGTTTGTATATTCAGATTTTCAGATAAACTATCGATTATAATTGATTTATCGGCAGCAAAAACTTGTGTTAAATACAAATCTTTTATATCGTTTAAAACCGAAAATGAATTAACCTCTCTCAATTCGGTGTACAAAGCTCCTCGTTCCGCCTCGCTTAATTGTCGTTGTGCCTGAATTTCTTCAACAAGGTTATTTGCTGCACGACCTATAATTCCAGCAAACTCAGTTATTTCTTTTGGATCTTTTATTTCTTTTAAAATTGATGAAAGTCCCGAAATACTACCTGCACTGTTTAAAATATCGTGAAAAAACACACGTTCCATCGTTTCACGTCTTTTTTTGTCACTGATATCGGTCAATGCAAAAATGGTGAATTTTTCTCCTTCAATTTCATAAGGAGTACTGGTAACCAAAATGTCTTTCGATTCGAGTGTTTGAGTTAAAATTCTGCATTCTTTAATCGATTGAATTCCTTTGTGAGATTCAAGAATAGCATTTGCGGCGCCGCAACTTTTACAAAAATTTGTACTGCCACAACCTCCTGCGGTCAGAAATGCATGAACACAGTTTATTGCTTCTCCCGGTCGTTTACCCAGTATCGATTCAGTTTCGGGAATATTACAAAAATCATAATAAAACTTGTTTGCATAAATTATCTGGCGTTCATTATTCAATACAACCAAAATCTGTGAAAGCGATTCAACCAGATCAATCAGTACCTTATTCCGGGTAAAAATTTCGGACTGATATTTTATTACATCTGTCGCTTTTCTTTCTTCAGGGGAATAAGGGATGGGTTTGTACGTTTTAAACATTTAAATAACAGTTGATTTAACTTTCGAAAGATAAAATTCATTTTGAAATAATTTAAAAAATAGCCTAAAAATAGAGGGTTTAAAACCGGAATTTAAATTAATTATAAATATGAAAGCAATTTAGGCGTGGCAAAAACTTTTAAACAATACCCGTAATTGCGATTTTCTTATCCTGAAAATTAATTTCGTCACCAACTTTTTTATTTAACAATGCTTTACCGATTGGGGAAATGAGTGAAATACAGAAAACCACTTCATTTTCAATTTGAATTTTTCCAAGTCCGATGGAAATGAAATAGGTATTTTCGGTTGTAAAAACCAAACTGGCAAATTCTACTTTGCTGTTTTTCCTGATAGGATTGATTTTTAATAGTTCATTTTTCTGCAGTTCGTATTTATTCAACTGAACCATATTTTTTTCAATCTCCAGTTGCATCATTTCACGCGTGGTTTCATATTTGTCGCCAACATTGCTTTTTGTTTCGTTATCGCGTGATTCAATGGCTAGCTGAATTTCGTTTTTTACAATGGAGGCTTTTTCGTCGATTGCTTTTATTAACCGTTTTACAATCAGTGCTTTCAATTTGATTTCTTTTGATAAAATATCAGTCATGTTTTATTTATAATGATTATCCGTTTTATGACCTAACACCGAAGGTGTCTTATTTTCATAACCTTAGGTCAACGACCTAAGGACATTGAATCCCTCACTCCAACTGCCTGAATTGAAAATCGACGGAGTCAAAGGCAGAACAAATTTATTCTTTCAGTATGTGATATAAAAGTCGTGTGTAACTCATCTTTATTTATTGTCCTGCCTTTCAGGCAGTAGTTCGTTATAGTCTTTTTTTTTCCGCAGGTCGTTGACCATGCGGTTATGAATATGTTGACTTTTCAAGTCAATAGACCTTTTAGGTCTCATTTCGGACAACCATTTTATTTATTTACCAATTTCAACTCGTAAATATCTGTGCGTCGGTCCTTCAAATTCCGAACACTGCCAAACTGGTTCAATTCCCGCAGTAAATCAATGTCTAAATCGGCAATCAAAATCATTTCGGTATTTGGAGTAGCTTCTGCCTTTATTCCGTTTGCCGGAAAAGCAAAGTCGCAAGGCGTAAATACCATTGATTGTGCATAATTAATATCCATATTGTGCACTTTGGGCAAATTACCAACGCTACCGGCAATTGCAACGTAACATTCGTTTTCGATGGCGCGTGCCTGTGCACAATATCTGACACGCGAATACCCGTTTTGAGTATCCGTTAAAAAAGGTACAAACAGAATATCCATTCCATCGTCGGCAAGCAGGCGGCTCAGTTCAGGAAATTCAACATCGTAACAAATTAAAATTCCAATTTTACCGCAGTCAGTGTCAAAAACCTGAAGTTTATTACCCCTTTCCATTCCCCAAATTTTTACTTCATCGGGTGTAACATGCAGTTTTTCATATCTTTCAATAGTTCCGTCTCTTTTACACAGGTATCCCACATTATATAAAAGATTATCCTTAATCTCGGGTAAACTTCCTGAAATGATATTGATGTTGTAAGAAATGGCAAGTTCTGAAAACCTTTTTACAATCGCTGAAGTGTGTTGAGCCAGGTTCCGGATGGCTTCGGGTTCGGTTAAATGATTGTCTTCAGCCATCAATGGAGCATTAAAAAATTCAGGAAAAAGTGCAAAATCAGATCGATATCCTGAAACAGCATCGATAAAAAACTCGGCTTGCTGCAACAACTCTTCCATATTTTTATATGGCCGCATTTGCCATTGAATCAACCCCAAACGAACCAGTTTTTTCGTTACAAACGCTTTTAGGGCAGCAGGTTTCTCATAATAAATATTATCCCATTCAAGTAAAACAGCATATTCATTTGATGCCTGGTCTCCTTCGAGGTAATTTTTTAGGATTTTCGACGGGTGAAAATCATTGGAAACCTGAAAATTCAGCACTGGATCATGAATTTCTTTCCTTTTGACTTTTTCAATGTACTCTTTTGGCGACATTGAACCTGCATATTTGTGATAATTCGGAATTCTGCCACCAAAAGCAATTCCGCGCAGGTTTAACCTCTCACAAAGCTCTTTTCTGTAGTCATAAAGCCGCCTGCCAATTCTTAATCCGCGAAATTCGGGTGCAACAAAAATGTCGATTCCATACAACATATCTCCATTCGGATCGTGTGTATTGAAAGTATAGTTTCCGGTTATTTGCTTGTAAGTATGACGGTTTTCAAATTTTCTGTAATCTAAAATCAGCGATAACGCACATCCGGCAAGTCTGTCGTTAATTTTAATAACTACCTGTCCTTCAGGAAACTTATCTATTAAGGTTTTTATTTGATTTTCTTTCCAATATGCTTCGGGCATTGTTTTGTAAGCCTGAACCATAACATTTTTAAGTTGACTGTAATCGTCCATTCTTAAAAATTGTAGTTCGATATTTTCTATCTCTTTCATTTATTGCTGATTTTGAAGCTTTCGACTGAAAGCCGAACTTATATTTTTGTTAAAATTATTAATATCTTGCATGATATGGAAAAATATTTTCAACTAAATCGGGAATAATAAAAGAGGCTATCTAATTGGACAGCCCCTTAAATAAAGCAAATTGCTTATTATGAGTTTCTAATATTTAAAGACTTTTAATCTCGCTCACCAGTTTCTGGAGCGTGCTTTTTGCATCGCCAAACAACATCCGGGTTTTAGGGTTGAAGAACAAGAAGTTTTCAATTCCGGCGTATCCTTTACCCATTCCGCGTTTCATGATTATGATGTTTTTTGAAAGATGAGCATCGATGATTGGCATTCCGTAAATAGGGCTGCCCGGATCGTCATAAGCAGCAGGGTTTACAACGTCGTTTGCGCCAATAACAATTACCACATCAACGTTTGGCATATCAGGATTGATATCGTCCATTTCCACCAGTTTTTCGTAAGATACATCGGCTTCGGCCAGCAACACGTTCATGTGTCCGGGCATACGTCCGGCCACCGGGTGAATGGCATATCTTAAATCAACGCCTTTTCCTTCCAAAACAGATTCCAGTTCGTGTGCAATGTGTTGAGCCTGTGCAACTGCCAATCCGTAACCCGGAATAACCACCACTTTTTGAGAGTAGCTAAGTAAAACAGCCGCATCGCTCAACGATATTTCCTTTATGGTTCCCTGTTCCTGATTTGCTGAAGCCCCACCACCGCCAAAAGAACCGACTATTACGTTAAGTAAAGATCTATTCATCGCTTTACACATTTGAAGAGTCAGAATTGTTCCGGCAGCACCCACAAGAATACCACCAAGAATCATTGCCTCATTTTTATAAATAAAACCTGCCATTGCAGCAGCAATACCGGTTAATGAATTGAGAAGCGATATTACGACCGGCATGTCGGCACCTCCGATTGGCATTACAAAACTAACACCATATATTAAACTCAGAACCAGTAAACTATACACCAGATAAGTATTTACTTCCGGTTCAAATCCACCAAATAATACAAGCAGAACCAGGGCGGTAATAACCAACATGAACAAAAGGTTCACCCAGGTCATCACCTTTGAAAAAATATCACCCACTTTACCATCGAGTTTTCCATATGCAATCATACTTCCGCTGAATGCAATGCTTCCTACAACCAGTCCGAGAAGTCCAACCAAAACAGCTTCGTTCGGATTCTTGTCGTATTCGATAAGTGCTACGGCTGCAGAAGCCGCTCCACCTGTGGCATTAAAAAAGGATACCATTTGAGGCATGGCGGTCATTTTTACTTTGCGTGCCATAATTGAACCAACCACACTACCTGCAGCGATTATTAAAATAATTGCAGCAGCATTTGCAAATGAAATTCCTTCTCCCACACTGTTTTTGTTAAGAACCAGTGTAGTGATCATTGGAAGGATCATACCAGCTGCTGCCCAAAAGTTTCCTTTTCTTGCAGTTTCCGGATGGCTTTGGAGTTTAAGCCCAATTACAAACATAATTGCCGAAAGAAGATAGCTGTATTCCAGAACAACTGGTCCTGGCATTAAAGTATTTAACAGAATCATTGTATTCATCTTTATTTTTTCTTCTTTTTAAACATTTCGAGCATCCGGTCGGTAACAACATATCCTCCGGCAACATTTAGCGTGGCCATAAAAAGAGCAACAGAACCCAATACCCATTCGAATGTTGTTGAAGCATGACCAACAAGAATAATACCTCCAATAATGATCACCCCGCTTATTGCATTTGCTCCCGACATCAGTGGAGTGTGCAAAACTGAAGGTACATTTGAAATAACTTCAAATCCAAGAAATATCGATAGAACAATAATGAATATCGCATCTTTGTTTTCGGTTAAAAATGTTAAAACACTTTCCATATCTTTTCGTTTATTTATTTTCAATTACCGATTTAACACGTTCATTATAAATTTCACCTTTGTTGGTAATACAGGTTCCTTTTACAATATCATCTTCGAAATTCAGGTTCAATGAGCCATCATTTCCAATGATAAGTTTCATAAAGTTCAATACATTTTTTCCAAACATCCTGCTGGCATCGACCGGTTTTTTAGCCGGATAATTTGATTGCCCTATAATAGTAACTCCTTTATGAACAACTGTTTCGTTGTCTTTTGTTAATTCACAGTTTCCTCCGGTAGATGCGGCCAAATCAATAATTACCGATCCGGGATTCATGGCTTCAACTGCTTCTTTTGGAAGTAATAACGGAGCTTTTTTCTCTGGGATCTGTGCTGTACAAATAATTACGTTTGCTTTTGCAGCATGATCGTTAATCGCTTGTTGCTGTTTCTTTTTAAACTCTTCCGACTGTTCAACTGCATAACCACCGGCTGCTTTATCTTCAACAGCACCTTCCACTTCCACAAATTTACCACCCAAACTTTTTACTTCTTCCTTTACGGCAGAACGAACATCGAAAACCTGCACCTGTGCACCCAATTTTCGCGATGTTGCAATGGCCTGCAATCCTGCAACTCCTGCTCCCAGAATCAACATGTTTGCAGGTCGGATAGTACCGGCTGCGGTCATAAACATCGGGAAGAAAGTGGGCAGTTGGGATGCAGCCTCCAAAACAGCCTGGTATCCCGCAACTGTAGCCATCGAAGACAATATATCCATTGCCTGTGCACGTGTCGTTCGCGGTATTAAATCGAGGCTGAATGAAGTTATTCTCATCTCCAGAAATGACTTCACTATTTTAGTTTCCCAAAGCGGATTAAAAGCGCTGATCCAAACCTGGGCAGGTTTAATTTTTATAATATCGTCATTTGCCGGTGGCTGAATTTGCAAAAGTACATCTGACTTTGAAAACACTTCGACTCGGGAAACAACCTTTGCACCAACTGCAACATAATCGGCATCTGATGCAAATGCTTTTTCTCCGGCTCCCTGTTCAACCAGCACTTCAACTTTCAGGTCGGTAAATGCCTTTACCGTTTCTGGCAGCAAAACTACGCGGGTTTCAGTACCGTATTCCTTTAATAATCCAAGAATCATAAATGTTTGATTTTATGTTATTTACAATGGTGTGGTAATCGTTTTAAATTTTTCGTTAGCGTTAACGGTTATCTTATTCAGTTTGAAAGTAAAAACAGATTTTACCCAAAAAAGTTCAAAATAAAAGGGCAGTATATATAACCCAATTATCTGCTGATTGTTTCAATATATAAATCTTCAACTTCTTTACGGGCCCATGGCATTCGACGTAAAAACTGAAGACTCGATTTTATGCTTGGGTCTTTTCTGAAGCAATTTATCCTGATTCTGTTCCCCAAATCTTCCCAGCCATAATAGCTAACCAGGTAAACTACAATGGCTTCTAGGGTTTTTCCGTGAAGTGGATTATTTAACTGTTCCATGTTTTAGTTTCGAGTTTAAAGTTTAATGTTCAAAGATCAAATTGTGAGTCTGGTAAAATCTCTCGAAGTGTTTATCATTCTCCGTAAGTTTACTTCAGTGGTATTTGAGGGGAATGCACAACCGGCATTCAGAATAAACCGGTTTGTTTTGGTGAAAATATTTAATAATTCAAGGGTTTTTGATTCAACCAAATCGGGACTTCCCATGGCCAATACTCCACTCGGATCAATATTCCCAATGAAACAGACTTTATCGTGTAAAATATCAAAAGCTTTTTGCACATCGGTTTTGTAATCAAGTTCAAAGGCATCGGCATTGGTTTGGAGCATTGCTTCAAGAATTGTTTCCGTATTACCACAAATGTGCAGTGTGTAAGGCATTTTACATTTGTGAGCTTCGTTTACCAGCTTTTTTTCATACGGAAGCGCATACATTTCATACATTTCGGGCGATATCATTTCAGGGCCGGCCGGGCTGTCGCCGTTTGAAACCATATCGCAACCGGTTTGGGCCATTAACCTGATAAACTGACAACTGATATCTGCGCAGTATTCCAGCAATTCACTTACCAGTTCCGGCTCTCCCATTAATAAATCGAGCATCCACTCCTGACTTCCGCGCATCATGCTGGCAAGCGAAAAAGGTGCCTGATCACAATTTCCGCGGACAAATATTTCGTTTTTAAATTGACTTTTTATTATTCTGACTGATTCCAGCCAATGTTGAATGTAACGGTAATTTTCAATATTTACTTTTTTCAGGTTTTTTACATCATCAAGCAACAGCAAATTACCTTTTGCCGACCTGGCAGGTTCATGTTCCGGAAAATCAACCGGAACACCCACAGCACCAGCTAAAATTACAGTGTCCAAATCTACAAGAACACCATCGAACCGGTATTTTTCAACCGATTGAATAAATACATCGGCCATAATTTGCGGGCTTTCCCTGAATTGTGCCATGCTTACTCCGGCTTCTTTTGCCGCCATCATAAAATTATGAAGCATTATTGGAGTGGTATCCGGTTTTTCACCTTTTAATGCTGCCTGAATTCTTTCGTACCCATTCATATTCATTGCTTTTTAGTTTGAAACAAAAAGTTCGGTTGTTATTTTAAAGTATCTTTTTCAAGTTCTTCAAGCGATTTTCCCATGGTTTCAACTATATATTTCTTAAAGAAATAGAAACTTATGAAAGTAATTAACGCAAAAAATGCAAAAATGTATCCAATTCCGCTGTTATCGGTAAAAGATTTTTGAATTACAGGGAACAGGAACAACAGCAAGGCATAAAAAACCCAATGCGAAAATGAGCCAATTGCAACGCCGCGTGCCCGGATATTGTTGGGAAACATTTCTGAAAATAGCACCCAAACAACTGCTCCCTGCGAAAATGCAAAACAGGCAACAAAACTAATCATAAATATAAGTGGCATAAATCCGCCTATTCCTGCCAGGAAAATGTATGAAAATACAGCCAGAAAGATTGTCATACCAACCGACCCGAGGAGGAGCATAAATTTTCGGCCAATCCTGTCGATAAAAGCCATCGCCAGAATTGTAAAGACCAGATTTGTAGCACCAACAATCACTGTTTGCAAAATTGCCGACTCAGTTGCAAAACCTGCAGCCCTGAAAATATCGCTCGAATAAATCATAACAATGGCAATACCTGTAAACTGGTTAAACATACCTATTAATAGTCCGATGATTACAAGGCGCAAATAAGGTTTTTTAAACAGGTATTTGAAATTTTCCACAACTTCGTTATCGATTGAATTTTTTATTTCTTGAATCAAACTGTTGTTATCTGAACCTGAATTTGTTTGAGCAATCACTATTTTTGCCTCTTCGTATAAACCTTTTTTTACAAGCCAGCGCGGACTTCTGCCAACAAAAAACAACAAAATCATAAAAATCAGGGCAGGCACAGCCCCCGAAATAAACATCCAGCGCCAGTTGTTTTTGCCAGTATCGATAAGTGCAAGATCTGTTGCAAAAGCTGCCAAAATACCTATCACCAGCGCCAATTGAAACAAAATTGTAAACCTGCCCCTGTATTTTGGAGGTGCAATTTCTGAAATATACATCGGCGACAAAACCGAAGCTGCTCCAATTGCAAGTCCACCTGTAATTCTGAAGATAATAAACATGGTAATACTGGTTGCCAGACCTGTACCGATTGCAGAGATTAAAAATAAAAATGCTGTTATTTTGAGCATATACCTGCGGCCATATTTGTCGCCTGGACGACCAACGGTAATTGCGCCGACAATACAACCAAAAATGGCTGAACTCATTGCCCAGCCTTCCATTATTTTATCAAGCTGAAAATAATCACGAAAAAAAGGCAGGGCGCCATTAATTACCGCGGTATCGAAACCAAAAAGGAAGCCACCTAGTCCGGCAACAAATGTGTACAGGTATAGATTCCTGGGCATTTCTGTGATGTTTTAAGTTATTTTTGAATTATTTTAATAACAGTAATTACCGGTTTATCATTTTAACCGTTTCAATTGAATGGTGACCGAGTTTTAACCGAACACTTCCTTCCTTTACATCCAGTTTTTCAATTTCTTCTTCAATCAAACTGGTTAATACAGCATTTTTAGGTTTTATAAAACTTTTAATATTTACTTGTTTGCCGGTACCTTCCAAATCTGCGATGCGTAACACTACATCGTCGCTGTCTTCTGCCTTTTTAACCGTTGAAACCAGCACATTTTCGTTATCTACATTAAAAAAGCTTAAAGACTCGGGCAGTGAAGCTGTTGTAAACTGACGATCGGCCAGGACAGCTTTTAGTCCTTCGTTTGCCTGTCGGCCAAAAGCAGCGCCGTTAATCCAGCCGGGTTTGTGGGAGGTAAAGGAGAATTTGAAATAGTGATTTCCTGTCTGCAAATAATCATTTCCTTCCCAGTGGCAACTTTTTCGCGATGCGATCAAAATTGGTTGTAAAACCTGATTTTTTATTGGATTATCTGTCGGATCAATCCAATCTGCAACTGCAACAGTTGAACTCATTGTTACCCCAAAATCAGCATTGCTGGCGCCAATCCAGTTTTCAATTCCCCGTGGATGTACATCTTTGCATAGTTTTTTGTAACGCTCGCCGGCAGCGCCTTCTATTTCATCCTTACCCACTTCAACAACGCCAAACGGAACTTCGTAAGCAACCTGTCCGTCGGTCATATTCAAGGGCAAAGCCATTCTAAATTCGCGGTAAAGTAATCCTTCCCAATTGAGTAAAGCAGTTTCAAAATCAATCTGTTTTTTATTGTTATATAGTTTTATGCGTTGCTCAACAACTGCATTTTCCAGCTTCTGACGGTATTTGAAGGTAGTGAAAACAAGTCCGATTTCTTCCACTTCCCAAACGGTTTTATAATTCCCTGTTTTATCAAAACCTTCCATATCAGGTTTTTGAATATCATCAAATTCACCTGCACCATTTCCAATGGAACGCATCGTGAAAACTTCACCTGCTGCAAATTTTTCAGAACTAATCAGTTCCTTTTGTAATTCCTTGTCATAAATTAATGAAAGCCCGCCATTTGCAAATTTGATTTTATAAAACTGATTTTCAAATTCGTTTATAAATTCAATGTGACTTTGATTAATTTGATTCGTTGAATTCATGTAATAAGTTTTATACCCGATGGATGGCACATTTTCAGCAATAAAATTGATGGTTGCCCTTTGAATTGAACCATCAGCAAACTTTTCAATATCGGTTAATTGTATATCTGTTTTTATCCCTTTTTCATCAGATAATTCAAGTTGAAAGGCTTCTCCCTGTTTTAAATTTACCACAATTGAAACGGGGTCATTTCGTTTCCAGTTCAGGCTATTGAAAACTGCAAGTGGTCTTCCTTTACTTTTGTTGGTTTTGATTTCGGCTGCCAGGTTATTTAAACTTTTATCCAATATTTTTTCGGCTTCAGCTTTGGCAAATTCGTATTTGCTTTGAAAATATGCATCGGTAATATCACCATGTTTTCCGCCCCATCCATGGTCGGGATATATTTTTGCTTCCCAGGCATTTCGCAACTGACTTTCGGGATAATTTGCAAAAGAACCACTAACCATTGCACTGGCAGTTGCAAACTTTTCGGCTTGTGTCAGCAAAATGTCACCTTCTCGACTAGCTTTTATTGCTTTTTGATGCGACGGGCCATGAATATATAACCAGATTGCCGGACGTTCGCCTTTTATTTTAATAAATTCCGGATTTTGAGCGGTCAGAGATTCGAAGAATTCTGGTGTGGATGTAATTTTAAATTCAGGTAGTTTTACAGGCACATATTCTCCTTTTTCGTTTTGCAATTCATCAATATTTCCCCATTGTTTTATTAATGCTGAGTAATCTTTGGCGGGGCTCATATCCCAGTCTGACAATAACGGAATAGCGGGTGATATACTTTTTTCGGTATAATATTTTTCCCAGTCGAGTGAACTGGTAGCAAGAAATTGTGCCACTTCATGGAAATTTTTCTGCAACGATGTAAATGCGTTTCCATAATGTCCGGGCGAAAATGCTGTAACATACGAACCATCCGGGCTGTACCAGTTATACAATCCTCGTTCATGGCGGCTAATCATCATGTATTTTGTGCCGGCTTTGCGCATGATTTGCATCATTTGTAATGTGCGGCCCGGAACATCTTCGTTCCAGTAAACATCGGCATTGTAGTTAAATTCATCTTTTAACCATTTTGCGCCAAAGTAAAACTGTCGTGCCAAAGCTTCTCCCGAGTACATTTCCTCGTAAGGTTGAATGTACGTTGAACCGCACGAAATACGTCCATCCGCAAGCATTTCCCCTACCAGTTCTTTTTTGTCGGGATGACGTTCGATAAATTCCTTTATCATTAAAGCATCTTCAATATCGAACCTGTAATTTTTATCCTTTTGAGCCAATTCAAATAAAGGAGAAAACAACATCGTGTCTCTTTCAACAATACATTTTTCGGGCGAATCCATCCAGGCTATGTCCTGGTGACTTGAGTTCATCAGGTAAATTTTCCCTTTTCCCAGATTCGAATCTGAAAGTTTTAACAAGCTGCTTACTGTATTTGGCTTGTAATTTCGTTTTGCCGACACCAGAATTTTATTTCCCTCAATTGTACTTTCATTAACCAAAACTGCTTTCGACAATAATTTTGTGGATTGAAAAGGTGTACCAAGCGATTGAACTACAAACGTTTCCCCTTTGGGATCGTTTAAAGTAAATATTTTGTTTTTTGCCGAAAGCGGTAGAGAAAATTCACCGGATGCAAACCCGTTTTTTTCCTGAAGCTGAATTGTTTTATTCTGATTTTCTGTTGAATAAGTTACTTTCTTTCCTGCCAAAAAAAAGGGGGCTGTAATTGTTCCATCAAGTTGATTGCTTTTTTCTTCGAGAACCAATTCCATCCAAACATCATATTCAATTGAATTTTGAAGAAAAGAAAGTGCATCGGTTGCCTGGTACACAATTATCCATGTGTTGCTGTTGTTCGCTCTTCCTGCAATTTTAATTCTCTGTGTTTTACCTTTATTTAACCAGCTTTCAGGTGCAGTTAAAACCATGTAACCGTGTGCATCATCGTTTTGGTCAGTTTCTACCGTGATAAACGATAAACAGCCACCGTCAGTGGTTTTAATTTCCCAGTTTTTCTCTGTGGTGGATGGTATTTCAAAACGCTTTGTGCCATTAATAAAAACATCAAAAATTACTTTTTCCGATGTTAAATCCATTGCAGCAATCCACAAAAATCCTGTTTCTTTTTGTTGCAGAAGTTCAGGAATTGCTGCTGTTTCCCATTCAATTTCCATTGAGCCGTTGGAACACCGTGTAATCAATGAATTTGAAACATCGTTACGAAAACTGTGATAGTTAAATTCATTGGAACCTGTATTTTTCTGAAAGCCTTCGTACCAGTTACCCGATTTTCCGGCCAAATCGAAAAGCAGTTTCATGCTGTCATCCTGGGCACTTCCAACAATCCATGTAAAAAGCAGAAGAAAAGTAATAAAGAGTTGTTTTGGTTTCATATTTTTCAGTTTAAAGTTTAAAGTTCAAAGTTTAAAGTTTGAACCCATTCAGAAAAGTAATATTTGCCACAATGACGCGAGGTCTCAAAGATTTTACAAAGTTTAAATCGTTAGCATTGAATATTTTGTGTCCATTAGTGTTTTTGTGACTTAGTGGCATTTCTTCTTTTTTCGACTTTTCCGGGTAAAATCAGTTCAAAGTTCAAAGTTTTTGGGGATGGGGGGCTAATTTTTCTATTCTTTTTATAAGCTCCATCATTGCACGTCCGTTGTGGTATGGACATTTCCATGGATCAATTTTCCAGTCGTTACGGTAATACGGTGACGGATCGTTCTCTGGTTCAGTAAGAAATGGAACTCCCAACCGGTTAACTTTTGTAAACCATTCTCCATTTTCATGATCGATAACGTGATTATCAACAAAATTCCATGAAAGTTTTAGCTTTTCCCAGTATTTTTCATCCGAAGTGAGTTCAAAACCATTCATAAATGCAACCAGTGTTTCGGCTTGCGGCCACCAGTGTTTATTGGTACGAAGGTGGCTGCCAAAACGAGTTGATTCAAGAAACAATCCACCATCTTTATCAACGCCGACACGGTCAACAGCATCTAGCATTTTTATGGACAGCGGTTTCATTCGAGCAATAATTTCGGGGTCGTTTAGTATTTCGGCTGCTTCCCATAAAAGCCACGATGCTTCTATGTCGTGACCAAAAGAACAGATTCCTTTTGATGAATCAGCTTCCTCAAACTGCTCGTTGTAAAAAATTCCAAGATGTCCGGATTGCCGGATAATTTTTTCGATAAACAATTGCAACAATTCCTTTAACCGTTTGCCTGCCAGTTTATTCTTACTCACTTTGTAAAAAGCGGCATAAGCTTCCATAATATGCAGGTGCGTATTCATCGAGCGTGGCTCGTTGTTGTCGGCCATCCGGTTTTCGGAATAGAGTTGCCACTCGCGTGTAAAAGCTTCAAAATAACCAGGATTGCTGGTGTCTTTTGTTTTTTCTTCAAGAAATCCGAAATATTCAGTTATCTCATTCAGCAATTTAACAGAAGGTCTAAACTCGTAATATTTACTGAGAGCATATAAAACAAACGCTTGCGCGTAGGTATGTTTAATGGTGTCGAGCGGTTGATTCTGTGCATTGATGCTCATAAAATAGCCACCGTATTTTTTGTCGGCAAAATCCTCTTCTAAAACACGGAATGCTTTGTCTGCAATGTCAGCGTATAGATTGTTGTCAAACATGATAGCAGCTTCTGAAAAAGTCCAAAGGATTCGGGCATTCAAAACACAAGATTTTGGCGCTCCCTGAACCGGATTTCCTTTCAAATCGGCAGCGCCATAAAAACCATGGCCTTCCTTTTCTATTCCAAATTTCATCCAGAAAGCAAGAATGTTTTCATGTAATTCGTTCAGAAATTTCTCCCGGTAATTTTCAAGTTCATTGGTTGGTTTTTGCATGGATGTATTTTTTTGATACTTGATACTTGATACTTGATTTTTGATTTTATATAATAGATATCAGTTAATTACCATTTTAAAGATTTATTTAATAAGGATAAAAATGGTTAATCTTTTTTAGAAATTTACTGACTTTATTCGCTGTTTCACAACCAAAAATTATAAAAGACCAATCTTTCTAAACTTACTTTTCTCGCTCCTTCCCCTTTGGGGAAGGTCGGGTTGGGGTCTTACAATTTTAACTCTTCCAGCAACTCAATATATCGCTCAATTCCGGCAAGAATTTCGCTTTTATAAATAAACTCGTCGGCTGTGTGGGAGCGGGCCGAGTCGCCGGGACCCATTTTTACCGAAAGAAAAGGCATAATTGCCTGATCGGAAGTAGTAGGCGAACCATATAAATTAATTCCTTTTCTTTTTGCCAGAACAGCAAAAGGATGCAACTCGGAAATACCTGAGGAATTGAGCCTGACAGAACGTGGTTTTACCTCAGAATCAATGAGATTTGCGATTATTTCGGCAACATCTTTGTTCAGATAATGTTCGTTGGTACGAACATCAACTACAAAATGGCAAACATCAGGAATTACGTTGTGCTGGGTTCCGGCTTCAATCATGGTAACAGTAATTTTTACCTCACCCAAAACATTCGATATTTTTTCAAACTTATAATTACGCAGTTTCTGAATATCGTCAATCGCCTTATAAAGAGCATTTTCGCCTTCGTTTCGGGCAGTGTGTCCCGATTTTCCATGAGCGTAGCAATCCAAAACAAGCAATCCTTTTTCTGCAATGGCAACTTCCATTTTTGTAGGTTCTCCAACAATGGCAAATTCAATGGGCGCAATTCTTGGCAAAACAACTTCCAAACCCCTTCTTCCCGAGATTTCTTCTTCGGCAGAGGCAACAAAAACCAGGTTAAATGGCAAATTATCGCGATGATAAAAATAAATGAAAGTAGCCAGCAATGCTACCAGTGGTCCTCCCGCATCGTTACTGCCGAGGCCAAAAAGCTGGTCGCCTTCTTCATCGGGAGAAAACGGGTCGCGGGTGTAGCCTTTTGCCGGGCGCACTGTATCGATGTGCGAATTGAGCAAAATGGTTGGTTTTTCCTTTGAGAAGAATTTGTTAAATACCCAGGTATTATTGTCAATGGTTTTGAAAGGGATCTTTTCCAAGCTTAAAAAGTCACGCATAACTTCAGCAGCATTTTCTTCTTCCTTGCTGAAAGAGGGCGTTGAAATAAGTTGTTTAAGTAATTCAATATATTTACTCATGTCAAAAGTCAGATTAGAAAAACAAAGGTCGTAAAAACCTGATTACATTCAGCTAAACCAAAATTAAAACTTCCACCTCAGTTTTACCCACAATTCATCGCCGAGTTCCCACCATTTGTCGATTACAGAACGTGCAACCGTGTTGGAGTAATTGGTAAGATATTCCTGTCCGAGTTGAGTTTTTAAACCATTTTTCAGGTTCTTTTCATCTTGTTTCAGCAATTCGGCAGCACGTTTTTCGATAAAATCAATTTCATCAAAAACCTTGTTTTCTTCTTTTAAAACTTCGGGTTCAATTGCGGCTTTTCCGATAGACCAGTTAACCATTGCCAGCCGGTTGGTTTGGCGAAATGCCCACAATGCCGATTCGCGGCTGAAATGATCCTGACCGCAAAAATTGAAACTTTCGGGTAAATCAAGGTTTCCGCAATAAATGGGTATTCGCGGACTTAAACGCGGCACATCGAAACTAAAAAACAGCCGGCCACCAATTTCATCGGGTAAATCTTCTCTCAATTGAGCAACCCAAGAGTAAGCGCAGAATTGGACAGAAATCGGGCGGAAAAAAGCTACCGCATCTTTTTCAAGCGAATTGAGTAAGTCGCGTTTTTCAATGGCCATCCACGGATGCGCTGCCGGACTTACAATGGTGTCAATAATTTCCTTTCCATCCACATCTTTTCGTTTCGTTGGTACTTTCAGGTTTCTTATCATTTCCCATTCGGTACCATCGTACGTGGTACGGTACAATTCCAGAACCTGTCGGATACTGACTTTTTTCTCAGGTTTTACCGAAAATGGCAATTCAGGACTATCATATTTTAAATCCAACCCGGGCGCCAAAGTGCTGAAAACAAAGTATTCGCGGATGTTAAAAGGTTTTGTGATTCCACCGTAAGCTTCCCAGAATTTGAAGGTTTTTTGTCCGTCCCAGAAACCAAGTTCTTTTGCAACCTTAAAAACATTTTCCGAAAACATGTAAAAATCAGGTTCATTGGTTTTGATTTCGGCAATGCGGGTTATGTTGGCCGAAATACCGACATGATCGTCGGGAATCCGCTGTGCTGCCCAAACTCCGCCAATTCTGGCAGAACCTTCACCAAAAATCTCCATTTGCCACACTTCGCGTTTATCGGCAATGGTAATACATTCTCCTGCATCGCCATAACCATATTGTTTTATCAAATTACCAATCAGTTGAATAGCGTCGCGCGCGGTGGTACAGCGCTGAAGCGCAATTCGCTGTAACTCTTCAATTAAAAACAGTCCTTTTTCGTTTTGAAGTTCTTTTCGGCCGCTGATGGTGGTTTCGCCAATTGCCAGTTGTTTTTCGTTGATGCACGGATAGGCAGTATTTAAATAGGCAAACGTGCTTTTTGCTTCCGGAATTTCGCCTTTCAGTTCCACTTTATCCATGCTCCAGGCTGTGTGCGTATGCATTGTTCCCCAATAAACCCTGTGGGTTGTGTCGCGTTCGAATTTTTGCGCCGGAACAAACTGCAGCCAGGTGCGGTAATAAGCATCGCAGGTGTGCGCTGTAATTACAGAGCCGTCGTCGGTAGCTTTGCGACCTGCCATGATACTTGTACAGCTTTCGCGGTAATTTTCCTCGCCGGGTTCCTGCGAAAAAACGAAGGTTGACGATAACAGGAGCAGGAATAAAAGTATTTTGCTGAAATGAGTTTTGATATTCATGATTTTATTAAAATGTGTTTGTTTCAAAAGTAGAATTTTTTCGGAGAATCCTTTTGCGATTGTTAAACAACCTTACCAGGCAATTCAATAAATTGGAAACCTAATTTTTCTGAACTTTTCAGAAAACTGTAAATCTGCAATTTTTCTATACAAAAAAAGTCCCGCCACATGAAAATGACGGGACTTTTTTTGAAATCAAAACCAATAAGGTTTTTACACAAAGACAAACAGGTTTTACTTTTTAGCTTTCAGCGCTTTTTCAGCATTTAACCAATCGCTTTCAGGTGTACCTTCTTCACCAGATACCAATCTTGCGTTGTAAATTTCTTCTGCTTTTTTGCGTATGTCTTCTTCTGTAATTGCTGGTTTAGCTTTGGTAGTTTTGGTAGTTTTAGCAGCTGCTGCCGGTTTTTCAACAGTTTTCTTTACTGTTGTTTTTGCTGCAGCCGGGGTAACTTTTTTCGTAGCCATAATCTTAATTTTTAAAGTTGTTTTAAAATTCAGTGCAAGAATAATAATTTTTACTCACTTAGTTTACAATATCTTATAAACCTTGCCTTTTCTACGTAACGTTTAAAATTAAGTTAATATACTGATATCTAAGTAGAAAACTTTTTGATTGAATTACCCCTTTTTTACAGCCAAAACCAGGCTATTTTATCTCGCTGAAATAGCGCATGAACTGCAGCCTTTCGTACATTTCAGGATTCTCGGTAACCGACTGACTAAGTTTGCCACGAAACTGATCGATGTAGTTAAATCCACGATCTTCCATCCAGTCGGTAACGAAATTTAACATTGCAGAAATGTGGTCCGGTCCATTTTTGTACAAAGTTGAAACTACCTGTGTAACTGTTGCACCTGCCAGTAATTGTTTTACAACCGCTTCGCCATCGTGGATTCCAGTTGATGCGGCAATGCTCATTTTTACCCTTTTCGACATCATGGCAACCCAACGCAGCGAATTGGAAATATCGTGAGGTGTGCTTAAAATGTCTGCTGAAGTTACTTTCAGGTTTTTTATATCGATATCGGGGCTCGAAAAACGGTTAAACAAAACTACACCGTCTGCTCCGTTTTCTTCCAGTTTTAAAATCAAACTTCCAAGATTTGAAAAATAAGGGCTGATTTTTACTGAAACCGGAATTTTAACCAGGCTTTTTACTTTTTTCAGGATTGAAATGGTTGCCTGTTCGTTTTCAGTGCAATTTTTATCGAAATTGAAGGGCATTAAAAAAATATTCAGTTCAAGGGCATCGGCACCAGCCAGTTCTATTTGACGCGCGAAATTGGTCCATTCGCTGGCAGTAACGGCGTTGATGCTTGCAATAACCGGAATTTGCACACTCCTTTTCGCTTCCTTTAGTGTATTGATATATCCCGACAATTCCTTTTCCTTCACATGTAAATCGATATAGTCGAATGTCTCAGAATGTTCGGCATACATCAACCCGTCTTCCTGCGCTTTTTTCAGTTTGTGTTCGGCTTCGAGGAGAATCTGTTCCTCAAAAATCGATTTTAATACCACTGCTCCGGCACCGTTTTGTTCCATTTCAATAATATCTTTTACTGAATGTGTTAAACCGGAACTCCCTGCCACGATTGGATTACGTAAATTCAATCCTAGATATTTCGTACTTAAATCTGCCATTTTAGTGTTTTTTACTGATTTGAAATTTGATTATTGGTTTTTGGTAATTTTATCCTGAATGTATTTGTGTATTCCGGCTGCGGCACGTCTGCCATCGCCCATTGCAAGAATTACCGTTGCGCCGCCGCGAACAATGTCGCCACCGGCAAAAATCTCAGGAACCGATGATTGCATTGTTTCCTGGTTTACAATAATTGTTCCCCAGTCGGTTACTTTCAGGTTGGCCAGACTTCTCGGAATGAGCGGGTTTGGAGAAACCCCGACACTCACAATTACAGTATCGATATCGATAATAAATTCAGAACCTTCCATTGGAACCGGCCTTCTGCGACCCGATCTGTCGGGTTCGCCCAATTCCATTTTTTGTATTTTCATCTGGTTTACCCTGCCATTTTCATCAGCATAATATTCAAGCGGATTGTGCAAAGTCATAAACTCAATTCCTTCTTCCTTTGCGTGTTTTACCTCTTCAATGCGTGCCGGCATTTCAGCTTCCGAGCGCCTGTAAATAATTACTGCGCGTTCTGCACCAAGTCGTTTTGCAGTGCGAACCGAGTCCATTGCCGTATTTCCACCACCAATTACTGCAACCAGTTTTCCACTGATTACAGGAGTATCATATTCCGGATCGGCAGCATTCATCAGGTTTACGCGGGTGAGGTACTCGTTTGAGGAAAAAATGCCGTTGTAATTTTCGCCGGGAATATTCATGAAGTTGGGCAAACCGGCGCCACTTCCCACAAAGAAAGCTTCAAATCCATCATTTTTCAGGTCATCGAATGACGAAGTTTTCCCAACAATAAAATTTGTCCTGAATTTGATACCCATTTTTTTCATGATCTCAATTTCAACATCAACCAGTTCGTTTGGCAACCTGAATTCGGGAATGCCATATTTCAGAACTCCGCCGATTTCGTGCAGTGCTTCAAAAACTGTAACATCGTAACCGGATTTCGCCAGGTCGCCGGCAGCAGCCAGTCCAGCCGGACCAGAACCAACAACACCTACTTTTATTTTATTCGATTTTTCAATCACCGGAACAGCCATATTTCCGCTGTTTCGTTCCCAGTCGGCTGCAAATCTTTCAAGATGACCAATTGCAACCGGAATCTTTTTCATTTTTACTGTATAAAAACATTGCAGTTCACACTGTTTCTCCTGCGGACAAACCCTGCCACAAACTGCCGGCAAAGCGTTGGTTTCTTTTAAAGTAACGGCAGCACCCGCAAAATTTTTCGCTTCAATATTTTTTATGAATTTTGGGATATTGATTCCTACAGGGCAGCCAGTCATGCAAGTGGGGTCAATGCAATCCAGGCAGCGTTGTGCCTCAGCAACAGCCATTTCCTCAGTTAATCCACAGTTTACTTCAACATTGCTTTTGTTTCGCACATCAGCATCAGTTTCGGGCATGTGAACACGTTCCATTCCGGTGCGGTCTTTCGCCTTCATGCTTTTTCGCAAATCCTCGCGCCAGGGTTGGTTGCGCTGTTCTTTCAGGTATTCAATTATATTTTCCATTTCAATTACACTTCAAGGGTTTGCATGTATTTTTCATAGGCCGCTATCTCTTTATCCTTGTATGCGCCAAGTCTTGAAAGCATTTCGTCGAAATCAACCTCGTGAGCATCAAACTCAGGACCGTCAACACATACGAATTTTGTTTTTCCACCCACACTTACCCGGCAGGCGCCACACATTCCGGTTCCGTCAACCATAATTGTATTGAGGCTGGCAAAGGTTTTAATGTTGTATTTTTTTGTTGTTAGCGATGCGAATTTCATCATTACAGCGGGGCCAATTACAACCGCCATATTCACTTTTTCGCGGTTAATCACTTCTTCCATTCCGGCTGTCACAAGTCCTTTTTTACCGTAACTGCCGTCGTCGGTCATAATAATTACTTCATCCGAAAATTGCTTCATTTGCTCTTCAAGAATTACAAGGTCTTTTGTTCTTGCCGCAAGCACTGTAATTACACGGTTTCCGGCCTTTTTTAATCCTTCAACAATGGGTAAAAGCGGGGCAACTCCAACACCACCACCGGCACAAAGCACTGTTCCCACATTTTCGAGATGAGTCGCCTGTCCGAGTGGTCCAACAACATCGGTAACTTCTTCGCCAACTTCAAGATTTGCCAGTTTGTGTGAAGTAATCCCGACTTTTTGCACCACCAATGTTATGGTTCCTTTTTGTTCGTCAGCAGCTGCAATGGTTAACGGAATTCGTTCTCCCTTTTTCCCGATTTTAATAATAACAAAATGTCCCGGTTTCCGGGATTTGGCAATTTCAGTAGCTTCCAGAACAATTTTAACCACATGTTTCGAAAAAAACTCCTTTTCAATTATTTTACTCATATAATGATTTGGTACTTTTTTGTTGATTTTGGGGCAAAATTAATTTTTTTCTTAATGAAAATATTGCGGAATGTAATATGGAATAATTGTAAATAACTCCATATTATGGTCTTCAAAAGATGGTCTAATAATTTATATTTGCATAAAAAACAGGAATGAATAAAACGGTTTTTACTGAAAAACAAAAGCAAACTGCCCGGTTTGCCAAAGCACTTGGACACCCTGTTCGAATTTATGTACTTGAACTACTTTCGAATCAGGCCTGTTGTTACAGTGGTGATCTTTCAGAGATTTTACCTGTTGCAAAATCAACCCTTTCACAACATCTCAAAGAATTGAAAAATGCCGGATTGATTCAGGGCGAAATCGAGGCTCCAAAAGTGAAGTATTGCATTAATCGTACTAATTGGGAAAATGCTAAAATTCTGTTTAAGGATTTACTCGACAAATAGTTTTTGTAGAATTGAAGTAAATTTTCAGAAAATGAATTCAGAATATTGATTTAAATTGTTGTACTACTTTCCGATACAGAAATTCTTAAAAATATGCCCCAAAACTTCATGCGTTGATATTTCTCCTGTGATTTCTGCCATATATTGCAAACATTCTCTAATGTCCTGTGCGAGAAAATCTCCTGTGATTCCGGAATCAAGCCCGTTTAAAACCCTCATAATGGATTCGTGGGCGTTTTTCAGTATCTCAAAATGGCGGGCATTGGTAACTATCACATCTTCCTGATTTACAGCCTCAATATTTACCGAATGAATCATCATTTCAATTAGCACATCGATATTCTGTTTCTTTTTAGCGGCAATAAAAACCAGTTTTTCATTGTCACTCCTTTCCATTGCATTCAATTTCTGAAGAGTTTCCTGCAATCCCGAGTCAATTTTATTGGCTACAATTATTAGTTTTTGATGATCTGTTATCCTTTTTCTAATCTTGTCAATTCGTTGTTTTACAATGGGGTAGGGGTTTTGCAAATCAACTACCAGTAAAACAATGGTTGCCATATCAAGTTTACTGTAACTACGTTCAATCCCGAGGTTTTCGATGTGATCTTTTGTGTCGCGAATACCGGCTGTATCGAAAAAACGAAAAGCGGTTCCATGAATGTTAACAACGTCTTCAATTACGTCGCGGGTTGTGCCATGTATTTCAGATACAATTGCTTTATCTTCATTGAGAAGTACATTTAACAATGTCGATTTCCCCACATTTGTTTCACCTATTATTGCTACCGGTATTCCATTTTTTATTGCATTTCCAAGCTGAAATGAATCTTTCAGTTTTCGAAGCAGAAATTCTATTTTTTCAGTTAATGCACGCAACTGAGTACGGTCGGCAAACTCAACTTCTTCTTCGGCAAAATCGAGTTCCAGTTCAACCATTGCAGTAAAATGGAGCAATTGAGAACGTAAATCATTTATTTCTTTTGAAAATCCTCCACGCATTTGATTCAAGGCAAGTTTATGCGCTGCTGCGTTCGATGACGCAATAACATCGGCAACTGCTTCAGCCTGAGACAAATCCATTTTTCCGTTTAAAAACGCACGTTGGGTAAATTCCCCGGGCAAAGCCATCCGGGCACCGTTCTCAATCAAAATTTCGAGTATTTTTTGCTGAATGAAAGTGGAGCCGTGACATGAAATTTCGACTATATCTTCACCTGTAAACGAATGTGGCTCGCGGAACAAAGCCACCACAACTTCGTCAATTACTTCATTTTTAAAGCTAATTTGCCCGAAATGGATTGTGTTTGCCGGTTGTTCTGCCAATTTTTTGTTTTTATTCCGGCTATGGAAAATCTTATCAGCAATATTTATTGATTCGCTGCCCGATAGACGTATAACAGCGATTGCTCCGATTCCCGGAGATGTTGAAATGGCACAAATTGTTGACTGATCGAGCATTTTTTATTGAAAATTAATGATGCAAAAATACACATTTTGGTTCGATATCAATTTTAATCGAAAACCTGTGCTATTCAAATTTAAAATGCTTAAAGTATATCACCGGAAGCTCAATACATTTCAATTGGTTGTGAATGAACCACACATTTAAAAGTCGTTCTCCAAGAAAACCAAAAATTCTTTGCTGATATCCGGTGTATTTTGATAAATCTGTTCTTTGTTCAAATGTAAAAAGTATATCAAACCACCATTTCATAAACTCCTGAAAATGATTGTCTTTCAGAACGAACATGTTATTTGCATACAACCTTTTACCTTTTAAAACTTTATGAAAAGCTTCCAAATATTCAGGATGTTTTTCTTTTATTATCGATTCAACCAGATTCAAATCATTGAAATCGTGATACTTTCGAAAGTGAGTTTCCACTGTATATTTTAATTTTCTGGCCTTCGGTAAAATCGCATCATATTTCTGAAACAGAAATTCAATTTCTGTTTCAGAAATAATTTTTGGTACAAAAAGCTTTGTATTTTTTGTATAAATTAATCCAAACCGCTTACCAAGCAAACCAACCGGAAAATAATGTAATCGCTTCAATCGATATAAAAAAGGTTCGGGTTGTGCAGTAAAATAACGTCGATAATGACAAGTGCCGGTAATATTCTGCCGGGTGTTTTTCCAAACCCAGTAAATGCCTGTTAATTCGCTGTAATATCTGTTTTTCGATGAAATATTATCACCACTATCATCACCCAAAAAATCAGTTTTTTCACCAATCAGAGAATTGCCCGACATAATTGGTTGATAAATCGGATCCAATGCTAAAACTGAACCCTTTTTATAATAGAAAACAAATACTTTTGGAACTGAAATATCAGGCATTGTCTATTTTTGCGTAAAAATAATGGTTTTCAGATGTTCTGTTAAAATGAGAAAGCAAATATCTGATTATTTCCACGCATTCTTTCAGTCAGCTAAAACTTTCAGCCTTTCTTATAACTTTGCGGTTTTTAAATTGGCAAACAGAAAAAAGGTTTTAAGAGAAACATGTAGTTAATATTAAGATTAAAACCTGAAAAACGTCGAAAATGAATACATATACTTCTCAGATTTACAGGGTTTTAGTTCCAAAATTTATCAGAAAGAGAATTCTTGCCCGTAATCTTCCTATCGCAATTCAGAAATATTATGCAAATCTTTCGGAACCAATATCTGACGAAATAAAAACGGCACTCAATTATTTAAGCACCAATCCAATTGCCGTATTTCCTTATGATTTTCAGAATGAATACATTGCTGATAAAATTGAGGTTTTCTATGATTCAGAAAAAAAACTGAGATATGTTTTACAGGACGGCAAAAAACTCTATTTTAAAAAGCGATGGGGCAAAAGAAAGATTCAAAACCTCTATAATTTATTGTCTAAAGAACAGGATATCAGAAGCCCACATCGATATTTGACAGAAGAATTCATGTTTGATGATGGTGAAATTCTAATTGATGTTGGAGCTGCCGAAGGTAACTTTGCCTTAAGCATTGTAGAAAAGGCTTCCAAAATTATTCTTTTTGAAGCTGATAAAGAATGGATTGAACCACTAAAAGCAACTTTTGAACCTTGGGAAGAAAAAGTGGATATTGTTAATAAATACGTAAGTAATAAAGCCGATTCGGGCAATACAACACTCGATGATTTTATTCCCAGAATTGATAATGCTTTATTTTTAAAAATAGACGTGGAAGGAGCTGAGTCAAAGTTATTAAATGGCTGTAAAAGAATTCTTTCCGAACAAACGCCATTAAAGGTTGCGATTTGTACCTACCATAAACAAGATGATGAAAAGGAGTTTAAGTCACTTCTAAATCATTATGGATTCAAAACTTCTCATTCCGATGGTTACATGCTTTTCTTTTATGACAAAAAAATAAAAGCTCCATATTTCAGACGAGGATTGATAAGGGCAGAAAAGATTTAAAAGTGTACAGGTATCGTTGTACATTGGTTGATTAAATTTAGAATTTCAGTTTCGCATATTTTGTTATTTTTGCCCGGAGTAAAAATTAAATCAAATATTAAAAGATGAAACTACTTGAAGGGAAAACCGCGATTGTAACAGGAGCTTCACGCGGAATTGGAAAAGCTATTGCATTAAAATTTGCACATGAAGGTTGTGATATCGCTTTTACCGACCTTTTTGCCGATGAGAATATGAAGGCAACAGAGGCAGAATTGCAGGCTTTGGGTGTTAAAGCTAAAGGATATGCGTCGGATGCAAGTAAATTTGAAGAAACGGATCAAGTGGTTACTGAAATTGTAAAAGATTTTGGACGGATTGATGCATTAGTTAATAATGCCGGAATTACAAAAGATACATTGTTAATGCGGATGACTGAGGAGCAATGGGATATTGTAATTAATGTTAACCTAAAATCGGTATTTAATTTCACGAAAGCTGCTCAGAAAACCATGTTAAAACAACGCAGCGGATCAATTATTAATCTGAGTTCGGTTGTTGGAGTAAGCGGAAATGCTGGCCAGTCAAATTATTCGGCATCAAAAGCAGGTATTATTGGTTTTACAAAATCAATTGCCCGCGAATTGGGTTCACGTGGAATCCGGTCAAATGCGATTGCTCCGGGATTTATAATTACTGAAATGACAGCAAAAATTCCGGAAGAAGCAAGAAAAGCATGGGAAGAATCAATTCCATTGAAACGCGGTGGTACTCCTGAAGAAGTAGCAGGTGTAGCTGTTTTTCTGGCATCTGATTTATCGTCGTATGTTAGCGGCCAGGTTATCACGGTTTGTGGTGCAATGAATACCTGAAATCAATTCAAATCAGGATTTAATTATCAAAAATTGATTTTAAAGAAAATACAAAAAGAGCTGTCGAATTTTTGACAGCTCTTTTTGTAACAGAATAAAATCCCCAAATGACTAATTTTGGTTTTACAAATTGCAACTGAAAAATTGTTTATAAAAACAAATAATCCCCATGTAACTATTTTATTTTCAATTGATAATGCTTTATTCCTTTTTTGCTTATAATCGTATTTAATATATTATAACAAAAAAATCTTTATTGAAAATACTGATTTTACAAATGTGAAATACACAATTATTAAGTTATTGTGATTTGTGTAGTTTGCTATTTTCTGAATTGGTTGAGAATTAGTGTGATTAATTTAAAAGAAGTTATTTTTTATAAAGTAAAATATATCTGTAATCTAAAAAATAATCCTTAAATTGTGTAAATCAAAGGGAGGGGATTCATGGATGTTTAACAAATCAATTGCTTATCGTTTAAGTATTTATATTTCGGTAGCCGTAATAGGAGTATTTATGGCATTTATAATCATTGCCTATTTTTTTAATACCAGTATAGTTAAAAGCAATATCGAAAACAAAGCGGTTGGTCTTGGTTTACAAGCTATGATGTTAGGTGAGAAACAATTGGTTTCAACTAAGGAAATAACCTCCAATATTTCGGAACAAGTACTGTATTATGCAGAAAACAATGATATTGAGTTATTGGCTTCACAGGTGATGACAAAATATCACTATTTAAATGCAATCAGAATAAATATTGATTCTGCTGTTCCAAATATTCAATATCATAATTATTATTATTACAGAGATGCTGATACCATTGGTAATCTGAAGGAAAATAAATTAATTTATCACTGTCGGTTCGAAAAAAATATTTTGGAAGAAATGCGGAAAATTGATATTCCGGGATGGACAGATATATTTACATGTAATAAAAACCATGAAGAAGTAGTTGCATTTTATACTCCAATTCGAGGCAAAAACTCCAATAATGAAACAATTAACATTGGTTCTGTATTTACAGAATTATCGTTGTTTGATTTAAGTGATACGATAAATAGTTTGAAAATTGGTAAACGGGGATATGCTTTCTTGGTATCTAAAGATGGTACATATCTTACACATCCAAATAAAGACCTGATTCTAAAAAAGAATTTATTTACAATAGATCAACGCGAGTATAAAATTAGTTCAGGCGAAATTAAACGTGCTATTGAAAATGGTGTAGCAGGTTCAATAATTGCTTATCCTGAATTTTTAAATTACAAAAAATCATGGGTTCATTTTACTTTGGTAAAGGAAACAGGATGGATACTTTTTTTTGTAGTGCCTTACGATGAATTGTTTATATCGCTTTATCTGTTAGTTCTTCGGATGTTGTTTTTTTCGGTTCTGGGAATACTTGCAATATTTTTCATCATAACTTATATTACAAATAAATTAATTCAACCTTTAAGTACAGTAACCTCTCAACTTAAAAATTTTAGCAGTACAAATGGTAATTTGGAACTAAATACAAAAAATGAAGTTGAACTGGTTTCAGGAAGTTTGGATTTTTTAAAATCATGGTATGAGAAATTTAAAACGGCTCAAAATCAGGAAGAAATTCTAAGCACTCAAAGAAAACAGGATTTAATTGAAGCTTCAGAGATTCAAATGAGTCTTATTAATACTGATTTTTCATTCTTTGCAGACCGCAAGGATATTGATTTATTTGCCGTTTATAAACCAGCTCGTATTGTTAGCGGTGATTTGTATGACTTCTTTTTTCTTGATAACGACAATTTGTTTTTTTCTATCGGTGATGTTTCGGGTAAAGGACTATCTGCAGCATTCTTTATGAGTGTTGCTCAAACATTGTTAAAAAGTAATTCGAGGCATTTGAAACCCGGAAAAATTGTAACTAACGCTAATAATGAATTATATACGGCTAATCAACATCAGTTTTTTTTAACGCTGTTTTGCGGAATTTTAAATATAAAAACGGGGGTTTTGAATTACTGTAATGCTGCTCATACTTTGACTACGGTTTTGAGTTTGAACGGAGATTTGCATGAATTGGATTATTCTCACGGTATGCCTTTAGGTTTGCATCCAGGTAGAACTTATGAAGAATCATCGATTAAACTTAAACGTGGCGATTCTATTATTTTATTTTCTGATGGAGTTACTGAACTTCAGGATGAACAAGAACTTCGTTACGGAAATGAAAGATTTTTAAATACATTAAAACCCCTGGCTACATTGAAACCCAAAGAAATGATTAATGAAATTGAAAAAAATCTGGAATTGTTTAAAGGAAAAATGAAACAGTCTGACGATATAACGATTATGGTTTTAAAATTTAAAAACAAAAAAAAGGCTTGAATTTTCAAGCCTTTTTTGTTTATCATTTATTCAATTCCTTTTTACCCGATAAAATTCGCATTTGTAATTTTTCGTTCTTTTTATCAAATCCTACCGAAATGGTGTCTCCTTCAGTAATCGATGCTTTAATAATTATTTCAGCCATTTCATCTTCAAGATATTTCTGTATAGCTCTTTTCAATGGTCTTGCTCCAAACTGAGGATCGTATCCTTTATCAGCAATAAAATCTTTGGCAGCAGGCGAAATCTTTAATTTATAATTTAACGACTCGACTCTTTTGTACAGGTCTTTTATTTCAATATCGATAATTTTATGAATCTGTTTTTTGTCTAACTGATTAAACATAACAACATCATCAATTCTGTTTAGAAATTCGGGCGCGAAGGCTTTCTTGAGCGCTTTTTGAATAACGTACTTCGCGTTTTCGTTTTCGCTTTCGGGCGATTTTGAAACATTAAATCCAACACCTTGGCCAAAATCTTTCAACTGACGTGTTCCGATATTGGAAGTCATTATAATAATTGTGTTTTTGAAATCAATATTTCTGCCTAAACTGTCCGTAAGCCTTCCTTCATCCAGTACCTGAAGCAACAAATGAAATACATCGGGATGAGCCTTTTCAATTTCGTCTAAAAGAACAACAGAATATGGTTTTCTGCGTACTTTCTCCGTAAGTTGTCCACCTTCTTCGTATCCAACATATCCCGGAGGTGCTCCAACAATCCTGGATACCGAGAATTTTTCCATGTATTCACTCATATCAATTCTGATTAAAGAATCGAGACTGTCGAATAAATAGGTAGCAAGCACTTTGGCCAACTGTGTTTTACCAACACCGGTTGGACCAAGAAAAATAAATGATCCAATTGGGCGGTTTGGATCTTTTAATCCAGCTCTGTTTCGTTGTATTGCTTTAACAATCTTTACAATAGCCTCTTCCTGGCCAATAACCTTACTTTTTAGGTCGTTAGCCATATTCATCAATCTCTTCCCTTCAGCCTGGGCAATTCTTAGAACCGGAATTCCCGACATCATTGCCACAACTTCTGCCACTTTTTGTTCGTCAACAGTTTCGCGGTGATTAATTAATTCCTTTTCCCAGTTTTCCTTTTCTTTTTCAAGTAATAACAGCAGATTTTTTTCTTTATCACGATGGTTTGCTGCCAATTCGAAATTCTGACTTTTTACTGCGGCAATTTTTTCTTCTTTTATTTTTTCTATTTTTTCTTCCAGCTTTATAATATTCTCTGGAACATTAATATTAGAGATATGCACGCGTGATCCAACTTCATCTAACGCATCAATTGCTTTATCCGGCAGGAATCTGTCGGTAATGTAACGGGCGGTAAGTTTCACACAACTTTCAATGGCTTCCTTTGTGTATATAACATTGTGGTGATCTTCGTAACGCCCTTTGATATTATTTAAAATTTCAATTGTTTCATCAACCGAAGTTGGATCAACCATTATTTTCTGAAACCTTCTTTCCAGAGCGCCATCTTTTTCGATGTGTTGCCTGTATTCATCGAGAGTAGTAGCTCCAATACACTGAATATCACCGCGAGCCAACGCTGGTTTTAACATATTTGCTGCATCAAGTGAACCGGTTGCTCCACCTGCACCGACAATTGTATGTATTTCGTCGATAAACAAAATAACATTATTCACCTTTGCAAGCTCATTTAAAATGGCTTTCATCCTTTCTTCAAATTGTCCCCGATATTTAGTGCCGGCTACTATTGAAGCAATGTCAAGACTAACAACTCTCTTGTCGAAAAGAATTCGCGAAACCGTTTTATTCACAATTCTAATGGCAAGTCCTTCAGCTATTGCAGATTTACCCACACCTGGTTCACCTATTAATATTGGATTATTCTTTTTTCTGCGGCTTAAAATCTGTGCAAGTCGTTCAATTTCCCTTTCGCGACCAACAATTGGATCGAGACTATTGTCCTCTGCAAGTTTGGTAATATCTATTCCAAAATTATCCAATACAGGCGTGTCAGATTTGGAGGGAGTACCTTTTTTCTGACCTGGTTGCTGTCTTGATGGTCCCTTGGTAAAATCATCGGCAGGATCATCATCTTCTCCTTCCGGAAAATCAGATTTTGCTTCAATATCTTGTTTAAAATCCTGCAATTGGTTACGTACCATGTAATAATTTACACCAAACTCTACAAGTATTTGTGTAACAATACTATCGCTGTCTTTTAAAATAGCAAGCAACAAATGTCCGCTGTTTACTGTAATACTTTTAAACGAACGTGCTTCCAGATAAATAAGTTTTAAGGTTTTTTCGGCAGATTTTAACATAACAATATCTGCCTTTTGATTTATTTCCCTGTCAGTTCGAATCTTTTTTTCAATTAACTCTTTAATTTCAGCCAATACTATTCCGAGGTTTTCCAAAATATCGGTTGCAATGCCTTCTCCATCGCGCAGAATACCTAAAAACAGGTGTTCCTGCCCAATATAGTCATTTCCCAATCGAACTGCTTCCTCCCTGCTATATCCAATAATGTCCTTAATCCTTGGTGAAAACTGTGAATCCATATAGTGTTTTATCAATGTTTCAGTTTTTAATACAAAAACTATTCCTAAATTATAAAACACTAAATTACTCAAAAATACCCTATTGTTTCGATGTTAATGTCAGAAGTTATCAAAATTATAGATGTAAAACTGAATTATTGACAGTTAATTTGTTAATATCTTATCGTTACCCCGAAGTTAAATCAATTGAAAAAAAAGCCCATTGACCAATGATTTTACTATTTTTGTGGGTCTTTTTTATAATTGAAAAATTTCTTTTAAAAGTTGATATAAATGATTGAAGGTGAAAAGATTATAAGAATTAATATAGAAGAGCAGATGAAATCTGCCTATATTGATTATTCAATGTCTGTTATTGTTTCCCGTGCTTTACCCGACGTACGCGACGGATTAAAGCCGGTTCATCGCAGAGTTTTGTATGGTATGCATGATTTGGGTATGTTTTCGAATCGTCCGTACAAAAAATCGGCAAGAATTGTAGGGGAAGTTTTAGGTAAATACCATCCTCACGGAGACTCTTCAGTATATTTTGCTATGGTTAGGATGGCACAGGAGTGGTCTTTGCGTTACCCTATGATTGACGGCCAGGGAAACTTCGGTTCGGTTGACGGTGACAGTCCGGCAGCAATGCGATATACAGAGGCACGCATGGCAAAAATTGCTGAACTTTGTTTGGCTGATTTGGAAAAAAATACTGTTGATTTTCAACCCAATTTCGATGAGTCGCTTACTGAACCAACCGTTTTACCAACAAGAATTCCCCAGTTACTGATTAATGGTACCTCTGGTATTGCTGTTGGTATGGCTACAAACATGCCACCACATAATTTAACCGATACAATTACTGCAATAATTGCCTACATCGATAACAATGATATTGAAATTCAGGATCTCATTAAAATTATTATTGCACCCGACTTTCCAACAGGTGGTATAATATATGGTTATCAGGGAGTTGTAGATGCATACGAAACCGGTCGAGGACGAATTGTTATCAGGGGAAAAGCTCACATTGAAAACGAAGGTGGGCGTGAAAAAATAGTTGTTACCGAAATTCCATACATGGTAAACCGGGCAGAAATGATTCAAAAAACTGCCGATCTTGTTAATGAAAAAAAGATAGAAGGTATTTCGAATGTTAATGACGAATCGGACAGGGAAGGAATGCGAGTTGTATATGACATAAAACGCGATGCAATGAGCAATGTTGTTTTAAATCAATTGTACAAATACACTGCATTGCAAACTTCGTTTAGCGTAAATAATATCGCACTTGTTCACGGAAGACCCAAAATTCTAAATCTTAAAGATTTAATCAGGCATTTTGTCGATCACAGGCACGAAGTAGTTGTTCGCCGCACAAAATTCGAACTTGATCAAGCCGAGAAACGTGCACACATTCTGGAGGGTTTAATTATTGCGAGCGATAACATTGATGAGGTTATTGCAATTATACGTTCTTCATCAACACCCGATGAAGCAAGAGAAAAGTTAATAGCCCGTTTTAATTTCAGTGATCTTCAGGCTCGTGCAATTGTTGAAATGAGACTGAGACAATTAACTGGTCTCGAACAGGATAAACTTCGCAAGGAATACGAAGAAATAATGGCTCAGATTGAATATTACAAGAAAGTACTTGCAGATATTAACCTGAGAATGGAAATAATCAAGGAAGAACTGATCGAAATAAAAGACAAGTTTGGTGACAAAAGAAGATCTGAAGTTGTTCCCAATGCTGAAGAATTTAATCCCGAAGATTTTTATGCCGATGAAGATATGGTAATAACCATTTCACATCTTGGTTATATTAAAAGAACACCACTTACCGAATTCCGCACACAGGGTAGGGGAGGAATCGGCTCAAAAGGTAGTACCACCCGCGAAGAAGACTTTCTGGAGCACATATTTATTGCTTCAATGCACAATACATTGCTTCTTTTTACAGAAAAAGGAAAATGTTTCTGGCTAAAAGTGTATGAAATACCTGAAGGAACAAGAGCTTCGAAAGGCAGGGCAATTCAGAATATTTTAAATATCGAACCAGAAGATAAAGTTTTGACCTTTATTAATGTAAAAACACTGGCTGACAAAGACTTCATTAACAGCAATTATATTATTTTGGCTACCCAGAAAGGTATAATCAAGAAAACAACACTTGAGGCTTATTCCAGACCCCGTCAGAATGGAGTAAACGCTATAACCATTAAAGATGGTGACAGGTTACTTGAAGCACATTTGACGAATGGTGAAAGTGAAATCATGCTTGCTGTAAGGTCGGGTAAAGCAATCCGTTTTAACGAGAAAAAAGTACGGCCAATTGGACGGACCGCATCGGGCGTGCGTGGTGTAACACTTGGAAATGAGAATGACGAGGTCATTGGCATGGTTTGTGTTCAGGATGAAAACGAAGATATTCTTGTAATTTCGGAAAATGGTTACGGAAAGCGTTCGAAAATTGAAGATTACAGAATTACAAATAGAGGAGGAAAAGGTGTTAAAACCATCAATATTACCGAAAAAACCGGTGATTTAATTGCTGTAAAAAGTGTTTCGAACGACATGGATCTAATGATAATTACGCTTAATGGATTAACTATTCGGTTAAATGTCAACTCAATATCATTATTGGGAAGAGCAACACAAGGTGTAAAAGTTATTAACCTGAAAGGAGATGACAGAATTGCTTCAGTTGCCAGGGTAAATGTTGAACCTGTAACGGAAATAGCGGAAGAAGATATTGTTGAAAAAGATAATATTTTGGATGAAGGTGAAATTGAAGATAATGACTCATTGAAAGATGAGGAAAATAATTTAGAATAAATTTAAACAGTTGATTATTAGTATTCTTATTTGAATAAATATTATAATCGTATATTTTTGTAGCAAATTTAAAAACCATTTAAAATGAAAAGAACAATTATTTTACTGGCTCTAGTATTTGTATTTTCTGCTTCCTTTGCACAAAAAGGAAAGGTTACAACTGCACAGAGTTTAAAAGATGCCGGTAAGTTGGCAGAAGCCCTGGAAGCAATTGAGCAGGCAGCCAATGCATCTGATCCAAAAGCAGAAAAATCAGCTCCATGGCCAAAAACGTGGGAAACCAGAGGTGATATTTTCCAGGCAATCGGTCAATCGAAAGATGAGAGTGTTAAAAAATTGAGTAGCGATCCATTGACTGAAGCGTTAAACTCATATAAAAAAGCATTGGAATTAGATGAAAAAGGAACAAGTGATAAAAGCATTAAAATTAAATTGACGCTTTTAACCAACGATCTTACAAATCAGGCAGTAGAGGCTTTTCGGGTTGAAAACTACAATAAGGCACTGGCTTCGTTTGAACAGGTTCTTGAAATTAATCAAATGCCGGTAGTAAAAATGGATAGTCCTGATGCAGTTGATACAGTAATTATTTTTAATTCAGGATTAGCTGCTTACAATGCCGAGAAATATGAAACAGCCATTAAATATTACAGAGAATCAGCCAAATATGGTTACAACGGGGCTCGTACTTTCAGTTTAATTGCTGCATCGTATCAAATAATGAACGATACAGTTAAAGCATTGGATGCGTTGCAAGAAGGTTTAGTAAAATATCCTGATGATAATGCATTACTTGAAAGCATGATTCAGATTTACATGGATCTCAATAAAACCGACGAAGCAATGAAAAACCTTGATAAAGCAATTGCTCAGGATCCAACAAAACCAAGATATTATTTTGCACAGGGAGCGTTGTATGAAAAATTGGGAAACGAACAAAAAGCTATTGAAACTTACAAAAAAACAATGGAAGTTGACCCAACATTTTTTAATGCATATTACAATTTAGGCGCTTTATATTACAACAAAGGTGTTCAACAAATTGAGTTTGCAAAAGAAGTTCCTGCCAATGAAAATGCTAAATATGAAGTTGAATTGAAAAAAGCTGATGATTGGTTTGCGCTATCTTTGCCTTTCATGGAAAAATGTAACGAACTTCAGGCAAATGACAAAGCTGTTTTGGAATCATTAAAAAACCTGTATTACCGTTTGAAACTAATGGATAAATACAATGCCGTTTTGGAACAAATTGAGAAATTGAAATAATTTTACCAAATAAAAGGAGAGAAAACACTCTCCTTTTTAAATGCATATATTATTTAACATAATATCAATTATAAGACAAATGTATTTTTTAATTTATTATGGCGAATTCATTGAAAAGCAAAATTAGCACAGAAATTACAACTTCAATTTCATCATGCAAAAACCAAATTTTTGATACTTTTGAATAATGAATGCCGCTAGTAAAAATATGAATTTAGAATTCTTCAAACCATCTGTTAAAACCAGAATTGAATTACCACTGGTTGAAGCGACAATTTCTGCGGGATTTCCTTCGCCTGCCGATGATTATTCTGAAGCGCGGCTGGATTTAAACAAGGAATTAATATCGAATGAAAGCGCTACATTTTACGCCCGTGTCAGAGGCGATTCGATGACTTTGGCCGGTATTTCAGATGGCGATTTACTAATTATCGATAAATCAAAAACTCCGGTAAATGGCTCAATTGTAGTATGCTTAATCGATGGAGAATTTACTGTAAAACGACTTTCAAAACTTGAAAATCAGTTTTATCTGATGCCAGAAAATGATAAATACAAGGCCATAAAAATTAAACCAGAAAATGATGTTGCCATTTGGGGTGTTGTAACGTACACTATAAAAAAACATTATTAAATGGAACGAAAACCTGTGTTTATATTCAGGTCTTCCGACCTTAAACTTCAGACTTTCCGAAATGTTTGCTTTGGTCGATTGCAATAATTTTTATGCTTCCTGCGAACGGGTTTTTAATCCGGCTCTTAACGGAAAACCGGTTGTTGTTCTTTCCAACAACGATGGCTGTATTATTGCCCGCTCTGAAGAAGCAAAAAAGCTGGGATTACAAATGGCAGAGCCTGCTTTCAAAAAGATAAAATTTCTAAACGAAAACGGTGTACATGTTTTTTCATCGAATTATACCTTGTATGGCGATATGTCGGCCCGTGTAACCGAAACTCTGTCGCAATTTGCTCCTGAAATTGAAATATACAGCATCGATGAAGCATTTTTAAATTTTACAGGATTTACAGGTGATTTGGAGGAACTTAGCAAAGAAATAACTTTTACGGTAACCCGAAATACAGGAATTCCGATTTCAATTGGAATTGGACCAACAAAAACGCTGGCTAAAATTGCCAACAAAGCAGCCAAACAATCGGGCGGAATATTTATTATTAAAAGCAACAGTCAGCTCGATGCATTAATTCGCAACACACCCATCGAAAAAGTATGGGGAATTGGCAGACAATACGCAAAATTATTGCGGCAAAACCAGGTAAAAACTGCTTACGATTTTACTTTGCTCGATGACAACTGGCTGCGAACAAAAATGAAAGTAATTGGGTTGCGAATAAAAAGGGAATTACTTGGCGAATCGTGTATTCGGCTCGAATTAATGCTGCCTCCGAAGAAAGCAATTGCAACTACACGTGCCTTTGGAAAAAAGACTTCAGAACTGGTTTTTATAACGGAAGCAGTTTCTACCTACGCAGTGAGATGTGCTGAAAAACTTCGCAAACAGAATTCTGTGGCAAATTTACTGACTGTTTTTATTCATACCGATCCGTTTAATCCAAATGAACCGCAGCTTAATAAAAGCAGGACAATAACATTACCGGTTGCAACAAACTGCAGCATGGAACTTGTTAAGTATTCTTTGGTTTGTTTAAATGAAATTTTTACACAGGGATTCAGATATAAAAAGGCTGGTGTAATTGTTGACGGATTGCAGGAAGAATCGAGTTTTCAGCAAAATATTTTTGATAAAACCGACCGGAAAAAACATCGCGATTTACTTAAAACCATCGACAAACTAAATAGTGAATTTGGGCGCGACAAAGTAAAACTTGCCATTCAGGGAGATGGAAAAGAATGGAAATTGCGGCAGGAAAAACTCTCGAAGCGTTACACTACCAACTGGAATGAAATTATTGAAGTAAAAGCCTGAAAATAAATTCCAAATAACAAAGCCTCAAAATCAAATAATTCACAAATTTCAATTTTCAAAAATCATAAACAGTTGGATATGAAATTGAATTTTTGATGATTGGAATTTATTTGTAATTTGCTTTTTGAATTTTGAAATTTTTTTGTGTATGTGTTTCTATTATGCGGTTGTTAAATCCAATCCTAAAATCCTGATCGAAAATGGAATCATCACCGAAAAGCAACTGAGTTTATTTTCGGATAAACAGTTTGTTAAAGGTTTTGACTTTCCGGTAATGCCGGTTATTAGCAACGATAAACCTGCTGAAATTCAAATGTTTAGATGGGGATTTGTACCGCCACAAACACAATCTACGGAAAAAGCAACTGCATTTCTAAATCAGTACAACACGTTAAATGCCAAGGCTGAAAACCTGTTTGAAAGTCGTTTATTTAGTAATGCTATCCAAAATCAGCGCTGCCTTGTTTTATGCAGTGGTTTTTTTGAATGGCGACACAAAAATCCGGAGAAAAAAAACTCTGAAAAATATCCGTTTTATGTTTCGCTTAAAGATGACGGAATGTTTGTTTTTGGCGGGATCTGGGAAAAATTTACCGACCAGGTTACAGGTGAAATAATTCATACATACGCAATTATAACTACTCAGGCCAACGAGTTAATGGAATTGGTACACAATACAAAAAAACGAATGCCTTTAATTCTGGAACCTGAAAAAGCAATGAAATGGCTTGATCCAAATTTGAATGTCGATGAAATAAAAACCTATTTTCAACCTTTTGATTCAGATAAATTAAAAGCAACGCCAATAAAAAAAATAAATCCACGTTTACAGTACAAAAACGACCCTGGAATTACGGTTTATTATCATTATCAGGAACTTAATGCAATGATGATACAATATCCGCAATACTTCGATAAAACTGTTGATTTGAGGGGAGGATCCCCTACCCTTTTTTAGTCTGAAATTTAAAATATCGAATAAGTAATATTAAATCAGAAAGTTGTGTTTGGAATTCAAATATTATCGCGTATTTCAAAGCACTTCCTCATTTCTAATTTGTTATACCAAATGCGATTCTAAATCAGTCCAAAGCCATTCTGGTATAATGCCGATGAATAGAAATGTTAAGGCCAAACGAGTGTGCGAAGATTGGACTGTTACATTTCTTCAATCGGTATTATTCCTTATTTCTTATTGAATTTCAAATCTAAAATATCGAATAGGGAATCAGAAAGTTGTGATTGTATTCCAGTATAAAATTACGCTATGGAAAGCCGATCCTGATCCCCTTTATTTGGAATTATCTGAATGTCTTCCGGTTTTTGATGAAACTGAGTTTCTGCCTTTTTATTCAGTTGAACAAATGCTTCTGCAAACGAATTAAATTCCCTGTTAATCTTCAGTATTTTAATTTTCGGATTTGGTTTGTCCACCAGTTCAGAATAAACAGACTTATGGGAATCAGAATTTCCGTGTGGAATTAATTTTTCTTCTTTGTAATTGTATGAGAATTCCAAATGCTCGGCAGTTAAAAATTCGATGCCGGAACGCTGGTATTTAATTTCATAAAAACGGGCGAAAAGAATGTAAACTTTCCCATCAGGTAGTCCATAAAATTGAACAGGAAAGTTCGTTGGTAAATATGTAACATGCGATTTGTGGATTAATTTTGCGAAAATTTCCATAACATGCCTCAATTTGTTATTGATTTAACAGTGCATGTAAAAATATAAAAAAAAGTTATTAACAAAGAAAAAAATGCTGTATGTAATTAATTGATAGCAGAAAAAGGAAATAAATGTTGATAAATCGATAGAACATTATTAAAATCAGTCAAATACATATTAAATCCAGATTGAAAATTAATATCAGTTTAAATCATCCAGATTTCTGTATTTCAGTCGTTTAATCCATTGAGATTCAACACTGAAAAATCCATACTCTTCAACTACTTTTCCATGTATCAGGTAACAACCGGGACCTGTAAAAGGGTTTTTATTATTCATATCCGGAAAATGTACCGTATCGAGCCACTCCCCTTCCAAATCGAGCCAGGTTCCGAAAAACATGATTTTTCCGTTGCTGGTACGTGTAGGTTTGCGGTGTACCAGATAACCGACAATATCAATTGTTTTTCCAACAATTCCGGGCAATTCAGAAGCTTTCTGCCTTGATGGCAAAGCACTTTCAAGTAATCCGAATGGCGAACGTATCGGAAAGCCCAGCAATTCAATTTCGTCGAAAGTATCTTCCAATTCATGTTTCCACAATTCGGGCAGATTAAATTCGCGTGTTTTAGTTTCGAAAAGTGTTGTTTCTGGAGCAGTTTTTTTCGAATGCCCCAATAAATAATGTGCATCCCAGAGCAGTTCTTTTTTATTTTTTCCGGTAAACCTGAAAGCACCTGATCGAATTAAAATAATTAGTTGTTCAAGCGAAATCTTTACCCTGTTTACAAAATCATTCAATCCTTTATATTTGCCATTTCGCTCACGTTCAGCAAGAAAAATTTCAGATACACCATGCTCCAATTCATTCAAAATGTAAAACCCAATGTAAATGACATCGGTTTTAATTGAATTCATCCATTGACTTTTGTTTATACACGGCAATTCAATTTTTGCTCCGTGCATTTTTGCTTCATGAAAATAAAGTTCGGATGAATAAAAACCACCGCCGTTATTCAACGTGGCAACCATATATTCTCTTGGATAATAAGCTTTTAAATACAAAGCCTGAAAACTTTCAACAGCATAACTTGCCGAGTGGCCTTTCGAAAATGCATAATTTGCAAAACTTTCTATTTGCGTCCAAATTTCTGAAATGGTTGTTTCGGCATAACCTTTTATTTTGCAATTGTTGAAAAACTTCTCTCTTATTACCTGAAAATCATTTCGTTCCCTGAATTTCCACGACATTCCCCGCCGCAAAATATCTGCTTCGCTTAAGGTTAGTCCTGCAAAATAATGCGCCACTTTTATCACATCTTCCTGGTAAACCATCACGCCAAAAGTTTCTTCCAAAATTTCATAAAGTTCCGGTAAATCTTTCCTGGCTTTGTCGCGGCGTTTCTCATCCTGAAACCTGAGAATGTATTCGCGCATCATTCCGCTTTTGGCCACTCCCGGCCTGATTATAGAACTGGCAGCTACCAGCCGTTTATAATCTTCGGCCTTTAATTTTGTCAGCAACATTCGCATTGCTGGCGATTCAACATAAAAACAGGCAATCGCTTTCCCGTTTTTCAGCAGATTTTTTACACTCGGATCGTCCTTGAACAGATTGATATTATTGATATCGATTTTTTTATTTCGGTTTGTTTTAATGATTTCCAGCGCATCCTTAATTTTTCCCAACCCACGCTGACTAAGAATATCAAATTTATATAACCCGATGTCTTCGGCAACATGCATATCGAAATGAGTGGTCGGAAATCCCTTTGGTAAAATGTGTGTTGCCGAATAATAATTGATTGGTCGCTCCGAAATCAGAATTCCGCTGGCATGAATACCCAGATGGCTGGGCATTCCGTTGAACAATTTACTGTATTGAACCACCAATTTCCCATATTCGTCATTTTCTTCAGGTACCTGATTTTTTTGTAACCGTGTAATATCATCGGCAGGCAATCCAAATACTTTTCCAATTTCTCGAAGTGCCGATTTATGGTCGAAAGTAATATACGACCCCACCAAAGCTGTTTTATCCCAGCCATACTTGCTGAAAATATAGTTGGTAATATCATCACGGTCGGTCCACGAAAAATCGATATCAAAATCTGGTGGATTTGTACGAAACGGATTAATAAACCGCTCGAAATACAAATCAAGTTCAATAGGATCTACATTTGTAATCTGTAAAAGATAAGCAACCATGCTATTTGCGCCACTACCGCGGCCAACATACGGAAAATCCTTGCTACGCGCGTAGTTTACAATATCCCAATTGATTAAAAAATAAGAACTGAATCCCATTTCATCAATCATTTTGAGCTCTTTTTCCATGCGGTCAATCACTTCCTTCGAAGGTTTTCCAAACCGGTATTTCAATCCTTTTTTGCATTCATTCTGTAAAAGTTCAATGTCTTTTTCATGCGATTGAGTAAAGCATTTTTTGTTTTTATTGGTGCCATATTCAAATTCAACTGAACACTCAGTTAAAATGCGATTGGTATTCTGAATTATTTCAGGATACTCTTTAAATGTTTCTTTTAATTCGTGTTCAGTTATAATTATTTCTGATACTGAAGTTTGCTCGGTAAATGGTAGCCGGCTCAGCAGAATATTATTTTCGATTGCCCGTAATAGGCGGTGAATATTGTAATCTCTTTTATTTCTGAATGTTGCAGGCTGTAGTATTACAAGTTTATTTAAATGTGATCGCCACTCCGAGAAAGGTAGTTTTATTAATTCAGAAGATTTTATTCCAATAAACTCATTCTCGTTTAGTTGTTTGAATTTCTTGTTTTTAAACGGATAAATTATAATAGTATCCTTTATTTGAGGAGCTATTTCTTCAAATTTTAATTTGTCTTTCTGATGTTGTGTAAGATGCTCGTTTAATGCTTTAAAACCTTCGATGTTTTTAGCCAATCCAATATATTTTTGTTGAATTCCGTTTCTGAAATCGATGCCTAAAACCGGTTTAATATTGTATTGTGAAGCCAAACGTACAAAATCGATACTTGCTGAAGTATTGTTAATATCAGTGAATGCAACATTTGTAAAACCCTTTTCCGACAATACTTCCAGAAGTGTTTCCGGATAAATTGTTCCGTACTTTAAACTAAACCAGGAATGACAATTGATAAGCATATTGAATTGTAAAATTGTTAAACTGTAAAATTGTAAAGCGGTAGAAAAATTTTAGATACAATTTAATTACTACCTTACTTTCAACTTTGAACCCGAAACTTTAAACTCTAAACTCTTCGGTGTGCAGGAATTACAGGTGGCTGGCCATTAAACGGATTGTGTGAGCCTGCAATACTCTTTACGCCCATGGTAACAGCACGTTTAACTGCCTGTTGTCCAAACCTGTTACGAATTATATCCATCGATTGATATAATTTTATATATTTCTCAGAATCTTCGAACAATCGCATTTGATAACTCCCTCCTACCAAATGACTAAATCTGACTCCAATCAGCCTGATTAAAATCCTCCTCTGATATAGCGATTCAAACAATTCGAGGGTAGTTTGAATTAAAGTATGATCGAGTGAAGTATATGGAATTATTCGTTGTTTACTATAAGTTTGAAAATCGGAATACCTGATTTTTATTGAAACACAAGCAGATAGTTTATTACCACTTCGCAACTGGTAAGAAAGATTTTCGGCCATTGATGTGAGGATGCTCTTCATTTTTTGTATGTCGGTTGAATCTTTTTCAAATGTTCGTTCCATCGAAATAGATTTGCGTTCGTTCCATGCTACAACGGGCGAATTATCTACACCCTGGGCTTTTCTCCATAGAGAAATACCATTTTTACCCATTACACTTTCCATCAGTTCAACCGGCATTTCCTGCACGGTTTTCACCTTTTCGATTCCCATACTGCGCAACAAACGGTAAGTTTGGTCGCCAACCATTGGTATTTTTTTTACCGAAAGTGGCGCCAGAAAGTTCCTTTCCTGTCCATCGGGAATATTAATGAAATTATTAGGTTTCGCCTCCGATGTACCTACTTTCGAAACTGTTTTATTGATTGAAAGTCCAAAAGATATGGGAAGCATTGTTTCCTTAATTATTTTTTCGCGTAATTCTTTAGCCCAATCGTAACAACCAAAAAACTGATCCATTCCCGTAACATCAACATAAAATTCATCTATCGACGATTTTTCAAAAAGTGGCGACTGCTCTTTTATAATATCAGTTACCATATCCGAAAATTTTGAATAAACTCCGCTGTTCCCGCGAATTACAACTGCTTCGGGGCATAAAACACGCGCCATTTTCATTGGCATTCCCGAGTGTACACCATACTGCCGGGTTTCGTAACTGCACGACGCTACCACTCCCCTGTCGCCGGTACCACCAATTAGCACCGGAAGTTGCTTTAACCTCCGGTCTAACAATCTTTCGCACGACACGAAAAAAGTATCCAAATCGAGATGTACAATATGCCTGTTCATAAAATGACAATAATATCGTCAATAATTTGTCAATAATATAGTCAAATTGTTTTATATTTGTATCATTAGATAAAAAGATTTTGAGATTTGAGTATTGAGATTTGAATATTTAGAAAACCATTTAGATTATGCATTTTGCTGAAAACCTAAGGTTCTTAAGATTAAGGCGAAATAAATCGCAAACCGATTTGGCTGTCGAACTTGAACTTACCCGAACTACACTTTCAGGGTACGAAAAAAATGTACAACCTCCTTTTCGGATTTTGATAAAAATTTCGGAATATTTCAATATTTCGCTCGATGCACTGATAAAATATAAACTCAATGTACTTTCTGAGTTTCAGCTTTCGCAAATCGAAAAGGGATTTGATGTAGATGTTACCGGTAGTAAATTACGGTTGTTAACAATTACGGTTGACAGCAAAGGAAAAGAAAACATTGAAATGGTGCCGGTTAAAGCTCAGGCAGGTTACACAAGCAGTTATGGTGATTTGGATTTTATTGCATCGCTGCCAAAATTCAGATTACCCTTTCTGCCCGAAAATAAAACTTACAGAACTTTTCAAATAAAAGGAGATTCGATGTTACCAATTCCCGAAGATTCGTGGGTAACCTGTTCGTATGTCGATAACTGGGAATTTATTAAAAATGGCATAGCCTGCATTATTTTAACCCGAAATGAAGGTATTGTTTTTAAATTGGTTTACAATCAGTTAGAAAGAGGAACATTTTTATTGGTTTCGTCGAACCGAAATTATAATCCTTATGAAATACAAGTTTCTCAGGTTTTGGAAATATGGCAATTTGAAACCTGGAATAGTTTTGATTTTAATGCATAAAAAATGAGACATCAAGGAAAAACCTGAATGTCTCATTATCACAAATATTTATTCAACAACATTTTGACTATTTTGAACAGAAAAAATGTTACCTGAAATTAATCTTCCATTTCGTCGATTACCCTGATTTTTTCTTTTAAAGTTTCAATTGACTGACGCGTATCTTCAATTTTCCTTTTAACATCTTCAATCAATGCTTCGGCATTTTTCGATTTGGTAAAAAATCCAATATTATTATCGAGCAATATCAAATCATTTTCGAGTTGTTTCAGTTTGCTCATGTATTTTTCGCGTTCCATCCGCATTTTGCTTTGTCCGCGCGATGATTCAGAGAAAGTTGACATTTTTGTCTTGAATTTAAGCATGTTACGCTTATCTTCATTAATACTTAGCTGGTCGAAAAGTTTGCCAATTTCTTCCCTGAATTTGTTTTGAATGGCATCTTTCTTTTTAAACGGAACATGCCCGATTTCGGTCCAGCGACGTTGAATTTCACGAAGTAATTTCAGATTTTCATTGGCATCGCCGGTTGATTTAAAATTCTCCAGCTCGGCAATTAAATCCTCTTTCAATTTGAGGTTATCAATCTGTTCTGTGTCAACATCAGAAAAATGCTCTGATTTTTTATCAAAGAAGAAATCACAGGCAGCCCTGAATCGTTTCCAGATTATATCGGAATGTTTACGTGGTATTGGCCCCACTTCTTTCCATTTTTTCTGAATATTTATAAAATCCTGAGTCGCTTTTTTCCAGTCTGTATTATCTCTTAATGCCTCAGCCTGAACGCATAAATCGATTTTTTGCTGAAGGTTGTTTTGTTGAACTTCCTTGTTTTTCGAATAAAACTCACGCTTTTTATTGAAGAAAGTATCGCATGCGTTTCTAAAACGTTCGTATATTTTGTTGTTGTCTTTTTTGGGAGCAAATCCAATGGTTCTCCATAATTTTTGAAGTTCTACCAGTTCTTTCGATTTTACATCCCAGTCTTTGTAATTCGTAATTTCAGCGTTGCATATTTCCTCTACTTTTTCGCAAAGTGCAGTTTTTGCATCGTAATTTTTTTTCTGGTCTGTTTTTTTCGATTCAAAAAATTCCTGGTGCTTTTTATTGATTATTGCAGTAATCTGCTTAAATCTTTCCCAAACATCGTCTTTATTATCACGTGGCACAGGACCTATTTCTCGCCATTGTTCGTGATATTTTTGCAGTGTGTTAAAAGCCTTTAAAATCGATGGTTCGACCAATAATTCTTCGGCACTTTCGCATATTTTAATTTTAAGTTCAAGATTCTTTTTTAAATCGAGATCACGCAGTTCGCGGTTAATTTTTATGTAATCGTAAAAATTCTCGACATGAAAATGATAAGTATCCCACAAATTTTTCATTTTCGATTGCGGAACGAGACCAATTTCACGCCAATCGCGTTGTAATTCGCGAAATTCATTGAAAGTTTTGTTTATCGACTCTTCATTGTTGATTAGTCCTTTTATTTTTTCAATGATTTCAAACTTTCTTTTTAGGTTTTCTTCTTTTTCAGAATCAAGCTGTTTGTTGTGCTCTTTGCGAAACTGACCGTATTTTCTAAGTAGTTCCTTTATATCATTTTCGTATGGATCATCTTCAAAAACAAACTCTTCCTCCAGCCCACCAGCTTCGATAAAAGCGATACGTGCCTGTTCAATATTTTCGTTATGGTGTTTATAGAAAATCGATTTAATAGCTTCAACATCAGCTTTAATATCAACATCTTCAGTGCTTTCCAATAAATCGCGCAGGGCATTTACCAGTTCAACCTGAGATAATAACGAATAGTCAATTTTTTCTTTTATATCGAAGTTTGATTCATCATCCGAAGGCAAGTTATCGGATACTGTTTCAAAATCTTCCACTTTTTCGTGAATAACTTTTTTTATTTTGTTTTTAGCCGGAGATGCAGGAATTGCTACCTCTTCAGTAATGTCAGCAGCCTGTTCTTCAACTTTAACCGGTTCAGCAACTTCATCAGTAGTTATTTCAACCGGTTGTTCTTCATCAATAATTTCAACACTTTGAATCTCATCAATAACCGGTTCTGTTATTGGAATTTCAATTTCAGTTGTTCTTGTTTCTTCTTCAGTAATAACAGGTTCTGTATCAGTTTCATTTTTAACTTTATCAGGCTGTTTCTTAACTTTATCTTTAACTGGCTTCTTTTTTACAGAAACATTTTCTTCAACTGATTCTACTTTTTCAATGTCAACTTCAGTAACCGTTTCAACTGCTTCCTGAATCTCAGAATCAATGGGTTGTTCTGAGTTTTCAAGTTCAGAATTTTCAGTTTTTTCTAACTCGTTTGAGTTTTTTAGATCTTTAGATTTCATTTTAAATAAATTTTATACCATAACTTATGGTGTGCGTAATCATTGCCGGTACGAAAATATATATTACACCCTAATACTCAAAGTTTTTCAAGTAAATAATGAGAGTTGAAATATGTTTCTTTACTTGTTTGATTGGCTAATGAACCGGTAATTGGTTTTTAAACTCGCATATCAATAAGCATTTATCTATTAACTGAAGTTATTCAGGTTATTCTATTTTGAATAAATATGTTTTGAAATCATGTTGAATAACACTTATAACTTATTCATATACAACGTAAAATCTAACAATTGTTATGTTTATTCATATTCCTTTTGATTAATTTAACAGACGTTTTTATAATCAATTTTTTTATTAATCAATAAAACCTAAAATAATGGGATAAGGATTTTTTTTCTAAGCAATCAGAACTCTTGCAGGAGTCAAATGGCAGAAGCCATTTTAAGAAGTTTTGATAAGGACCTCGAAATTTATTCGGCCGGAATAGATCCGGTAGATCACATCAGTCCGGTGGCTATTGAAGTACTGGGTGAAATTGGCATTAAATTAACACCTGCCATACCGCAACACTATTCTAAATTCGACCAGATTGAATTTGATTACCTGATAACTGTTGGTGATGGAACAAATGAAAATCTGAAAATTCCGGCAACCATAAAATTCAAGCGCAAAATGCATCTCGGTTTCCAAAATCCTTATAAACATTTTAAAGACAGGAATGATTTAAAAGAGAAATGTATAGAGATAAGAGATGAAATTTATGCCGAATTGGACTATTTTTATAATCGAATAATTAAAAAGAAAGAGGAGTAAAACTCCTCTTTCTTTTTATCCTCTTACAATATCTTCTACTTCATCGGGATTAATTGGAATCCTTTCGCCAAGAATTCTACTACCTGTTTCGGTAACCAAAATATCATCTTCGAGCCTGATACCGCCAAAATTACGATATTCATTTACCTTATCGAAATTTATAAAATCGGTATTAATTTTTTCGCTTTTCCATTTGTCAATCAAAGCAGGAATGAAATAAATACCTGGTTCATTTGTAATTACAAAACCTGGCTGAAGCTTTTTCCCAAGTCTGAGGTAAGCCGTTCCAAACTGATCAACCGGACGGGTTTCATCGTCATACCCAACATAAATCTGTCCTAAATCTTCCATATCATGAACATCCAACCCCATCATGTGGCCCAAACCATGCGGAAAAAACATGGCGTGTGCACCATTTCTCACAGCCTCTTTTACATCGCCTTTCATCAAACCAAGTTCTTTTAATCCTGAAGCAATAACCTCAGCAACTGCCAGATGCACCGACAAATAAGTAACTCCTGGTTTGGTTAAAGCTGTAGCACAATTGTTCGCAGCAAGCACAATTTCATATATTTCGCGCTGTTTGGTCGTGAATTTTCCACCTACCGGTACGGTTCGCGTAAAATCGGATGCATAATGAAGTAACGATTCAGCACCGGCATCAGTAAGCATTAAATTTCCGGCTTTCAATATTTTCGAATGATCGTGATTATGTAATGTTTCGCCATTTTGTGAAAGGATGATCGGAAATGATGTCATTCCTCCCCCGGCCAGCGCAATTCCTTCAATTGTACCAGCAATTTTTTGTTCCCAAACTCCAGGTAGCGCCATTTTCATTGCAGTAACATGCATTTGATAACCAACGGCGCAGGCTTTTTCAATTTCCTCAATTTCAACAGGTTCCTTAATCGACCGAATGTCAATTACAGCTTTTATTAAATCCAGCGATGCATTTTCCTTTGTCTGTTGTATAGAAATTCCAAGCAACTTTTCGAGCAGTATTTTATTCTCACCACGATATGGAGGTAAAAAATGTATTCTTCTGCCAAGTTTTACAGCATCTGAAACAAATTCAAATAGTTTTGAATAACCTGAACAATTTTCAACGCCCACTTTAGCAGCTTTTTCCTTTAAAGGAATTTGAGGCCCCATCCAGATTATATCGGCAATATCAGCATCGTCGCCAAATAAAAAATCTTCTCCGGATTCGAAATCTATGATTCCTGCCAGGCGCTGGAAATCAAGTCCAAAGAAATACAGAAATGTACTGTCCTGTCTGAAATGAAATGTATTATCAAGATAATTCATTGGAGAATCTACATTTCCCAAAAAAAGGCCTATTCCCTTTAAACCTTTGCTCTTTAGTACTTTGCGTCGTTCGGTGTATATGTTTCTGTCAAACATTTTTTTTATTTTACTATTATTAAACTACCATCGTGCTAATATATTATTTATCTTTTATTCAGTGCCACTAGAAAACAAACTGTTTTAATCAATTTACAATATTTTGTAAAGTAACCAATCAATATCAAATGTCGTAAATAAAGAAAAACAAAAATCATGAGCAATTTACTACTGAGTTATTTAAATAAAAGAATGACAGAAAATGAAACTGTCAAGAAAAGTACCTTACCTGTGGCAGGTCCGGTAATAACCATATCGCGTGAGGTTGGCTGCAATGGTGTGAAACTGGCACAGTTGCTGGCTACACGATTAAATTTGCAAAATTTGGAAACCAAATGGAAAGTAATAAGTAAAGAGGTTTTTCATGAAAGTGCAAAGGAGTTAAAAATGGAACCAGAACAGGTAAGAAAAATTTTACAGCAATCAGAAAAATTTACTTTCGAGGAAATGATAAAAGCATTTTACGATAAACATTACAAAAGCGATTTAACTATTGGTAAAACAATGAAAGGAGTTATTCTGCAAATCGCAACCGATGGAAATTGCATTATCGTTGGACGTGCCGGACATATTATTGCCAAAGACATAAAAAATGCCCTGCACATTCGGTTAATTGCTCCACTTGATTATCGCATAAATACAATTATGGTGAACAACCATTTAAACCAAAAAGATGCTATCGATTTTATTCATCTGGTTGATAAAGAGAGAATGGCGTTCAGAAAAGCAATACTGAAAGAAGATCCTCAAAACGAAATATTTGATATTACCTTTAACAGGGCGGCATTCAGCGATGAGCAAATGGTTGAACTCATTGAATTTGCAGCATCAAAGAAGAAGTTATTTCACCATTCATAACCACAGTTCTGTTTTATTTAAAAGCAAAACAGACAATAAAAGAAATCACCGTGAAAATTAATCTTCCCAGTGATTTCTTTATTTAAACCTGCTAAAATTATCCTGTAATTTTCGCTGGCAATCCTTTCACACGCACCGGTTTCAAACTGTCGGGCTTAATTTCGAACATATCTTCAGGTGTCAGATTACATTCCTCAATCATTTGAACGCAATACTCCAATCTGCCTAAATCATTGCCAGTGTTATTTGTTCCAAATGAAAACTTAACTCCGGCATCTTTTGCCATTTTTATCATTTCGGCTTTTGGTGTTTTGTACCGGGCATTAATTTCAAGGGCTATATTATTTTCAGCCAGCACTTTAACAACGCGTTCCATTCTTTCTTTTGTCCATAAAACATCGTATTTTTCCATTAACTGGGCAGGCAGAACCGTTGGATTTACATAAATATCAACAGGTTCCTGCGAAAAAATAGCTTCTATTTTAGCCACCAAATCATCCATAAACTGTTGTTTATCGTCAACCCAAACTTCTTCCGGAATCCAAATTCTGTTGCGGCGTCCTTTCGAGTCTGTAAAAGTCATTGCATCGGTAAAAACATAATCGAATTTAGCAATTGCTTCCGGCGAAAAAAGTGTAATCCATTCGCGCCCTTCGGCTTGCATCCCTTTAAAAGTAGGACTTCCTTTTACCACATCCATGTAAGCATACAATGATGAATCGTTGGTAACCGGAAAATGCAAACCGCAGTTTGGCGCAACTCCGTAATTAATACCCAGTTTTTGAGAATTCTGTAAAATACTGTCGATGGTTAATGTTCCTTTTAAGTGAACATGAAAATCGACAAACGGAAAACCAGGCTGCATTAGCTTTGTAACAGTTGCATCCCAGGCTTCATCGAAAACAACAGATTTAACTCCTTCGGGTAATTCACGTACTTTTAAGTTTCTGAAATATACGGTACTTTTAGGATCGTGGGCTTGTAATGCAATTGTTCCATTCCCGAGTTTTATTTTCTCGCCCCCCTCCCATCGCCAGGGATTTTCAGGCTGAATGTATTCGTTTACTTTTACATCATTCACGAAAACTTCTATTTTGTTTTCCACCACTTTTACCCGCATTTTAAACCATTCATTGTCATTCGCAAGCGGATAATAAATGTTACGAACACTATAAATACTGCCTGTTTTTTTGCGCTCTTTGTAATTTCCAGTTCCCTCGTACGAATTATTCACCTGAATTTCATATCCCGCAGCCGGCCAGCCATCAGCCTGGTATTTAGTGTGAATAAAAATTCCTGAATTTGAATGTTCCAGCGTTTTCACTTCGGTTTCGAATTCAAAATTCTTGAAATCACCTTCATAAAAAAGGTGACTACGTTCGCCACTGCACTTGATTGTGCCATCTTCAACTGTCACACTTTCAGGATTTTCAGCCGCAATTTTCCAACCATCGAGATTTTCGCCGTTAAACATGGTTTGCCACTCGGGGTTTATAGCTTTTGGCTGGCAGGAAATCAGGAAAGATACGGCTGCCAAAAAGAAAATAAATGAAATCTGTTTCATAATTTGTGGTTTAGATTATTTTTTACTGAACCAAAACTAAGGAATATTATCGAGAAATATAGAATATGGATTGCGGCTTTTAAAATTTATAATTTTAAAAAGATTCATGAATAACAGAGTCAGTAATATTAAATAAATGCCATTCCAACTAAAAATCTTATTTAAATTTTTAGTCGAAATGACATTTAAATTAAAGCTGCTCTTCTAATTTATTTCCTTACTTTATGCACTTCCGATTCGTGCTCATGATCTTTTTCTGCTGTCTCTTTCAGCACTTTGTCATAATCGGTTTTCGAAATTTTATCGGCTTTGTAACCCTTTTTTTCAATGGCTTTTATAAAACCTTCATCGGTGTTTTTGTCCGCTTTGTACTCAATGTAAATGGTATTTGATGAGTGGTCAACTTTCAAATCCTTAACCCCTTTTTCGAATTTGAGGTGTTCAGTAATTGTTTTCTCACAGTTGGCGCAATCCATGTCTGATTTAAAGCAAACAACTTTGTTTTCAGCTTTTTGTGCTGATAGATTCCCGATTGTTAAGAGGATTAATCCGATGATAAATACTAATTTTTTCATATTCTAAATTTTTAATTTAAAATTTCTCATTTTTAATTCTCTATTCAATTATAATTCAAATTAAACCGAACACCCAGATACACTTTCCGGCCAACCACCGGCCCCCAGATATTTGTCGCATCAAAGCCAGCAGCCCAAGGATTATCAGCCCCTGCAATCGGGTTGGATTGAGTAAAATTGGTGAGGTTTTCAGCTCCCGCATAAATACTTCCATACCTGAAATATTTGGTTACCTGCGCGTTCATTAAGGTAAACGGTTCGAACTCTGTGATCCCGGCACTTGCCAAGTTATCGGGCAAACGGCCTCCACCGTTGAACTGAATGGTGTAATCAAACATCCACTTTTTCAGGTTGGTGGTGTAATTCAGGTTGATTAAACCTTTGTAACGGCTGTTCAACGGGAACTCCTTTAATTCTCCATTGATGGTTTGTTTTGTATCGTTCAAGCGGTAGGCCAGCAAAACATCCAGTCTTTCGATTGGCTGATAACGAACATCGAATTGCAGACTGTTTGCGTACGATTTTCCATCCAGTGGGCTCAGAATAATTTCTGTTGCTGACGATTCACGGTCGGCCACCAGTTGCGACATAAAATCGGTTCTGAAATACTCAGCATTAATTTGCAGACTACGGTCCCAAACCGTGTAATCCTGCACAAAACTTACCCCGTAATTCCAGGCTTCTTCCAGCATCGATTTTTCGGTCCAGCTCAAAGTGCGAAAACCTGCCAACAGGTAATTGTTCTCTGCGATTATATTCGCCGAGCGAAAACCCTTCCCGGCATTGGCACGCACCGTGTAATGGTCGTTTATTTTATACCTGAAATGCATTCTTGGCGTCACCAGCGTTCCGTATAAATTATGAAAATCGGTTCTGATACCTGCCATAAATGTGAGGTTTTCAACCGGTTTTAGTGTGTATTCTGCAAAAATTCCGGGGACTTTTTCAACTCGGTCGAGATTGATGCCATACAACGACTCGCTGAAATTGTCATAAACATAACTTGCCCCGGCATTCAGTGTATGTTTCGCGTTTTTATCGAGGTCGCGTGTAAAAATCATACTGCCATAAAACCTGGTTTCGTTTGCATCGTAATCAGTAATTCCATAAAACGAATTGGTTTTATGCCCTGTAAAATTCGACAAAATTGCCAGGGCCGAACGTTCATCCTTCGAAACAATACCTGATTTCATGTACCCTGTAACCCGGTTTGTTTTTATACTGATTCCATATGGATTGTTAACCGACTGAACCATGTCTTTCTCAAAATCCATCTGGCCACCCAAACGGTCTTCCATAAGTACATTAACTCCAACCTGTGTCATAAAACCTTTATAGTTGGTAAATTTCCAACGGTTCGAAAACTGGAATTGCGACGAAAGTGGTTCGTCCATAAAACCGTCACTGTTATCGTCGTTACGCATGGTTTGACCCGATGCGTGAACAAGAATAGCAGTTGAAATCATGTCTTTATAAACTTTCAGGTTGGTATTTCCATTGAATTCCAATTTCCCGTGTGCGTTACCGTAGGCATTCAGAAACAGTTTTTCACCCGAATCGGGTTTCTTTATTTCGGCATTAATTTGCCCTGCCACCGATTCATAACCGCTTGTTACTGATGATGCTCCTTTCGAAACCTGAATCGATTCCATCCATGGACCGGGAATATAACTCAGACCGAAAGTTGTGGCAAGTCCACGCAAATCAGGCAGATTTTCAACCTGCAACTGAGAATAAACGCCATCGAGACCGAGTAACCTGATTTGTTTCGCACCGGTTACAGCATCACTGTAATTCACATCGACAGAAGGATTTGTTTCGAAACTTTCGGCAAGATTGCAACAGGCTGCCTTGTGTAATTCCGCGCTACCAATCCGCTCGGTTTTTATGGTTGCCATTGCCTGAAGGTAAGTGCCGCGGTCCTTTTTAACAACGGTGACTTCTGCAATTTCGAGATTCGGTTCCAGTACCACCTCAATCTCACCTGGGTTTTCAACATGAATTGTTTTTGTATTGAAACCCACAAAACTAAATACCAGCATGTGCTGGTTGCTGCTTTTTTTAATCTCGAACTTCCCGTTGGCATCAGAAACAACGCCCTTGTTGGTTCCTTCCCAGTATATATTTACCCCGGGTAGTGGATTTGTTCCGTCGCTTTCCTTACCTGACACAACACCACTGAGTGATTGTGCCATTGAAATTGCCGGTAAAAGCAGCAATATAAAAATGAAATGTTTTATCATTGCTTAAGATTTATAAATGAATGAATTATGCAGCCTTTCAACAAAGCTGACCATACAAAAATCTTAAACTGACAACGGGATTTTAAGTTGATGAATTGGTATTAAAAAGTCTAGCGAAGTACTTTTAACGGTTGGGGGACCGGTATTGAAAATTATTTGATGATTTCTTTCATTTTCAAATAAAGGCTCAACAAGCAAACAGGCAACAAATACTGTTATTTGAAAAGGTTGCGCTTTAACAAATAGCACTTCCTCGTTTACCACCGGATTGATGAGTTTAAAGAAATAGGTTTCAGGCGACTGACATCCACAACCTTCTTCGGTGGTAGCACACTCATGACATTCATGTGCACAGCAGGAAACAGTATTATTTTTCTCGTTATGCATGTGGTGCTGATGAATTTCTGTATCACAGGTTTCAGGAGTTACATAAACACTCACCTGCTCATTTCCAAAACATGAACAATTGGTCTTGTACACAACTATGCCAGTCGAGGAGATAAAATAAATGATCCCTGTAATAACAAACAATATTTGTTTTCCTAATGTCATGTTGCAAATATAACAGAATAAAGTACTTATATGTTGTTAATGAAAAGTTAAATGAAGAAGACCGAAGTCGGAAGTCGGCATAAGAAAATGCATGAATGCGTAAATGCATGAATGCTTGAATTGAATCTGTACTCAAGATGCATTAACCATACCCTAATATCAATTTTCAATATATTAAATTCCTGTAACCAGAATCTAATTTCGATTTATCCCGCATCAATTCCAATTATCTCTGCTTTTTCCAGTATCCAGTATCAAGCATCCAGTATCAAGTATCCAGTATCAAGCATTTTCTCCTCTTTCACAATTTCCAATCCCCCTGCTCAAAAACAATATCTCTCGGAATGCCTGCCTCTCCTATTCTGGCTAAATCTTTCTGAAGTTCATCGCGAATAATTCCCTGTTCTTCAATCAGTTTTTTTGCTGTGGTATAATCGCCATCGCCCTGTATTTTCAGAATCTGACCTGAAGAAATGAGCATGGCTTCCTGCATTTTTTCAAAGTTTACACGGTATGTTCCCGAAATGCTGTCTCGCTCGAAAGCACCGAAATCCTGGAAAAAATTGAAGCGCATCATGTTGGCTTTTCCATGCGCACTGGCTGCCCCAAAACGCACCGAACGGAAGATACCAGCCATAAATGTCACGTAATTGCCCATCATCTCTTTCTCTCCCAGTTCGCCCATTTGGTTGAGTTGATAAACACACCACAAACCAAGAATATCGGCTTTGCCTTCTTCAATCGATGTGTATGTATCTTTTAAAGCTTCGCGCACTGTTGACGATTTATCGACGGTATTTCCAAGCCCCAAACCGTGCGATACTTCATGAAACATCACGTTTTCGAAGAAAGCATCGAATTTGATATATTGCCGCTGATCTTCAGCAATCAGCAAATCAGCAATCGGAACCAGAATCTTTTCAAATTTTGCCTGCATTGAATTTTTCAACTGTAGTTTACGGCTACCTTTTTCTGCACGTACTTTTTCGTCATTGGGAAGGTTGATTGCTATGGTTTTGCTTCCGGCGTTGCAATCGCCACCGTAATAAATGGCGTCGTAAACATTCATATCCGAATCAATTCCGGGAGTTTCGTTTTTATATTGAGGCTGGCAAGGCAGGTTCTTTTGGAGGGTAGGAAGCAATGCCGCAAACCGCTCCAGCTTTTTGCTCCATTCAATGTCTTTCACCAAAATATAAGCTTCGTATGATGTTTTGTAACCAAACAATGCATCTTCGTAACTTTCAATAGGGCCTACCACAAAATCGAGTGTACTGTTTTTCATCTCCATCCATGCAATATCACTTGCAAAATAGTCATCTGTCAGCAAAGCATTTGCACGTTTTTCGAGATAGTTTTTAAATCCCGGGTCTTCGGCCAAAGCAGCAGCCTGATTGATCAAACCTGCAATCTTTTCAACCTTTTCGACATATTCCTTATGATAAGGTACTGAAACCAGTAGTTTATTTTCGTTTCGTCTGATAACTGTGTATGGACTTACTTTAGAGCTATCCTGCCATGTTTCAAATTCTTCTTTTGTCATATCGGCCGGGTAAAACTGTGCACCGGCAGGTTTTTCGCCGAATCCAGCCAGAAACGGTTTATTGTCGTTTAGCCTTTCCCACGGACCGTAATTTATTTGAATAAACTTTCTAGTGTACTCGTCAAGATTACCTGCCAGCAACGAATCTTTGTTTCCGTATGCCTGCTGCCAGTACAATTCATCAATCAGTTTCGATGCTTCGAGCAGCAAAGGCAATATCTGTTTCTCTTTTTCGGTGAGTAAGTTAAAATTAGTCGTTAACGCAAACGGCACAAATTCGGCCGCTTTTTTTACTATTTCATTATTCGATTCCATTTTACTTTCCTTTTTCGAATTTGTGGTGCAGCCAAATAATATGGATGCTGTAATTAAAAGTGTTACTGTAAGTTTCATTTCAGGCTGATTTATTTGATTTGGTACAAAGCTACAAATTGTTGCAGAAAACAAATCAGAAGTTAAAAAAATTAAAGGAATTATAATGCTTTTTGATGTGGGTTGACTATTAATAAATTGGACAGAATGACTGAATTAATATTGTACCAGAATTTTTATAAAAATTAAACCCCGGAAGAATCTTCCGGGGTTTAAGGATAAAGGGTTTGTAAAAGCGTCTCTCAAAAAAAAAACTAAACGAAAAGTATCTTCTGTATTTAAAATTCTATGTAACAAACAACATTACAAATATGCAACTCTGAAACGTTTAAACTCAAATATTTGATTCTGAAAATATTAGTGCTTTTTGCTTAAATTAATATTCCTGTTTTCTTAGGTCACCTGGTTATTCCCTTATGTTTTACATTTGCTAAGACTATTTCAGTTCCATTAAAAAAAATCTGTAAATCAGCCTATTGCAGTCCATTTTACATATTACTCAACTTAAAATCGAAATCCTGCTTTTCTGTGTTATTAAATTGTAATTCAGTAGATTGTAAAATTTAAAATGGTTTCATAAATCGAATTAAGCAGGTAATAAATGCTTAGCGTATTCTAAGCATTTGTGAAGTATTAAATAAGCAAATGTTATCGTTTTATTCAGTTTATTTTCTTTGAACCCCAATTCCATTCTCCCTAATTTTACTAGACTGAAAATGAATTTTTTAATAGGTAAACAAGTGTTACATAATATATAAATCGGATAAAAAAATATGGGGTGATTCACATATCCGGTTTTAGCGATGTTTTTGTTTAAATTACCAATGTAACCTTTTAAATTCCAAGGCTATGAGAAATCTTATAATACTTTCAGTGCTTTCATTATCATCACTGTTATGTTCAGCACAATTTTCCAACGACTGGCTTGGAACCGAGAATAAACATTTGTTATATTCCAATGTAGATCTTATGGTAGGCAACAGCAGCGGCGGAAACCTTGGGATGAGTTTTGTGTACAACTGCAAATATTCGGTTGAATTTGGCTATTCTGCAATATCAAATCAGTTCAATTCAATTCCTATTCTAAAATCAGGAAACAAGTCTGAAAATTCAGAAAATACAATCCCTTCAGAATTGATGGATAATTTTAATGTTATGGTGGGCCGTCACTTTAATTTAAATCATAAAAAAACAATCAGGTTTGTTTTACAAGGTGGACCCGGTATTTCGGTTGTAAGAGAAGCAATAAATCAGCAGACATCAGGTTTTAAAAATTATGAACCAACAATTACAAGTAAAACAAATGATTTCAGTATTATACTAAATTCGAAATTTGAATTTCCGATAATCGATGTGTTGGGTTTTTCAGCCGGACCAACATTAGTAATGAATCATGACAAAAGCTATCTGACATTTTGTGTTGGTATTATGTATGGAATTCTTACAACTGATTAAAACCATCTTTCCCCACTACAAAATCCAGTTAAATCATTACAAAAACCCTCCTATTCAAAATGAATCAAGCCGTTTTTGAGGGCATATTTAACCAATTCAGTATTTGATTTCAAATCCAACTTGTCCAATATATTTTGTTTATGGGTATTTACCGTTTTAACACTAATAAACAGCTGATCGCTGATTTGGCGGGCTGGTTTACCTTCGGCAAACAACATAAATATTTCTTTTTCACGATCTGTCAATTTTTCGAAATCACTTTCTTCGTTTCCCGACGGTGAAAGATATCCGCTAATAACCATTTCGGTAATGTCCTGACTTAAATATTTTTTGCCATTATATACCGATTCAATGGCATCGGTAAGTTGCCGGTAAGTAAAGTTTTTCAACAAATAGCCATCGGCCCCAGCCTCCAGTACACCTTTTACATATTGCTTGTCAGAATGCATTGATAGCGTAACAATTTTAATTGATGGTAAAATAGATTTTAGTTTTTTGGTTGCATCAATTCCATTCATACGGGGCATTGCAATATCGAGTAAAACAACATCGGGTTTGTAATGTTTTGCTTTTTCCAAAGCATCCAGTCCATCTTCTGCCTGCGCAATCACTTCAATGTTTTCAGCTGAAAACAAAAGTGTAACAATACCTTCTCTGAATAATTGGTGGTCGTCAACAATTAATACTTTGATTTTCATGTTAATTTTTATTTTTGTTATTTAATGGTATTTCTATTCTTGCGATGGTTCCGTTTCCAGGTTCCGATTTTAAATATAACCGACCTTTAAAACTTTCAAGTCGTTCTTTAATACTCATTAACCCAAAACCATCCGTATTGTTTCCGCTTTGTTTATCTTTATCAAAACCAACCCCGTTATCCTGAACAATTATTACATATTTATTACTTATTTGTGCTGTTTCAATTACAATTCTGGTTGCATGTGCATGTTTCAGAATATTTTGCAAAAGTTCGTTCACAATTCGGTAAATAAATATAGCAATTTCATTTCTAACCTCCAGATTTATTTCACCTTCAATCAGATGTGTACGGATATTGTATAATTTTTCAATCTGATCCAATTTCCATTTAAAAGTGGGTATCAATCCAAGTTCATATAATATTGGCGGACTTAAATCGTATGTTAAGTTTCTTGATTCGTTAATTGCCTTACTAAGCAGACTGTAAATTTCATCGATTTTCTTTTGTGTTTCAGTTTGAAATTCCTTGTTGTCGATTGCCGACAATTTTATATAGGCCAGCGAGAGTGTTTGTCCGAGGCTGTCGTGTAGATTTTCAGCTATTCTGCGTCTTTCTCGCTCTTCTACCAGTGTAATTTCGATATTTAATTTTTTTAATTTCTTCTGATATTGCTGAATTTGATTCATGTTTTTCAAAAGGGCAATTTCGGCACGTTTCCTTTGTGTAATATCAAAACAAATGCCCCTCGAACCGGCATATTTCCCGTTTTTATCGAAAATCGGAAAACTGCTAAATGCAAGCCACAGTTTTGATTTTTCCACTTTTAGCTCTATTTCGGCTTCCATTATACCTGAATCTTCAGATAATTGAATCTGACTGTTCTTTTTGCCTGTATGAAAAAAATCAGTAAAATTTACTTTCCCTATCACATCCAATGGTTTAATCTTTAAAATCATTTCAACCACCGGACTGATATAAACAATAATACCTTCCACATCAACTTCCCAGTAAAACTGTCGGGCGTGCAACGAAATCTGTAGAATTCGTTCTTCTTTTCGCAGGTAATTTGTGGTTTCGTTTTTTATTGAATACTCGAGGTTTTCATTTCTTTTACGAAGTAAATCTTCGACACCTTTTATGCGAAGGGCCACATTAATTTGTGCTTTTAATTCGCTGAAATCGAATTGTTTTGAAATAAATGCATCGGCCCCGGCATTTAATCCCTTTATGCGTTCCTCAGGATTTCCTCCAAGTGCCGAAATCATTAAAACAGGAATATGACTTGTGGCTTTATCTTTTTTTAAAATTTCACAAACTTCGTAGCCATTTAAACCAGGCATTAAAATATCGAGTAAAATAAGTTCGGGCAACTCTTTCCTTGCCAGTTCAAGCCCCATTCTTCCGTTGTATGCTTTCAGAAATACAAAATCGGTATAATGAAGCTTTACCATTTGAAACAGAAGTTCAATATTTATTTCATTATCGTCTATGGCTAAAATCTGTTTCATAATTTAATTGCTAACATTAAATATTATATATCTGGTATTTAAATATAAGATATTGATTTTAATATTAAAGTAAAGAAAGATTTCAGACAATTTACTTCTTAACAGTCAATTTTTTGAAAAACGCTAATCAAAATACTTCTGAATTATTGCAAGTAATTCATTTTTCAGGACAGGTTTCGAAATATAATCTGTACAACCGGCTTCGAGTGCTTTTTCTCTGTCGCTAGCCAGTGCAAATGCAGTTAAGGCAATTATAAGAACTTCGGCATTAAACTGTCGTATTTGCCTGGTTGCTTCGTAACCACTCATTTCGGGCATTTGAATATCCACAAAAATTAAGTCGAGGTCAGGATTTTTACGACATATTTCAACAGCTTCTGTTCCTGTACCTGCAAATAATATTTCACTGCAAAATTTTCCAATTTCCAGTGAAAGCAGTTCTCCTGATGACTCATCATCTTCTACAATCAGGATTTTCTTGTTTCTGATTTGAATATTCAGCTTATGTGCTGAGTTTTCTGTTTCCTGATTATTTTTATTATGAGAGTACGGGCAAAACGGAAGAGTAAAATAAAATGTACTTCCTGAATCCGTTTCACTTTCGACCCAAATTTTACCACCCAGCATTTCTATGTATGCTTTCGAAATGGCCAAACCAAGTCCTGCTCCCTGTCGCGCCATTCTGTCAACAATGTCAGCCTGAATAAATCGCTCGAATATGGCTTTTTGCCTTTCTTTAGGAATTCCAATGCCAGTATCTTTAACGTAAAATTCAAGTATGTTTTCGAATGTATTATTTTCTGGTTTTGGCTCATTTTTAAAAATATACCCAAATTCTATTGTTCCGTCATTGGTGTATTTAATTGCATTCTTAACCAGATTAGTTAGTACTGCATAAATTTTTTCGCTGTCGGTAAACATATTTACATCATTTACAGGCAAACCATTTTTTAAAGAGAAATTAATTCCCTTCGCTTCAACTTCGGGTTTAAAAAAGTTATAAATGTATTCGAGCTGTTCGTTAACATTTGTTTCTCTGTTTTCCAGCTTCATTTGTCCCGATTCTATTTTCGAGATGTCAACAATATCGTTTATAATATTGAGCATCCGCGCACCGCTTTTTTCGATGATGCTGATGAAATATTTTTGTTGTTCTCCTGAAAGATCGGGCTCTTTTAACAGTTCGGCAAAACCCAGAATTCCATTCATCGGGGTGCGGATTTCGTGGCTCATATTGGCCAGAAAAGCAGATTTTAGTTTATCGCTTACTTCTGCACGTTCTTTTGCCAGTATTAGTTCCTGATTGATTTTCTTGGCTTCTGTAATATCTGTTTTAACTGCTACAAAATGAGTTATTATTTTTTTTTCATTTTCAACCGGCGAAATAATGGCATTTTCCCAGTAATATTCCCCATTTTTTGTTTGATTATATAATTCTCCTTCCCATGTTTTTCCCGACTTTATGGTTTCCCATAAAACCTGGTAATATTCCTTTGAGTGATAGTTGGATTTAAGAACATTTGGATTTTTTCCCCGGCATTCGTCAATGGTATAACCAGAAATTTCAGTAAAAAACGGATTTACATATTCAATTTTCCCATCACTGCTGGTAATTACCACCGATACCCGGGATTTTTCGATGGCAGTTTTCAGGTTTATCAAAGATTCTTCTGCTTTTTTACGTTCTGATATGTCGTGATAATTTCCCAAAATTCCATGAATATCGGGGTCTGACATAAGGTTGACCATCGTAATCTCAACCCACACGTATTCACCGTCTTTTCGTTTATATCTTACTTCAAGTGTTCCTTTTGCCTCAGGCTTCTTTATGATTTTCCGCTCAAACTTCCGGGCAAGTTTATAGTCATCAGGATGTATTAAATCTTTGGTCCCTTTTCCAATCTGTTCTTCAGGTTTCCATCCGAACAATGTCTCAATATTTGGGCTTGTATATTTATTAACTCCGTTTTTATCGATGATAATAATTACATCACCAATATTTGAGACCATTTTGCGTTGAATATTTTCGTTTTTGCGAAGTGCTTCTTCAGCAATTTTGAGAGCCTTTTTTTCGTGTGCATCAGCTATTGCGCGTTTTATAGCAAACGGAAGTCTTTCCATCCTGTCTTTTAAAACGTAGTCAACAGCACCCATTTTTAGCAGCTCAATGGCAATTATCTCACCTATTGAGCCTGACACACAGATAAAAGGTATATCGGGGCATATCTCGTTACACATTTTTAACGCTTCAAAAGCATCAAACTGGGGCAGGTTAAAATCTGCCAAAATAATGTCGTATGTATTTTTTTGGATAGCAGTTAAAAAATCATTTCTGTTATCAACGTGCGATATATTTAAATCATAACCAGCATTAATAAGTTGAAGACTGATAATTTCAAAATCCAAATCCGAATCTTCAAGAGAAAGTACATTTAACAGACCAGGTTCTTCATTTTTATTATTCATTATTTGTTCCTCCTTCGTTGGGAAGTTCGTTTATTAAGGCCCAGAAAACACCAAGGTGCTTAATTGCATTGAAAAAATCTTTAAAATTCACCGGTTTAACCACGTACGCATTGACCCCGAGCTCATAACACTTTTTTAAATCGGGTTCTTCCCTTGAAGATGTTAACATTACCACAGGGATTGTTTTAAGTTCGGGATTGCTTTTAATTTGCTGCAAAACTTCGATTCCATCCATGCGGGGCATTTTAATATCGAGTAACATTACTGCCGGATTTTCTTTCACCCTGTTTTTATGTTCACCCTGATATAAGAGGTATTCCATAGCTTCTACCCCATCATTCATTACTATTACCCTGTTAGCCAGGTTTTGTTCTTCCAACGCTGCGAGTGTTAATTCAACATCGTTTGGATTATCTTCAACCAATAGTATTTTTCTTAGTTTTAACATTGTTATTCCTCCTTAAACTTTGATAGTGTAAAATAAAAAACAGCTCCTTTGTCCACTTGCGATTCGGCCCAGGTGCGCCCGCCGTGCCTGAGAATTATCCGCCTGACATTGGCCAGTCCAATGCCAGTTCCATCAAACTCACGTTTCGAATGAAGCCGTTGAAATACTCCAAACAACTTGTGGGCATATTTCATATCGAAACCAGCACCATTGTCGCGTACAAAAAATATATATTCTTTTTCTGCCTCCTTAAATCCGATTTCAATAATTGCAGGATCTTTTGCCTTTGTAAATTTTATTGCATTGTTTAACAAATTGTACCAAACCATTCGCAGCAACGCCGAATCACCTGTAATTATAGGCATTTTGGCAATTTTCCATACAATATTCCTGTCTTGTGAATCATTCTTTGCAAGGACTATAACTTCCTGAAGAACTTCATTCATATCGAGGTTTACCATTTGCATTTCCTGTCGCCCTGTTCTGGAGAACTGAAGCAAATCGTCGATAAGGCTGCCCATTTGACGCGTGGAATTAACGATAACATCTAAATAGTGTAATCCCTTTTCGGGTAACTGTTCGGTGTAATTATTGGTAAGTAAATCAATAAATCCGTTTATGTGACGCAACGGGGCGCGTAAATCGTGCGAAACAGAATACGAAAATGCTTCCAGTTCCTGATTGGCTTCCTTTAATTGCAAGGTGCGATCTTCAACGCGTTGTTCCAGTGTTTCATTCAATTTTCTGACTTCATCTTCAGCTTTCTTTCTGTCGGTAATATCAATAAATGTTGCAAGCAGATTTTCGTTAATTAATATTCCGGAAATAATGATGGTGCGCACATTCCCGTCTTTACAGGTAATCTGGTATTCATCTGATTCAATATCAGATCCTGTTTCGGCAGCTTTTTTAACCGCAAGGCCCCAACTTTGCATCACTTGTTGCCTGTATTCAATATCAGGATAAGCCAGTTCCCACCATTCGTTTATTGTTGGCAGTTCGGCAGGAGTATATCCAAAAACCTGTATAAATCTGTCGTTGCCAAATATTACTTCACCTTTATTATTTGAGTAAACAACTGGCAGTGGGATACTTTCCATCAGTCCGCGGAATTTTTCTTCACTTTCCCTTAAAGCCAGTTCAATATTTTTAAGTTCTGTAATATCCTGAAATGAGCCCTGAATTTTAACTACCTTATTGTTTATTATTACCGGATGACCAATGGTACGTATCCATTTTTCATTACCTGTGGCACTTACAATCTGTAATTCAAGATCATACGGTTTGGCTTTTTTAATTGCATTGTTAAATGCCCTTTCGATAACCGGCTTTGAACTTTCTGAATAATAATTCTTGCTTAGTGCAACCGATGCCGGGGTTTTGGGATCGAGGTCGTGAATTCGTGCCACTTCTTCGGTCCAGCTTGAAACATTTGTCGTGAGGTCATACTCCCAACCCCCTACACGGGCAATTCTTCCAACTTCCCTTAAAAGTGCCTCATTATATTTAAGAGCCTCCTCAATCTGTTTTCGCAGGGTGATATCCTTTGTTGTACTTAAAATATGCGGAACATTATCGAGTTCAATAATAACTGATGACATTAAAGTATCTTTTAAATCGCCATTTTTGGTGCAGAATTTCGTTTCCAGATTTTCCACAAAACCTTTTCTACCCAATTCCTTTACAAATTGATTTCTATCATCGGGGTTGAACCATAAATTTATTTCGAGTGATGTCTTACCTAAAACTTCTTCTTCCGTGTAACCAAAAATCTGCATAAATCCTTCGTTTACCGAAACATACAATCCATTATCAAACCGGTTAATGGTAATGGCATCGGGATTGGTTAAGAACGCTTTACGGAATTTCTCTTCACTCTCGCGCAGCGTGTTTTCCATTTTTTTACGTACAGTAATGTCCTCGATGGTTCCTTCATAATAGATTACTTTACCTTCAGAATCATAAAATGCTCTTGCATTCTCATTAACAATAACAGGTTGTCCATCTTTTGTTTTCCAAACTGATTCAAGTCCCAGAATTCTTTTATTTTTTTCGATTTCTTTTCTGAATTTAGTCCGTGTTTTATTACCGTCAAATCCTTCCTTTTCCAGATCACGCTTTGCCAAATCTTCAAAAGAATCAAAACCAAGCATCTTAATTAATGTCGGATTTGCCATAATAATTTTTCTTTCGGGAGTGGTTCGGTAAATACCAATTACTGAACTTTCAAAAATGTTACGATACCTTTCTTCGCTAAATTTCAATATTTCTTCAGCCCTCTTTTGCTGAGTAATATCGGTATTAAAACCGTACCATGTAATGCTTCCGTCGGGCAATTGTTCAGGAGTTGATTTTGAATAAATCCATTGAATTTCCCTGCCAGGGATTTGTACCCTGAACTCACAGGTAAAATAGGTTAAATGTTGAGCAGAATACTCAATATCATTGATTACCCGTTCAGCGTCATCGGGGTGAATTACCCTTCCTATTGGAGTAAAATCATCTTTTACTTCTTCGGGAGTACACCCGAAAATATTCCAGATTCCCTTGGAGGCAATAGGTACACAATAGTTTCCATCGATTTTTCGTGTAAACTGATAGATCAGGTCAGGTACATTGGCTGAAAGTTTGTTAAATTCCCTGTCTTTTTCCCTGATTTTTTCAGCTATTAATTTTTGTTCGGTAATGTCACGGGCTGTTACTACTGAACCGGTAATTTTGCCTTCATTATTACGAATGGGCACAAAGCTGTAACTTCCAAACCAGGTTTCTCCGGTATCTTTGCGTCGCAGTTTGAATTCCTCATTTTTAACAATTTCTCCGCGAAGAGCTCTTGGAACGGCCCATTGATCAAAGGGTACCAGTTCACCGTTTAACCGGTAAATCTCTATAAGTTTGGAATATTCAGCAAAACTTTTTGCGCAATCTTCCTTTCTTCTAAATCTCAGGTATTTTGCAAGCGCTTCATTGAATTCAATAAATTGCCCATCAGTGTCTGTTATAAAAATAGCATCGGTCATGCTGCTGAATGCGGCATCAAGTTTTCGTTTGTTTTCCTGAACTTCAAATTCAGCCTGTTTTAAATCATTAATATCGGTGCAGGTGCCAAACCATTTAACAATGTCGCCTTTTGAATCCATGATTGATGTTCCACGGATAAGCCACCATTTGTATTCTCCGTCAAATCTTTTAAGCCTGCATTCGAGCGAATAAACTTCATTATTTTTTGATGCATATTGCCAGTTATCCCATACCCACTGTTTTTCATCAGGATGGAATGGTTGTATCCATCCACTTCCGTAACTTTCTTCCAAAGTTAGTCCTGTATAATCCACCCATTGCTGATTTAAATAAATATTAGATCCGTCAGGTTGAGTCACCCAAACTATTTGAGGCATCGATTCGGCGAGCAATCGAAATTCGTTTTCACTTTTTTGCAGGGCTTCTTCCACACTTTTTCTCTCTGTAATATCCTGAAAGAAACCATAAACTCTTCGGTTTTCCATATCTGGTTTACCAATTGTATGAACTTTCTTCAGATTTCCTTTGGCAGTAATTATTTCCAATTCCAGATCAAAGGGTTCACCATATTCGATAATCCGTTGTACAGCCTTTTCTATTTTTGGTTTGGATTCATCGGTGTAAAAATTTATACCTTTACTTACATTGTGATAGAAATCAAAATCAACTTCATGAATCCGATACACCTCGTCTGTCCATGTCGTTTCAAGGGTATCAATGTTGAATTCCCAACCGCCAACCTTTCCAATTGATTCTGTTTCGGCGAGTAATTGTTTACTCTTTTTAAGGTCTTCTTCTGCCAGCTTGCTTTCGGTGATATCGTATGCGGTACCGGCAATTCGTGATGGAATGCCATCCATGGTCTCCACTATATCCCCTTCCGTCCGAATAATACGATATATCCCGTCAGGACGCAGAACTCGGAACTCCACGGGAGACGGGTGCAAACCCGCTATAACTGCCTTTGGCCACTCCCTCATTTTATATCGGTCCTCAGGGTGGATTATCTCGAAGAAGAATTCGAAGTCTGGCGAGCCCATTTCAGGACTAAGTCCATAAATTCTGTAAGTCTCGTCTGACCAGTAGGTCGTAGTGTCACCCACCTTCCAGCTCCAGGTTCCAATATGGGCTGCCCGCTGTGACGAGGAGAGCAGATACTCGCGCTCACGCAGCACCTCCTCAGCCTGCTTTCGTTCTGTAATATCCTGAAAAAACCCATAAATTCTGCGGTTTTCCAAATCTGCTTTTCCAATCGAATGTACTGACCTTAAATTTCCTTTGGCAGTAATGATTTCAAGTTCAAGGTCAAAAGGCTCTCCTAATTCGATTACTTGTTGAATCGCTTTTTCGATGATTGGTTGAGATTCAGGAGTATAAAAAACAATACCATTATCAACATTCGGATTAAAATCGAAATTAACTTCATGAATCCTAAAGACCTCATCGGTCCATGTCTGTTGTTTGGTGTCAATGTTGAATTCCCAGCCACCCACTTTACCTATTGATTCTGTTTCGGATAGTAATTGTTTGCTTTTTTTCAAGGCGTCTTCAGTCCTTTTGAGGTTTGTGATGTCAGCCGTAACCAATACAACTTTCCAGTCAGGAAAGTCAACCGGCACAGCACTCACGTTTGTCCAAATTGTATTGCCATCCTCTCTTACAATGCCCGTAACGAAGTTATGCTGGGCTGTTTTTTCGCGAAATACGCGTGAGCTGGCAAATTCTTCAGCTGGTTTTGGTGAACCATCGCTACGTAAATATTTACGTTCGCGATAATCTCCGCGTTGCATACCTTCCAGTGTGATGCCCAATATATTTTCCAATGCCGGATTTTCATATACAATTTTCTTATCCTGATCCAGAATGGAGATGCCCACAGGCAAAAGGTTCAAGATAGTACTCAATTTATTTTCACGCTCGCGTAAAGCTTCTTCTGCCAGTTTTCGATGCGTAACATCCTCAATAATACCGAGGTTATACAGAAATTGCCCTTCAGTATCGTAAGTGGCTGATACGGTTAACGAACCCCAAATTACCTGACCATCTTTTCGAATATAGCGTTTTTCGGTCTTATAAACATCAATTTCCTTGTTGATAAGCTTTTGTACATTTACTAAATCTTTTTTCAGATCATCCGGATGAGTTACGTCTTTAAAAGTTAAATTCTGAAGTTCTTTTTCATTATATCCCAAAATATTACAAAAAACAGAATTTGTTTTTTTAAAGCGGAATTCCCTGTCGGCCATAACCATTCCAAAAGGACCGTTTTCATAGAGCTTATTAAACCTGAATTCGCTTTCGAATAGCTGCTCTTCCCTAAGTTTGCTTTCTGTAATATCTCGGTTGGTACCTCGTCTGCCTAAATTTTCGCCGTTACTATTCAGAATTGGGCTGCAGCTGTGACTTATCCATCGTATATCGCCACTTTTTGTAACTATCCGAAACTCAAGGTTGAGTGCTGAATCATTGAGCTTTGTATTATGGGTATGCTGATTTACTTTTTCCTTGTCTGTCTCAAAAACTATCCAGTTACTAAGTTCAGGTTGATTCACAAATTCAACCGGAGAATAGCCGGTAATTTTTTCACAGGCTGGCGATACATAATTAAGGTTTCCATCAGGTGCTCTCCAGTATATCCATTCTTCAGAACTATCAGAAATCAACCTGTATTTTTCTTCACTTTTGATAAGTGCTGATTCAGCCTTTTTGCGTTCGGAAATATCAAGAGATAAAATAAAAACCCCTTCAGGTACAGGCTGAATGCTCAATTCGAACCAACCTTCCGAACCATCGGGAAATAAAAATCTGTTTTCTAAACTGTTTGCAACTCTTTCGTCAAGAGTCTGTTTTATTAATTTATAAACATCTGTTTCTTCAATACCGGGCCAAGTATCCTGATAGCAAAACCCTATTAATTCTGCATTTGGACGACGGTTATGGATTTCGGCTGAACGGTTCAGATAGATATACCGCCAGTCAAATCCAATAACCTGACAGCCTTCAAGCATGTAATCAAATAAATGGAATCGTTCTTCACTACTAAAAAACCTGACTTCATTATTTTGTGGTATTGAACCAGGTTTTGGTTGGTTTTTCATTTACTTAAAAGTTTTAGTTTGTCGCAAACACAAAAGTTACGATCAACATTTACCCATCTTACTGAGTGCTTTAAAGTACAATTATATTTTAAATAACTGCAAATATTTATTACTAATTTATAACAATACATAATTTTAAAAGTGAGTAAATCGACAGAAAAAATAATCATTTGCCTTTAAATCAACCCCTGTTTCGTAAACACTCAACCCGTTGTATGGTGCAGAAATTTTATAACCTTAAGTTCATTGATATAGCGGATTTTCACACCAGAATGTGGCTTTTTATAAACCCGGTATTCATGCGATAGTTACATAATAAATTAAAATTGGGTAAAGCAATTAAATTTATTTGTCCTCATTTTTAATACAGCGTACACAAAGACCGTTTTTCTTATTAAAACTGTTTCTGATTACACAACCATTGTTATAACCCAATCCTCTTCCCCAGGCACTTGTGTTTAAACCATCTGTAGAAGACCACCAGTAACCAAATCCTTCAATATAGCTGTAACTACCATTACTAAAACGAAAACCACCCGGTAATCCCGAAAAGCCACTGTCATTGTTACCATTTCCATTATTATGCCAACCCCATGCGGTTTTCATTTTAAAACCCTGATCTGTTCCCCGGTAAAAGGGAGAAACGTGTTCGTTAGCTTCTTTAATGGTCATTCCCAGTTCCAATTCCAATTCTTTCCACTCATCATCAGTAGGCAAATGCCAGCCAACAGGACATGAAATCTGTGCTGCCTGCCAGTTATATAAAACCCCGTAACTGTTATAATTATAAGAAGATTTGGCAACCTTTACATCTGTACCATCATATCCGTAAACATAAAAATGTGGTTTTTCAAGGTTATCGGTTTCCACAGAGTTTACGAATGGTAAATAGGCCAGATTTTCCGCCATCCATATTTGTTCTCCTACTTTTACCCATTTATATTCTCTGTTATCACGGGTATCAACAAATGTTCCCGAAGTTTCTTCCACATCAAAAAATTCTTCGTCTTCTTCTTTGTCACATGCCAGGAGCAGGAAAATGATTAAAACTAAGTAGATTATTTTATCCATTATTTTCATAAAATGTTGAATAAATAATTTAACTACTCACAATCGTAAATATATTGCATTAATTTTTACCCATTAAAAAATTCTTATTTAGCGCCCTGTTAATGTATGTTCATCAAAATCAAAATTGTACAACGTATAAACTTAACTTGTATATCCGTAATTTTCGATGAATTAATTAACTTCCCAGTATTCAATGTTTGTAAAATTAAGGAGTTAGCAAAATTTTTGCACATTATCATTAGCTGAATCTGAAGTTAAATATTGCCTATTTTAATACTTCCATTTTACTGAAAGAATCTAAGTATTTATGAAGTTTGCTCTAGGTATTTTTAATTTTTGAATTTAACAAATGGCGAAAATTGATGGGGAAACCGAGATAAATTTTCTTTTTCATTGTTTCTGGGGTTTCATTTCATTACCGCGGCATTTATGTGGCAGGTTTCACCTTAACCATCATTTCTTTCGGTGGTTTCAAAAATTGTAATAAGCACCCAAAACTCATTATCCAGTAATCAAAGTAAAGTAGTATAAAAAAGAAAATGGCAGGATGTTGGGAAACTGAAGTAGGAAAATTGGAATGTTGTACTGGTTTAATTACTCTTTAAAATCTTTCTTATACAATCTCAAGGTAACAAAACCAAAAATAATGGCAGTCCAAAATGAGAACATGGTGTAAATCAGCGCCGGTTTAATCATATCCTGGTTTTGCAGAAAAGTGCCACCAATTAACAATGCCAGTGTTGTATTGTGCAGCGAAACTTCGAGCGCAATGGTAAAAGCATCACGGATTTTTAATTTGGTCAATTTGCCAATAAATATGCTAAACACAAAACATAAGATATTGAATATTAAAGCGTAAGGCAAAATCACCCAAACTTCGTCAACGGTTATGCCCGAGCCGCCATATTGGTCGCCGGCAAAAAATTTGATGGTATAAACCAGCGCCAGTAATGCAATGAGGATATATTTCAGGTATTTCTGAATGGATGTTGCAAACCGGGGATTTGTTCTTCTGACAAACAATCCCAACAATGCCGGTAACAGTGTAATTAAAAATATCTGCATAACCGATTCGAAAAAGGGCAAATGAATTTCCGCTTCCTGGTGCAGGAAATATTGCAGCGAAAAATTTACAACAAACGGAATGGTAAAAAGGGTGAGAAAGCTGTTTATTACGGTCAGCGCAATCGACAGGGCCACATTTCCACGAAACAGGTAAGCAACAAAACCTGATGTAGTTCCTCCCGGACAAACAGCTAAAATCATTATTCCAACCTTGTACGGACCGGGAATATCGGCAAATAACAGTATTACAAAGGCTAAAGCAGGCAACACAATCATCTGAGATGCAAGGCCCACAAAAAATGCCCTCGGAAATTTTATAATCTGTTTGAAATTTGAAAAAGTAAGCGATAAACCAAGTCCAAACATTATTGCAGCCAGCACCACACTAATTAAAACATCGATATATGAGTGCAGTAATATTTCCATTGATAAATTTTAATAAACAGCGTACTTACCATTGAATAAACAAAAATAAATTATTTCTGTTCTTAATTTTAACAAACAAAAGTTTATTTATTGTCTGGCATTTCATGTTAACCTACCCGAATCAGGATGTTATTAAGTTTTGTAAATTAAAAAGGCAGTAATATACTGCCTTATATTTGACTTCAAAACAGAATATCAAAAAAATAAAGAAAAAATCATAATAATTTGCTTTAATAATCCACAAACTCTCTTTACAGAAACGCCTTAAGATTTATTCCAAAATGAATTAAAATGATTTGCATTCAACTTAAGGTTTCATTTTCGTAAAAGTTAAGTCAGCATTATTTCAATATTTATTTTGATACCTGTATCGGGTTGTTATTTACTATTTTTATTGCTGTTTCTGCTGATTATGACGAATGGTAAAATAATTAACGCCAACATTACCAATCCCATGATTACAATTGATATATCCATTTTTTTATAGTTTTTAAATTATCATAAAATGCATTTGTACCATTGATTAAACTGAATTTAAAATTCAAATCAATGGCACTATCTCACAATAACAGATAAATGGATTACCAAAAATAGTTGAAAGGGAAAATTATAACTGTTTTATTGAGTTGTATGAGCAGATTCCCTGAAAAACGGGAATACTGATTGAATTCGCTGTCGAAAAGCTGTTTGGTGGTTTTTATTATTGCAAAAGGCGTATTAAATGAAAGTTTAATTTTAGAGGTTGGTATATTGTTATTGTTTCCGGGCGAACTTTCCTTTTGAAAAGTATAACAGAAAAGATTGTTTGACGCGGTTGAAAAAAAGGAAGTGTTGTCAGATTTTTGATTTTCAAAATTACCAGTGAGGTTAATTGGTGAATAAATTACTCCCAATGAATAGGAATAAAATACCATGCAAATGATTACCGATACTATTTTAACCTGATATTTCACACGGCTAAAATAATGAGAATTTTCAATGATTGGGATTTCGTTAACAAAAAAGAGCAACCAATCTGCTGCTCCTTCATGTTAAACATCAATAAAACGTTGTGCATTAATGCTGATGGCCCTCTTTTTCAGTTTTTAAATCGGCCTGTCTATCATATTTACAGCAATCAGGAAGTTTATTATAAACTTCATCCGATGATTTATGGTGAGGTGTGTCGTGCCCCACTTTTGCTACTGCTGTTTCAATCTTATCGACACTGGTTTTTGTATCATTAAATACAACTTCCAACTTTTTGGTTACCTTGTCCCAGTCAGCCTTTGAAACTCCATCAACACCCATTGCAGCTTTTTCGATGCGTTTTTCACACATCCCGCAATTCCCTTTTACTTCAATTTTTTCGGTTTTATCTCCTGCAAAAACCGAAACTGTTCCCATCACAAAAAGTGATACCAAACTCAAAACTTTTGTTTTCATTTTACTCATTTTAAAGTTAAATATTCAATTAATCAGAAGCCATTAACTCTGCTTTATAACCCGCTTCTTTCAATTTCTCAATAATCACGTCAGGTAAAAGTTCGGAAGCTTCAATCGTCAATATTTTCTGTGGATTTGCAGTGTCAACATTCCATTTGCCAATTCCTTTTATCTGATTCAGGTGAGGCGTTACTGTGGCAACACATCCGCCACAATTTACATTTGTTTTAAATTTTAAAGTTTCCATTTCTAATTGTATTAAATGATTAATATTCAAGTTTCTTAAATTTTAGCCGTAAGCTATTGCTGACAACAGATACAGAACTTAATGCCATTGCAGCTCCGGCAATCATTGGATTGAGCATGAAACCCCAAATAGGAAATAAAATTCCTGCCGCAACCGGAATACCGATGATATTGTAAATAAAAGCCCAGAAAAGGTTCTGATAAATGGTGTTAACTGTCAGCTTTGATAACCGGATAGCTTTGGAGATGAGCTGAAGATCGGAAGAAATGATGGTCATTTTAGCCACATCCATCGCAATATCGGATCCTTTTCCCATTGCAATGCTGACATCGGACTGAGCCAATGCATGTGAATCGTTGATGCCATCACCAACCATTGCAACTACTTTTCCCTTATTTTGCAATTCTTTTATAAAATCAGCTTTATCTGATGGCATTACTTTGGCTTTAAAGTTTTTCAGTCCGACTTTTTGTGCTACAGCTTTTGCCGTTTGCACATTGTCGCCGGTTAGCATATAAACCTCTATACCTTGATTTTGAAGTTCAGTAATGGCTTTTGCCGATGTTTTTTTGATTTTGTCGGCGATGGCAATTACTGCCAGCAATTCGGTATCGCGGGCAAAGCATATTACAGTTTTACCTTCATTTTGCCACGCTTCAATTTGTGCAGTACTGGCTTCAGGAATAATTACCTGATAATCGTTCAGCAATTTTTGATTTCCCACCAAATAAACATGAGCGCCATAATTGGTCACAACTCCTTTTCCTGTAATACTTTCGAATTTATCAGTAATAATCCGCTGATCAGAATTTGGTTTTAATGATGCAGTTACAGCTTCAGCCAACGGATGTTCCGATTGCGATTCGATGGCATAAAGGATTTGTTCAAATTCTGACTTATTTGATTCATTAACATTCCAGACAATATCTGTAACTGCCGGTTTTCCTTCAGTAATAGTTCCTGTTTTGTCCAGAACTATTGCATTCACTTTATGCGCCAGTTCCAAACTTTCGGCATCTTTTATCAGAATTCCGTTTTCGGCTCCTTTACCCATCCCAACCATAATAGCTGTAGGTGTTGCAAGTCCCAATGCACACGGACAGGCGATAACAAGCACGGAAACCATTGCCAGTAATGCCTGTGTAACAGCATCATCGCCGCCAAAAATCATCCAGATGATAAAAGTTAATACGGAAATTGCCATGACCACCGGAACAAAAATCCCGGCGATTTTATCCACCAGTTTTTGCACAGGCGGTTTACTTCCCTGGGCTTGCTGAACCATTTTAATGATTTGGGCCAAAATGGTTTCGCCACCCACTTTTTGCGCTACGAAAACAAAACTTCCTTTCTGGTTGATGGTCCCTGCAAATACCCTCCCACCCTTTTCTTTTTCTACCGGAATAGATTCCCCGGTTATGGTGCTCTCGTCGATAAATGAAGAACCTGAAATGATTTCGCCGTCAACAGGAATTTTGTCTCCGGGTTTAACCAGCAGTTTATCCCCAATAATCACGTGTGAAATTGGTATTTCCTTCTCCTGTCCGTTATCCTGAATTATATAAACCGTATTTGGCTGTAATCCAATCAGTTTCTTAATTGCCGATGAAGTATTGGATTTTGCGCGTTCTTCGAGCACTTTGCCCAAAAGTATGAATGCAATAATCACAGCCGCTGCCTCAAAATAAACATGCGCATGTTGGCCGCGATTGTGCCAGAATTCAGGAAACAGAGTGCTGAACAGGCTGAACAGGTAAGCAATACCGGTGCTTAAAGCCACAAGGGTATCCATGTTTGCTTTGCCGTGCTTTGCCTGCTTAAAGGCGTTGATGAAAAAACCACGGCCAAACCACACGATTACCGGGGTTGTCAGAATCAGCATGATCCAATTGGCATAAGGAATATTCATCATGAACATGGCAATTACCACAACCGGAAATGCCAGCACAGATGCCCACAAAGTTTTGTTTTTAAGCTCTTTGTAATGAATTACCTGCATCTCCTCCTGATGATCATGACCTTCATCTTCTATCAGCAAATCATAACCAATGGACTGAATTGCAGATTTAAAGTTCACAAATGAGGATGTTCCAGGTAAATATTCAACCCAGGCAGTAGAATTTGCATAATTAACAGCCGCATCAATCACACCCTCCTGTGCTTTTAACATACTCTCAACGCTGATGGCGCAAGAAGCGCAGGTTAACCCCGTAACCGGGAAGTTCTTTTTAACAGATGTTTCCATGTCTTTATTTTTTGTCAAAGTTACAGGCTGGGAACGATGAGATTGTTATGATATTTCCGGTACGATTTATAAGATTTTCAGGTTGCCCCTATGTGAATTATACCTCGTCCAAAGGTTTTCGCTTGTTTTCCTTTACCTGTTTGAAGTGGCTGGGTGTTAATCCGGTTACTTTTTTAAACTGGCTTGATAAATAGGCCACATTGCTGTATCCCATCTTATAAGCAATTTCACTCAGGGTGAGTTCGTCGTACACCAGTAATTCTTTTACCCGTTCTATTTTTTGATGGATGATGTATTTCTCAATGGTTGATCCTTCCACTTCAGAAAAAAGACTGCTTAAATAGGCGTAATCCCGATTCAGGTGCGATTCAATGTAGCTGGAATAATTAATTTTCTGGTCTTCGTTGTTATGGTGAACGGACTGAACAACAACGTTCTTAATTTTTTCGATAATCCGGCTTTTAGTGTCATCGATTAACTCGAAGCCATAACTATCAAGCGATTTCCTTAACTTTTCCAAATCGTTATTCGTAATTGAATCCTTTGTTTCCACATTTCCAAGTGAAATCCGGATCGGTGGATATTCCAAACCTTCGAATACCTGCTGTACCACCATGATACAACGGTTACACACCATATTTTTGATAAAGTAGAGCATAATCTTCAATTTTAATCGTGTTCACAGCAGTCACAGCTTTTCCCTTTTGCTTTTTCAAAGGCTTCTTTTCCTTCGGAAATAGAGAAATAGATCAAACCTGCGGCTCCAATAACATCGGCATAAGCAAAACCGGTTAATTCATAGATCAGGCTTGATGCCAGCAATACAAATGACATATATACGCAAACCCTGGTACAATTGGCATCAGAAATAATGGGGTCGGAATGTAATTTTTTCCCTGTCGATTTTTTCGCATTCATCAACCAAATCATTACGGCAATAGATATTAATGAAATGATCACACCCCAGAAAGTTGCTTCCGGCTTGTGATTGTTGATAATAGATAAAACAATACCCGCCAATAATCCGGCAGAAAGTAGCAAAAACGCTGTACCTGTTATTTTTAAAGCCTTAATCTCGAACTCACTTTTCGAACTCGCCGGATTTTGCCTGATTCGATGTATCATAACGGCAATTCCAATGCCCGACATGACTTCGATAAAACTGTCCACACCAAATCCGAACAAGGCAAGTGTTTCGTCTTCATAACCAAAAATCATGGAGACAATACCCTCAACGAGGTTGTAAATAATGGTGAACAAGCTTAATAAATAAGCCTTTTGGTATAATTTTTCTTCTGAAGCTTCCAATGTTTCAATTTTAATTCATTTCTCTATTGTTTTATAATAAATAACTGAAATTTACATATTAACAATTTGAAAGAATGTTTCGTTCAGCTTGCATGATTTAATTTAATTGATCGTCAGACTTACCGGTAATTCTATCCTATTTTGGTTATCAGATAAATCTATTTCCGATACAAACAACAATCCGGAAGTACTTTGTAAACCGCATTTGAAGCTTTGTGTTTCGTAGTATCGTGGCCAACCTTTGTAATGGCAACTTCAACTTTTTATTAAAATCTGACACTTAAGCCTCCGCCCCAACCATAATGACTATTATAATTGGCCTGGATGGAAAAATTACGGGATAGTATATATGAAGCTCTAATGAGCCATTCATCTTCTCCTTCAAAACTTTTATTGTTTACTAAATCATTCACCCAACCGAAGTCTGCACGATATTCGTACTCTCCTTCCAGAAAAAACCGTGGAAACAGAAGAATTTCTCTATCAACCCGAAGTCTGGGACGAAGTTGATGGTCAATACTCACATCAACATTGAACATGTAAGGGGTAAAATACTTTACACCTGCTAATCCAACAGTGTTAAATTTATCGTATGAGTCGGGAATTTCATTTTCAGTATTGACCCCTGCATAAACTCGCACCCAGTCGTTCAAATAACGGTTATAGCTGAATTCTACTTCTGAATTCTGGTTGTAATCGCTTTCCACACGTAAATTAAATTCATTGCGTATGCTGCTGGATGTAAGTATTAATTCAGAAAAATTAGAACTTAATTCTGCCAAACCCCAGGAATAATAAAGGTCTGTTTCATCCAGGAGTTTCTTTATCGGGAAATCCTTCATGCGTGCATCTCCTGGCGTGTCATAACTAAATACGCGTGCCATACCACCCATCATGTGGTATAGTATGTGACAATGGAAAAACCAATCGCCATATTCTTCATTGTAAAACTCAATGATTACTTTTTCCATGGGTGGCACATTTACGGTATGCTTTAAAGGCGAATGCTCCCCGTTTTCGTTGATAACCCTGAAAAAATGACCGTGAAGGTGCATTGGGTGGTGCATCATGGTGAGGTTATTCAGGGTAATGCGTGTAATTTCTCCTTCTTTAATTTTTATTTTGTCCGCTTCTGAAAGCGGGATGCCGTTTAAACTCCACACATAACGGTTCATATTACCGGTAAGATTTAAAAGTATTTCGTTTACCGGGATATCCGGATTAAAGTTTGTTTTTTCTGTTGCTTCAAGAAAATTGTAGTTAAAATGCATCATGCGTTCAATGTGAGTAAAATCTCCGGTAGTGTCTTTCTCAGGCATGGTGTTATGGTTCATATGCCCCATATCCATATCTTCATTCATTGGCATATCTCCTTCTTTTTTATTATCCATTTTGTCATCATCCATATCCATATCCATTTTCATTTCCATGCCATATTTTTTCATCAGGAATTCCGGTGTTTTTTTCTTCTTATTTCCAATTAAAGCGGGAGCACCCATTTTCATGTCCATATCTGCCATCTGTTTCATCATTTCCACTTTATCCGGTTTATTGATTACTTTGGCGGGATGCAATTTTCCGCTCCCCAGATGAATAGCCGTATGGCCTGAGCCATCTTGTGCCGTGGCAATAATTTCGAGTTTGCCTTCAGGGATAGTGACAACGACATCATAGGTTTCGGCAATGGCAAAGAGAAATCTGTTTTTGTGTACGGGTCGAACATCAACTCCATCACCTGCTACTACCATTGGATTGCCTGCACCAAAATCCATCCAGTAATAAGTAGAAGCAGAAGCATTTATAAATCGCAGCCTGACTTTTTCACCTGGCTCGTAATCAGGATATTCGGCCAGTTTTTTCCCATTACTTAAAAAAGCCGGATAATAAATATCGGCAATATCCGCTCCTTCCATGCGGTCGCGCCACATCTTAAGCTGAGCACCAAATCCTCCTTGCACAATAGCCCTGCTTAACGGAACTGCTGTACCTTTTTTAATTTGATACCACTCGTTGCCTCTTTTAAGGTTTCGCAACACATTCATCGGATTTTCGTTGGTCCAGTCTGATAAAACCACAACCAAATCTTTGTCATATTCCACGGTTTTCTCTTTGGGTTGAATCACAATAGGACCATACACCCCTTTTTGTTCCTGTAGCATGGTATGGGAGTGATACCAATATGTGCCCGATTGATTGACAGGTATTCTGTATTGAAACGTAGCGCCGGGTTTAATTGGAGGTGTGGTCAGATATGGAACACCATCGAAAAAGTTGGGAAGTATTATCCCGTGCCAATGCACCGAGGTTTCTTCATCCATTTTATTGGTTACGTTAATTATAGCAAGGTCGCCTACATTAAACTCTAGCACCGGCCCGGGAATGCTTCCATTTATGGTCATAGCTTTTGCCCTAACACCGCCAAGTGTCATTTCATTTTGTTCGATGGTAAGATTATATTCCTTCACAGGCCTTCCGTCCTCATTTCTGTCATTGCCGTTTGTCCCAACTTGTGCAAAAGTGATTTGTGAAAAGAATAAGGCTACAACGATACCTGAAAATCTCACTAAATGTTTCATAAACGTTGATTTAAAATAAAATTATACTTTTCTCAATCTGCATTTGCAATCACTGATACAGAGCTGAAACTCATTGCGGTTGCAGCTATCATCGGTTCAATAATTTACTTTTTTCTAAGTTTCATATAAATCCCAACAATAACAACAAGAATAGCAATGCCAATAATTAAACCCCAGCCTAATCCATTTTCCATTCCCCAACCATTATTCATACCATCCATCATAATATACCTCCTTCAATTAATAAATTAGATTTTTTTAATTTTTGTTACAATGATGCAATAGCCCGTTCAAGTTTTTCTTTTATTTCTTCGGCTATTCCAGCCAGATCTGTATTTTCAATGGCCATCATTGAAGCAACCGGATCGACTGCTGCAACTTCTATTTCATTGTTCTCCAATTCCTGAACGATGACACTGCATGGTAGCATGGTTCCAATCTTGTCTTCCAACTGTATTGCTTTGTAGGCATAAGCAGGATTGCAGGCTCCAAGTATTTTGTATTTTCGGAAATCAACATTCAGCTTTTCTTTCAGTTTTTCCTGAATGTCAATTTCTGTGAGCACTCCAAAACCTTCTTTTTTCAATGATTCGGTTAAAAGCTGAACAGCCTGTTCGAAATTTGTATTGATTTTTTTGCTGATGTAATACTTCATTATTCTATATTTAGTTTTATTTCATTTTATGATCCATTCCTTCCATATTCATTCCTTTCATAACCTTCATATCCATTTTTCCCCCCATCTTTTTATGCATCATTTCCATCATTTCCGGATTTTCCATCATACTCATACACATCGAGGACATCATTGCTGAGTCACCTTTATATGTTTCCATCATACCAGTCATCATACCGCGCATCATGCCTGGTTTATTTTTCATCTTTTTCATCATTGTTTCGTGAATTTCACCCATTATCACATCACTATTCCTGCCGTTCAACATTAATCCAAGCATTTCTTTCGACAGATTACTATCATTGACAATTGAGTCCATAATTGCGCTTTTGGTATCCTGATTTGAAAGAATTTGTTTACTGGTTTGACACGAAGCAAAAACTGATACAAAAGCAATAAAAAGTGTAATTTTTAGTAATGTTTTCATAATCATCATTTTTAATTTGTGAATAATTTCTCAATTTACAAAAGTGAGTTCTTTGATTCTGAAAAGCGTTACACAACTTTAGGAAAGAATTACATCATTCACACATTTCCAAATAATCTGATACGTCTGCCCTTTGACTGAAGATTCCAGATACTTTCATGCAGTTAATCGAAAATTCCTGTAACCGTTCTTTAAAAATTTATCATTTTTTGGAACCGGGTTTTGGTTTTGCCTTGCCTGTATTTCGTCGCCCGTTTTTTATCTTAGGTTTCGTCCTGGCTTTGGTTTCCGTTTCCGGAATTTCCTGCTCCGTTTTCTCCATATCCATTACTGCCCGAACGTCCTCACGACCCAGTTCTTCGTAAAATTCATGAACCCGTTTTACGATTTCAGGACTCACAGAGGAAGGAATTTTGGCTTCTTGTTCTGGCTTGATCCCGTCTTTAGTTTCAGTTTCGTCTTTTGCTTCTTGTTGTGATTCAGCTTTAGTTTCAGGCTTTGTTTCAGCCTTTGCTTCTGGTGTGGGCTCTTCAATGGTTTCAGGTTCACCCTTTGCTTCCTGCTGAGAATCATCTTTTACTTCATCATTATTCTCGTTTTTGCCATCTATTTGAGATTCAGATTTTGCCTCAGATGTGGACTCATCCTTTGCTTCAGGCTGAGATTCGTCTTTAACATCATCCTTATTCCCGTCTTTACCTTCTGTTTGAGGTTCAGCTTTGGAATCCGATTTAGGCTCGTCTTTCAGTCGCAACATACTCGCGTTGACAGCCACTATTACCGTGCTGACGGACATCAGCGCCGCACCAATAGCGGGAGTGAGCAGTATGTTCCAGGCATAAAGTACGCCGGCGGCCAGGGGCAGTGCCACAATATTGTAACCTGTTGCCCATATCAGGTTTTGAATCATTTTGCGATGTGTCGCTTTTCCAAACAGAATCAGGTTCACGATATCCTTTGGATTACTGTTTACCAGAACAATGCCCGCAGTTTCCGCTGCAATATCACTTCCAGAACCTACTGCGATACCCACATCTGCCTGTGCAAGCGCTGGCGCGTCATTTATGCCATCGCCTGTCATGGCTACAAATTCGCCTTTACTTTGCAGTTCTTTTATCTTCTCTAATTTCTGATCAGGTAATACTTCTGCAATAAAACTATCCAATCCCAATTTGTCGCTAACACTTTTCGCTACTTTATTGTTATCGCCGGTAAGCAATATTGATTTGATATGATTTTCTTTTAAAGTTTTAATTGCTTCGGCTGATTCCGGTCGAATTTCATCAGACAGAGCAATGTAGCCTGCCAGTTCATTATTGATGATAACAAATACAACCGTTTCGGTATCATCGGCTTTAAAGTCATTGGGAACGGCAATCTTTTTTTCTTTCAAATAGCCGGGACTGACAACCAATATTTTTTTACCCTCTACAGTGGCCTCAATTCCTTTCCCGGTGATGGCTTTAAAGTTTTCTACTGAAGGAATATCGACAGATAAGTCTTTTGCTTTTAAAAGAATACCGGTAGCTATAGGATGTTCAGATTGTTGTTCCAGGGCAGATGCTAACCGGATGATTTCATCTCCAGTAAGTTCTTTTTTCAGGGACACGATTTTTGATACTTCAAACTTACCAACGGTAAGGGTACCCGTTTTGTCGAATACTATGGTCGTGATTTTCCTTGAATTTTCAAAAGCTGATCTGTTTTTGATCAGCAATCCGTTTTTAGCGGATATGGCTGTTGATTTAGCGACTACCAAAGGTACTGCCAATCCTAAAGCATGAGGACAGGAAATAACGATAACCGTAACCATTCTTTCCATGGCAAAGGCTAAAGTTTCCCCTGTTAAATACCAAAATAAAAATGTACCAATACCTGCAACAAATGCAATAATAGTTAACCATTTGGCAGCCGTGTCGGCCAGTAACTGGGTTTTGGATTTTGATTTTTGAGCATCATCAACCAATTTTACCAATTGTGAAATGTAAGAATCTTTTGATGCATGGGATACGGTCACTTTAAGCGATCCATTCCCGTTAATTGAACCTGCAATTACTTTTTGACCTTTTATTTTCTGAACAGGCTTTGATTCTCCGGTAATCATGGATTCATTCAGGTAGCTTTCCCCTTCAAGGATTATTCCATCGGCGGCAACTTTTTCGCCCGGTTTTACCAGAATGATATCGTTCTCTTTCAGCATTTCAGTCTTTACATCATGCACCTTATCAGGCATTACCATGTGGGCATCGGCTGGCATCAACTGTACCAGTAACTCTAATTCTTTTGATGCCCCGGCAATAGATTTCATTTCGATCCAATGGCCCAAAAGCATAATCAGGATTAGCGTTGCCAGTTCCCAAAAGAAATCCATACCCTCCAGACCAAAAACAACGGCAGCACTATAGACATAAGCTACGGTTATGGCAAAGCCAATTAATAACATCATACCGGGAGTCTTTGTCTTTATTTCAGTAACCAATCCTTTAAAAAAGGGCCAGCCACCGTAAAAAAACACCACTGACGATAAGGCAAGTAAAATATACTTTGAACCTGTAAACTGCCAATCGACACCCATAAATTTTTGTATCATGGTTGATAACAGGATGATGGGAACCGACAGGATAATTACCACGTAAAAACGCTTTTTAAAATCAGCAATCATCATCGCATGATGATTATGCCCTTCCATTCCCATAGATGGGTTATCTCCAGATTTCAAGGAGCCGTGGTCCATTTTTGAATGATCCATTTTTGCCTTTTTTTCAGGCTCTTTGGGTTGTTGTTTTGGATTTTCCATTTTTTGTATGAATTATAATTCTTCCTTAACTTCGCCACAAGCGGGCATTTTACTTCCGAAATATGGATTTTGAACAGTTTTGCTGTGGCTGATCCAATATGCTCCTTTACCGTCAAAAGCTATTGGGCAGTAGATTGCAAATAAATTGTCTTGTTTCAACCCGAAACTTTTAATGGTACAATACTATAAATCCTATTTATTTTCAGGACAATCCACCAAATCTTTCAGATCGCATTTGGAGCAAGCTACATTCTTGTCTGTAGTGTCATCGTCAAGGGCACAGGAGTGTGCTGTAAATTCAGCATCTTTATTAAAAAGAAGTTTCACTCCCAATGCCAGCATGACGATACCAACTAAAATGACTGTAATAATTAAAGTATTGAATATCATGACCATTGATTTATTTCCTTGTGCCCTGAAATTTCCTGTAATTGGTGGAAGAACCTTCCATCATTTTAAAACTATAGGTAAAGGTGCCATTCTGCATGTCAAATCCTCCGAAATGACTATCTCCAACCTGATGTTCTCCATTCATGTGCTGGCCCCATTCTGTTGAATTATTTCCCATCATAGATCCACTTCCCATCATTGATCCATTACCCATCATGTGTCCGTATTCGTTATCAAAATCCTGACCATCAAGGCAAACCATCAGGCTATCTCCATTTTGGTAAATGTTGAGAATAAAAGTTGAATCCATGCCGTCGCCAAAACAATGAACATTTATCTGTCCATTACTTATCAGTTTCACTATAGCTGTGTCCATCAAATTTCCAGTGGCTATGGTTGCACTTTTAAGTGTAGATGTTGTTGTGAAACTACCAATATAAGTTCCTTCAACACTCTGATTTACTGTTTTTTCATCTTTCTGACAGGCACTAAATACGAAAGTACCGGCAAATACAAAAAGTAGTACATTGATATAATTTTTCGTTTTCATAATTTCTATTTTTAATTATTTGTGATTTTTAAAATATTGATGTTAATAAATTGGTTAATAACATCATCCGCAAGCTTACGGATCATGTATCAAGACAAAAAAATCCATAGCAGAAAAGGTTGCATAACCTTTCAAACTATAAGACCAGGGGATTAAAATCAAATCAGGAAAACACAAATTTTGGGCAAGCTTACAGCGTGTACCAAAAAATTGCCTGGCGGACTGACACTTGTGCTTATAAGATATATATTGGTGAGTGAATGAAAATCAATACTTACAGGTACAATATAAACCTGCAGAATATGTGGTGCAAATGCAGTAAAATAGGTAAACGAAGGTGCATAATTACTATCTACAGCTAAAACTGAAACATTGTCATCACAGCAAGGCTTTTCAAAATCATTTTCCGTTGCAGCACATTTATCATCACAGCCATCCATACCACATGAAGCCAATTCGCCGGTAAAAGAAACCCTTTTAAAGGTTTCATCTGCACTTCTGCAATGATGTGTCGCAATAGTGATATGCATCACAGAAATCAGGATGAGAAATACAAATAATATGGATAATATTTTTTTCACCTGTTATTTTTCACTAATCACATTTTGCTCCACTCAAATGCGCAGTAACATTTTACTTCCGTTCGTTTTTTGCGATATTCGATGTGTGTGATTTTACAAAAGTGATTCCTTTATTACGTGAATCGTTACACAATTCCTATATATATTTGCATAATTCCCACATATTAGGAGCTTTTCTTCCAAACAAAAAAAATTCTATTTCATCATTTTAGTCCTTCCGAGAGGTCTTCTATCAAATCTTCAACATCTTCAATTCCTGCTGAAAGCCTTATCAAATCTTTTGTAACTCCCATTGAGTTTCTTTGTTCTTCAGAAATAGAACTATTTTTTTAGAATATGCAAATTTTAATTTCCATTATTTAACAGCATTTCAAATTCTTCTGAACAGGCTGGCATTTAATTGAACCATATGAACAAAAAACACAACAATCACCTGTTTTGGGTTTTAAGAGGGTTTTACAATTTTCACATTCATAAAAGAACTGACATGAATTTTCGGGCATTGTCTCCTTCTTCTGAAAATTACATTCTGGACAGGTTATCACTGAATGAAGGATAATTACTTTCATATTCTGTATCAAAAAAAGGAAAATTATCAAAAAGCTGACAATTTCCTTATGGTTAATATCACCTAAGTATTAATGTTGATGACCTTCATTCGAATGTTCCATTTTCATCTTCGAACGGTCATATTTACAACATCCCGGAAGTTTGTCGTAAACTTCAGTGGTTGCTTTGTGTTTCGGTGTATCGTGACCAACTTTTGCAATGGCAACTTCAATTTTATCCAAATTGGTTTTTGCTTCATCGAAAGTTACTTCCATCTGTTTTGTTTCCTTGTTCCACTCGGCTTTTGTAACTCCTTCAACTGCAGAAGCAGCTTTCTCGATGCGTTTTTCACACATACCACAATTTCCTTTTACTTCAATTTTTTCAGTTTTGCTTCCTGCAAAAACTGAAACTGCGCCCAACATAAACAGGGCTACTAAACTTAAAACTTTTGTTCTCATCTTTTTGAATTTTAAATGGTTAATAATGTGTAATTTTTGGTAAAGACGCACAGCCGTGCGTCTCTACAATCTATATAAACAGCATTCCGGAAGTTTACTGTAAACTTCATCGGATGCTTTAAATTTTTCTGTATCGTGTCCAACTTTTGCAACAGCTTTCTGAATTTCATCGGAATTAGTTTTTGAAGAATCAAAATTCAGGTGTAGCATTTTTGTGTCGATTTCCCAATTTGCGGATTCAACACCACTAACCGATTTTGCAGCGGTTTCAATACGGTCTTTACACATTTCACAAAGGCCTCCAACACTTACCATCAAATGTTTCGTGTTGGAATTTTCAGATTTTGCTGATTCATTTTCTGTTACCATTCCTCCATGATCATGCCCGGTTGAAACTTTCCCACCGGAAGGATTCATCATACTCGTTTTCCCAGCCAGTTGCGCTGCCGCATCTACACTAAACGTGCCATTAGTTACAATCTCCTCTCCTTCTTCCAATCCATCCGCCACCACATATGTGTCTTTCATTGAACTGCCGAGGGTGATTTCCCTCATTTTGAATGCGGGATTGCCATCGCCTGGTAATTTTACATAAACTACCGACCGCGTTCCTGTCCACAAAACTGCTGATTGCGGAATAATCAACTGGTCGCCGGAACCTGCCTTCCGCGACTGGACAATGCCATTTACAAACATTTCGGGTTTAAATTGCAGTCCTGAATTTGGCACTTCAACACGTACTTTGGTGATTCGGGAAGAAGCATCAACCAACGGATCGATAAAGGTGACTTTTCCACTGAAGGTTTTTCCTGGAATTGCCTGCGCAGTAAATTCAACATTCTGCCCCAATGAAATCCACGACAAATCCGATTCGTAGGCATCAAATAGCGCCCAAACCCTCGATAAATCAGCCATTTCGAAAAGCACATCGCCTGTAGACACATAGTCGCCCGGATTGACCTTTCTGTTGGTTACTATTCCCGATGTTGTTGCAAATACATCGAAAACAGTTTTTGCCGTAGCCGATTTTTCAATTTCTTCAATCTGTTCATCGCTGAGTTTCCATAAACGCAGTTTTTCCCGCGCTGCATCAAGTATTGCCGGATATGTACCGGCCATTGTCGAAGCTTCGCGCAGCTCTTTTTGGGCGTTAAGTAATTCAGGGGAATAGACTTTAGCTATCAATTGTCCCTTTTTTACGTTTTCTCCGGTAACGTTTACCAACAATTGTTCAACACGGCCCGGAATATGGGCGGTTTGCGTTCTTACTAACCTTTCATCGACCTGAATTTTTCCGAATAGCCTCACTTCTTTGGAGACATTTCCGAGCGTAACAACCGATGTTTGAACTTCAGCAAGTTTCATAGCCGATTCGCTCATTTCAATGGCCTGATCGTCGATAACGGTATTTGATTGTTGCAAAGGGATTAAATCCATGCCGCAAATCGGGCAATCTCCCGGTTCATCTTTTCTGATTTGCGGGTGCATTGAGCAGGTCCAAACATCATGTCCTTCGGCAGCATGATCTTGAACTTCAGCCGTTGTTCCCGTCTTTTCAGGAGCAGAATTATGGAAGAAAATCCATCCCAGGAGTAGGCCTGAAGCAATTAGTAAACCACCACTTAGGTATTTGTTTGAAAATATTTTATTTGTTTTCATTTTTTATTTTATTAATAATTGACAGTATTCATGAGTTTTTCAGCCTTTGCCAGCGCCGTGTTGTAATCGGCAACCGCTTCTACGTGTTTTAATCCGTACTCCAGCACTTTATACTGAATGCGCAAAATTTCCTCAAAGTCGGTTCCGGTTGAAGTAAAACCTGCAAGTAAGAGTTTAGCTGTTCTGTTTGCCAAATCGGCCTGTTCCCCATACAATTTGACACGCCGTTCTGCATCGCTGTAATTCTGCACCAATTGACGGTGCTGAACCAAAAGCATGTTTTTCATTTCGTCAGACTTCTGTATGGTTGATTCCTGTAAAAATTTGGCTTCATTTTGCATGGCAGTGTATTTTTTGCGGTAAATGGGAATGGTGAAATTCAACATGGGCATCACCATATCCTTGCCGTTCATCATCGATTGATTGCCTGCCTGTTGTTGAATAACCATATAATTCAAGCCAACCCCTAACATTGGCAAGCCCATTTTGCGTGCTTTTTCAGCCATTGCCGAATAAGATTTTCCTTCGGCATCGAACATGGCCAACATCGGATTGTTGCCCAGAATACTGTCGGCCACAGCCAATGCCGATACCGAAAGCGTATCCATCTTCAGCGTATCCGGAACTTCAATTTCAATATTTTGATCGCGGCTCAACAATGAATTAAAATTGGCTTCCTCGGTTTTCAACTGATCTTTCAAGAGTGACAACTGGTTTTTCTGATCGAGAATTTCCATCTTAACCCGCAACACATCTACCAGACCGGTTGGTTTAGAACCCATCCCGCCGGAAGTTACTGATGACATATTGGAACCCGTTTGTTGCTGACCCGAAGCGGCAGGCTGATTGTTCATGCCGCCCATTCCACCGCCATTTCCGTTTGCAGAAGGTGTTCCCTGCATCCCCGAACCGGAGGAAGAACCCGAACCTGAAGAACTTCCGGAAGGCGACTGAAATTTAACCAACGTCAGTTTTTCGAGCGATTCGAGCAGAACAATATTTTGGTTTATCAGTTTAATCCCGTGCTTGTATTTCACCATCTGGTACCAACTGGTCTTCACATTATAAAAGAGTCCGGCCCTGTTTTCCTGAAACAATTCGAACTGAGCCCTGGCCATCAGCGAAGCTTCGTCTTTGGCCAACTTTAAAGTTCCGAACCAGGGAAACATCTGCATTACACTAATATTTCCCACCTGATTTCCGCTAACCAATTCCATGGGTTTCAAATAAAATTCCAAAGCAGCCTGGGGGTCTGGAAGTGAACCAACTTGAGGAACTTTTTCTAATGCAGCCAGATATTGGCTGAAGGCAGCTTTCACACCAGGATTGTTTTTTCCTGCCTGCTCCAAATAAACCGACAGCGAATCCTGCGCATGAACTGTGGATGACAACAATAAGAGTAGAATTAATCCGGCAATTCTCTTTATTGTGTCTGTGACTGAAAAACGTTGACCTAAAAAAAGGTTAACAAGATGCAAGGAAATGGATTTTTTAATGAAGAACAAAGACTTAAACAAAACCGTTATTTCAGTTTAGATTTTAAAAAGAAGCGAGTTCAGGAACTGGAAC